>NZ_JBFTQF010000013.1:0-129132 GCF_056398865.1 Arthrobacter sp. 01T419
GATCGGCCGTGAGCTGGAGATGGAACGCGTCATGCAGGTCCTCTCCCGGCGCACCAAGAACAACCCCGTCCTGATCGGTGAGCCCGGCGTCGGCAAGACCGCCGTCGTCGAAGGCCTTGCCCAGGCGATCGTCCGCGGGGACGTCCCGGAGACCATCAAGGACAAGCAGCTGTATACGCTTGACCTCGGTTCCCTCGTGGCCGGTTCCCGGTACCGCGGTGACTTCGAAGAGCGCCTGAAGAAGGTCCTCAAGGAAATCCGTACCCGCGGCGACATCATCCTCTTCATCGATGAGATCCACACCCTCGTGGGCGCCGGTGCGGCCGAAGGTGCCATCGATGCCGCGTCCATCCTGAAGCCGATGCTTGCCCGCGGTGAACTCCAGACCATTGGTGCCACCACCCTGGACGAGTACCGCAAGCACATTGAGAAGGACGCAGCTCTGGAACGCCGCTTCCAGCCGATCCAGGTCAAAGAACCTTCCGTCGCGCATGCGATCGAGATCCTCAAGGGCCTGCGTGACCGTTACGAGGCGCACCACCGCGTGACCATCACGGACGGTGCCCTTGCCTCCGCGGCAACGCTGGCCGAGCGCTACATTTCGGACCGTTTCCTTCCGGACAAGGCGATCGACCTGATCGACGAAGCCGGTGCTCGCCTGCGCATCCGCCGCATGACGGCGCCGCCGGAGCTCAAGGCCATGGATGAGCGCATCGCCGAGGTCAAGATGGAGAAGGAATCCGCCATCGACGCCCAGGACTTCGAAGGCGCCGCGTCGTTGCGCGACAAGGAGCAGAAGCTCATTGCCGAGCGTGCCGAGAAGGAACGCAACTGGAAGTCCGGCGGCATGGACGATATCTCCGAGGTGGACGAAGACCTGATCGCCGAAGTTCTCGCGAACTCCACCGGCATCCCGGTCTTCAAGCTGACCGAGGAAGAATCCAGCCGCCTGCTGAAGATGGAAGACGAGCTGCACAAGCGGGTCGTCGGTCAGGATGAGGCCATCCGTGCTCTCTCCCAGGCCATCCGCCGCACCCGTGCAGGCCTCAAGGACCCCAAGCGTCCGGGCGGTTCGTTCATCTTTGCCGGCCCTACCGGCGTCGGCAAGACCGAACTCGCCAAGGCGCTGGCCGAATTCCTGTTCGGTGAAGAGGACGCTCTCATCACGCTGGACATGTCCGAATACTCCGAGAAGCACACGGTTTCGCGTCTTTTCGGTGCTCCTCCGGGCTACGTCGGCTACGAAGAGGGCGGGCAGCTGACCGAAAAGGTCCGCCGCCGTCCGTTCTCGGTGGTGTTGTTCGATGAAGTGGAGAAGGCTCATGCCGATCTCTTCAACTCGCTGCTGCAGATCCTGGAAGACGGCCGACTGACCGACTCCCAGGGCCGGGTGGTGGACTTCAAGAACACGGTGATCATCATGACCACCAACCTGGGAACCCGCGATATCTCCAAGAGCGTCGCGACCGGCTTCCAGTCCGGCACGGACACCACCACCGGCTACAACCGGATGCGGGCACGGGTCACCGAAGAGCTCAAGCAGCACTTCCGCCCCGAGTTCCTCAACCGCGTTGACGACGTCGTGGTGTTCCCGCAGCTCACGCAGGACGAGATCATCGAGATCGTTGACCTGTTCGTCACGCGCCTCGAGGCACGCCTCAAGGACAAGGACATGGGCATCGAGCTCACCAAAGCCGCCAAGGTGCTCCTGGCCACGCGTGGCTACGATCCCGCCATGGGTGCCCGGCCACTGCGCCGCACCATCCAGCGCGAGATCGAAGACCAGCTCTCCGAGAAGATCCTTTTCGGTGAACTGCACACCGGTGACATCGTGGTGGTCGACGTGGACGGCGAAGGCGACGACGCCAAGTTCACCTTCGCCGGCAATGCCAAGCCGCGCATTCCGGAAATCGCTCCGAGCGCCTAAGCTCCGAGCGCCTCAGTTCCGACTCGATAGCCCCGCCCGCTCCGCAAGGAGCGGGCGGGGCTTTTTGTTGCGCAGCTAATTCTGAAAGTACCGTTTCACTCTTAGTGAACCTTTTGTGATCTGGCACACATTAAGTGTTGAATCGGAGCATGGATTCGAATGCCTCAGAGACCCCGAGCACACAACCCGAAACTCCTTTCCACGATCTGGACCACTACCTTGCCATCCCCCGGGTTGGTGGCCTGGCTCTCAGTCCAGACGGAAGCCGCCTGGTCACCACGGTTTCCACCCTCAACGCCAAGGGCACGGAATACGTCACGGCCCTTTGGGAGCTCGATCCCGTGGGAAAGAAGCACGCACGCCGCATCACGCGCAGCGCCAAGGGCGAGACCGGTGCGGTGTTTGCCGCAAACGGCGACCTCTACTTCACTTCAGCCCGTCCTGACCCGGACAGCCCTGAGGCCGATCYCGTGAGCGCCCTGTGGCTCTTGCCTGCCGACGGCGGGGAAGCCCGGGTGGTGCACTCCCGCGCGGGCGGCGTCGGAGGCGTCATGGCTGCGTCGGCCGCCGATGCCACGTTCGTGACGGCATCGGTCCTGGCTGGTTCCACTGACGAGGAAAGCGACGAGGAGCGCCGCAAGGCCCGGAAGGACAACAAGGTGGCGGCTATCCTGCACACGGGCTATCCGGTTCGCTACTGGGACGCCGATCTCGGCCCAGCCCAGCCTAGGCTGTTTGCCGTGGAAAACGGGGACGTGGCTGAGCCGGGAAAGCCCGCGACCGTGGACGCTATCGCGCCCCTGAAACTGCGCAATCTGACTCCCGACGTCGGCGGCAACCTCCGCAACACCCGCGCCGTGGTCAGTCCAGACGGCAAGACGATCTACACGAGCCTTGCCAAGCCGCTCGCGAAGGCGGACACGCGATTTGTGCTCGCCGCTGTGGATGTCCCATCCGGGTCCCTCAAGGTGCTTTCGGACCAAGAGGGGATGAGCTATTTCCCGGGCCCGGTCAGCCCTGACGGCTCCATGCTTGCGGTGGTCAGCGAAAGCGATAGCACTCCAAGGGAGGCGCCCCAGGTCAAGCTGCACCTTTTGAACGTCGCCGCCGGAGAAACCCTTGACCTTGAGCCGCTCGCGCCGGGCTGGGACCGCTGGGGCAGTCCGGCGGCGTGGCTTCCGGATGCGCGCTCGCTCCTCGTCACAGCCGATGACGACGGCGCCACGCCGGTCTTCCGGGTCGGCGTCGCTGACGGTACCGTCACCCGGGTGACGCGTGACGCAGCGGCGTACACCGACGTCGTGGTTTCCCCGGATGGGCTGAGCGCGTTCGCGCTCCGCAGCTCTTACCAATTCCCGGCGGAAGCCGTCCGGATCGACCTCGCCACGGGCGGCGTCGAACGGCTCCCCGCGCCCGCGGAGCGTCCCAAGATCAAGGGTTCGTTGGAGCGGGTGGAGGCGACCGCGGCGGACGGCTCCCGGGTTCCGGCCTACCTCGCGCTCCCGGAAGGGGCATCGGAGGCGAATCCAGCACCTTTGCTCCTGTGGATCCACGGTGGCCCCTTGGGCTCGTGGAATGCCTGGACCTGGCGGTGGAACCCATGGCTGCTCGTGTCAAAGGGCTATGCCGTACTGCTGCCCGACCCCGCCCTGTCCACAGGGTACGGCCAGCAATTCATCCAGCGCGGCTGGGGTGAGTGGGGCAAAGCGCCGTTTACCGACCTCATGTCCATTACCGACGCAGTGGTCCGGCGGCCTGACATTGACGAGTCGCGGACGGCCGCCATGGGTGGGTCATTCGGCGGATACATGGCCAACTGGGTGGCCGGGCAGACTGACCGCTTCAAGGCGATCGTGACCCACGCCAGTTTGTGGGCCTTGGACCAGTTCGGCCCCACCACGGACGCTTCGCAGTATTGGCTCAAGGAAATGACCGTAGAGATGGCCATGGAGAACTCGCCCCATCTCCATGTCGGAAAGATCAAGACGCCCATGCTGGTGATCCATGGTGACAAGGACTATCGGGTGCCGATCGGCGAAGGCCTGAGGCTTTGGTACGAACTCCTCTCCAGCTCCGGACTGCCTGCCGATGACAACGGCGAGACCCAGCACCGCTTCCTGTACTTCCCGGACGAGAACCATTGGATCCTGCAGCCGCAGCACGCCAAGGTCTGGTACGGCGTTGTGGAGCACTTCCTGGCCAAGCAGGTACTTGGGCAAGACATCGCCGTTCCTGAGGACCTCGGGCTGTAGTGATGAGGTGCAGGGATCGGGGCGCCAAGGCGTCAGGCCGGCGTCGCCTGAGCGGGCAGGCGGCTCGCTGGACATAGGATGGGGCTGTGACTCCGATGTTCAGTATCCGCCCTGCCCGCACCGGCGATGTTGCCGCGATCAAGAGGCTTGTGGCGCCCTTGGCGGAGCAGCGAATCCTGATGGCCAAGGAGACGGTGGCCTACTACGAGAGCCTTCAGGAGTTCCGGATTGCCGAATCGTCCGACGGTGAGGTGATCGGTTGCGGGGCTTTGCACGTCATGTGGGAGGACCTGGCCGAGGTGCGCACTCTGGCGGCGGACGACGATTGGCGCGGCAAGGGCGTGGGTCACGTCCTTGTTCAGCAGCTCCTGGAGGACGCCCGCGCCTTGGGCGTAGCGCGGGTTTTCTGTCTGACTTTCGAAGTGGACTTCTTCAAGCGCCACGGTTTCGAAGTCATGGAGGACCAAACGGCAGTGGACCCCCAGGTCTACTCGGAATTGCTCCGTTCCCATGACGAAGGCGTGGCTGAGTTCCTCGATCTGGCGCGGGTTAAGCCCAACACCCTGGGCAATACCCGAATGATCAAGATCCTCTAGCTCCGGTTTCTTCTCCCCAGTCCCTTAATTAGCTAGCCATCGAGTCTTTACGTATATCAACTTGATGGATAAACTAATCGAGGCTCGGTTGCGGCGAGCCAACCATACTGTGGAGGCGAAAATGAAATACCACGTTATGTTTCCAGACTTTTCAGGTTTCCAGATAGACATGCCGCGCCCTGGCTCCACACCGGAGTCGCGCAAGCGCGGGACGGGTGGCTGCATGCGGGAAGCGTGTGCGGATCTCTGGCCGGACCCGTTGGCCACGGGCGTAACGGCCCAGGACCCCAGCACCGGCCGATTGAAGGCCGGCGGCCCGCCGCACTAACCAGGCGCAAACCAGAACCTTTGAGAAGGGACAGCCATTGGGGGCTGTCCCTTCTGCGTTCTCCGGCGCGGCTTTCCACATACGGAACCGTTCCCCTACCGTGCCCGGGGCGCTGGTAGTAGGGTCAAATCACCTACCAGCAACGCCCAGGAGCGAGTCATGAAAAAGCTCATCAACGATCCCCGTTCGGTGGTGGACGAGTCCGTCGAAGGATTTGGCATGGCTCATGCCGACCTCGTGGACGTCCATACGGATCCCATCTTCGTCGTCCGAAAAGGTGCGCCGGTGGCCGGCAAGGTGGCGCTTGTGTCAGGAGGCGGAAGCGGTCATGAGCCGCTTCATGCCGGTTTTGTGGGTCACGGGATGCTCGACGCCGCCGTGCCGGGTGCCGTCTTCACCTCGCCTACGCCTGACCAGATCATTCCCGCCACTGCGGCAGTCGATTCTGGGGCCGGCGTCATACACATCGTGAAGAACTACACCGGTGACGTCCTGAACTTCGAGACCGCGGCAGAGATGGCCCAAGCCGAAGGAATCAGCGTTCGAACTGTTCTCGTCAACGACGACGTCGCGGTGGAGGATTCGCTGTACACCGCAGGCCGGCGCGGCGTGGGAGGCACTGTGCTGGTGGAAAAGATTGCTGGGGCGGCCGCCGAACGCGGGGACTCGCTGGACGCCGTCGCCGGTGTGGCAGAAGGGGTTGTCCGCAATGTGCGCACTATGGGCGTGGCCTTGTCCGGCTGCACCGTGCCCCATGCCGGGGTGCCCAGCTTCGAGCTTGCTGACGACGAGATTGAAATCGGGATAGGCATTCACGGTGAGCCTGGCAGGCACCGGATCGCGATGGAGAGCGCCGACGCCATCACTAGCCGCTTGTTGGATCCCGTCCTTGAAGACCTGGCGATCAGGGCCGGTGAAGAAGTGCTGCTCTTCGTCAACGGAATGGGTGGCACGCCCCTCAGCGAGCTGTACATCGTTTACCGGCGGGCGGCCCAGATCCTCGCCGAAAGAGGAGCCAAAGTGGAACGCTCGCTAGTGGGCAACTACGTCACGTCGCTTGAGATGCAGGGCTGCTCCATATCCGTGCTGCGGCTCGATGACGAACTGACTTCCCTGTGGGATGCACCTGTCCACACTCCTGCCCTGCGTTGGGGGATGTGACTGTGGGTCTGGGGGTCGACTGGGCGGTTCAATGGTTGACGCTCTCCGCACGGCTCATGTCCGAGCATCGTGAGGAGCTGATCGCGTTGGACCGTGCGATTGGGGACTCGGACCACGGCGAAAACATGGACCGCGGATTCCAGGCGGTCATGGAGAAGATCGCCCAGACTCCACCGGAAACACCCGGTGCCGCACTGAGGCTGGCCGCGATGGCCCTGATGTCCAAGGTGGGTGGGGCGGCCGGTCCGTTGTACGGAACCGCATATCTGCGGGCCGCGACGGCACTGGGAGAAAGCACAGAGATTGATGCTGTGGCGCTCGCCGGGGCGTTGACCGCGGCACGTGACGGAATTGTTGCCCGCGGCAAGGCGGAGCTAGGAGACAAGACCATGGTGGATGCGTGGTCCCCTGCCGTGGAAGCCGCGGATGAGGTCCTGGCCGTTGGTGGAGATGCGGTAGCGGTGCTGGCTGCCGCGGCCGAGGCAGCCGAAGTGGGAGCCGTGACAACAGATCCCCTCGTAGCCCGCAAGGGCCGCGCCAGCTACCTCGGTGAACGCAGCGCCGGCCACCGTGATCCCGGAGCCGCGTCTTCGGCCCTGTTGTTGCGCGCAGCAGCTACCGCTGCGGGATTCCCCGACGGGTCCGCTGAATGACGGTGGGCTTGGTGGTGGTCTCGCACAGCCGGAAGATCGCGGAAGGCGCAGTGGAATTGGCCGCTCAGATGGCGCCCGATGTGAAGTTCTACCCCGTTGGTGGCACGGACGATGGACGGGTTGGCACGGATCTGGAGAAAACAATAGCGGCATTCGAGGCCGGACTTGCCGAGGCCTCGGGGGACGGGCTGGTGGTGCTGACGGACCTCGGCTCTGCAGTCATGACGGCGGAATCGGCACTGGAGTTCTGCAGTGAGCCGGATAGGGTTCTTCTTGCCGACGCTCCCTTGGTGGAAGGCCTCGTTGCCGCCGCGGTTGCCACCCAAGGTGGTGCCCTGGCCGCCACGGTGAAGGCCGCCGCGGAATCGGTTCGATTCGGACCCCAGCCCACGTTGAACGCCGCGGGGCCGGTCCAATCCCAGGGCAGGGGTGAACCGGCGGAAAGCGAGGAATTCGAACTCATCAATCCCATGGGAATGCACGCCAGGCCCGCGGCGAAAATTGCGGGTGGACTGGCTGGCCTGGACGTCGAGGCAACGGTGAACGGCGTCGATGGCACATCAATCATGGAACTTATGAGCCTTGCCGTGGGCCAGGGCGGCAAGCTCAGGGTGGAAGCCTGGGGCAAAGACGCATCCAAAGCCGTGAATTACGTCCGACGGCTTGTGGAACAGGGCTTTGGGGAGATCTGAGGGGGCCGAGGGAGAGTGGCTAAGGGGTGGCTTCGTGGGTCTTTGAGTGGCTCTGAAGTTCAGGCCTGTCGCAGGCCGTTGGCGTCCAACAGGAGGCTGGCTGTGATGACGGTCTGACACTGCTCGCCCCAGGGTTTGGCGCTCTTTGGCGTGAAGTCCAATGTCCTGGCAGGCAAGGTTCCGCCGCTTGCGTCTGAGCCGGTCACCTCGGCATTGATGGGAGAGGCCGTCAATGTCCCCATGTTCAGGAATCCGTAGCTCGTACCATCCGGGGACGAGACGGCCGAACAAGCCGCCCCAGGTTCGGGGACGCAGTTTACGGGGATTGACGCACTTCCTGGGCGCAACTCCAGATCGGCCTCACGGCATTTCCCGTCTTGGCATGCTTTCAAATGGACGGTTTTGACCATCGGCGCGTACTCTGCCGCAACGGTCAGAGACACCACCGGGGCCATGGCAATTGCCGGGCAGACGGTCACTTGAGGTTGGCATCCCGAACCGAGCGCCGCCGTCGTGATCAAAGCGATCGCGGCCCAGAACCTTCGCATAATTGAGGATATTCCCGCGGAGAGGTGCCCGGAACGCCATGCCGGCAACTGGCAGGCACATCGTTACCGACATCTACGGACCGTTGCAGCTCCGCGACCTCAAAGCGTTCCGTGACCCACGGCCGGGCCTCTGGCACTCTGGCCGCAAGGCCTTTGGCCGTCCGAAAAGCAGTAGGGTTCTGGGCATGACTGAACTGGGCATGGCTGAACCCGCGGACGTGCATGCCACCCGCGCCGCCTATGACACGGTAGCTGCCGACTACGCCGATCTCCTGCGCGACGAGCTCGCGTCCAAGCCGTTTGACCGGGCCATGCTCGGCACGTTTGCCGAACTCGTGGAGGCGGCTGGAGGAGGGGCAGTTGCAGACGTCGGTTGCGGTCCCGGGCGCATCACGGCGCACTTGCAATCCCTTGGCTTGGCGGCTTTCGGCGTCGACCTGTCGCCGGAGATGGTGGCAGTAGCCCGCCGGGATCACCCTGGCCTGCAGTTTGCCGAAGGGTCGATGGAGGCCCTGGACCTGGCGGACGGCGCGTTGGGTGGCATTGTCGCCTGGTATTCGATTATCCATACACCGCCGGCACGGTTGCCCGGGGTGTTCGCCCAATTCCATCGGACCCTCGGGGACGGCGGACTGCTCCTGCTTGTTCCATCGGACCCTCGGGGACGGCGGACTGCTCCTGCTTGCGTTTCAAGCGGGCGACGAACCCCGGCACCTGGATTTCGCCTACGGCCACGAGATCGACCTCGATGCCTACCGCTTGCCACCTGAACGTATCGCGGAACTCCTGCGTCAGGCAGGGCTCGTTGTGGAGGCGCAGCTAGTCCGCGAACCAGACGACAGGTATGAGAAAACCCCGCAGGCCTTCCTTCTGGCCCGCAAGCCAACCCGCGTGTGAAGGGAGCAGCATGGCGGAAGCAGCGAAATGGAACCTCACGCCGGGAGCCGCAGCCCGCCGTCGTGCACCTCGGCCAGACCGTCGCGCAGGAGTCCCTCGAGAGCGCGTTCCAGTTGCTCAGGGGCCGAGTTCAAGCGGTGGAGGGCGGCAAGTGGCGCTTCGGCGCCGTCGGCGGCAAAGCCAAGGTCAGCTGCGGGACGCTCGAACAGTTCCCGTGCCACGGGCGAAGCGGCCACACGCAAGACGGCCATGACCGCACCCCGGAGCTGCCGGTCCGTGCCGTGCCACGCCTGGCCTTTGGGCGTGTATGTCGGCGGCGGCTCGCCCGCGGCAAGCCACGCGCAGGACTCGCGAACCGGGCAGTCTGAGCACTTGGGGGAGCGGGCCGTGCACACCAGCGCACCGAGTTCCATGACGGAAGCGTTCCACCGGACGGAGAGCCGTACGTCGTTGGGCATGAGCGATTCGGCGAGGCGCATCTCGGACGCAGTGAGCGACGGCGCTGGCAGAGCCAATCCCGAAACGAGCCGTGCATGCACGCGCCGGATGTTCGTATCCACCACGGTTTCGCGCCGCCCAAAGGCAAAAGCGGCTACCGCCGCGGCTGTGTAGTCGCCGACGCCGGGAAGGCTCAGCAGCGCGCTATGCGAGTCCGGCACGTTCCCGCCATGCTGTTCCACCATCGCGACGGCGGCCGCGTGGAGCCTCAGCGCGCGGCGGGGATAACCGAGCCTGCCCCAATGCCGCACGGCCTCGCCCGAAGCCTCCCTCGCGAGATCCGCAGGTTCAGGCCAGCGCTCCATCCAGTCTTCCCACACTGGCAGGACGCGGACCACCGGGGTCTGCTGCAGCATCACCTCGCTGACCAGGATTCCCCACGGGCTGCAGTCCGGCGACCGCCACGGCAACACCCGGGCCATCTCAGAGAACCAACGGCCGATGGACAGGTGCAAGTCCGTGAGGTGATGGGTGCCGGCAAGTTCAGCGGCGCCTGGCAGTGACATGGGGATCCTCGCTGCGGTTCGTGGCGGGCCCTGATAGCGGCCGATTCCTGCCATCAACTGTAATGGAGCCGGCCAGGGATGACGGACGTCATACTGGCTCCGATCAGGCCCCGGCGGCGTGGTGCGACGCCATCCCGGGCCGGTGTTGCCTAGCCTAGAAGAATGGTCAACAAGGGCAAGCAACCGCCGAGGGCGCGCATGTCGCCGTCGGCAAAAAGCCCTGCCCGGACCGCAGGCGCAAGCCGTTCAAAGAATGCAGGGCGACCTCAAAGGCGCCGGACGAGCCCCGCCGTTTACCGCCGTCGGAGACTGGTAGTTTTTAGTGCCTTGCTAGTGATCTTGGCGATGCTCGTGGCCGGGGCTGTGGCCGTGAGTTCCTCCCTTGCAAGCAAGGCTGATTCCGGTGCGTCCAAGAACGATGCCAGTGGAGCTGTTCCGGCGGTCCAGACCCCTTCGTCGGCCCCGGTTACGGCCGCCGCGACCCCCTCTGCGACCCCGGTCTGCGACCTCAACCTCGTGACCGTGACTGCATCCACGGACCAGGCCGTCTATGCAGCTGGGCAGAACCCGTTGCTGAGCATGAAGATCACCAACGGCGGAGCGGCTCCGTGCCAGGTCAACGTTGGCACGTCCCAGATGGATTTCCTGGTGATGAGCGGCGACGACCGGATTTTCTCTTCGAAGGACTGCCAAGCGAAGAGCGAGGACCTCGTGAAGCAGATTGATCCGGGCAAGAGCGAGACGGCCAACTTCTCGTGGCAACGCAACAGGACGTCGGAAGGCTGCGGCGTGGTCTCGGCAAAGCCGGCCAACGGCACATACACGTTCAAGGCCACCCTGGGAAACAAAGCGAGCACCAAGGCCATCTTCCAGCTCGGCTAACGCTAGCCGGTCGGGTGGGACGCTAGAGGAACCGGTCCAGCAGGCTGGCCTCAGCCATGCGGCTGAGCCCTTCGCGGACGGTCCTGGCGCGCTGGTCGCCGATGCCGTCCACGGTCATGAGGTCGTCGATGGTGGCCGCCATGAGGTTCTGGAGGCCCCCGAAATGCTCCACCAAACGGTCGGCCACCGCTTTCGGAACCGACTTCAGCCCTGACAGGAGACGGTAGCCGCGCGGCTGCACGCCGGCGTCGAGCACGTCCATGCCCCCGGCGAAACCGATGATGCCCGCAATCTTGCCAAGGTCAATCAGCTCTGTCGGGCCAAGATCCAGGAGTGCCTGCACCGCGGCGTCGATCTCATCCGGCGAGGCGTCCGCGCCGGCATAATCGCGGATGATGACGTCGCTGCCTGGGCCACGGCCCATGGTGAGCTCCTCCAACTGAAGGGAGAGCAACCTGCCGTCCTCGCCCAGTTCCAGGACATATTGCGCGATTTCCTCGGCGATGCGCCGGACCATTTCCTGGCGCTGCAGGGTGACTGCCACATCCCGGACGGTAACCATGGCCTCAATCTCGAGGGCCGAGAGGGCGCTGGTGACCTGGTCCAATCGGGCGCTGTAGCGTTCAAGGGTTGCGAGGGCCTGGTTGGCGCGGGCGAGGACCTTCTCGGAACCCTCCAGGACGTGCCGCAGCCCGTTGACGTAGAGGGCGATGATCTGCATGGACTGGCTGACCGAAATCACCGGCACCCCGGTCTGGATGGCGACGCGCTCGGCTGTCCTGTGACGCGTTCCTGATTCCTGGGTCTCGATGCTGGAGTCCGGCACAAGCTGGACTGCGGCACGGAGGATGTTCCCGGCGTCCTTGTCGCAGATGATGGCACCGTCCATCTTCGCGAGCTCACGCAGGCGCGTGGGGGAGAAGTCGATGCCGATTTCAAAGCCGCCTGAGCAGATCGACTCGATTGTCCTGTCCGTACCCAGCACGATCAGGGCGCCGGTGCGCCCACGAAGGATGCGTTCCAGGCCGTCGCGCAGCGGCGTTCCGGGGGCCACCCTGCCCAGAGTCGCCTTGAGCGATTCTTCGGGGCTCCGAGCCATAGGTGTTCCCTTCAAAGGTGCAAGCAGACGCGCCCGCGATTATGCCGGTTTTCAGCAGTGAGCCGGCAGGATCAAAGTACTAGGTTTCCCGCAAGCTCAATGATAGAGGTATAGACCGGCAAGAACCGCACAGGCAAGCCTTAAAGTGCCCCAAAGAAGGTTACGTGAAGAGTGCTTCGAAACGCGTTCGACGGCGGCCGCCAAACCGCCACTTTGTGCTGGATCCGCGCGAACTCAGGGAGTCATTCGAAGCCGAGCGAGCCGCTCGAGGTCGCGCCGCACGCTGAGCAGCGCTGCTTCACGCGCCGGACCCCTTCCGGCGTCCTGGCGTGCTTGCCTCGCCGCAGCCTGAGATCCACCAAGGGAACTGTCCGGGCCGTGTCCGGCCGGGGGCCTACTCCTGGGCGCAGAGGTGCTCGTAGTGGTGGCCGCAGGAGTGCCCGTTGCGTTGCCCGCGGCGGAGGAAGGGCCGAGGGGATCGTAGAACAAGCCATTCCCTGGTTTCATTGATGCCCTGTCCTTTCGTGCCAGCGCCGGCTTTTCGTGCCAAGGCCGGCTTTTCGTGTGTTTTCCTGGCGGTACGTCATCGCAACCCTGATGAGCCGGACCGCCGTCAATTCAAACTATCGGCCGGTGGTTTCGGAGGTTTGTGCACCTCGTTTCGATCCTGTTAAACGCCGACGGCCAGAGCTGCCTTCGGCTTGTTCCGCGGGCTGCGATAAACTTGGTGTCTTGGCTGGCGCGCAATCGTGCCGCTCCTTGAGTTGGCCCCCAGCCCGCGCAGGGCCCGTATCCAGCCTCCATCCACGTTTGGCCCGTCGTTCCTCAGCGCGGGCAACGCCCCGATCGCAGCGAAAGTAGCACCGTGTCCCAAGAAGTCCTGAGCCCCGCCCGAGTCCAGGCAATTCACCATGAGGCGTCCCGGCGTCGGACTTTCGCGGTCATTTCGCACCCTGACGCCGGTAAGTCAACGCTCACGGAAGCCCTCGCCCTGCACGCCAAAGTCATCGGTACTGCGGGTGCGTCGAGCGGCAAGGCCAACCGCAAGGAAACTGTTTCCGACTGGATGCAGATGGAGAAGGACCGCGGTATTTCCATCAGCTCCGCGGCCTTGCAGTTCTCCTACCGCGACACCGTGATCAACCTGCTGGACACCCCGGGGCACGCCGACTTTTCCGAAGACACCTACCGCGTCTTGGCCGCCGTCGACTGCGCAGTGATGCTGGTGGATGCCGCGAAGGGCCTGGAAACGCAGACCATGAAGCTCTTTGAAGTCTGCAAACAGCGGAACCTGCCCATCATCACCGTCATCAACAAATGGGACCGACCGGGCCTGGACGCCCTCGCGTTGATGGACGAGATCACGGAACGCACCGGGCTTCAGCCCATGCCCTTGACTTGGGCTGTGGGCATTTCCGGCGACTTCCGCGGAGTCTGGGACCTGCGCAACGACCGCTTCGCGCGATTTGCGCGCAACAATGCCGGCGCCAACATCGCGATCACCGAGTACTTCACCCCGGAAGAAGCAGCGGAAACCCAAGGCAACAACTGGAGCGACGCCGTCGACGAAGCCGGACTGGTGATCGAATCAAACCTTGAGTTCGATGTAGAGAGCTTCCACGCCGGAACGGCAACACCCATTCTCTTCAGCTCGGCTGCTTTGAACTTCGGCGTCAAGGAAATCCTGGACGCCCTGGTGGACTTCGCGCCCCCCGCCGCTCCGCGCCCGAATGTCGACGGCGAGCCCCGCTCCGTTGACGCGCCCTTTGCCGGGTTCGTCTTCAAAGTCCAGGCCGGCATGAACAAGGCCCACCGCGACCACGTTGCCTTCATCCGAGTGTGTTCCGGTGTGTTTGAGCGCGGCATGGTGGTCACGCAGACCCGCACAGGGAAGTCCTTCGCCACCAAGTACGCCCAGCAGGTATTCGGACGTGAACGCGAAGTCATCGACGAGGCTTATCCCGGCGACGTCGTTGGTTTGGTGAACGCGTCCTCACTGCGCGTAGGGGACAGCCTGTTCCTGGACGAACCCGTGGAATTCCCCGCCATTCCGCTCTTTGCCCCCGAGCATTTCCAAGTGGCCAGGTCCAAGGACCCCAGCCGCTTCAAGCAGTTCCGCCGCGGGATCGAGCAGCTTGAGCACGAAGGCGTCATCCAGGTGCTCCGCTCCGACGTCCGCGGCGATCAGGCACCTGTCCTCGCCGCCGTCGGCCCCATGCAGTTCGAAGTGGTGGAAGATCGCATGGCACACGACTTCAACGCCCCCATGCGTTTGGAGCGCCTCCCGTACTCGATGGCGAGGATCTCGACGGCGGACGCCATGCCTGCGCTCGCCAACGTCCCGGGCGCCGAGGTACTGCTGCGGTCCGACGGCGAATACCTGGCTTTGTTCAACGACGTCTGGGCGCTGCGCCGGATCGAGAAGAACCACCCGAACCTCACGTTGGTCCCGATCGGCACGCACAACCCCGCGAAGTAGTCCTCTGGACATGCCCCTCGTATCGGCCTAGGGCTGGACATAGTGGTGTTATGTCCAATGCCTGGTTGGTACAGGGGGCATGTCCGGTGGTGGCGGGGTTTGCAGGCGGGCAGGGTCGTGGAGTGGACATGTCCGGCGGGGCGTTCAGTAGCTCACTTGGCGCTCGAGTTTGTTCCCCAGCTTCATCATGGCGAGGCTCACCGCGAGGAAGCCTACGGAGATCGCTGCTGCGAAGACCACCACTCCACCCCAACCGCCTGCGCGTGCGGGGTCGATGAACCAGTAGGCGTACCAGTTCACGAAAGAGCCGCGAATGAGGCTGTAAACGAGGTAGGCAACCGGGTAGAGCAGCCAATACCAGAGGTGCTTGACGGTCAGGGTAGAGCGCGGAGGCTGGAACAACCAGTCCGCCACCATGACAACTGGCATCAGGTAGTGGACCACGAAGTTGACCCAGGGGAGCAGGGAACCTAGGTCCTGTCCTGCCAGGAGCGCGCCGAACACGAGTCCCACTACAGCCATGGCGATCGTGGCGGTACCCCTCGTGGCATCGTCGAGCTCGCTGGGCCGCTTGCCAACCAGCACGCGGTAGCCGCTGATCAACAGCACTACAGACGCGAAGATGTTGGACAGATTGGTGAAGTAGCTGAAGAAGTTCCACGCATCGAAGCCCAGGCCGATATGGACCCTAAGTTGCGTTCCCACGGCCACAAGCGTGAGGAGAGCAAAGAAGAGGCGTCCCCCAATAAGCACATTTCTTTTGGTCATACGGACAGTCTCAAGGTCGCGCGACAAAACCGACGCGCCCGACACTCCGAAGCCAGCCACTCCGAGACCACCCCGGCCGTTACGTCATCAGCAACTCCAAGGCTTCTGCCAGGTGTCCCACCTCCCGGACCGAGAACCCTTCGGGGACCGGCCCTGGTCCGTTGGGACTCGCGGGCACCACGGCATGGGTGAAACCGAGCCGCTGGGCTTCGTGGATGCGCTGGTTGATCCCGGGAACGGGACGGACCTCGCCGGCCAGCCCAACCTCGCCGAAGGCAATCAGTCTTTGGGGCAGCGCCTTGCGGGCCTTCGCCGAGGCCACAGCAAGCGCCACGGCGAGGTCGGTGGCAGGTTCGCTCAATTTCACGCCGCCAACGGTGGCCACATAGGAATCGTCCTTGTGCAGGATGCAGCCGGCCCGCTGTTGAAGCACGGCCAGGAGCATGGCGACGCGCGAGCTGTCCAGGCCACTGGTGGCCCTGCGCGGCTGGGAACTGGCGCTCTCGGCCAGGAGCGATTGCACCTCGGCCAGCAGTGGCCGGCGGCCTTCCATGGTCACGGTGATGCAGGTGCCGGAGACCGGCTCACGAGTCCGCGAGACGAAGAGGCCGCTAGGATCGGCGAGGCCTTCGATCCCGGCCTCATTCAGGTCGAAGCAGCCTACGTCGTCCGTGGCCCCATAGCGGTTCTTGACTGCGCGCAGCAAGCGGAGCCGGGAATGGCGCTCGCCTTCGAACTGGCACACGACGTCCACCAAGTGCTCCAAAAGGCGCGGACCTGCAATGGAACCATCCTTCGTCACGTGGCCCACCAGCAAAGTGGTCATGTTGCGGCGCTTTGCGGCGGCGATGATCGACGCGGCCACTTCCCGGACCTGGGAAACACCGCCCGCGCTCCCTTCGACATCGGCGCTACTGAGCGTCTGCACCGAGTCCACAATCAGCAGCTTCGGCTCGAGCTTCTCCACTTGCCCAAGTGCCTGGCCCAAGTCCGTTTCCGCCGAGAGGTAGAGGCTGTGAGCGACGGCGTCAATCCGTTCAGCGCGGAGTTTGACCTGGGCGGCCGATTCCTCGCCCGTGACGTACAGGACATCCTGACCCGTGCGGGCGAATTTCGCCGCGACGTCCAACAGGAGGGTGGATTTTCCGACGCCCGGTTCCCCGGCAAGCAGGATCACCGCGCCGGGGACCAGGCCCCCGCCCAGGACGCGGTCGAGTTCGTCGACGCCGGTGGGTAGGAACGCGGCGGTGGTGCCGTCTACCTCGGCAATACGGCGCGCCGGCTCCAAAACTGTGGTTGCCGCCGTCGTACGTGCAACTGTGGTGCCTGTTTCTTCGACGGTGCCCCACGCCTGGCACTCACCGCAGCGGCCCACCCACTTGACCGTGGTCCACCCACATTCAGCACATTTGTACGCGGGTGTCTTGGAGGTGCGCGAGGTCTTGGAAGCCATGCGTACAAGGCTAGTGGAGGGGTAGGACAGTCAAGTGCTCCTTACTGCAAAGGAGGCAGCACGTCTCTTGCCTCAAGGGGGTCCATGCCTGCCGCTTCGAGCAAGTCCACCATAAGCGGGCGGAAGAGCATCACCACCGTTTCTCCCTCTAGCTTTTGGACGTGGAGCATTTTGGGATGTAGCCGCGTGGCGATGTCGGCCAGGTCCTGCCGGGCACCGCGCATGTGGGCGCGGCGGGCGCCGTCGTGCACTTCGGCGAGACCGAGCGATAGCTCCTCGACGGCGGCGGACGTGTCCTGCAGGACTTCCGAGATGCTGTCCGTAGCCTCGTCGGTCAGCGCGGCATGGTTGATCGCGCTGGTGAGCCTCCGTGCGAACACGCGGCCGTTGCGGAGGGCGAGGTCGATGGAATCCAACGATTCCGACAGCATGGTCAACTCGTCGCGGTGCCGTCGGTACGCCGGGGCAAGGGTCGCCACCTCGCCGGACGCTTTGAGGGATTGTCTCATGCGGTCCACGAGGGGCTGGCAATTCCTGCCGCGGATGAGCGCGTGCCAGGCCTGGGTCGAGTCGCTGTTGATCAAGGCGTCGGCACACTCGCGGAGAACTTCCGAGAGCTCGTGCAGGAGCTTGCGGACGTCCTGGCGGGGCTCCCTGCGAGGGTCTTTGGGGACCAGCATGGTGACCAGCAGCGCGAAGACCCCGCCCACCACGGCGTCGATGCTCCGGGTGAACGGTCCGCCGGCCGGAGCGGGAAGCAACACCACGAGTAGTGACTGCAGGCCCAACTGCGTTGTGAAAATGCTGCCGCTGTCCAGGAACCGGGCCAGGAGGATGGAGAAGAGGAGCACGAGGGCGGCCTGCCAGATCCCCGAGCCCAGCCAGTGCAGCAGCAGATCGCCGATGACGATCCCGAGGGTGCAGCCAAGGCCAACTTCCATGACCCGGCGAAGCCGCGGATCCCGGGAGAAGCCGAGGGCGATCAGGGACGAAGTGGCGGCGAACAGTGGTCCCGAGTGTCCCAGGATGTATTCAGCGAAGGCGTAGGCGCCCACGGCGCACAAGGTCATCTGGACTGCCGGTACCAACGAGTTCCGGCTGCGGACGAAGCCCGTGCGCAGCCGTGCCCGCAGGAATTTCTTGCTTGCTGAAAGTCCTTGGGGGGCGGCCATGGCTCAAGTCTATTCAGGAGCGGGTCACGGGGTGCGGCAGGTCGAGCGAGCCAAAAGGTGAGGGGCGTCACTTAAACCCTTGCGGTATGCCAAGCGCAAGGGTGACGCTGCACATGTAAACCAATGGTCCGCTGCCGTTCACCTCCCGTTCACTTTGCACCGCCGATCCCGTTACCTGCGGCTCTTACCGTCAATCAAGGTACAAACTCGTACGCAAATCTTCAGTCTGCCGACTTTCTCCCTCGGCACGCATCAGAGAATCCCTGGAAGGGGTACATCCAGTGAAGGTAACTCGCTTCGGCCGCAACGCGGCAATCGCGGTCCTCGCAGTCGGCGCCCTTGCGCTGACCGCTTGCGGTTCGGACAACGCAACCAGCGCCCCCGCAGCCACCCAGAGCGCCGCCGGCGTGAAGGTCACCGGCACGCTGACCGGTATCGGCTCCTCGGCGCAGGGCGCCGCTATGGACGCTTGGAAGACCGCATTCGCTTCCGCCAACTCGGGCGCATCCGTACAGTACTCCCCGGACGGCTCGGGCGCAGGCCGCAAGGCCATCCTTGACGGCTCCGCGCAGTTCGCAGGCTCTGACGCCTTCTTGACTGACGCCGAGCTCGCCAGCTCCAAGACCAAGTGCGGCACCGATGGCGCCATCAACATCCCGGTTTACATCTCCCCGATCGCCGTCGCCTTCAACATCCCCAACGTCAAGGACTTGAAGCTCGACGCCACCACGGTTGCGAAGATCTTCCGCGGCCAGATCACTAACTGGAACGACCCCGCGATCGCCGCGATGAACGCCGGCGTTACGCTTCCGGACCTCAAGGTCACCCCGGTCAACCGCTCTGACGACTCCGGCACCACCCAGAACTTCACGGACTACCTGGCGTCGGCTGCTCCCTCGGTCTGGACCGACAAGGCTGCTGGCCTTTGGCCTGCTTCCTTGAAGGGCGAGAACGCCAAGGGCACCTCCGGCGTCGTCAAGACTGTCACTGACACCCCCGGTGCTGTGACCTACGCTGACGACTCTGCAGTCTCCGGCAAGCTTGGCACTGCGCAGATCAAGGTTGGCTCGGACTTCGTCAAGATCTCTGCTGGCGCTGCCGCAAAGGCTGTCGAACTGGGCAAGCCCGTTGCTGGCCGCCCCGCGGGCGACCTTTCCATCAAGCTTGACCGCACCCTGACGGATTCCTCTGCTTACCCGGTAGTGCTGGTTTCCTACCACGTCGTCTGCACCACGTACGACAAGAAGGAAACTGCTGACCTGGTCAAGGCATTCGAGAGCTATGTAGTCTCCGACGCCGGCCAGCAGGCTGCCGCCGGCTCCGCCAAGTCCGCCCCGCTCTCCAAGGCGCTGCAGGACAAGGCAAAGGCTGCCGTGGACTCCATCAAGGCCAAGGCCTAGGACCACAACGGAGTAGTAGTGCCGCGTACGGCGGTACCACTACCCTGAATATTGAAGTTCCCTGTCCCGCGCTGGTGAAACATCACCGGGCGGGGCGGGGAACTTGGCCATTTTTGAATGAATCTGAAGGATCGTGAAGTGACCACCAACTCCTTGACCACTTCCCAAGGTGCCGGACGCGCCGGGGACAAGGTCTTCTCCGGAGCCACCTTGGCCGCGGGATGCCTGATCCTCGTAGTCCTCTTCGGCGTCGCACTTTTCCTTGTTGTTCAGGCCATTCCGGCGCTCGTGGCACCGCCAGCGGACATCCAAGGCGGCCACGGCTTCTTCGCCTACATTTGGCCGATCGTGCTGGGGACCCTGATTGCCGCCGTTATCGCGCTGGTGATCGCCACCCCGATCGCTATCGGCGTCGCGTTGTTCATCTCGCACTACGCCCCCCGCAGGCTTGCCTCGGGCCTGGGCTACGTGGTGGACCTCCTTGCTGCCATTCCCTCCGTGGTCTACGGCGCGTGGGGCGCAGCCTTCCTTGCCCCGCAGATTTCGCCCGCCTACGGCTGGCTTGCCAGCAACTTGGGCTGGTTGCCGATTTTCCAGGGCCCGGCCTCCGCTACCGGCAAGACCATCCTGACCGCAAGCATTGTCCTGTCGGTCATGGTGCTGCCGATCATCACCTCCTTGTCGCGCGAAATCTTCCTGCAGACCCCGAAGCTCCACGAGGAAGCCGCTCTGGCCCTTGGTGCGACGCGTTGGGAAATGATCAAGATGGCTGTTTTGCCGTTCGGCCGTCCCGGCATCGTGAGCGCCATCATGCTCGGCCTCGGCCGTGCACTTGGCGAGACGATGGCTGTCGCGCTGGTTCTCTCCTCCGGCGTCCTGACCGCAAGCCTGATCCAGTCCGGAAACCAGACCATCGCCGCGGAAATCGCCTTGAACTTCCCCGAAGCCAGCGGACTCAAGGTCAGTACTTTGATCGCGGCCGGCTTGGTATTGTTCGTCATCACGCTGGGTGTCAACATGATTGCACGCTGGATCATCACCAAGCACAAAGAATTCTCGGGAGCCAACTAATGACTGTCACTGCCCCCGTGGCGCGCAAACGCTCCGCCCTCACCAAGGGACAGTTGCCCGCCTTCGCACCGTACATCGTCCTCGCGGTCGCGTTGGTGCTCGGCGCAGCAATCCTTGCCCTGATCGGCTTCAACGCTTTCGGCTGGGGCCTCGTCTCCGCCATCCTCTTCACGATCGGGTTGGTGGGCTGGAGCGCTGCCGTAGAAGGCGGACGCAAGGCGAGCGACAAGCTTGCCACGTGCCTGATTGTCGGCTCGTTCCTCGTCGCCCTGCTGCCACTGGTCTCGGTCATTTGGACTGTACTGGTGAACGGCATCCCAGGCATCATCACTCCCGGCTTCTTGACGACATCCATGAACGGCGTCACGGGCGCCTTCGACAACAAGAGCGTCGAAGAAGGCACCAAGGTCCTCGGCGGCGTCTACCACGCTCTCCTGGGTACCGTGCAGATCACCCTGCTGGCCACCGTCATCTCGGTGCCCGTCGGCTTGCTGACCGCGATCTACCTGGTGGAATACGGCAACGACCGGGTCTTGGCCCGCGCCATCACGTTCTTCGTCGATGTCATGACCGGCATCCCCTCGATCGTGGCAGGCCTCTTTGCGGCGGCCTTCTTCTTCGTCGTGGTGGGCCCAGGCACCAAGACCGGTGCGGTTGCCGCCGTCGCGCTTTCAGTCCTCATGATCCCGGTGGTGGTTCGTTCCAGCGAGGAAATGCTCAAGATCGTGCCAAACGAACTCCGTGAGGCGGCTTACGCACTGGGTGTCCGCAAATGGCGCGCCATCCTCAAGGTAGTCATCCCGACGGCGATTTCCGGCATCGCGTCCGGCGTCACCTTGGCGATCGCCCGCGTGATTGGCGAGACGGCGCCGATCCTGGTCACAGCAGGGTTTGCCACCAGCATCAACAACAACGTGTTCGGTGGCTGGATGGCCTCGCTGCCCACGTTCATCTACACGCAGATCCTGAACCCGACCTCGCCGTCCAACCCGGACCCGTCGAGCCAACGGGCATGGGGTGCCGCGCTGGTCCTGATCATCCTGGTGATGCTCCTGAACCTCGGCGCCAGGCTGATCGCCCGGATCTTCGCTCCCAAGGCCGGCCGTTGAGCTGCCAAGCCACCCGCAAACTTCCAACCACAGCACCGAAGGAACACCATGTCTAAGCGGATCGACGTCAAGGATCTGAACGTCTACTACGGCAGCTTCCTGGCCGTTGAAGGCGTCAACATCAACATCGAGGCCAAATCGGTGACGGCGTTCATCGGTCCGTCCGGTTGTGGCAAGTCCACCTTCCTTCGCACCCTGAACCGCATGCATGAGGTGCTGCCGGGCGCGCGCGTCGAAGGCGAAGTCTTGCTCGACGGCGACAACCTCTACGGTCCCGGCGTGGACCCCGTGACTGTCCGCACCCAGGTGGGCATGGTCTTCCAGCGGCCCAACCCGTTCCCCACCATGTCCATCCGCGACAACGTGCTGGCCGGCGTGAAGCTGAACAACAAGAAGATCAGCAAGGGCGCAGCCGACGCTCTCGTGGAGAAGTCCCTGCGCGGCGCCAACCTGTGGAACGAGGTGAAAGACCGCCTCGAGAAACCGGGCTCCGGACTCTCCGGCGGCCAGCAGCAGAGGCTCTGCATTGCCCGGGCCATCGCCGTGGAACCGCAGGTCATCCTCATGGACGAGCCCTGCTCTGCGCTGGACCCGATCTCCACTTTGGCTGTCGAAGACCTCATCAATGAGCTCAAGGACGAGTACACCGTGGTGATCGTGACTCACAACATGCAGCAGGCCGCTCGCGTTTCCGACAAGACGGCGTTCTTCAACATCGCCGGCACCGGCAAGCCCGGCAAGCTCATCGAGTTCGCGGACACCACCACCATCTTCAACAACCCGTCCCAGAAGGCCACGGAAGACTACGTCTCCGGCCGCTTCGGATAAGTCCCCACCGGCTCCCAGCCTTCGCAAGCTCAGGCCGGGGCCCTCGCCGGCGTGGGCCCACTGCGCAAAGCCCGACGGCGGCGGTCCCCAGGGAAGGTGACCGCCCCCAGGATGAGTGCCACAACCGCATAGACGCCGACTGCGAGCGGCTCACTCCACAGCCCGGAGATGTCGCCCGCACTCAGCTGGAACGCCTTGCGCAGCTGACTTTCGATCCGAGGGCCTAGGATCAGGCCGATGATCAGCGGCAGGATCGGGAGCCCGAAGCGCCGCATGGCGAAGCCCAGGGCACCCAATACCAGCAGGATGACCAGGTCGAACGTCTGCAGGTTGACCGCGTACGCGCCCAGTGTTGCGAAGAACAGGATCCCGGCGTACAAGTACGGCCGGGGAATCCGCAGCAGCTTGGCCCACAGGGGTGCCATGGGCAGGTTGATCAGCAGGAGCAGGGTGTTCCCGATGAACAAGCTGGCGATGAGTCCCCAGACCAGGATGGGTTCGTTCTGGAAGAGCAGCGGACCGGGCTGGATGCCGAACTGTATCAAGGCGGCAAGCATGACGCCCGCCGTAGCATTAGTCGGCAGGCCGAGCGCCAGCAGAGGCGTCAACGTCCCAGCAGCGGAGGCGTTGTTCGCGGCCTCGGGACCGGCCACGCCTTCGATGGCGCCGTGCCCGAATTCCTCCGGGTGCTTGGTGAGCTTTTTCTCGACCGAGTAGGACAGGAAGGTGGGGACCTCGGCGCCGCCCGCGGGCATGGCGCCGAACGGGAAGCCAAGCGCGGTTCCGCGGAGCCACGGCTTCCAAGAGCGCTTCCAGTCCTGCTTGCCCATCCATGGCTGGCCTACCGGGATGGTGGACATTTTGCTGCGGCGAAGATGGGCGGCGATCCAGAAGGCCTCGCCGACTGCGAAGATCGCCACAGCCACCACTACGATGTCCAGGCCGTCGCTCAGCAGGGGAATACCGAAGACCAGACGCTGCTGACCGGTCACCGGGTCCATGCCGACCAGGCCGATGGCCAGACCGAGGCCGAGGGATGCGAAGCCGCGAAGCTTGGAGGCTCCAAGGACCGCGGTCACGGTCAACAGGCCCAGGACCATGATGGCAAGATAGCTGGAGGGACCCAGGCTCACCGCAAACTTCACCACCAAGGGGGCGAACGCCGCCAAAAGCGCGGTTCCAATGGTGCCGGCCACGAAGGAACCGATGGCTGCCGTGGCCAGGGCTTGTGCGGCCCGGCCCGCCTTTGCCATCTTGTGGCCCTCTATTGCGGTGATGACCGTGGACGATTCGCCTGGGGTGTTCAGCAGGATGGACGTGGTGGAGCCGCCGTACATACCGCCGTAGTAGATGCCGGCGAACATGATGAGCGCACTGGTGGGTTCGAGGTTGTAGGTCAGGGGCAGCAACAGCGCGATAGCCATGGCCGGGCCGATACCTGGCAGCACGCCCACGGCGGTGCCAAGGAGCACGCCAAGGCACGCGAACATGAGGTTCATGGGGGTTAGTGCGGTGGAGAACCCCTGTAGCAACAGATTGAAAGTATCCATATCAGAGGATTCCTGCCAAGATGCCGGCGGGGAGTTTGATGTCCAGCCCGAAGTAGAAGCCGTAGAAAGTCAGAAGGGCCATGGCCACGGAGACCACCCCGTCCCGGACGTAGTTGCGGCCACCCAGCGCCCACACGCTGCCCCAGAAGAGCAGCGTTCCGGAGACGACCCAGCCGGCAACGTCGATCAGCAGGATGTTCAGGACAAAGGCGCCAGCCAGGGGCAGGACGGTCTTCCAGTCCGAGGGATGGCTCAGGTCCACGTCCTCCCCCTCCTCGGCCTGGCCGCGGCCGCCGCGCAGGACGTTGACGGCCAGCAGCACGGCAGTGACGAGGAGCAGGCTCCCGATGATGATTGGCAGGGTCTTGGGACCAACGGGATCTGATACTGAATACGGGACTGCGAGCCGAGATGCGTCCCAGAGAACGACGGCGCCGGCCACCCCGAGCAGGGCAGCAATGCCGAGCTCGGAGCGGCCTTTGCCTGCCGCCGGGTTTCCGGCGGTGGTGGCTTGCTGCGTCACGCCAGCCCCAGTTCCTTCAGTACGTCGGCCACCCGCTTGTCCTGGTCCGTGAGGAAGGTCTTGAACTCATTTCCGGTGATGAATGCGTCGGACCAGCCGCGGGTCTTGAGGGCTGCCTTCCACTCATCGCTTGCGTGCATCTTGGTCAGGGCGTCCACTATACGGTCGCGGTCGGCGTCGGAAACTCCGGGAGGAGCCACGATGCCGCGCCAGTTGGTGAAGACGAGGTCGATTTTGGATTCTTTCAGTGTCGGGGCAGTAACGCCTTCCAGACGTGACTCGCCGCTCGTGGCCAGCACGCGTACTTCGCCGGACTTGATCTGCTGGAGGTATTCACCGGCGCCGGAGGCCGCGAAGCCGACCTTGTTGCCAAGGATCGCCGGAAGCAGGTCGCCGCCGCCGTCGAACGAGACGAAGTTGACCTTCTTGGGGTCGATGCCAACTGCCTTGGCGAGCTGCATCGGGAGCAAATGGTCAGGGCCGCCAGGGGAGGAGCCGCCGCCGACCGAAACCTTGGAGGGGTCTTCTTTCCAGACCTTCACCAGATCGTCGATGGTCTTGTACGGGGAATCTTTGCCGACCATGATGGCGCCGGGTTCCTGGATGAGGCGGGCGAGGGGAGTGGTGGCCGTCAGCTTCGCCTCGGATTTGTTGGTGTAGCTGGCGCCAACCACGCCCAGACCCATGAGCATGGCGAGGTCCTTGTTGCCCTTTTCGTTGACCAAGCGCGCCAGGCCGACTGTGCCGCCGGCGCCGGCCAGGTTGAAGACTTCGACGTTCGTAGCGGTCTTAGTGTCACCCATGACCTTGGCTGCTGTGCGGGCCGTCGTGTCGTAGCCGCCGCCGGGGGTGTTGGGGACCATGATCCGGAGCCCGGTCAGCGGGCCGGCAGGAGCGTTGCTCGTCTTTCCGGCGTCGGCGCCGCCGGTCACGCCGCAGCCGGTGGCCGCGACGGCAAGGCCTGCAGCGACAGCGATGGCGCGCAGTGCGTTCATTGGACGCATGTATTCCTCTTCTCATCATTGGTGGGAGTGTCTTCACGCTATGGGTGGCAGTGACGCAGGTCACGCTTGTGTTCTCAAAGATCATTGTGTTCATTGTGGTCAGGGTCACGTATGTGTTTGTGGGCCGATAATGGAACAGACCCCGCGCGGAAAAGCCGCGAAGCAGAATGGCCTGCACGCGGCTGGCCCGGATGCGGAAAGGAAAAGCTGTGCTCAAAGCTGCCGGAGCGCGAAGGATCCTGCGCCGCCGCCGGATGTCGCTGGCGGGTCAATATCTGGGGCTGCAGTTGCTGATTGTGCTCGCCGTGCTGGTCGGGGTCATTCTCATCTCGCTTGCCCAATCGGTCCAGACCTTCGAGCGCGTGGAAGGGCGGCGAGCCTTGTCAGCTGCCGAATCCCTCGCTGCGATGCCCGTGGTCCGTTCCTTGCTTCCCAGCGCGGAGCCAAGGCAGGGCGCCGCACTTCCCGCCGTCGCCGAATCCGCCCGGACTGTGTCCGGCTCCAGTTTCGTCATCCTGGCCAAACCGGACCGCACTGTCCTGACTTCGCCCGACCCCTCCCAGCTCGGTATGTTGCTCGATCTGGGTGATAGCGACGTCCTTTTGGGGCGCGCGTGGACCGGTGCCGTCAGCATGAATGGCAAGGTCTCCCTTGTGGCCCATGTCCCGGTGCTCAACGACGAGGGCCGGATGGTGGGGATCGTTGCCGTCGGCGGAAATTACCCCTCGGTGTGGGAGAGGCTGGGCGACGCCGTCCCAGACCTGCTCACATATTTGGGAGTCTCGCTGGCGTTGGGCACGGCCGGTTCCATCATGCTGTCCCGGCGAGTGAAGCGGCAGACGCTAGGACTTGAACCCGAGGAAATCGCCGGCCTCGTGGAGCACCGCGAAGCAATCCTGCACGGCGTGAAGGAAGGGGTCATCGCCCTGGACCCGCACGAACGAATCACGGTGGCCAACGAAAGTGCTCGGGAATTCCTTGGACTGCCGGAGGACTGCGTTGGCCGCAAGCTCAACGACCTTGGAGCGGAACAGCAGCTGCGCGAGGTCCTGACCACGGAACAGCCGGACCCGGACCGTCTGGTGCTCGCCGGAGAGCGGGTAGTGGTTCTGAACCGTAAACCCGTCCTTTCACACGGGCGGGTCATCGGATCGGTGACAACTTTGCGGGACCGTACGGAGCTTTCCACCTTGGAGAAGGAGCTCGGGGCCACCCGTACCACCACCGACACCCTGCGCGCCCAGACCCACGAGTTCGCCAACCAGCTCCACACCATTTCGGGACTGATCCAGCTCAAGGAATACGACGAGGTGGTCAGCTTCGTCAGTGGCGTCAGCCTCAGCCGCACACGCTTGCACGACGACGTCACCTCCCGCATCCACGACCCTGCGCTCGCGGCCATGCTCATCGCGAAAGCCAGCCTGGCCGCCGAACGGGTCGTCACACTGCAGCTGGACCAGAACTCGATGCTAGGACGCGTCGACGAGCGGCTCTCGCGGGACCTGACMACCATCGTCGGCAACCTCGTGGACAACGCGATGGACGCCGTCGCGGGCTCTCCCGACGCAACCGTCCGCGTGACTTTGGACGAAGATCCTCACAGCGTGGTGATCACCGTGCGCGACTCCGGTCCTGGTGTCGCCGAGGAGCGCATGGCGGATATTTTCCGGCAGGGATTCACTACCAAAGCGATAACGGCCGACGGCGGGCGCGGCTTTGGATTGGCGCTCACCCGGCTAGCATGTCTGAGGCGGGGCGGAGAAGTGAGCGTCCACAACGACGATGGTGCCGTATTCACCGCCCGCCTCAAGAAGCGGAGCCCCAGCGAATGATCAATGTCCTGATAGTCGACGATGACTTCATGGTGGCCAAGGTCCACTCAGGATTCGTCCGGCAGGCCCCGGGCTTCTCGGTGGCCGGCGTGGCACATACGGGCGCGCAGGCCTTGGACGAGGCCAAACGCCTGAAACCGGACCTGGTCCTCCTGGACATCCACCTGCCTGATATCAGCGGCCTCGATTTGTTGCACCAGCTCCGCGAGGCACTGCCCGAGCTTGACGTGCTGGTCATTACCGCGGCGCGCGAGGTGGACACTGTCCGCCGTGCCCTCCGCGGCGGCATTGTCCACTACTTGATGAAGCCCTTCTCCGCCGACGACCTGAGCGAACGCCTCCAGCACTACCAGCGCGCGTACAGTTCGCTCGCAGCGTCCAAGTCCACGGCCGAGCAGGACGACGTGAACAGGGTATTCGGCCTCAACCGGCGTGAACGTCCCCTGCCCAAAGGTTGCAGCGCGGAGACGCTGCGGATGGTAGAGCAGCTGCTGAAGGAATCGGAGCGGGACCTGTCCGCAACCGAAGCCGCCGATGTCCTGGGGACCTCCCGGGTCAGCGCCCGGCGCTACCTTGAATACTTGAGCGAGGAAGGCCTGGTCACCGTCCAGCTCCGCTACGGGGGAGTGGGCCGGCCGGAGCGTCGATACGTGTGGCGGAGCGCGGGTTAGCAGGGTCGCCGGGCTCAGCGCCACAGCGGCGAGAGTGCCAATCCAAGGACGAAGGCCACTGCGGCGGTGACGATCGGCGTCGCAACCCAGAACCCCAGGATCCGCAGCACCATCCGACGGTTGGTGACGGAAAAGTTCTGGTTGGTCCCTGCTCCGAGCACCGCCGACGTCACCGTGTGGGTGGTGGAAAGAGGCAGATGGAGCCCGATGGCGCCGACGAACAGCATGAGCGAAGTCAGGCTTTGGGCGACGAATCCCCGCAGCGGGTCCACCCTGGTCAGCTTGTAACCCAAGGTGTAGGAGATGCGCCAGCCACCACAAAGCGTCCCCGCCGTGAGCATGGCAGCAGTCAGCAGGATGACCCAGAACGGGAGATCGTCGTGGTCGGACACTCCTGCCGCCACAGCGCCGAGCAGTATCACGGCTACAGTCCGCTGCCCGTCCTGCAGTCCGTGGCCGAAAGCCACTGCGGCGGCCGAGACGGACTGGGCATGGCGGAAACGGCCGTGCACAACGTCGGGCTGGGTGTAACGCGCCGCCCACGTGACGGGCCACACGAGGAGATAGGCGCCGAGGAAAGCAATCACCGGGGACAGCAGCAACGGCAGGACCACTTGCACCAGGAGAATACTGTCTACCCCGTTGATGTGGCTGCCTCCCATGGTTGCGCTTGCAGCTCCAGCGCCGACCAGGCCTCCCACCAGGGCGTGCGTTGACGAGAGGGGCACGCCGCGCCACCAAGCGTAAGTTCCCCAAAGGATGGCGCTGCACAACCCCGAAGCGAGGACACTCAGCCCGTTCATGCCCTGGGGAAGAACTACCCACGATTGGCTGGAAATCAGGGCGAACCCACCGCTGAGGAGCACCCCGGCAAAATTGAAAACGGCCGCCAAAACTACGGCAACAGAAGGAGTGAGGGCGCGGGTCCGTACGGAGAGGGCGACGGCGGTGGAGACATCGCGGAAGCCGTTGAGGAACGCGAAACCAGCCGCCAGCGTCACCACGAGGGCGAAGAACGCGACCACCACCTCATGCTTCCTTGACGATGATGCTGCCTACCTGGGTGGCGATGCGGCGCATGTCCTTGGTGACGTCCACCAACTGGTTGGCCACGTCACGATTCCTCGAAAACTGTGCCGACTTCATGTCCCGCAGCATCTCTGCCACCCAAGTGCGGTGGCTTCGTTCGGCACGCTTGGCCAGCCGGAGGACCTCGATCCAGTAGTCTTCGAGCTCGTCCAGATCGTCCAGCTGGCGCATGGCATCAACCGTGAGTTCTGCCTGGCGGCTGATGATCTCCAGCTGGTCCGCCGCGCGCTTAGGCAGACGGTCCAGCTTGTAGAGGGCCACGAGTTCGCCAGCGGCGTCAAGCTTCTCCATTGCCTCGTTGAGGAAGCGGGAGAGGGCGTACATGTCCTCGCGGGGGAGCGGGTTCACGAAGCTCGTGCGCATGTGGGTCAGCAAGGCGAAATGCAGATCGGTGGATTTCGCCTCGTGTTCGTGCATCTCTTCCACGAGCCGTTCGTGCTCCGCGACCGGGGCTCCGAAGATCTCAGAAAGCGTCCCTGTGGCCTCAAGAATCTGACGAGCCATCTGCGAAAGCAACTGCAAACCGGCGGGTTCTTGGGGGAAGAGACGCAGCTTCATTTGGCTTCCGGTAGGCGAGGTGGACGGGGACTGAGCGGCGTCTTCGCCGAAGGGCATAAAAATGGTGCCGAACCGGATACGCCTCTCGGCGGTAGGCCGCTCGAAGCGGCTATAAGTTGAAGCCCGGGGGTTTCGCGGTTCGACACCAGTTTCAGTTTTCTACGTCGGCCGAGCTAAGTCAACATTGACAGTTGGCGCTCGGAGTGGTTGCGGTGGCCCCACTCCCTTGTATTTCACGTCAATCAAGCTCGCCCAGACGCCATGCGTTGGCCGCGTGCTCCAGATCCTCAGCGGTCTTGACGAGCTGATGCGAATTGCGGGTCAACTTGCTTGCGTGGCCTTCGTTCGAATGCTCTGCGCTGTCTGCCAGGGTGGCTTGGCCGAGCGCGACGACGCGGCAAAACGCAGCCGAGCGTTCCAGCGCGACGTCGAAATCGCCGTCGAACGCTCCCGAAAGGATGGCGTCCGCCATCTGCTTCATTTCGTCGGCTCCCGGGGGCTCCGCGGCTCCCGCCACAACATGTGAAACCTGCGCGGTGTCCCGGCCGGCCTTGAAGTACACGGAGATCCGCTCGGAATTCTGCATGGTGGCCGCGCGCAGGGCATAAAGCCGCCACAAAGCGCCGGGCAAGGACCGGGCAGGGCTCTCGGCCCACATCTCGGCGATGGCTTCGAGGCCCTGCTCGTCGGCGAGCTTCACGAGGCGCCTGGTGATCTTGGGATCGTCGCTATCGCGGCCGCGCCGCACAAGTGCCTGAGCCGCAAGGTGTGCGGCTTCGGACACGCGCGCGGGGTCCGCTCCGCCGGCGAACGGCTCGAAGTCAATCGGCGCGAAGGGTTTCGGCTTGTGATGCCTGTTCGCCCCGCCGTACACAGGAGATCCCGATTGTTCGCTCATGCCCCAACGCTACTCCTGTGCTTCCGCTCGTGCACTCTTGAACGGTGGCAGATGTGGGGTCTGTTGCGTGGGGCGCGGGGTCCGGGGCGCGGGGGCGGCGCCGTCGCGCTCTCCCCATGTTTGGATCCGTAAGTGCCCCGACACGCCGTTGTGGCCGCGCGTCGTCGTCGGGGTTTGGTTCAAAAGAGGTAACGACGGCGCGCGGGCCGGCGGTGTCAAAACGCCCCTGAGCTTGAGGTACAGTATTTATGGCTGTTTCTACAGTCAGCAGGGGCCTTTAGCTCAGTTGGTAGAGCATCGGACTTTTAATCCGTGGGTCGTGGGTTCGATCCCCACAGGGCCCACCCAAAACCCCCGGAACCATGAGGTTCCGGGGGTTTACTTGTGCGTGACCCACCTGGCTGGGTGACGGCCGAGCGGTCCTGCATGCTCCGACCAGTGTGCGGGGGTGCCGTCGATCCGTCCGGGGAGAGGCACTCGTCGCGCCGGCCCCCAGGCGGTGTTGGTTGCCACGAGGGTGAAGTCTTCGGGTGCGGGCGTGGGCGGGTGCTCGCTCGGCGGGGTGAGCGAATACAACAAGTTGGCCGTGCCAATCAGCGAGGACTGGATGCGCGCCGTCACAGAGTGGGTGAGACGCCGGGTCAAAGCACGGGCGACGGCCGCGGCCAAGAGCCAGCCAGTCGCGTGGTCGAGAGCTTGGACGGGCAGCGGGGTCGGCTCCGCCCGTCCCGTGGCGTTAGCTCCGTCGCTGGCGATGCCACAGCTCATCTGGACCAAGCTGTCGAACCCGCGGCGATTGCGCCACGGACCAACCCAGCCGTAGGCGTCGAGACTGGCTATGATCAGGCCGGGGTTCACGGCGGTCAGGGCCTCGTCGTCGTAGCCTAAGCGTTTCAGCGCGTCGCCTCGCAGTCCCGATACGAGCACATCGGCACCCGCGAGCAGTTCTTCGAAGGTTGCGCGGTCGCTTGAGGTCGTGAGATCCAAAGCGGCGGTACGTTTGCCGAGCGTCGTCTCAGGCAGTAGCGACGGCACCTCGTCAAAGCCCGGCGGGTCGATCCGCAGCACGTCCGCACCATAGCCGGCGAGGAACTTGGTGCACACCGGTCCGGCGATCACCCGCGTCAGGTCCAACACCCGCACGCCGTCGAAGGGCAGTTGCCCGACGGCGTTCGGTGTGCGGATGCCGGGCGACCGGCGCTCGACGACGGTCAGCGGCGGCGCGTCCGCGGTCGCCGCCCCCGGAGCCGAGGCGAGCCACTGGCGGCGGTCGTGCATGACGGCGGCACATCCGCCCGCCTCCACGATCGCCGTCTCCAACTCCTCGGCGCGCAGCCCGGCCACTGCGGCCTCGACGGTTTCGCGGTCATGGGCGCCCAGCACCTGCTCGACGGCGGCGCGGTGGTTGGCGTAGTTGGTGTGCAGCCTGATCCAAGCGTCCGCCGCACGATAGTTTCCGGCGATGGGGTCCCACAGTGGCGGTTGGATCCAGCCGATCGGGCTAAACAGCCTCTCGGACGCGAACGCGGCGCACGCCTCCCGACTGTTTACGGTCACCGCTTGCGGCCGCGAGTCCCGGCGAGCGGCGAGGAACTGCGCTCCAGCCACCGTCGCGGCGACAACCGCTCCCGTCGCAAGTCCTGTCACGTCAAAAGCCGCCGGGAGGACCGCCCGTGGCCCGGTCGTCGTTAGCTGAGTGGCTGGCCAATCCGCGCTGTCGTCATCGGCGCCGATTGTGTGCCACACGCGTGAGATCACATCAGCGAAGCTGTCGTTCACACTCCCCATTCTCAACGGGCCTACACCGGCGATCAACTTTGATTGTCGTCTGCCAGACTATTCACCATGCAGGCCCTTTTGGATGGACTCTTGAACACCAGCCCGCTCCTGATCGGGTGCATAGTTTTCGCTCTCGTCTTCGCTGAGGATGCGATCTTCGTGGGCTTTGTGATCCCGGGCGAAACGGCAGCCGTCGTCGGCGGGGTGATTGCAAGCCGTGGAATCTTCCCGTTGTGGCTCATGATCGCCATTGTGGTGACTGCCGCAATCACGGGCGACACCGTGGGCTACGAAATAGGCAAGCACTTTGGTCCCCGGGTGATGGCCCTGAAGATCCTGGACAAGAGGCGCGCCCAACTGCAAAAGGCCGAAGACTTCCTCAAAGACAAGGGCGGCCTCGCTGTATTCCTCGGCCGGTTTACGGCCTTCTTCCGCGCAGTCATGCCCGCGCTCGCCGGACTTAGCCGGATGCCCTACCGGCGCTTCGCCTTTTGGAACTTCAGTGGCGGCATCGTTTGGGGGTCCTTGTTCGTGACCCTCGGTTTTGTGGCTGGAAACTCGTACGAGGAAGTGGCCCGCATGGTAGGCCGGGGTGCTGCAGCGGTGGTGGCTGTTATTGCGGTGGCGATCCTTGTCGTCTGGCAGGTCAGGAAGCACCGGGCCAAGAAAGTTTGAGCAAGCTGTAGTGGAAATCTGGCTGAAACCTCGTCGGCTTAGGCTGGTCACAATTTGTTCGGGACGGGCGGTAGAGGAGTGAGCTGGATATGTCTGACGTTTGGCGTTATAACCGTAGTAGCTGCCCCGACGTCCTCGGCTTTTCTGAGCCTTGAGTGATCTGATGTCCGCTTCTGCAGCACACAACTTTAAGGAGAACCGATGCATCTTTTGCCCCGTGAGCAGGAAAAGCTCATGATCGTGGTCGCTGCCGACCTCGCCCGCCGTCGGCAATCCCGCGGATTGAAACTCAACTTTCCCGAAGCCGTGGCGATCATCAGCTACGAGCTGATTGAGGGTGCCCGCGACGGAAAGACCGTTGCCGAACTCATGAGCTACGGGACAACGCTGCTGCGCCGTGAGGATGTCATGGAGGGCGTGCCCGAGATGATCCATGATGTCCAAATCGAGGCCACTTTCCCTGACGGCACCAAGCTCGTCACCGTCCACGACCCCATCCGCTAGGAGGCCACCATGATTCCCGGAGAGTACCGGCTCCAAGCAGAGCCCATTGAGTGCAACAGCGGACGCGAGGCAATCGTCGTCGAGGTGGTCAACCGTGGTGACCGCCCCGTCCAGGTGGGCTCGCACTACCATTTTGCCGAGGCGAACCTGGCGCTCGATTTCGACCGTGAAGCCGCCCACGGCCGCCGCCTGGACATCCCCGCGGGAACAGCCGCACGTTTCGAACCCGGCGACTCCAAGACCGTGAAACTGGTTGCACTCGCGGGCAGCCGCGAGGTCTACGGCCTGCGGAACGCCGTCAACGGATCGCTAGATGCAGGCAGCGGAAAGAACGACGGCGGCGCTGCCGCTGCCGCCGAAGGACCCGGAGCAAGCAAGGAAGGGACAGCCCAGTGAGCTTCGAAATTTCGCGCAAGCAGTACGCAGACCTTTACGGCCCGACGACTGGCGACTCCATCCGCTTGGCGGACACCGAGCTTTTCCTCGAGATCGAGAACGACTACACGGTCTACGGCGAAGAGGTCATGTTCGGCGGCGGCAAAGTGGTTCGCGACGGGATGGGGCAGAACGGCCAAGTGACCCGCGACGGCCGTTTGCCTGAATCAAACGCTGCCTCGGACCAGACGCTCGACGTCCCGGACACCGTCATCTCCAACGTGGTGGTCCTCGACTACACGGGAATCTACAAGGCCGACGTGGCGCTCAAAGACGGGCACATCTTCAAGATCGGCAAGGCCGGCAACCCGCAGATTGCCGACGGCGTGGACATCGTGATCGGCGCCAGCACCGAGATGATCGCGGGCGAAGGCAAGATCCTCACCGCAGGCGGTGTGGACACCCACATCCACTACATTTCCCCGGACCAGGTCCCCACGGCCCTCTGCAGCGGCGTGACCACGATGGTGGGCGGTGGCACGGGACCGGCCGAAGGCACGAAAGCCACCACCATTACGCCCGGCAAATGGCACATTTCGCGGATGCTGCAAGCCGTAGAAGGGCTCCCGATCAATATCGGCCTCCTCGGCAAGGGGCACGCGTCCGCCGTCGAGCCTCTGGCCGAACAAATCCGTGCGGGCGCAGTTGGCCTCAAAGTCCATGAAGACTGGGGTGCCACGACGTCGTCCATCGACATGTCCCTGCGGGTGGCGGATGAATTCGATGTGCAGGTGGCCATCCACACGGACACCCTCAACGAGTGCGGATTCGTGGAGGACACCATCAAGGCGATCGACGGCCGCGTCATCCACACCTTCCACACCGAAGGCGCTGGCGGCGGGCACGCTCCGGACATCATCAAGATCGCCGGATTGCCCAATGTGCTCCCGGCATCCACCAACCCCACGCTCCCGTACACGAGAAACACCATCGAAGAGCACCTGGACATGCTCATGGTGTGCCACCACCTCAACCCGGACATCCCGGAAGACGTGGCGTTCGCCGATTCCCGCATCCGGGCCGAAACAATCGCCGCCGAAGACGTGCTCCAGGACCTGGGCATCTTCTCCATGACCTCCTCGGATTCCCAGGCCATGGGCCGTGTGGGCGAAGTCGTCATCCGCACCTGGCAAGTGGCCGATGCCATGAAGCGGCAGCGGGGCGTGCTCAAGGACCCCCGGAGGGACAGCACAGGTGCAAGCCACGGCTCGGCAAACGGCTTGGGCGAGGAAAGCGACAACTTCAGGATCAAGCGCTACATCGCCAAATACACCATCAACCCCGCGATCGCGCAGGGTATGGCTGACTCCATCGGCTCCGTCGAAGTGGGCAAATTCGCCGACCTCGTTCTGTGGAATCCGGCCTTCTTCGGCGTGAAGCCGGAACTGGTCCTCAAAGGCGGGCAGATTGCCTACGCCCTCATGGGCGATTCCAACGGCTCCATCCCAACCCCGCAGCCACGCACCATGCGCCCGATGTTCGCCACCTACGGCAAGGCGCTGCAGCAGTCCTCCATCACGTTCCTGTCCAAGGCGGCAATCGCGGCCGGCGTCCCACAGGAACTTGGCCTCGAACGTGTCATCCGGGCGGTATCCGGCATCCGGAACCTCACCAAAGGGGACCTGAAGTTCAACGGCGAAACGCCGGATATCGCCGTCGACCCCGAAACCTACAAAGTGACGGTTGACGGCGAAGACGTCACCTGTGAGCCTTCCGACGTCCTGCCCATGGCCCAGCGCTACTTCCTTTTCTAGATCGCCGGAGGAGAAACAGATGATCGTCGAAAAGATCCTCGGCAACCTGCACGAACTGCCGCAAGCCGAAGCCGCGGCGCTCGCCAAACTCCACAAGGAGAAGGTCGTCCTGCCCAGCGCCCAACTGGTCAAACGCATCCAACGCGTGACCACGGACCACGGCAAGGAACTCGGCATCCGGCTCCCGGCCGGATCCGGAGACCTGCGCGACGGCGACATCCTCGCCGTCGAGGACGCGAACCTGATTGTGGTGTCCGTGCTGCCGAGCGACGTCCTGGTGATTGCTGCCCGCAGTATCTACGAAATGGGTGTCGTGGCGCACTCCCTTGGCAACCGGCACCTGCAGGCCCAGTTCTTCGACGGCGACTCCGAGTACGGGGCCGAAGTCATGGTGTGCCAGTACGACCACACGGTGGAGGACTACCTCAAACACGTCGGTGTGCCGTACGAACGCCAGGAACGCGTAATGCCGGTGCCTTTCCGCCATGCTGAACACACCCACTAGTCCTTTCCCGGTGGTCCGGTTGGGGCGCCGCCCCGGATTTGGGGCCGTGCCCGTCCCCAGCCGCTCCCAACCCTCGCAAGCTCGGGTCGGGGCCCTCGCGGCAGTGGGCCCCCCGCGGTGCCCTCCACACCGCGGCCCCCAAATCCGGGTCGGCTGCTTGTCGTCTCGCCTTGAGGGGGTGGCATGACTTCTTATCAGCTGGCGCTTCAGCAGCTCACTGACTCCGCGTTGCCTACCGGGGCGTTTGCTCATTCTTTGGGGTTTGAGACGTACATCGATCGCGGGTTGGTTCGCGATGAAGCCTCATTCGGCAACTGGCTGTCTGCGTTTGTGGGGCAGCAGTTGACTTATTCCGACGGCTTGGCCATTCGGTTCCTGTACGAGGGAGTGGACCTGGGTTCGTTGGACGCTCATTTGAGTGCCCAGCTCTTGCCCAGGCAGCTGCGGGAGGCCAGTACCAAGATGGGTGGGCGGCTGATCGAGATCGGGACCGAAGTCTTTCCGTCGGCCGAGCTGGAAGTGTACCGGACTCTCGTGACCACAGGCCGGGCTGCCGGCCACCAGCCGCTGGCGTTCGCCGTCGTCGCGCGCTCGCTAGGCGTGCCGTTCGAAGAAGCGCTCGCCGCGTACCTTTTCGCGGCGGTCACCTCCCTGACCCAGAACGCGGTGCGCGCCATCCCGCTCGGCCAGAACTCGGGCCAGCGGATTCTGCGCAAAGCGCACGACGACGTCGCTGCCGCCGTCGAACATGTCCGGCACCTCAGCTGGGACGACTTCGGGGCCGTGAGCGCCGGGCTGGAAATTTCGCAGATGCGGCACGAATCGCAACGTGCGCGCATGTTCATGAGCTAAAACCATAGGAGGACACATGTCTGAACCCATCAAGATCGGCATCGGCGGCCCGGTTGGAGCCGGCAAAACGCAGCTCGTGGAGCGCCTGACCCGCCACATGAGCCGGGAAATCTCCATGGCCGCCATCACCAACGACATCTACACGATCGAAGACGCCAAGATCCTCGCAGCCAACGGCATCCTGCCCGAGGACCGGATCATCGGCGTCGAAACCGGCGGCTGCCCGCACACCGCCATCCGCGAAGACACGTCCATGAACACGGCCGCGATCGAGGAACTCAAGAAGCGGCACCCCGACCTACAGGTCATCTTCGTGGAATCCGGCGGCGACAACCTCTCAGCCACGTTCAGCCCCGAACTCGTGGACTTCTCGATCTACATCATCGACGTCGCCCAGGGAGAGAAAATTCCCCGCAAGGCCGGCCAAGGCATGATCAAGTCGGACCTTTTCATCATCAACAAGACCGACCTCGCCCCGTTCGTCGGGGCAGACCTCTCAGTCATGGAGCGGGACTCCAAGGAATTCCGCGGCGACAAGCCGTTCTGCTTTACCAACCTGAAGACGGACGAAGGGCTCGACAAGGTCATCGCATGGATGCGTCACGACGTCCTAATGCTCGACCTGGCCCCATGAGCACGACGGCGGCGGCGGGTGAGCTCTCACCGGCGGATGGGTCACCTCTGGCGGCTCCGCCGGATTTGGGGCCGTGCCCGCTTCGCGGTGCCCGCCACGCCGCGGCCCCCAAATCCGGCTTCGCCGCCTCTTCGAGCAACTCGCCGCGGGGCGAGCTCAGCCTGCGGGTCGCCCTCCGTGCTGGTCGATCCGTGGCCGTGCAGCAGTTTCATCAGGGTGCTTTGAGGGTGTTGAGGCCGCATTACTTGGATGGGTCCGGGCAGGTTTGTTATGTCATGGTCAATCCGGGCGGGGCGTATTTGGGGGCGGATCTTTATGTTGTAGACGTGGAGGTGGAGGCTGGCGCTTCGTTGCTTTTGACGACGCAGTCGGCCACGAAGATTTATCGGACTCCGGGGTCGTATGCGGAGCAGCGGATGACTGTGACGTTGGGGGAGGGGGCGGAACTGGAGTTGGCGCCGGACCAACTCATCGCCTACCGGGAGGCCAGCTATCGGCAGAATACGCACATCACCGTACATCCGACGTCGAGCCTCATCATGGCGGAAGTCATCACTCCCGGCTGGTCGCCGGACGGCGCTTCCTTCAAGTACCGGGAACTTCGTCTCCGGAACGAGATCCACGTGGAGGGCGACGACGACGCGGCGCTGCTTGCGCTCGACAACCTCCTGATCCGGCCGTCCTTGGGCGATGTGACCAGCATGGGATTCATGGAAGGCTACAGCCACCTGGGTTCGCTCATTGTGGTGGATCCTCGGGTTGACCAAGCGCTCGCAGATGAACTGCATCGGCTGATTGCCGGATACGACTCGTACTCGGGCTTGTCGCTGACCCGGACCCTTGCGGGCACCACCGGGTTGGTCCTACGATCCCTCTCGAACAGCACCGAGGAACTGAACCGCTTGCTCGGTGCCTGCACCGGTCTTTTGCGCGAACGTTGGTCCGGCCGGGCGCCGCTGAATCTCAGGAAGTACTGATGACCTCACTCTCCGAGTTCGCCTCCATGTACCGCCGGCGCGAACACCTCCCGATGAAGTCGCGCCTCGCGTTCATGTTCGGTTCCGTCGTCCTCCTGCACGTTGCCGCCGTCGTGCTCCTGCTGGTGGGTGGCGCCGGTGGCGGGCAGCCGTTGGCGCTGGGTCTTGTGCTGACCGCCTATGTGGCCGGCATCAAGCACAGTTACGACTGGGACCACCTCGCCGCAATCGACAATTCCACCCGGAAGTTCGTGGCACAGCACAAAGACCCCGTGAGCGTCGGCTTTGCCTTCAGCCTGGGCCACAGCTCCGTGGTGATCCTGGCTGGTCTATTGGTGGTGGGCGGCGCAAGTCTGGTGGGCCAACTCATGGAGGACAGGACAACCGGGCACCACGTGCTGGGGCTGATCGGCGGCGGAGTCTCAGGGCTTTTCCTCCTGGCCATGGGCATCTTCAACGGCTTGGCGTTCCTCCGCACAGCGCAGCTGTACCGCGCCGCTCAGGCTGGCGGCGAGATCGCCGTCGAAGACCTCGAAACGAAAGGCTTCATCGCGCGGCTCTTGTCCAAGCCATTGTCCAAGGTCCAGCGTCCCCGGAACATCTACGTGATCGGGTTCTTGTTCGGGCTCGGTTTCGACACGGCAACCACCATTGGGCTTCTGGTGCTCACGACGGCGGCGTCCCTCGCGGGAGTGTCGGCGCTTGCCCTCCTGGCGTTGCCGCTTGCCTTCACGGCGGCCATGACTCTGTGCGATTCGGTCAACGGCGTGGCTATGATGCGGATGTACAAATCGGCGATTCACGATCCCCAGCGCAAGCTGGGATTCAATGCCGTCATCACCGGTATTTCGGCCTTCTCGGCGCTCTTCATCGCGGTCATCACGCTGGGCGGTTTCCTCAATGCGGCCTTTGGGCTCAGCGATCCAGTCACCACCTGGCTAGGCGAAATCGACCTCGGCGACGTCGGGCTGGTGCTGATTGCGTTGTTTGCCGTGGTGTGGGCGGTTGCGGCCCTGCGGTTCCGTGGGCAACCCTGACGACGCCCGCTCACCTATGATCTGAATTCTGACGACGCCCGCTCGCTTATGCCGGGAAAATCGACGACGCCCGCTCCCTTATCAGGCCATTTGAGCGAACCCTCCTGCAATCTCATCGCCAGTGTTCGACGGCGGGCGGCGGCATTTGGTGCGGAGGCCGCCGTCGGGCATTGAACAGTTGGCGGCGACGGCGGGGGCTATTGCTTGGACTGGAGCCACTCCAGAAGCCGATCCACTGGCCAGGTCGTCACGATGCGATCGGCGGCTAAGCCGTTGGCTTCCGCCCGCTCGGCGCCGTATTGCAGGAAATCGAGCTGGCCAGGGGCATGGGCGTCACTGTCGATGCTGAAGAGGCAGCCAGCGTCGAGGGCAATCTGAATCAACTCGTCCGGCGGGTCCTGGCGTTCGGGCCTCGAATTGATCTCGACGGCGACTGAGTGTTCCGCGCACGACGCGAATACTTTTTCTGCGTCGAACTCCGATGGTGGCCGTGTTCCTCGTGATCCTTTGACCAAGCGGCCGGTGCAGTGCCCGAGGACGTTGGTATAGGGGTCTTCTACGGCAGCGAGCATGCGGCGCGTCATGGACCGTTTGTCGGATCGGAGCTTCGAGTGGACGCTGGCCACCACGACGTCCAGTTGGCTCAGCATTTCCGCAGACTGGTCCAACTGACCGTCCTCCAGAACGTCTACTTCGATTCCGGCCAATAATTGAAAGCCGGACTCTTGCACGTCGTTGATCCCGTCCACAACCATAAGCTGCTCCATCAAACGCTCCGGGCTGAGCCCGTTGGCGATTTTGAGGCTGGGGGAGTGATCAGTCAAAGCAAGATATTCCCGGCCGAGAATACGAGCCGCGGCGGCCATGACCTCGATCGGCGAGCCGCCATCCGACCAGTTGCTGTGGCTATGCAGATCGCCCCGGAGCTTGGCGTGTAGCTTGTGTCCACCATCGACCAAGGGTTCGGCCCCGCGACGGCGGAGGTCCTCGAGATAGCCCGGGACGGTGCCGCCCAAGGCTTGGCTGATCACCTCGAACGTGCGGCTGCCGATTCCTTTGGTTCGCTTGAGGCGGCCATCCCTGACCCGGGCGGACAGTTCCTCTTGGCTTAGGCCGGCGATGATGCCCGCGGCCCGGCGAAACGCCTGCACCTTGAAGCTGTCCGCGAGTTCCCGTTCCAGCCAGAAGGCGGTTTCGTTGAGCGCGTCTACGGCGTCCATAGCTCAATCATGTACCACACCGCGCGCAGACGTTTGTGAGCGAGCGTTCGGGTTTGGGGGCTTGTTTGTGAGCGAGCGTTCGGGTTTGGGGGCTTGTTTGTGAGCAAGCGTTCGGGTTTGGGGGCTTGTTTGTGAGCGAGGGTTCGGGTTTGGGGGCTTGTTTGTGAGCGAGCGTTCGGAGCGGGACGTCATGGTGTCGGAATAACTGCGCCGGTCCCCGCGGCCCTGCAATAATCGGAACCAGTTGCCTCGCTCGAGTTGCACGCGGGGCGGTATGCACCTTCGGACGAATCACATCGCAGACGAGGCGGACATGACCAACACTCCCATTCAGCAAGCCACTGTGACCCAGCAAGCATCGGGGAACTTGGTCGCAGGCATTGACGAGGACCTGCTTCACCGGCTCGCGGACGCTCACGGCGTCGGGACATCCTTCTACGGCTGGGATGGGCTGCAGCATAAGGTTTCGCCCAACACCCTGGTCCAAGTACTGGGCTCCTTGGGAGTGACGGCGGATTCCAACGAGCAGATCGAGGCGGCCCTCGTGGAGGCGGAAGTGGGGCCGTGGCGGCGGATGCTGCCGCCCGCCGTCGTCGTCCAAGAGGGAACGACGGCGGCTGTGCACGTTCACGTGCGTGATGGTTCGCCGGCCCGCCTGACGATCTCGCTCGAGGACGGGACGGAACTCGCGGCCGCCCAACAGGAGGACTGGGCGCCGCCGCGTGACGTGGATGGAGTGCCCACGGGCCGTGCCACCTTTGAGGTGCCGGCCGGGTTGCCGCTCGGTTGGCATTCGCTCACGGCAGAGTCCGACGGCGTGACGGCCACCGCCGCTTTGGCCGTGGTCCCAGCCAAGCTGCAAACGGCGGCGCAGCTCGAGGAACGTCGCGGCTGGGGGCTCGCAACCCAGCTGTACTCCGTGCGCTCTAAGCGTTCGTGGGGCATCGGAGACTTCGCCGACCTGGCCGATTTGGCGGCCTTGGCTGGCGCTCGCGGAGCCGACTATGTCCTGGTGAATCCCCTGCACGCCGCTGATCCTGTGCCTCCAGTTCAAGCATCGCCCTATTCTCCGTCCACCAGGCGGTTCTTCAACCCCATTTATATTCGGATTGAAGAAATTCCCGAACTGGCATATGTGAAGCCCCGGAAGCGCGCTACGGTGGACCGACTGTTGGATCACGTCCACGCGCTCAACAAGGACGCTGAACGGCTGGACCGGGACCAGATTTTCGCAGCCAAGCTCGCTGCATTGGAACTCCTTCACACGGTCCGGCTTTCCCCGTCCCGGCAGCGGGCCTTCGAGGAATTCTGCCGTGAGTCCGGCCCGGGCTTGGACGATTTCGCCCTTTGGTGCGCCATCCGCGAGGACCGGTCTCCGGATGACCCCTTCTGGCAGGACCCCACGGCCACCCTCGGTTCACCCAAGGTTGAGTCGATGCGCCACGCATTGGCCGATCGGATTGGTTTCCACCGCTGGCTTCAGTGGATCTGCGATGAGCAACTCGAATCAGCCCAAGCAGCGGCGAAGCGTTCGGGCATGCGGCTGGGAGTGGTGCACGATCTCGCAGTCGGGGCGGACCTGAGCAGCGCCGATGCCTGGACCCTGCGCAGTAGCTTCGCGCCGGGTGTCAGCGTGGGCGCACCACCGGACATGTACAACCAGCTCGGCCAGAACTGGAACCAGCCGCCGTGGCACCCGGTCCGTTTGGCGGAGGCGGGTTACGCGCCCTTGCGCGCGATGCTCTCCACGGTCCTCCGCCATGCTGGCGGTATCCGCGTGGACCACATCCTGGGGCTGTTCCGCCTCTGGTGGGTGCCCACCGGTAACTCCGCGCGCGACGGCGCCTATGTCCGCTACGACCACGAGGCCCTCATCGGGATACTCGCGTTGGAAGCCCATCGCGCGGGTGCGGTGGTTATCGGCGAGGACTTGGGGGTCTTCGAGCCTTGGGTACGGGACTACCTTTCAGCCCGCGGCATCTTGGGCACGTCGATTCTTTGGTTTGAGTACGACGGCGACTTGCCCCTCCCGCCGGAACGTTACCGAACGCAGGCCCTCGCTAGCGTCAACACCCACGACCTCCCTCCAACCGCTGGGTATCTCGCCGGCGACCACGTGGAACTCCGGGGCCAACTTGGCTTGCTCGAACGAAGCGTGGCCGAGGAGCGGGCCGAGCATCAGGCCAGCCTGGACAAGATGATGGGGCTGCTGCGGGAGCGTGGCCTGCTGCCTGCAGGATTCGACACTGCAGGATTCGACACTGCCGGATTCGACGGCGGCGGCCAGGAGTTTGGTGAGGAGCAGGTCATTGAGGCGCTGCACCGGCTGCTGGCCCTTGCGCCGTCGGTCCTGCTGGGCGTTGCGCTGGTGGATGCCGTGGGGGAGCGGAGGGTGCAGAACCAGCCCGGTACGACCTCGGAGGTCTACCCCAACTGGCAAGTGCCGCTGGCCGACGAACACGGACGCGCGGTCCTCATTGATGATCTCGACGCCAACCCTCGGTTCAATTCCTTGCTGGCGGCTGTTGACGAGGCTGTGCGGGGCTAACCGGCGCACCGAGACGTGAGATCTCGCCCCTTTGGGTACGTGAAAGGGGCGAGACCTCACGCATGGATTAGCCCGGTCAGAGCGCTCCGACCAACGCCGTAGGGGAACCCACCTTCAGCTGCTCGAGCACCTCCCCCGGGATCCCCGTAACCCGGTCCAAGGCGAACGTGGTGACTTGGCCTGAACGCTCGTGCGCTACGTGGAGCCAGCCCTCACGGACCAAGTGGTGGCGGGGCCAGTTTCCTCCGCTAGGCACGTCAGCCACGGGACGGAGCCGGGTTCCGCTGCCTTCGACGGCCAATACCGAGATGCGGTTGGAGCCGCGGATACCGGCGTAGACGAAGCGATTGTCCGGGGACATCGCGATTTCGGCTGCTGCGTCGCCGTCGGAAGCACCACCGGCAGTCGCAGGTCCGCGACTGTGGAGCACAAAACGGCCGTCCGCACCGGGCAACAGCAGCGCTACCTCGATGGAGTACTCCGTCACGACGAATACGGCGTCGACGGAGGGGTGCTGGACCAAGTGCCGCGGTCCACTGCCCATCGGGAGAGCGACTTGGTGGTCGGGGAGCAGGCCGGTGTCGGGGAAGTAGTTCCACACCCGTACGAGGTCGAAGCCGAGGTCGGTGGTCATAATCCGGCCGTCCTCGAGCATGAGGCTTGCGTGGGCGCGGCTCACCCGCGGGCCGCCGGTGGCGATGTCGATGCCGCCGTCGACACCGGCGTGTGGATCCTTCGCCGGTGGCGCGGCAAAGCGCGAGGTGATGCCGCCGTCGTCGTCGAGCCCGTAGAGCAGAACGTTACCGTCGCCCCAACAGGCGACCACGATGAAACGACCGGAGGGGTCGACAGCGACGTGGCAGGCCGCGACGCCCGCGGGCCAGGCGTCCCCCAGCGGTTCCAGGCCGAACAGCCCAGCCCGCCGGTAGGCCCGGACCGTCTGAGCGGCCTCGGCAACCGCATAGACCACCGGCAGGGTGGGGTGAACAGCGACGAACGACGGCGACGGTGCTTCGACTGCGGTGCCCAGCCAACTCAGGCTGCCGTCTTCCCCGGCTGAAACCGCACCAATACCGGATCCTTGTCCGTCGCTGTCCGATGTGTAGGAACCTACCCAGATGAGGGTTCCGTCGATGGTCTCGGCCATGCGTCAGTGCCCTTGCACATCGGAGTCGACGCCCGCGTCCTGCCCCGCGTCCAAGGTGTCGATCGCGGACAGGTCTGCATCGTCCAGGGCGAAGTCGAAAACGTCCAGGTTTTCCTTCATGCGCAGCGGATTGGCGGACTTCGGGATGGCCACGAGCCCCTCCTGGACGTGCCAGCGCAGCACAACTTGTCCAGGTGTCTTTCCGTGTTTCTTTGCGATGGCCGCCAAGACGGGGGCATTCAGGAGATCTCGCCCGGCTCCCAACGGACTGTACGATTCCGTGGCGATGTTGTGGCTCTCATTGAAGGCACGCTCGTCGATCCGTGTGATGGACGGCGAGATCTGGATCTGGTTGACGGCCGGCAGCACCGAAGTTTCCTCCAGAAGCCGCTCGAGGTGTGAGGGTTTGAAGTTGGACACGCCGATTGAGCGCACCTTCCCCTCAGCCTGGAGCCTCTCGAAAGTCTTCCAGGTGGAGATGAACTCGTTCCGTTGGGGGAGCGGCCAATGGATCAGCAAGAGGTCCACGTAGTCCAGTCCGAGGCGCTTGAGGGAGCCCTCAAGCCCTTCGACGGCGCGATCTCGGCCCTGGTAGGTGCCGTCCAGCTTGGTGGTGATGAACAGTTCCTCGCGCGGGATGCCGCAGTCCCGCACGCCTTGCCCGACGCCGGCCTCGTTACCGTATCGGTAGGCCGTATCGACATGCCGGTAGCCAAGTTCGACGGCGGACACCACCGCCGTGGCGACCTCGGCGTCGTCGAGCGGCCAGGTTCCGAGGCCGATCTGCGGAATGGCATTGCCATCGTTGAGCCTGATCAAGGGTGCAGATTCCATATCGGAAGTCTTTCCTATCGGCAGGTATTTGCACAGTGCTCCGGCTTCACCACGCGTAGTCTTCCGGCGCTGTCCGGTGGCCCGGGAAGATGTCATCGAGCCGCTTGAGGGAATCGGCATCGAGGGTGACATCCAAAGCCCGGATGGCAGCGTCCAACTGCTCCTGGGTGCGGGGACCCACGATCGGTGCGGTCACCGCCGGCTGGTGCAGCAACCAGGCCAAGCCCACATCGCCGGGCTCCTGGCCAAGGTCGTCGGCGAGGTCCTCGTACTGGCGGATCTGGTCCTCGTGCTTCTTGAGCGTTTCGGCCGCGCGGCCCTCAAGGCGCCGGACGCCGTCTCGCTCTTTCTTCAGCACGCCGCCCAGCAGACCGCCATGAAGTGGCGACCACGGGATCAGCCCGAGGCCGTACTGCTGTGCGGCCGGGATGACTTCCAGCTCGACGTTGCGGGTGAGGAGGTTGTAGATGGACTGCTCGCTCACGAGCCCGTTGTAGTTGCGCCGGGCGGCGGCTTCCTGGGCTTGGGCGATGTGCCAGCCAGCAAAGTTGCTACTTCCTGAGTACAGGATCTTGCCCTGTTGGACGGCAACCTCGATCGCCTGCCAGATCTCATCCCACGGAGTGTTCCGGTCCACGTGGTGGAACTGATAGACGTCGATGTAGTCGGTCTGCAGGCGTTTCAGGCTTGCGTCCAAGGCCCGCCGGATGTTGAGGGCGGACAGCTTGGACTCGTTGGGGCGGTCCGTCATGGTTCCGTAGAGCTTGGTGGCCAGGACCACGCGTTCGCGGCGCTCGCCGCCCTTGGCAAACCAGCGGCCGATGATTTCCTCGGTCCAGCCCCGGTTGTCGTGGCCGCCGTAGACGTTGGCGGTGTCGAAGAAATTGATGCCGTAGTCAAGGGCGGAATCCATGATGGAGTGCGCTGCGGATTCCTCCGTCTGCGGGCCGAAGTTCATGGTTCCGAGGCACAAGCGGGAGACGCTGAGGCCTGAGCGGCCCAAGTGGGTGTACTGCATGGTTTTGCTTTCCTTACGCTGTGGTGGTTCTTACATTTGGCTGAAGGACGCGACGGCGGGATCTGCGCCCAGGCGAGCACCGGCGTCGAGCGCGCTGACGGCTTCCAGTTCTTCCAAGGTGAGCTGCAATGACGCCGCCGCGAGGTTCTGCCGGATCCGTTCCGGGTGCACTGACTTGGGAATGACGATGTTGCCGATTCCGAGGTGCCACGCCAGCACGATCTGGGCCGGGGTGGCGTTGTGTGTTTCGGCTAGTTTGGTGACTGTTGCCGACCCCAGGTCCGCTCCCTGCCCTAGCGGGCTATAGGCCTCGACGGCGATTCCGTGCGAGCGGCTCTTCGCCGCCAGTTCCTGCTGCTGGAACGTCGGGTGCAGTTCGATTTGGTTGACGGCGGGAACGACGTCGGCTGATGCCAAGAGCGTGTCGAGGTGTTCGGGCAAGAAGTTGGAGACGCCGATTGCCCGGGCGCCGCCGTCGGCGTGGATCTTCTCGAGAGCCTTCCACGCGTCCACGAAGAGGCCCTGGGATGGCACCGGCCAATGGATCAAGTAGAGATCGATGACGTCGAGGCCGAGTTCGCGGCGGCTGTTGTCGAACGCCGCAGCGGTCTGCCCCTGCTCGCCGTTGCGGAGTTTGGTGGTGATGAACAGTTCTTCCCGCGAGATGCCGGAAGCCTTGATTGCTGCGCCGACGCCGGATTCGTTCCGGTACGCCGCGGCGGTGTCGATATGCCGGTACCCGGCTTCAAGTGCGTCCTCGACGGCTTTCTGGGTTTCGGCGGGCGGGACTTGGAAGACGCCGAAGCCGAGTTGGGGGATGGTGATCGAGTTGTTCAGGACGAGCCCGGGAACGGTTGAATTCTGAGCGCTGGACATGTCCGGCCTTTCGTCGCTGCTGGGTGGATTGTTGCTGGCACTTTCGAGCCTATGCACGTTCGCGGCAACAATCAGTAGATTTGACGCCCCCTCTTTTTCCTAGGACTGGCAGTCCTACCTTGGCCGTAGAAACAGGCCTCTAGGGAGGGAAGAATAGAGACATGGGTCAAAGCGCCGAGTTCGGAAAATTCCTCAAAGCCATGCGTGCCCGGATGTCGCCGGAGGATGCAGGATTGCCGGAAGCGTCCGGCGCGCGCCGCGTTCCCGGGCTGCGCAGGGAGGAAATTGCCCACTTGGCCGATGTGAGCACGGACTACTACACACGCCTCGAGCAAGGCCGCCATATCCATCCGTCCAGGGCCGTCCTTGAAGCAGTGTCGCGGGCGCTGCGCCTGGACTCAAGCGAGCACACGCACATGATGGACCTCCTAGAGCACTGCGCATCGAGCGCCAAAGCGCCGACTCCCACGCCACGGGTGCGGCCGGCCTTGCGCCAACTTCTGGACGCTGTGGGCGACGTTCCGGCGCTCCTGCTTGGCCGGCGCAGTGACGTTCTTGGAGCCAACCGCATGGCAGTCTTGCTATTTGCCGACTTCCCGTCCATGCCTCCCGCCGAGCGAAACCTCACGCGCTGGCTGATCCTGGACCCCCAGGCACGCAGACTGTTCCGGGACTGGAAGACGGTTGCCGCGGAAGCCGCCGGCTCCCTACGTGCGGATACCGGGCGGCACCCCGACGATCCCCAAGCCAACCAGCTCGTGGGCGAACTCGCCGTAAACAGCGAACACTTCCGCCAATGGTGGGCCGGGCATCGAGTGGCGGCGCGTTCGGCCGGCACCGTCCGGTTGCATCACCCCGCGGTGGGGGACGTCGAGCTCAACTTCGAGAATTTGGCCCTGCCGCAGGACCCGGATCAAGTCCTACGCGTCTATTCCGCAAAGGCGGGTTCGCCGTCGGACGATGCCCTGAAGCTGCTGGGCAGCTTTGGTGCGGGAACGGCGGTTGGTGCGGCAACGGCGGCGACGGCGACAAGCCCGGAGCTGTTCGAGCGCCAAGCCTCAAACGAGAGCTGACGAGTTTCAGCCATATGTGCTCTACGTCACTGTGCCACTGCATAGTGAATTGGCATGATTCTGTCTATGTGCCCATTGGGCGGCCCTTGCGCGGCGTTTAGGCTGAATCCAGACCTTTTTCGCATATCAAGGATGGAATTCAACGATGAAACGCATCGCGCTGCTGAGGGAGCGGGCAAGCACCGCAGGGTCCGCTGGATCCACCGGCTCCCATTGCCCGGCATCCGGTCAATGGAGCCCTGAAGGCGAACCCCACATTGTGCACACCTTTTTTGAAGGCCACGTCTTCCCGTCCCACAATGGCGTGGCAACGGTCTGGCATCGCCAGTACCTGGTCGCTGGATCCCGATGAGCCCCGAAACCTTAGGGGCATGGGGCCCAAGCCACTTCACGACGTCGGCCCAGCGGCCCGCGGCGGCGGCGCAGCACCTGCCGCCGTCGAAATGGTCCGAACTCAATCGCGGCGAAACCGTCTGGATCCACGAGGACAGGTGGGGCTTCGACGCCGGCCTTGTGGACGAAGTGTCCTCTGACCACGAATTCCTGTGGATCGAATTTGCCGGCCGTGGCCGGCGACTCCTCTGTGGCGGTGACCCCGTCCAAGTCTGGACCCGCGGGTGAGTCCAGACTCGCAACTGATGGCCGCCAGCCTTTCCACAGAAGGGCTGGCGGCCATCGTCGGTTTTGGGGTTTGTTTGGCTTAACGCTCGAGGTCTAACGCTCCAGGCGGAATCCGAGCTTGATGGTTACCTGCCAGTCGGCCACGGCGCCCTCGCTGAGGTGGCCGCGGATTTCCTTGACCTCGAACCAATCGAGGTTGCGGAGGGTCTGGCTTGCAGCCGCAATCCCATTCTTGATGGCGGCGTCGACGCCCTCGGACGAGGTACCAACAATTTCGGAAACGCTATATGTGTGGTCAGCCATTCTTGCTCCTCATGATCGTCCTTGATGCCTGAACTGCTGGCCTGGCAGGCCGTGAAAGCAGACTAGCCGACGCAAGGCCGGGGGAACAGGGGTGGCACTGTGGATAGGATCATCGGCAGCAAGGCCGCGGGTGAGGTGACAACGGCGGCAGCCTGCAACGCTTCCTCTTTTCCCCCGTATCCCCAGAGCGCGAATAACGTGGAAATTCCGTGCTCGGCTGCGCCCGCGACATCGTAGCTTCTGTCGCCGACCATTACCGGGTTGGAGATGTCGATGCCCTGGGAGGCGAGGCGGAGCAGCGCTTCACCGATGACTTCTGCCTTGGTCGCTCTTCTTTCAACGTCCGATGCCCCGCAAATGTTGATGAAGTTGCTCTCGATTCCAAAGCGTCGTGCGAGTCGCAGTGCTTGATCTTCCACTTTGGAGGTAGCAACAGCCATGGGGATTCCTGCCAACAGCAGTTGCTCCAGCAACTCGATGACCCCTTCGTACAGACTGGATTGCTCCGCGCCGTGATCCGCGTATGCCTTGCGGTAATGTTGGAGGGCTTTCTGGGCTGTCGCTTCATTCAGCCCGGAGACTGTTCTGAATGAGTCCACCATCGGCGGACCGACGAACCTGAGCAGTTCATCCGGCGACGGGACAGGCGCTCCTACGGATTCCAAAGCCTGGGCAGCACTCGAAGTAACACCCAAAGCTGAGTCGATGAGCGTTCCGTCCATGTCGAACAGGACGCAGGTGATGCCGCCGAACGGCGGGCGTGTGTGATGCGGAAGTATCATCTTTTTGGGGCTTTCGGTCGTGGATCTGGTTCTGCTTGGGTTGTGCACGGGAATTTACTTTTTGAAGGGTGGACATCGACCGAGTGAGTCTTGATCACATAGACCAGAGGATCCTTGCGGAGCTCACCAAGAATGCACGCATTAGTCATGCCGAACTGGCGACCAAAGTCCTGCTTTCAAGGAATGCCGTGCGGCAGCGGGTCGACCGGATGGAACGGCAAGGGTATATCCAGGGATATACGGTGGTTGCAGGCACATCGGGGCAAAGTCCTGTCTCGGCTTTCCTCATGGTTTACAGGAAAGACCGAGTGCGCGGTTCAGACGTCATCACTGTTTTGCGTTCGATTCCGGAAGTGGTTTTGTGCGACGTCGTCAGCGGTGACTTTGATCTTCTGGTGAGACTTGAAGCCCGGTCTTTGGAGAGAGTCCAGGAGATTTGGGAGCAGATTGCCGCCCTTCCCGGAGTCACGGATACGGTGACGGCCATGACGCTTTCCAGTCTCATCCGGCGCGGCGTGGAGCCGACCGCGTGACGGATCAGCAATCAAACCGCTGTTATGTGGGTGCCCTTGGCTGGAAACGCAGCGGATTCAAGGATCGATTGAGCAACGGCCCGGTCCAGGAGTTTCCTCTCCATGACGACGTCGAGAATGGTTGACCCATCCCGCAGTGCATCCTTGGCTACTGCCGCTGCCGCTACGTAGCCGATGGCCGGAACCAGTGCTGTTGCAAGGCCTACCGAGGTTGCGGTCTGGCGGGCGAGACGGCTGGTGTTCGCTTCGATGCCTCCCATGCAATGTGTCCGGAGAATGAGTGCTCCTTGTTTGAGCCATGAAACGCCTTGAAGCAGGACATGCGCGATGACCGGCTCGAAGGCATTGAGTTGGAGCTGACCATTGTCTGCCGCCATCGTTACGGCGGTGTCTGCGCCGGCGACCGTGAAAGCGATCTGATTCATGGTCTCCGGGATAACAGGGTTGACCTTTCCGGGCATGATGGATGACCCAGCTTGGCGGGGAGGCAGAGTGATCTCACCAAAGCCATTTTGCGGTCCGCTGGACAGCAACCGGAGGTCGCTGCTGATTTTGGACAGCTTTATTGCGGTCCGTTTCAGCATGCCCGACATGTGCATGAAGACGCCGACGTCGGACGTCGCTTCGACCAGATCGTTGGCAGGAAAGACCTCGACACCGGAAATCTCAGACAGTGCCCGCAGTACCAATTGCTGGTAGCCCGGTTCGGCAGTGATGCCGGTGCCGATGGCGGTGGCGCCCAGGTTGCACTCCCGCATCAGCTCTGTGGACTCCAAGAGCCTGAAGCGATCTTCTTCCAACGTCGCGGCGAAGGCATTGAACTCCTGACCCAGGGTCATCGGCACAGCATCCTGAAGCTGCGTTCTGCCCATCTTGACAACGTCGGCAAATTCGGCGCCCTTGCTTCTGGCGGTTTCGGCAAGCCTGCCCAATTCTTGGTTCAGTTCTGTGGTGGCGAAAATGAGGGCCAGTTTGATTGCGGTTGGATATGTGTCGTTGGTGGATTGGCATCGATTGACATGGTCAATGGGGTGCAAATGCTGGTAGTCGCCGCGGCGGTGGCCTAGTTTTTCCAGGGCAAGGTTCGCGATCACTTCGTTGGCGTTCATATTGGTGCTCGTGCCCGCGCCGCCTTGGATGACGTCCACGCAGAACTGTTCGTGGTGATGGCCGTCCTCGATTTCCTGGCACGATTCGCGGATTGCTGCCGCTTGCTGGGGCAAGAGGACCCCGAGTTCGCAGTTGGCCTGCGCTGCGGCGCTCTTGATCATCGCGAGGGAGCGCACCAAATGCGGGTGGCTGGAGATAGGAATGCCGCTGATGGTGAAGTTTTCCAACGCCCGGGCAGTATGTGCTCCCCAGTAGGCGTTCGCGGGTACAGGAATGTTCCCGAGCGAATCGGTCTCGGTGCGGGTGGTCATGGCATTACATCCTCTATTTCTTGATGCAGACGACTTTGGGCTGGGTCATCTCCTCATAGGCAAAATGGACACCTTCCCTGCCGAGGCTTCCGTATTTGGAACCACCGAACGGCATGCCGTCGAACCGATAGTCCGACGAATCGTTGATCATGACGCCCCCTGCGTCGAGGCGGCGGGCAGCGTCCATGGCGTTGCTCAGGGAGTCCGTAAAAATGCCGGCGTGAAGGCTGAATTCGATGGCATTTGCTACTTCAATGGCTTCTTCGAAGGTGTTGAAGGCGTGCAGCATGACCACAGGCCCAAACACTTCTTCGCTCCACAACCTGCTGTCCGCCGGGACGGCTTCCAGAACGGTCGGCTGAAGCACATTGCCGTCGGTCACGTTGCCGGCGAGAAGTACGGCGCCGTCGTGGATTGCCTCATCCAGCTTGGCTTGGAGTTCGCGTAACGCGGCGGGGCTGATCATCGGCCCCACGTCCGTCCGCTCATCCGAGGGATCTCCGGCAACCAATCGGGCCGTAGCTTCCAGGAAACGCTGTCGGAAGTCGGCGTACAACGGTGTGGCTACGAGTATCCGCTGTACCCCAACGCAGTTCTGGCCGGCGGCCCAGAACGCCCCAGAGACACAGGATTCCACGGCGTCGTCAATGTCTGCATCGCTCATGATGATGACTGGCGCGTTTCCGCCCAGGTCCATGGAGAGCTTCTTCAGGCCGGCAGCGCGGGCGATGCTTTCCCCAGTGGAGAACCCGCCGGTGAACGACACCATTCTTACGTCCCGGGACCGGATGATCGCTTCGGCCACCTCCCGGTCGCCGTGAACAACAGTCAGAACCTCACGCGGAAGCCCGGCAGCCACAAGGGCGTCTGTGAGCAGCTGGGCCGACAGGGGAGCAAGGGCAGATGGCTTGAGGACCACGGCGTTTCCCCCAGCGATGGCCGGACCGATCTTGTGCGCCACCAGGTTGAGGGGGTCGTTGAAGGGCGTGATCGCTGCGATGATGCCAAGCGGTTCCCGTGAGTACCACCCCGTCCGGTCTTCCGAGCCCTCGTATGAGTCAAACGGAATGACTTCGCCGGCGTTCCTGCGTGCTTCGACTGCGGACAGCCGGAGTGTGTTGACAGCTCGCAGCACTTCCTTTCGTGCCTGGCGGATGGTTTTCCCGGACTCGGCAACAATGGTCAGTGCGAACTCCTCGGTTCGGCGCTCGATGTCCGTAGCCGCAGCGTCGAGGATTTTGCCGCGTGCGTTGCGAGACAGAGCCTGAGCTTTCCGCGCACCGGACCGGGCCACGTCGAGAACGGCTTCGCCGGCAGAAGCATCGGTCAGAGGAACCGCGCCGACGATCCTGCCATCGTAGGGGCTGGTCACCTCACGGAACCGTGGCAGCACCGTCTCCATGGCGCAAAGAGTTGACTCAGACATGTGCGGCTACCGGTGTCTTGGCGGAGTGCATGGCGATGATGTCAGAAAGCAAAGCGTAGGCGGTTTCCATACGCCCTGCCCCGGGCCCCGAGACGGTGATGGATCCAAGGAGGTCAGTATCGAAGGAGACCGCGTTCGTCGCGCCCGAAACACCGGCAAGCCCGCTGTCAAGGGGAAGCGCGGCCGGAGCTACGCCTGCTGTGACGGTCCCATCGGGATTCCGCCGCGCCGAACCGATGAGCTTCCAGCGGCGTCCGTCCTGGGATGCCTTACGAATATCTTCCGCCGTGACAGTCGAGATCCCCTGGCGCTGGACGTCCTTGAGTTCGATGCCCGCGTCGAGCAGCTCGTTGGCAAGGATGAGGACCTTGAGCTGGACATCATAACCCTCGATATCCGCCGCGGGGTTTGCCTCCGCATAACCGAGTTCCTGTGCTTCGCTGATGGCTGCTTCGAAGTCCAGGCCGGCTTCCATCCGACCGAGCACGTAGTTGCTGGTGCCATTGAGAATGCCCTCGAAACCATTCAACCGGAGTCCGGAGAACATCTTCTTTGCCAGACGGATCACAGGAGTGCCGCTCATGACGGCTCCTTCGTATTCGAAGTGCACATCGTTCTGCTTGGCGAGAGAATTCAGCTCGGCCCCCCGGAGGGCTACCGGTCCCTTGTTCGTGGTGCACACGCTCTTGCCGGATTCGAGCGCCCACCGCACGTGGGAGACCGCAGGCTCGCCGTCGTGAGGGTTCGTGAAGGTGGCTTCGCAGATGATGTCTGCTGTGCAGGAGCGGATGACCGACTCATTGTTCGTGTCAGCGGATCCGCCGTGTTCGGCGAAGGTCTCGCTCCCGCCTCCGAGGCTCAGGGCCATGGAGAGATCAATACCTTCAGGCCGAACCAGGGATCCGAGGCGAAGGTCGGTGATCGCCACGACCCGGAGGCCAAAGCCCAGCCCGGAACGAAGGGCCTCGCCGCGTGTTGCGATCAGTTCGGCTAGGGTCCTGTTGACGCCGCCGAAGCCGATCAAGGCAATGTCATAGGTAGTCATGCTGCTCCTTCAGTCAGTTACATCGGTCTTCCAATGTTGGCCGCATTCCATGTCAGTCAAGGCATGTGATTCTGCCTGAAGGGCAGGGCGAAATGACCAACCACATTCCGATTCGACATGAACACCCCCAAGTAACATGTGTGCAATATGTGCATGTTCAAATGTTTTTAATGACCAGGCAGGTCTTGCTGTGTTATCTTCATCACCATCCCTTTGCGCAGCTCCGGCCATCCTGAGGACCCTCGATCTCCGAGGTATCACGCGCATCCTTCGCATCTGATTCGACCACCGACCTGACCGCCGACCCGGGAGACACAATGGAATCCTCTTCATCCGTCACGCTAGAACCGCAACGCTCAGACCCGCCGCCGCTTGAATCCGGGCTACGCCGGTCCATGGGGCCGAGGCACCTGGTAATGATCGCCATGGGTGGCGTCATCGGCTCCGGACTCTTCTTGAGTTCGGGCTACACGATCTCCCAGGCTGGACCACTCGGCGCTGTCATCGCCTACCTGATTGGCTCCTTCGTGGTCTACCTCGTGATGGCGTGCCTTGGCGAACTTGCTATCGCCTACCCAGTCTCGGGGGCTTTCCACATCTACGCATCGCGTTCGATCGGGCCAGCCACTGGGTTCACTACCGCTTGGCTTTATTGGCTTTGTTGGGCGGTAGCCATCGGATCGGAATTCACAGCTGCGGGCCTCCTCATGCAGCGTTGGTTTCCAAGCATCGATGTGTGGGTTTGGTGTGTGATCTTTGCGGCCGTGCTTTTTGGCCTCAACGCCGTCTCTTCGCGATTCTTCGGAGAGTCGGAGTTCTGGTTCGCGATCATCAAGGTCGGCGCGATCATCGTCCTGATCGTGCTCGGCGGTGCCGCGTTATTTGGCTTCCACCCGCTGAGCGAGGCCGGCAATCATCCCTTCCTGTTTGCAAACTTCAATACAACAGGCGGCCTTTTCCCAAACGGATTCACTGGTGTCCTGGTCACAGCGCTAGCAGTGTTCTACGCCTTCTCCGGATCTGAGCTCATCGGTGTAGCGGCTGGCGAAACTGCGGATCCTGCCACAAGCATTCCGAAAGCCATGCGCAGCACGGTTGTCCGGCTGCTGATCTTCTTCGTCGGGGCCATCGCGGTCATCGCCGCCACCATCCCCTTTGGCCAAGTTGGCCTGGACCAAAGCCCGTTCGTGACGGTCTTTTCTTCCATCGGCATTCCATTTGCTGCCGATGCCATGAATTTCGTCATCATCACCGCGCTCCTTTCTGCCGGCAACAGCGGCCTCTTCTCCTGCGCCCGCATGTTGTACTCACTCTCGGATGAAGGACATGCCCCTCGGGTATTGCGAAAGCTCACTCGACGTGGCATTCCCATGGTCGCGCTCTCCGTGAGCATGGTGGGCGGCCTGGCATCGCTCATCAGCAGCGTGGTTGCTCCGGAGACGGTGTACTTGGCCCTGGTGTCCGTGGCAGGGTTCGCCGTCGTCGGCGTGTGGATGTCCATCGCCGCATCACATTTCTTCCACAGGAGGACCTATGTCAAGAACGGCGGCAATGTCGCAGCCCTTCCTTACAGGGCCCCGATGTTCCCCCTCGTGCCGATCCTGGCGTTCTCGCTCTGCTTCATTTCGCTGATCGGCATTGCGTTTGACCCGAACCAGGTAGCCGCTCTCTACTTCGGAGTTCCCTTTGTGGGAGCCTGCTATGCATTTTTCTATCTCAAGTACGGACGCAAGGCGCGCACAGCACAGCCGTCACTACTGGACCGTTGACCACCGTCTACCCAGCTTCTCGGCCAGGGACCGCCGTCCCGGCCGAGGAGCTGTCCAACGGATGACAAATGAATTCAGAACACGTGATGCCCTTTGCCGGCAGTTCGATCCGGAACGTCGGCAACTGGCTGGAGGTCGACGTCGGCGGTTTCGAGTCGCGGAAATGGAGAGCGCGAACTCGGCGATCCTCGCCGATCTCTACACCGTGTGGGCAGGAGCACGCCGCATTCCGATCAATGGCGACGTGTGAGAATAGGCGTGATTGATGGTCGGAAGGAGCACTGACAATGGATTCTTCCTCGGAAGCGTCGTCCATGGCACAAGGACTTCGGATTGTGCGGCTGGTCGCTGACCGGGAGAAGTGGGGGCGACGGCTTCTCGGCGTTTCCCAGCTCGCCTCCGAGCTGGACATGGAACAAAGCCGCGTATCCCGTCTTACCCAGGAACTGTGTGATCTGGGACTTCTGGAACGTGTCGAACGGGGTCCGTTCCGGACAGGCCCACGATTTTTCGATCTCGCGGCTTCACTTAATACTGGCTGGGTTCGCGAATCAAGAACCGAGCTGGAGGCTTTGGTGGCCACGCTAAGCCTCCGATCCAGGGTTTCCGTCAGGGAGGCCTTCCGGGTAATTCTCCTGCGCGCGTCCAGCAATGACGCGCTCCCCGGCGGCTTCGTAAAACCTGGCATGGTGACGCCCATATGGTGTACAGGGTCGGGCCGCGCTCTTTTGTGGGACCACGAGCAGGTCGCGATTCAAGATCTCCTCAAGGACGTCAACTTCATCGGCGTCGGCGGGCCGGGCGCGGCCCACTCGGCCCTGGAGGTCTGCGAACTCATGGACCGGGACAGGGCCCGTGGCTTCACTTTGGCAGCGGAAGAATTCGAGCACGGCGTCTACGAATTGGCCCTGCCCATCCGCAACCGTGAAGGAACGATTCTTGCTTCACTTAGTGTTCTGGGCAGCAGGTCCGAGATCGAACCCAGGGCCGGGAAAATTGCCAAGGTTCTGACGGAGTCAGCCGATCGGCTGGGATCTCGCGATCACCGCAGGGGAGACAGTACGGGAGGCGCAGGCCTTGCGAGCTAGGCCTGCGCCTGCGCCAACGACTGACCCAGCGTCGATTCCAGCCACTTTCCCCACGACACAAGAGCCGAGGCGCAGAGCTCCCGCCGCGGCTCCAGCCGTGTCTTAGGACCCACTACCTGCAGGGCCGCCACTACGTCCCCCTTGAAATCCCGGACCGGAACCGCCAAAGAATACAAGCCTGGTTCGGCTTCCTCGTCGACGATGGAATACCCCCGGCTCCGAGCCTCATGCAGCCGCGTCAGGAAGTCCTCGACATCCACTGGAGTCTTGGGGCCGTGACGAACAAACGCAGCAGACCCGAAAACTGTTCGTACCTCGGCGTCGGACGACTCCCAAAGCAGTGCCTGGCCGGCGTCACTGCAGTAGGCCGGGTACGGCCGGCCCAACCACGAACCGACCATGTTGCTGCTCGCCGGAATGCGCTCACCGACCGTCACTGTGCTGTCGCCGCTCAGAACTCCGAGGAAGCATCCTTCGTTCGTTTCACCAGCAAGCCCCTCCAAGGCGGTTATTCCGTCGGTCTGCAGCCGTTGTTCGGTCAAAAGCTGGGCGTCGGTAAATAGTGACCAGCTCAGGGTGTAGGACCGCCCGTCCGCGCGTTCCAGAAAGCCTTCCTGCTCGGCGCCCCGGAGGCTTCGCGAAACCTGGCTGCGGTCTTTGCTCAGATCCCCTGCAATGTCGGCGACTGTTCCGCCGGAGAGGCCTTCCGCGTTGCGGGAACCAACTGCAAGGACAGCCATGATTCCCCGTCCCATGCTGGATGTCTTAGGCATGGATTCGATTCTAGCCACCAGATGGCGCACCTCAGTGGATAGCAAACACCCGGGCCGGAAAGCCGCTGCCCTGAAGGGGCTTGGGCCACGTTGCAACAAGGGCGGCACCCTTTTCGGGAAGATCGCCCAGGTTCGTCAATAGCTCGATCTGCCAACGGTTCTGTTCCAGCACGTATGTCTCAAGACTGAAGTCCTTGCGGGAAGTGGCCACCCCCGGGTCGGTGTCCGTCTGTTCGTGACCTACAGCCGCAATCGACCGTTGTTCAAGCAAAAACGTGAGGACTTCCTGCGACCAGCCAGGCGTATGACTCACGCCTTCGCTGTCTCTGTTTGCCATGGCGTCTGCATCGGGCCAACGTTCGCTCCAGCCCGTCCGCAACGCCACAAAGCAACCCGTCGGGACAGTACCGTTTCGGCTTTCCCATGATTGGAGGTCCTCCATTGTGGGGGTGGCATCGGCATCAGCCCTGACCTTTTCGGTGATGTCCAGGACAACCAGCGGAAGGACCATGTCCTCTACCGGAATTTGGTCCAGGGTCCGGCCCCCGCGGATGAAATGCGACGGGGGATCGACGTGGGTTCCCCATTGCCCGATGATCGAATAGCGATGCGCGGTGAAACCGTCGCCCTTCTCCAGATCGAACACGGCATCCCTGGTCTCGTTGGGGAAAGCGGGGAAATGCGGCTGGCCAGGGTGGAATGCGTGCGTCAAGTCGGTGAACGTCCTTCCCGCTAGCAGGGGCCGGAGTCCGTCCCAAAATCCCGTCGTGGCGTGTTCGGTCATGATGCGGCTTCGCTCTCATATGCCGCAAGGGGCGCGGTGGCGGAGACACTTACGACGCCCGATAGCTCTATGACGGGCACCTCCCAGGGGTGGATTTCCACAAGGCGACGCATGAACCGCTCCACATCGGCATCGTCAAGTGATGCGTCGAAATAGGTGGTGAAGACAAAGGTCGGCGAAATGGTCCGCTGGCCTATTTCCCCCAACGTAGGGTTGGCGCCTGGCCCCACGGTGAATCCTTCGAATCCCACGCCAGACTCGAAAACATGCCTGTAGTTTCCGAAGTCCCCCAATTCCGGAGAGTCCGCCAGGGCCTGGAGCAGCGCCGTGATGCCTTGATCGTTCCTCAACGCCCCGTCCTCGCCCCTTGTTAGCCCGGAGAAAGTCTCCGACGTGATAGGCCAATGCACGCGCAGCTTGCGCACTGATTTCATTTTGATACCCAAGGTGATTCCTCTTCCCTCCACAGCTCGCAGATTGCTTGACTGCCATGGTGGCACAGCAAGGTTGATCATTACAAGCATTTACAAATGCTTATTATGATCACTATATTGAGTGAGTGGTCACGCCAAGGACATCTCGTCCGCACAGGCTTGAATTAACATCAACTGCTTGGAGATCCGAACGATGCCCCGTATCACCACGTTGTCCCACATGCTCGACGCCGGGTCGAACCTGACGGTGGACGGCGCGCTTGCCACTGAACTCGAGGCGCGCGGCTGCAATTTGGAGGACTCTCTTTGGTCGGCCAAAGTGCTTCGGGAACAACCGCAGCTGATCAGGCAGGTGCACCGCGACTACTTCAGTGCAGGTGCCAAAGTTGCAATCACAGCGAGCTATCAGGCCACGCCACAAGGATTTGGACAGCGCGGCGTCGGCGAAGTGGAAGCCTTGGAATTGGTGGTATTGAGCGTACGCCTGGCCGACGAGGCGAGGCGGGAATACTTGGTTGAAAACCCGGAAGCGGGACCCCTGCTGATTGCCGGATCCGTGGGCCCTTATGGCGCCTACCTCGCCGACGGGTCGGAGTACCGGGGCGACTACTCCCTCAGCCGGAGCGAGTTCATGGAGTTCCACCGGCCTCGGATCGCGGCGCTGGTGGAGGCTGGAGTGGACTTGCTGGCAGTAGAGACGTTGCCATCAGTGTCGGAGACGGGAGCTCTGGTGGCACTAGTGGAAGAATTCGATGTCGAATCGTGGTTCTCCTTCACGCTACGGGACGGGCGGCACATCAGTGACGGCACGCCCCTTGCCGACGTCGCAAGGCTCTGTTCGACGCAGCCGAGGGTTGTCGCCATCGGTGTAAATTGTGTGCCGTTGGACTTGGTCTCTCCGGCGCTTGAGGCCCTACACAAAGTCACCTCAACTCCATTGATCGCGTATCCGAATTCCGGCGAAAGCTATGACGCGCTAACCAAGACCTGGACACCCGGCCCAGCCGTGCGCGGCGCTGATGGCAGGCAACCTGCAAGCCTTGCGGAAGGAGTCGGCATCTGGCAAAAACTTGGTGCTCGGCTTATTGGCGGGTGCTGCAGGACGACACCGCAAGATATTGCTGGGATTTGGCCCGGATAGGTGAGCGAGCGTCTGGGATTTGGCCCGGATAGGTGAGCGAGCGTTCGGGGGCGGCGCCCTTCGGGCTTAGGCCTCCAGGACGTACGTCCGGAGATCGTCCAGGGTCTGCTGCATGTGCGCGTCCATGGCCTCGCGGGCGCGGGGAGAGTCGCCGGCTTCGAGGGCTTTCAGGATGGCACGGTGGTGTCCGATGGCGTGCTCCTGGATCTCCGGGATTTGCGAGGTCTGGGTGCGCCGGGTTTCCAGGACGCGGTGGAGGGGTTCGAAGAGTACGGCCACAAACACGTTGCCGGAGGCGTGCAGGATCACGTCGTGGAACCCGAGGTCTGCTTCGACGAACGCGCCTACATCACTTGAATCGTGGGCTTTCTGCATGGCGGATACATGGACGTGCAGCTGCTCGATTTCCTCGGGGGAGACCCGTGAAGCTGCGAGTTCGCAGGCGCCGGTCTCGAGCATGCGGCGCAGCTCGATGAGCTGGACGGCCGCTGCGGCGTCGTTCTTTCCCTCCGAAGCCGCGCGCAACACTGCTTCGAGGGATGCCCAGCGGTTCAGGGGATTGACGAACGTTCCCCGGCCACGCTCCACGCTCAGGATTCGCTGTGCCTCGAGGGTCTTCATGGCCTCTCGGACGGTCATGCGGCTGACTTCGTGTTTGGCGCTCAATTCGAGTTCGCCGGGAACCACAGTGCCCGGCGGAAATTCGCCCGCGACGATGCGGTCCAGCAGCTCGTCAGCGACGACGCCGACCAGCGACTTGCGTGCCATGGTGCTCCGTTCCTAGATGTCTGACATCTTACGCTGGCGGTTGCCGGCTTTCGTTCCAAAACGCGCCGAGCGCCAGGGCGCAAGCATGCGGTTGCTCCCAGTGGACGCTGTGTCCGGCGTCCGGGACTGCCACGAGTCTGCGAAGCGGACTGGCCGCGACGAAGGCTTCCGCTTGGTCCAGCGAGCGAACGAGGTCCCCGACGCCGGCAATCACGAGCGTCGGCGCTGACACCTTTTCGGGGACCTCCGCCGCCACCCCAGCCATCGCCGCGAGGCCGCTGGGGCCCAGGACATCAAAGGGTAGTTCGAATCCCTGGCCCAGCAAACGATGGTCCTCAGGGGACAACGCCCCAAACCAGGCCTTCATGCACTTGGAGCGCGTCGCGTCGTCAATGAAGCCTTGCCGCAGCTGCGATTCGAGCATCGACTTGAAGGCATCGTTCGGCGGAGCCGGAACCATGCCGATGAGGGCCACGCTCGCCACCAGCTCCGGACGCGCGGCCGCTAACGTCAACGCCACGCTGCCACCCATTGAATGACCGACGACGTGGACGGGCGAGGGGTTCCGGGCGGCAACTGCCGCCACAGAAGCCGCCGCCGCCTCCAGGGTCCACTCGAATCCCGGAGGCAAAACCTCACCACGGTGATACCCGGGCAACTCGACGATCCACACTGAACGTCCGGCGTCGAGCAATTCGGCGGCGAGCGGCTCCCAATAGGCCGACGTCGAGGCCCAGCCATGCAGCAACAGGACGGGAGGCTGGGACAGTTGTCCCGGCGTCGTGCTAGCGGCCGTTGGAAGGCGCATGTCCACATGTAGCGCCGCGACGGTGGGAGGCTCTTGAAGCATGCGCCAAGCATAGTGACGACTGACACTTGCACAGCCGAAAGCGGGTGTGTCACACTAGCATTCAAATATTAGATGTCTGACATCTTACATTTACTTTCAGAAGCAAAGATTTCCCACGATGGAGTGCACAGTGACCCTTGAAGCCGATGTTCTGGCCGCCTTCCCGGCTGAAGTCCAGATCCCCGCTCAGCTGGTTGCCGACGCCGTTGCAGCGTCTTCCGCAGCCTCGCCCCGCGTCCTTGTAGTCCTCGACGACGACCCCACGGGCACCCAATCAGTCGCCAACCTGCCGGTACTCACCCGCTGGGAGGTTGCCGATTTCACGTGGGTATTCGCCCACATTGTGGAAAGCCAGTCCCAGCCCGCGGTCTATGTGCTGACCAACACGCGCAGCCTGGACCCGGTGGAGGCTGCTGCCCGCAACGAGGAAATCGTGCGCAACGCCCTTGCCGCGGCGGGCAGCGCTGGTTCGAGGCTGCGCCTCGGTTTCGTCAGCCGCTCCGACTCCACCCTCCGCGGCCACTACCCGCTGGAACCGGACGTCATTGCCGCCATGGTCGCCGACGTAACAGGCGAGTCCACAGACGGCGTCGTGATGGTCCCAGCCTTCCCCGACGCCGGTCGCGTCACCATCGGCGGCGTGCACTACATGCGCGGCACCGGGGACGACGCCGGCAAGCTCACCCCGGTTGCCGAGACCGAGTTCGCCAAGGACGCGAGCTTCGGCTTCGCTAACTCCGAGCTGGCCAAATATGTGGAGGAGAAGTCGCATGGCCGCTTTCCGGCCGGCGATGTGATCGTCCTCGACCTCAACATCATCCGCGCCGGTGCGGCTGCTGCGGACGGATCGGCCGGAGATCCCGAGCTCTCCGCCAAGGCCATCGCCGACGCGATCGAACCCGCCACGAACTCCACGCCCATCGTCGCGGACATCGTCACCGAGAACGACCTCCGCGCGCTGGCCCTCGGACTGGAAGAAGCCGAACGCCGCGGCAAGAAGCTGCTCTACCGCGTGGGCCCGCCGTTCGTCCGCGGCCGCATCGGCCAGGAAATCCGCCAGCCGCTCAGCGGCGAGGAAGCCTACGAAGGCAACACTCCCTCCACGGCCGGCGGACTGATCGTTGTCGGCTCGCATGTCGGCCTCACCACGCGCCAGCTCAACGTCCTCACGGCCCAGCACAGCTCGGCACGCATCATCGAGATCGACGTCGAGAGACTCCTCGCCGCCGAAATCGAAGCTGACGCTTACATCGGAGCTGTGGTCGCCGCCGTCGTCGACGCCCTCCACCACGGCGACGTCATCGTCCACACGAGTCGCCTGCTGATCAAGACCGACGACGCCGCCGCGAGCCTGAAGATTGCCCGCAGCGTCTCTGCCGCCGTCGTCGCGGTCGTGAACCGGACGCTCAAGACCTTCCCACCGCGCTTCGTCATCGCCAAGGGCGGCATCACGTCCTCGGATGTCGCCGCGCACGGCCTGGAAATCCGGCACGCGATTGTCCGCGGCCCCATGCTGCCGGGCATCGTCTCCCTCTGGGAGCCGGTGGACGGACCCGCGAAGGGCATCCCGTACATCGTCTTTGCCGGCAATGTGGGCGACGACGAATCCCTGGCGCAAGTCACGCGCAAGCTCAGCAACACCTTCTAGAACCAACCGCCGCATTCAATGGAGAACACCATGACCAGCAACTACACCGTCGCCGTCCTCGGCCTGGGCGCCATGGGCCTGCCGATGGCCACCCGCCTGGCAAGCCAGCTCACCGTCCACGGCTTCGACATCGCCGAACCGCGGCTGAAGCTCGCCGCCGACGCAGGGATCCGCACCTTCGCTTCGGCCCGCGAAGCCTCTGAAGGCGCCGACGCCTTGCTCCTTGCCGTGCGCAACGGCGAACAGCTCGACGACGTCCTCTTCGGCGAGAGCGGCGTCGCCCCGGTGCTCAAGTCTGGCGCCGTCGTGATCCTCGGCAGTACGGTCGGTACCGAAGCCATCCCCGCCACCGTGGCCCGCTTGGCAGAGTACGGCGTCGAACTCGTTGACGCACCCCTTTCCGGCGGCCCCAAGCGCGCCGGCGAAGGCGACCTCCTGATCGTGGTGGGCGCGACCCCGGCCGCACAGGAAAAGGCCCGACCCGCCCTGGAACTGCTGGCCTCCACCCTGACTATCGTGGGCGACAAGCCCGGTGATGGCCAAGCCCTCAAGACCGTCAACCAGCTCCTCTGTGGCGTGCACATCGCCGCAGCCGCGGAGGCCATGGCCCTCGCCGATGCCCTTGGATTGGACCAGGCCAAGACCCTCGCCGCCCTCGAAGCAGGTGCCGCGGGCTCGTTTATGCTGTCCAACCGCGGTCCCCGCATCCTCGAGGCATACAACGACGAAGGCGCCGAGGTCCTCAGCCGTTTGGACATCTTCGTGAAGGACATGGGCATCGTCGGCAAGGCGACGCGCGCCGCCGGCCTGGCCGCTCCGGTCGCCGCCGCCGCCGAACAGCTCTACCTCCTCGGCCAGGCCCAAGGCCTCGCCGCCGCCGACGACTCCGCCGTCATCAAGGTCGTCGCTCCCACCAAACGCACCGCCTAGAAAAGCACCCCCAACAAAGCGTGCGACGACGGCGGTCCCCCTCCGCCGTCGTCGCCCCMTCTCGCCGGCCTCGAGTCCAGGCCGGTGTTGTCAAAGGAGACACATCTGATGAACCCCCTCATCCATTCCTTGGCAGTCCGGGCAGCTGATGCCCCTGCCATCAAGCCAGCCGTGGACCTTGGGACTCCGCTGCTGTTGACCATCGCCGTCGCAGGCGTCGCGCTGTTGCTGCTGATGATCATCCGCTTCAAGATCCAGGCCTTCGTGGCATTGCTAGCCGTGAGCATCCTGGTGGCCGTCGCCGCGCAGATCCCCTTGGCAGACGTTTTTACAGTTGTGGCCAACGGCGTCGGTGGCACCATGGGCAAAGTGGCGCTGTTGATTGCCCTCGGAGCCGTGCTAGGACGCATGATCGAAGTGTCCGGCGGCGTGCAATCGCTGGCCAACCACTTCACAGCGAAGCTCGGAGCCAAGCGCGTTGCCGTAGCCCTCACCGCCGTCGGCTTCCTCGTTGCCATCCCTGTGTTCTTCGAGGTGGGCATCATCGTGCTGGTGCCGATTGTCTACGCCTTCGCGAAGATCGCCAAGCTGCACCCCATCAAGTTCGGCCTTCCCATGGCCGGCATCATGCTTTCCATCCACGTTGCGGTTCCTCCCCACCCCGGCATTGTTGCCGGGGCGGGCGTCATGGGCGCCGACATCGGACTCATCGCGATGATTTCCCTCATCATCTGCGTGCCCTTGGGCTTCCTGTCCTACTGGGTTGCCAGCATTATGAACCGCAAGGACTACGAACTGCTTCCGGGCGTCCGCGACCAGATTGAAGAATTCGGCTCCGATTCCCTGGTGCGCGTCGGCCATGACGGTCCTGGCGCCAAAGTCGTCGCCCCGCCGCGTCCGGGCCTGATCATCTTCCTCATCGCCGCACCGATCGTGCAGATCCTCCTTGGGACGGCAGGTACGCTCCTGATCAACAAGAAGGACTACTGGTACGGCGTCGCGTCCTTCGTGGGCAACCCCTTCTTCGCGCTGCTGGTGGCCGTTGCGCTCGCCTTCTTCCTGCTGGCTGTGCGTGGCGGCTGGTCCCTGAAGGACACAGGCGAGATCTTCGAAGGCGCCCTGCCTCCTATCGCCTCCATCCTCATGGTGGTGGCCGCCGGTGGCGTGTTCGGCGGTGTCCTGCAGGTCTCCGGCATCGGAGCGGCGCTGTCCCAGACGCTTGATTCCCTGGGGGTACCGATCATCCTGCTCGGCTTCATCATCTCCCTGGCATTGCGTGCCGCGCAGGGTTCGGCCACGGTTGCCATTGTCACCACCACGGGCCTCCTCTCGGCTGCCGTTGCACACGGTGGCTACACCCCCGCGCAGATCGCCGTGATCGTGATCGCGATCGGCTTCGGCGGCCTGGGCTTGTCCCATGTGACCGACGCCGGCTTCTGGGTGGTGGTGCGCTACTACGGCCTCACAGTGTCCGATGGCCTCAAGACCTGGACCGTTCTCACCACCATCCTTGGCGTCGCCGGCTTCCTGCTCAGCTATGTGGCCTGGATCCTGGTGGGAGGCTTGGCCCACTAATGCGTGTACGCCTTGACGAGCTCGTAGGTTCCGCGCTGGAGCGAGGGGCAGCGGTCCCGGCCTTCACGTGCTACGACTTCACCACCGCCCTTGCGGTGGTGGCCGCAGCCGAAGCGTCAGGCCGGGGCGTCGTTCTGCTGGTGGCGCCGAAGACGGCCGCGTCTCTTGCCGGTTTGCGGCTGATCAGGGCGCTGCGTGCCCTGGCCGACGACGCCAGCGTCCCGGTCTCAGTACAGCTGGACCACGCCTCAGACCTGGAGGTCATCCGTGACTCAGTGGCTGCCGGTGCCGACGCCGTCCTGGCCGATGGTTCGTCCCTCCCGTTTGAGGAGAACATCGCCTTGGTCCGTTCGGTGCGTGAGGTCTTGGACGCCTCTGGTGGCTCCGACGTCGTGATCGAAGCGGAACTCGGCGGGCTGGCCGGTGACGAGGACAAGGCTTTCGGGGTTGATGTTCACGCTCATCCCGCAGGCCTGACGGATCCCGGCCAGGTGCAGAACTTCGTCTCCCGCACCGGCGCCGATCTTTTGGCCGTGGCCGTGGGAAATGCGCATGGCCGTTACACCGGCGCGCCCAAGCTGCACTGGGAGGTGCTGGAGGACATTGCGTCGCGCACGGAGCTTCCGCTTGTGCTCCACGGCGCGTCAGGCATCCCCGCCGCGGACCTGGTCAAGGCCACGTCGATGCGGGTGGGCAAGGTGAATTTCAACACCGAGTTACGTACCGGCATCCTCGCGACGCTCGAGGCTGAGACCACCGCGCACCGGGCCGACGGCGAGAACCTCCAGGGCCTGTTGGGCCGCTGGAACTTCTCCGCGTCGACGTTCGCCGAAGCAACACTGAACATGCTCAGCCGTTAGGCGAGCGTGGCACGGCTCGCGGCCGCTGGGTCGCGGCTCAAAGCAATACAGGGAGGCTAGGATCAGCACATGATCCTGGCCTCCCTGTTTTTTGCCCTCATTGCCGGCCTGCTGCATGTCTACATCTTCAGCATGGAGTCCATCACGTGGACCCGTCCGGCCACGTGGAAGCGTTTCAGCGTCACCTCCCAAGCCGACGCCGAAACCACCAAGCCCCTCGCTTACAACCAGGGTTTCTACAACCTCTTCCTTGCGATTGGCGCGCTCGCCGGGATCGTCATCGTCGCGCTCGGCCACCCGCAGGTGGGCTGGACCCTCGTTTTCAGCTCGTGCGGTTCCATGCTGCTGGCGGCAATCGTGCTTGCCTTGAGCGGCAAAAAGTACCTCCGCGCCGCGGTCCTCCAGGGCACGACGCCGCTACTCGCCGTCGTGCTCGGCATCCTGGCCGTGGCGCTCGGCTAAGCGAAACCCTCGCTCACGTATGTGGCACTTTCCCCCGACGCTCGCTCACCTATGTGGGCTTTTGGGGCGATCCTAGCTCACTTCTTGTGCGCGAGCGTTGACACTATCTGGCCGAAAAGTGATGGAGCGTCGGTGGATTGGGGTCGATATCTGCAGGAGCGTTTGACGAAGAACGACGCCGGTTGGCGGGCAAGGCGCCCACCGGCGCCCGCCGCCCTCAACACTGCCGTCAAGTGCCAGCTGGTTAGGCTGCGCCACCCGTTAGCACCCTAAACCCCAGCTCCGGATTGAAGCCGTGGATCTCCCGCGTATCCAAGGCCGACATGAAGGCCAGGATCTCCTCCGTGATGACTTGCCCCGGGACCAGGACGGGGAATCCCGGCGGGTAGGGGGTGACGAAGGAGGCAGACACCATTTCCTCGCCAGCAGCGACCCTGCGCGCAAGCTCTGCCGCGCTGAAGTACTCGCAGGAACCGGCTTTGTAGCTCTCGAAGTAGGCTGCCCGCATGTTCCCGTCGGGCGTTTCTGCGTCTTTCCGGAATCGCTCGGCGAAGCGGCTGAAGTCCGGCAGAGGCGGCGGTGTGCTGGTCAGCGCGGCGACTCGGGCATTGCGGGCCCGCTGCCCCAAGCCGCTCAAGCCGGACTGCTCGTCTTCGAAGGTCTCGGCCAGCTTGACCAGGACCTCGACGAGGTAGGCGACGGCACTCCGGGAGGTACCAATGTTGGTCATGAAAAGCACGCTGTTCCGTGACGTCTTGTTGACCTGGATCCCGTACTTGTCCATCAAGTAGTCATGCTTGAAAGTGTCCCCGTCCACGCCGGTGAGGCCGATATGCAGGGTCAAACGACTTGGATCGACGACAAATTCGTCCCGCTCCCAGGCCTCCGCCATCGCGGCCAGCCCATCGCGGAGCGGCATTTGCCGGCTGGTCTCGCGGTACTGCGCCGGAATAAGGTCCCGGGTGCCGAGGACGCGGAAGTACTTCCTCAGCAAGGGATGCCTCGCCACCGCATGGGCGATGCTGACGGCGAGATCCGCCTGCCGTTGCACTAGCTCGTATCCTTCGAACTCGACCTGACGCCGGCCCATGTCCAGCGAGGCCAGGATCTGGTAGTTGGGCGAGGTGGAGGTGTGGGTCATGTACGCCTCGCGGAAGCTCTCCTCATTCAGTTGACCGAAGTCCTGGTCATGGATGTGGATCATGGACCCCTGCCGGAGCGATGTCAGGGTCTTGTGGGTCGACTGCGTTGAGTAGACCCGCAGACGGGCCTTCGCTGGATCGGGCAGCAGCCGAGTTTTCAGGAGCAGCTCATCGCTCACGGGCCCGACGCCGGAACCCGGGCCGCCGCCGTCGGGCTCGCTGCCGCAACCGCCTGCCGCCGCCCCGCCTGCCGCCGCCCCGCCTGCCGCCGCGGCAAGCTCCCGCAATTGCTCGGCGTGGCGCCGAGCGTAGGCCGGATCCGCAAAGGATTTCTCGAGTGACCGGGCCGAAGCCATTGCTGTGCGGCGGCGGTAGATGTGGTGGAAGCCCGCGAACGCGAACCACGCCTCGTCCCACAGGAATACCAGGTCCGGTTTGATGGCGAGGCACTCTTCCATCACTCGTTCGACGTCGTACACAATGCCGTCGAACGTGCAGTTGGTGAGGGCGAGCATCTTGACCTCGTGGAGCCTGCCTGCGCGGCGGTAATCCAGGAGCATCCGCTTGATGCTTTCCAAAGGAACCGCGCCATAGAACGAGAAATCGTTCAACGGGTAGGCGTCCAAATAGGAGACCTGCGCGCCAGCCAACATGAGGGCATAGTGGTGCGATTTATGGCAGTTCCGGTCCACCAGCACAACGTCTCCAGGCGCAAGGATCGATTGGTGCACGATCTTGTTGGCCGTTGAGGTTCCGTTGGTGACAAACAGCGATTTCTGCGCACCGAATGCCCGGGCCGCCAGCTTCTGGGCCTGCTTCAGGGATCCATGGGGGTCCAACAGCGAATCGAGCCCGCCGGAGGTTGCCGATGTTTCGGCCAGAAGCAGATTGAGGCCATAGAACTCGCCGAGGTCGTTGATCCACTTGGAGTGGATCACTGATCCTCCTCGAGATACTGGCAGGGCGTGGAAAACCCCGGCTGGTTTGCGGCTGTATTGCTGGACCGCGTGGAAGAACGGCGCCTCATATCGTTCGGCGACGCCTGCCAGCAAGGACAAATGGAGTTCCAGCCCGTCCTGGCGCCGGAATATCCGGCGGAATTGCCGGGTCAAGGAACCGGCGAGCTCTTCGATCCCCACCCCTGCCACCAGGTAGAGATCAAGCTCGGGGCGGAGCTGGCCCAGCTTTTCCGCCAAGCTCAGGATGCGGTCCAACGGTCGCTGGGGGAGCGCCTTACCCAGGAACCCGCCTAGGAAACTGCGCACATCCCGGCTCAGCCGCTGCTTGCTGTTGAGGACAAAACCTGGCCGCAGCACGCACGCCTGGATATCGGGGTTCAGCAAGATGGCCACGATGGCGTCCTCGAAGCTTGGCACGAACACCAGCTCGTAGTTGAAGGCGTCCGCAGGGCGCCGCTGGCTGAGAAGTTCCGCTTGAAGGTCTTCACGGTCCACGTTGGAGACGTCATCGATCACGAGGACCTCGAACCGCTTCCGCGCATCGGCGGGTTCTTCAGTCCTGTCCGTTTCGCGTTCAGAGTCCGCTGAGGGTTCCTGGGCGTGTTGGTTGTGGCCAGCTACTCGCCGCGCGACCGGTTCGATGAGGCTGAGTGCCTCAGGAAATTCCCCGGCTTCCAAGCTTCGCCGCAGTTCCGTGACATATTGCTGCCCTGGAGATGCCCAATACATTTCGAGGGATTCAAGCAATGGCAGCAATCTTCGAACCTCCCGCGGCAACTCGCGCGGCATGCGGGCGCCGGCCGCTGGCCGGGCGCTGGCCGCGAGCTGCTTCACGGCGTAGCCAAGGAACTCCCAAGCGTCAGCCCGTACCCGCCAGGCACTGCTGGGGACCTCGCCGCCGGCTTCTGAATCGTCGGAGGCGCTTCGTTTCGCCGCCGATTCAGGGCCGAGGCCAAGTGCCGTGCCGCCAGCGAGGACGGGGGCTGGAGCGATGGGAGAGAGGGCTGACTGCACTGTCGCGAAATCGGCGCGTGCCACGATGACTCCTTTGTCATGGATTGATGCACTCTCTACTAAACGCCGGGACTCGCCGCACCGCAGGGCAATTGCGGGGGTTGCAGTCTGGGTTTCCAGATGCACCAGACCCTCCTTCACTTTTGGGGGCCAAAGCCGCAACTCTCCTTCAGTTCACATCTGCAGGAGGGGTGCGGCATTTCCGGTCATTGGTGAGTGAGGGTTGGGGGAATTGGGGTCATTGGTGAGCGAGCGTGTGGAGCCGCCTCGCGCCCTTACCCTTCACGCCACAGCGGCAACGGGACTACCCTGCGGCTGCGCCCGGTTTCGTCCAACACGTGCCCGAGGCGTTTGTAGTTGCGAACCACAGCTTGCCGGGAGATCACGGCGCTCCCGGGCGCGCGCTCCGCCAGTTCGCGCTCGTGGCTTTGGACTTCCAGGTAGTCGCGGACCCAAAGCGTCACGAGCAAGTTCTGGGCGCCCAGAACTTGGGCGCTGAGCCTGCAGTTCGGCAGCGCAGCGAAGTAGCGCCCGACGGCGTCAACATCGCGTGCGGGCACGTTGAGGATCAGGCTCACTTCCCGAAGCCCTTGTTGGGCCGAAGCGGACGTGTCGCACCTCAGCGTCATGTAGCCGGACGCGAGGAACCGCTCCACCCGCCGTCGTGCGGTTTGGGGAGAGACGCCGCAGGCGGCCCCCAGCTCCGCCCAACTGGCCCGCCCGTCCCGGGCCAGTTCTTCCAACAGGGACGCATCCAGCCGGTCGGGTGCGTAGGCGGCCGGGGCGGGCAGGGGATCCGCCGACATGAGCCGGGCCCTCGCCGGTTCAAGGGTGCCGCTGCGCCAATCGGAAGCCTGCCGGTACAGCTTGGTCACGAAAACGACCTCGCGGTGGGTGACGCCGGGGAGCCCGGCGAATGAGCCCGTGACGATGTCCATGAGCTCTTCGTGGCTTGAGGCGAAGCAGTCCACGAAGAGGTCGTGCGAGCCGGACACCAGTGAAACGGTGCCGAATGCGGGCTCCGCGCAGAGCTTCCGGACCAAGGCTTCGTTCTCGCTCGGAAGCGAAGAAAGGCTGATGAACGCAGACCAGCCCGCACTTAAATAGCGCGCCCCCGGTGCCGGGGTGATCCACGCCAGTCCCTGCTCGGCGAGGGCGTTCCACCGGCGTGCGACGGTAGGCCCGGACAGCCCGAGGACATCTCCAACCCGACTCCAGTCGGCCCGTGGATTGATCTGCAGCGCATTGACGATTTCAAGATCTGTTTCGGAGATCATGGACGATTCCTTCAAATTTCACGATTCTCAGATGATTTCAAACAAATTCTTAGCCAGTGTAGACGGCAAAACTAATGTTGTGACTCGCATCACCCGCTCGCATCCCAACACGCAGGCAACGACCCCCCCAACACTCAAGGAAGCACATGGCAAGCAAGACAGCACCTCCAACGACCGCGGCCGTCGCACGCAGGACCATCACTGGAATGATCGTGGCGATGGCCCTGATCGAATCACTCAGCGGAGTCACCCAGGGCTACCTGAACCCGATCCTCCCAGCTTTGGGGCCGACCTTCTCGATCGACGACCCCACCATCAACGGCATTTTCCTGATCTCCAACGTCAGCTTCGCCGTGCTCACGCCGATCATCTCGCGGCTCGGTGACAGCTACGGCTACAGGCTGGTACTGCGCTGGTCGACGGCGGTAGTCGCGGCGGGCGTCGTCATGATGGCGTTGTGGCCGTCGCTGTGGACGGTGACTGCCGGAGTCGTCATGCTCACGTGCGTGGTTGGGTTCATTCCGCTGATGATGGGCATCCTGCGCGTGAGCAACCCCGGGCAGACCCGCACCGGCGTCAGCGTGATGATCGGCATGCTCATGATCATGGTGGGCGCGGGCGGACTGCTCGCCGGGATCATCGGCGTCGACGATCCCACCCTCGGTTTCTGGGTAGCGGTGCCATTCGCCGTCGTCGCCCTTGTCTGCTCCTTCGTGCTGCCCGACGCCGGAACCCCCACCCGCGAGGGACTCGCCCTGGTGCCGCTTTTGGCGTGTTCGCTCGGGCTGATCGGCTTTGTGGTGGCCCTTTCGATGGGCCCGGACTGGGGCTGGCTGGATGGGAAGACCCTCGGAGCCGGAATCCTTGGCCTCGCACTGTTGGCTTACTGGGTAGTGCTGGATGCTCGGGGCACCCACGGAAAGCGGTTCATGGACCTGCGAATGCTTGCCATCCCGCGCATCCGGACGGTCTCGCTGGCCACCTTCTTCTTCGGCTTCGCCTCTATCAGCTACTTCGGAACCAATGGCATCTTCCTGTACTCGAACCCGGACAAGACCGGCTATGGGTTCGCGCTGAGTCCCCTCATGATCGCCATTGTCCTGGCGGTGGCATCGGTCCTCTCGCTCCTTTCCTCACTACTGACGTCAAGGGCTCTTAGCCTGTTCGGCGAGCGTGCCACCCTCGTGTTTGCGGGACTCCTGCTGGCAGGCGGCTTCTTGGTCATGGCAGCCGGTCACGCCTCCCTGGCCGGATACTGCGCCGGCTTCGCGATGTTCAACCTGAGCCTCGGCATGTACCAGGCGGGGACCCGGGCCCTGTCCGTGGAGGGCGTTCCGCTTGAGGAAACCTCGACGGCGGCCGGCCTCAACGAGCTGGCACTGTCTGTTGGCATCGCGGTGGGCGCCGCCGTCGTGAAACTCATCTCCTCGTCCTCCGTCCAGGCCGGGCACATCAGCGAGGGCGGGCTGCTGTCGATCTGGATCGCTCTGGCCGTGGCGGCCCTGATCGCTGCGGCAGCAGCCGCCCGTTACCCGAAGCGCCAAGCAGTAGGGGTCGCCGCATGAAAGCCGTCTCCATGGAAGTCGCTACCCCGGAAACCGCAACGCCCGTCGCTGCGTCTCGAGCCGCCGTCGAACGCTCCGTCTCTGCCGCGCTGGAAAGATGGGCGCCGGAAATCCTTGGACTGAGCCACGCGATCCATGCCGATCCAGAACTCAGCGGCCAGGAGTTCCGGGCGGTCAAGCGGGTTGGCCGGCTCCTCCGGAGCGCGGGCTTCAGCTTCGACTGCCCGCAACCGCTTCTCCCGGCTTCGTTCAGCGCGCGGTTCGGGACCGGGGAGCTTGTGGTCGCGCTGTGCGTTGAATACGACGCTTTGCCGACTATCGGCCATGCGTGCGGACACAATGTCAATGCGGCCTGTGCCGTGGGGGCGGCGATTGCGCTCGCTTCCGTAGCCGACGAGCTCGGGATCACCGTCAAGGTCCTCGGCACCCCGGCAGAGGAGACCAGCGGTGGCAAAGTCGACCTCATCGGTGAAGGGTTCTTCGAGGACGTGTCCCTCGCCATGATGGCCCATGCCGGCGGCGAAGACGTTATCGGCGGATCGTCCTTGGCCATGGGTATGTGGGACGTGCTCTACGAAGGCCGCCCGGCGCACGCAGCCGCCGCTCCCTCCCAGGGGGTCAACGCCCTCGACGCCCTCGTGGTTGCACAGACGGCCATTGCCTTGGCGCGGCAGCAGCTTCCGCCCGGCTCCGTTGTTTCGCTGATCGTGACCGAAGGCGGTAGCGCCGTCAACGTCATACCCGGACGGGCGCGTGCAAGCGTGGAAATGCGTTCACCCAGCATCAAGAATCTGCGCATCATCGAGGAACGGGTGCGGCGTTGCCTGGAGGCTGGCGCGCTTGCCAGCGGGAGCACCCTCAAGGTCACCCCCATGGGCAATGCCTACGCCGAACTCACGCAGGACCGGTTTCTTTCCGAGGCCTACCGGGACGCGATGGCGGCCAGGGGGAGGGCTGTTTTGTTCAACGAAGAACCAGTGGCTTCCACAGACATGGGCAACGTCTCGCAATTGGTTCCGAGCATCCATCCGCTGCTCGGCTATGACGTGGGCGGGGCCGCCCACCACACGGCCGAGTTTGCTGCCCACGGCTCCTCGGCCTCCGCGGACCGGGCGGTCCTGGACGGCGCTTTCGGCCTGGCCCTGGCCGCGAGTGCGGCGGCCAGCGATCCGCGGCAACGCGAACGGCTGCTGAACGTCCGTCGCTAAACGCCAAGACCGTGGGTGCGGTTCCACAGCTGCGTTCCGGAACGCGGCTCGCGGGCCGCATCCACGAATTCACCCTGTCCGCCCGCTCTGGTTCCCACCGTCGAGCGGGCGGACAATGGACTCAGCAGTTTGCAAGGGAGCGCAATGGGATTCTTGAGGCAACAGAAGGTATCCGCGGGCCGGGCTATGCCCGGCCGCTCACGTGATCCCGTGATTGATCTCGCCAGGTTCTTCTGCCTCATCTTGGTGGTGCTCTCGCATTGCATGATGGTCAGCCCGGTCCTGCACCCGGACGGCACCGTGACCACCGAAAATACGCTCATGGAACAGCGCTGGTTCGAACCCGTGCTGTGGGTGTTTCAGGTGATGCCGTTGTTCTTCGTCCTCGGCGGCATCACGGGACTGGGATCATGGCGGAGGCTCCGTGCGCGCGGCGGCACCGGCGTCGACTACGCGCAATTGCGGCTCCTGCGCCTCATCCGTCCGGCAACTGCGCTGCTGGCCTCGATGTTCGTGGGACTGTGGGCAGCACTGCTCCTGGGTGTTGACCCGCAGGTGGTCCAATTGATCGCGACGGGCGCGGGCATGCCCCTGTGGTTCCTGGCTGCTTACCTCGCGACACAGCTAAGCGTTCCCTTGCTCGCCCGGCTGCACGGACATTCCCCCTGGCTGACCCTCGGCGGACTGGTGGCCGCCGTGATCACGCTCGACTCCCTGCGCGGGGCGTTTCCGATGCTCGCCTTCGTCAACATGCTCTTTGTCTGGTGCGCGGTCCAGCAATTTGGCTTCTTCATTGCCGACGGCATCTTCGCCGGACGCAGCCGGGGTTGGTTCGTGGGCTTGATTGTGGGCAGTAACCTGCTGCTGGGCTTCGTGACCGGGATTGGCGTCTATTCCGGGAACATGATCGTGGACCTGAATCCGCCCAACTTCTGCATGCTGCTCCTGGGCCTGTCGCAGGCTGCCACTCTGCAGTTGCTGCGTCCGGGCCTTACTTGGGTGGCTGGCGTCCGCTGGATCCGGTGGGTGGTGGCCGTGGCGGGCCGACGGTCCATGACGGTTTATCTGTGGCATTTACCGCTGCTCGCTGCCATGTCCGGGCTGCTTCTGCTCACGAATTTCCCGAAGCCGGCGGCAGGTACCGCCGAATGGTGGTGGGCCCGTCCGCTGGTGCTGCTCGCCGTCGTCGTACTTTTGGTGCCGGTCCTGGTACTGTGCGGCAGGCTCGAAGAGCGTCCGACGGCGGCCGTCCACGCGCGCGGCAGGGCGCACGCCGCGGTGGTGACTGCCGGCGTCGTGGTCTTCATCCCGGTGGTGGACGCGGTCCTTAACGGACTGACGCTGACCCTTTTGGGTGGGGGAGCGGCGTGCTTCGCGTTGGGCGTGTTACTGCTGGGACGGGTCCCTGCCGGAGTCCTGCCCCCGGCAGTTCCCGATGCCCCCGCGGTGCCATTGCCAGAGCAAGGTTTAAGTGCGAATCTCGACTCATGACTGAGTTCACGGATTCAACCGCAGAGTCGTTCAGCCCGGATGTCACAACGGTCAGGAACGACAAATTCCACCGCTACGAGCTTTTGGTTGACGGTGAAGTGGCCGTGATCTCGCAGTTTATGGACAAGCCCGGCCACATCGACTTCCTGCACACCGAGACGCGCCCGCAGTTCAAGGGCCGCGGGCTGGCCAAGGTCCTGGCGCACTTTGCCCTTGACGACGTGCTGGCCTCGGGTAAGCGGATTATTCCGCATTGCCCGTTCATCGCCGCTTATCTGCGCAAGCATGAGGGTTACGATCTCGACGTCGATTGGCCGCCGGAAGCGCCTGTGGGCGAGCCGGACAACGAGTAGCCAGACGCGGTTATTGCCCCGGGGTTTGTGAGACAGGCAGTGGCACACAGCGCACGCCGTTTCGGGTCTGGGCGCGCTTCGAAAATTAATTTCACTTTTCGCGTCACGAATTGCGACAAGCTCCCACTTCTTAAAGTGGGTGGCCGTTTCTCCCGGCTCCCGTCCGGCCGCACGCCCTTGCCGGCACTTCACTGCGCTGTTGCGTTCGCTCCTCCTTTGGCGGGTTGACTGGGCGAAGGGATCTTTGCGGACCTTCGGGCTTGTGAAGCCATTTGCTCTGATGCGACCGACGGTGTTGTCGTCTGGAGGTAAGCGCGTCTCAGGCCCCTGCGGGCCCGGAGAAGCAATGCCGATACCGCGTTGGCGCTCACTCCGAAATGCTCTGCGGCGGCCGCGGGCCTGAGGCCTTCAATATCCACATACCGCAGAACGGATTGCCACCGCTCCGGAAGGGAGGAAAAAGCGCGCGCTATGGCCGATGGCTCGATGGTCCGCAGGACTATGTCGTCCTCCGTGTAGGGGGTGTCCAGCAAGAAGTTGTCGTCGATAAGTTGCAGGGCGGAGGACCTGCGGTTGTTGTCATGGGCGATTCGCCGGATCACCGTGAGCAGGTAGGGCCGGAAAAGCATGTCCGGCCCTTTGCCGGCCGCCAGGTTCTGATAGATCGAGGCGAATGCTTCTGCGACGATGTCTTCGATGTCGCTCGGGTTGTCGGCCTCTTGCCTCGCAGTGCGTGAAGCCGCAGTGAGATGCCTGGAGTACAGGATGTCGAACGCTCCTGGGCGACCATCGCGCACCTTTTGGATAAGAGAAGCTTCACTGTCTGGCCGCAGAGCCCCACTAGAGTTTTCGCCGGTGTTCACGTCGTTAGAGTCCCGGCGCATAACTCAAGGTATGGGGGCCAGTTCTTTGTGGGGGCCATGGAGCGAAGCCAGAGTCTGGGGGTGCAGAATCGGCCTGTTCCGCCTTCAGCGCGGGGTGTCCTGGGAAGGACATCAAGGGATAAGTCAAAGGCTGGGTGTTCATCGCATCTGCAGCCAGGACCATGGGATTACCGACGGCTCCGGGCGGCGGCAGCGGCCAGAGAGAAGACCAGCAGGCCGCCGATGAAGTAGATGGCCCAGATCGGGAATCCGATGTTGGTTTGGCGTCCTGCCAGGGTTTTTTGTTCGGGGGCGTCTTTGGGCAGGTCCGCGATCCGGGAGGCGTGGACAAGGAGTCGGTGTGAGTTCACTCCGATGGGGGTGCACGTGACCAGGGTGATGGAATCCTCGCCCGCGGTGACCTTGAGGGATGAGATGTCGTCCGGTTTCACGACTTCGATCTTGTTCACCTTGTACAGGAACGTGTGGTCCATGACTTCGGTGGAGAAGATGTCGCCGATTTTGGCGCTGTGGAGTGGGTTGAAGAGTTCGGCGTTGGGGATTCCCGAGTGGGATGTCAGGACGCTGTGGGTGCCGGGGCCGCCTACGGGAAGGGAAGAACCGTAGAGATGGCCGACTCCCTTGGCCAAGACGTCGTCGCTTATTCCGTGGAAGATCGGCAGGTCGATGTTCAGCGAGGGGTATCGCAGTCTGCCAATCACGTCGTCGTTGGCTACGTTCAACTGGCTCTGATAGTCCCGCAGTTGCCCTTCCACGGCCGGAGTAGGGGTCTGCACGGAGTAGGGGTCCCGCAGCTGCCCCGGTGGAATGCGGGAGTTGTATTCGCGTGCGCGGTCCAGCACTTTCGTCCGGGCTGAAGGTTCAAGCTGGTTGACTTCCTGCGCGTAGCCGGAGAGCTGGCTGTTGTGGGATATCGAGCTGAACCAGTCTGCTGCCTGCGGGTAGAGGACCAGGCCCAGCCCGATGGCGGCGATGACCATCATGGTGACAAATCTGCGGTCAGCAAGACGAGATCGGATGCGCTTGCGTCCAGCCGTTCTGCGGATCCTGCGGCGCGGAGGGGGGCCCTTCGGGCCAGGTTCGGAACCCTCCATGAAGTCTTCGAGGGTTTGGGTCATGGGGCCTCTTGCTTTGATGGGCGGGAGAGGTATGGGGCATCCACCGCAGTGGTGGATGCCCCATACCCTGCATCAACGGGTGCAGGTCACCGAGGGATGGTTACTTTGCCTCGTTGCGCTTCCGGCGGCCGGTGACCATGAAGAGTCCGGCGCCCGCGAGCACGAGGATCCCGCCGGCGGTCAGGGCCCAGGTTCCCACGCCACCGGTGAGCGGCAACTGGAATCCGGCGTTGTGCAGGACGTTGTTGATAGTCACCGTGACGACTGACGGGTCAGAGCTGGTGACCGTGGTTTCGACCGGCTGGGCGAGGAGTTCGTAGCCGGCCGGAGCCTTGGTCTCTACCAGCCAGTAGCTCTGGTAGCCGGGCTGGCCCGGGTTCACTGCGACCCCGTTGGCCCAGTTGGAGTAGCGCAGACCGGAGATCACCAGGTTGCCGGTGGCATCGGTGGTCCAGGAGCTGACGCCGGAGATGGTGATCGCGTTGGTGCCGGCCAGGGCATCAGCCTGGGTCGGGTAGACCGAGAACGTGGCGCCCGCAAGACTCGCGGAGGTCTTGGAGTCCTGCTTGTGAAGGACGATGTCGCCCCACTTGGTGATCACCGGAGGAGTGACCACAGGGCCGCCGGGCTGGCCCGGGGTGATGGTGAAGCTGGCCGCGTTCGGGTAGACGTTGGCCGTGTTCGCGATCTGGCCGACCGCGTTGACGGTGGTGTTCACTGTCACCACGACTTTGGCCGTGGGGTTGGCGGCCAGGATGGCCCGGCCGCTGGCGGTGAAGTCGACCGTGAGGGTGTTCGATGCCGTATCGAAGACAACGGTGTAGTCCGTGCCTAGCGTCAGTGTGGCGCCGTTGCTGAGTTTCACGGTCGCGCTGCTGTAGCTCAGTTTCGGGTCGAGCTTGTCGGTGATCCTGTAGCCATCGATCGGGTTGACATTGGGGATGTCGCCGGTGATGGTCCACTGAACGTTGTCGCCGATCTTGATGGCGGGGGCGTCAGTAACCGTCTTCGTCGCACCGGTCACGGCGTTCTTGGGGTACACGTTGACGTTGTACATCCAGTTGTTCTCGTTCACGGGGTCGGTCATGGGAAGCGTGACGAGGAACGGAGCCGAGGGGGTGACGCCAGCCGGGTAGCCGGTCTCCGTCACCAGGTACAGACCCAAGGGAAGGTTCGCCAGGGCGGCTGTTCCCGTCGCGTCGGTGGTGACCGTGGAGCCGGGCGTGGCCGCCTGCGCTGCGGCCTGGGCCGGTGTCAGGGCGGCCGCGGCAGTCCAGCCCGCGTTGGTCGTCAGGTCAATGTTGTTGACCTTCTGCACCGTGAACGTCACCCCGGCCATCGGGGTCAGTGCCGCCAGCTGGGCCGGGGTCAGTGCCGTTCCGTTGTTGGGCAGATTGGTCGGCGTGGCCGGCGTCTGGTACTTGTGGATGGTCAGCGTACCCGTCTGGGACGGATCGATGTTGGCAATGTTCGCCGCGTGCGCACCCCCGGCCCCGAGGGCCAGCATCGCTGTCGAGGCAATTACGGCCAGCGAAGCTACTATCCTGCGCCTCACTTTCGATGATTTCATCGTTTTCCTTTCTTGTAGTCCCCAGGGAGATGCACGGAGCTGCGCTCAGCAATCTGGGTTTGTGGGGTTTTGTCCGCTCGCCTGATCATGATCAGGGCGAGAGAAGTCATGAGGAGGAGGATCCCGAGAAGGGCGCCCCCGAGGAGGCCGGCGTTGCCTGGTCCGCCGGCGGCTGGAAGCTTGACGGCTGCCATGTCCAGGACGGTGATGGTCGCACCGTTTGCTGTCACGGACGTGCCCGCCGTGGCCGCGTCCAATGCGATGCTGCCGTTGGCCGCAACAGTGAACTTCACGGGAGTCGCCAGGAGCGAATAGCCGTTCGGGGCCTTGGTTTCCAGCAGCCAGTACGTTCCTGGAAGCAGGTTCCTGACCTCGACCAGCCCGGGCGACCCGGACACTGCACCGCTCACCCCGATCACCGTGGCGCCCATTTGCCCGGCAGCATCATTGCGGATCTCAAAGGTCGAGCCCGTCAGCGGGACCGTGGAACCTTGGGTTGGGCCGGGCCCGGACTTTTGCACGAACAGGTGTCCCGTGGTGGGGTTCGTGGTGAAACAGGCGGGGTCAAGCGGCGCCGCGCCGCCGGTGACGCATCGCGCCGGCGGGATGATCCCGTTGCCGGTTGCGCCGTTCTTCAGGGTGACGAGCCATGCATTCGTGTTGACCGTCACGGAATAGGTCAAAACCGCCGAGCCGTTGCCGGGCAGGGTGAATGAGGGTGTGACCAGTTTGCTGCCGGCACCCGGATCCGGTACCGCGAGGGGTGTGCCGCCATTGATGGTGAGCTTCGCCGACCCGGCTGTGAACGTGGCGTTGTTCAGCACCTGGCTCAGGTCATCGGTGAGGATGACACCGGTGATGGGGTTGGCCGTGGAGTTGGTGGCGGTCACCGTATACGTGATCACCCTGCTCGCAGCCGGGTCGCCCGGGTTGATGTAGGTTCCCGAGGCCGGAGAGGCGGTCTTGCCCAGCGTCCACACGCCCACGGGGTTGACCGTGCAGGTGGTGCTGCCCGCAGGGCAGGATGTCGGGGGAGTAACGGTGGTCGAGGGGGTCAGGTAATTCTCGAGCGAAGCATCGCCCAGGCTGCCGGGGTTGTTGACTTTCACCTGATAGGTGACGACGCTTTTCGCGCCGGCGGCCACGGTGCCGGTGATGCCCAAGGTCTTGGTTGCCGCACCCGAGTTGTTCGTGACAACCAAGGGCGTCCCGCCTGTGGTGGTCGTGGTGATGGAATTGGCTACAAGGGTTGAGGCATCAAGGACATCCCCGAGCCAATCGGTATAACTGACCGTCGCCGGGGCTGTACCGGTTGTGTTGTCGAAGGTCAGCGAGTACGTCAGAACTTGCCCCGGTTGGACCATGGTCCCGGCCACCGGATCCACGCTCTTGGAGGCCACCAGATTGGGCAGGAGGGCCGTGTTGACGAATCGGCAGGTGACCTCGGTTGAAACGGTGCCCGAGGAAACCGGAATTTCGGTGCTGTTGACGTTGAACGAGGTCCCTGTACCGCTCTTGAATGGTGCGGCGGTCAGGTCCGGAGTGTTCCAGCATTTCCAGGTGGTGGTGTATCCGCCGGTGGCCGTGGTCTGGCTTTCGGAGAAGGTGTAGTAGACCCCGCTCACTTGTGCAAGCACGGCGGCAGGGCCCACCTGGCGGCTCTGGACTCCTGACGCGCTGCCGGTGGTGGTGGTGGTTCCCAGAACGGCTCCATTGCCTGCGGTGTCGCCACGTTTGATGGACAGATTGAACTGGTCGCTGGCGTTGACTCGGCCGCCGACGATTTCCTTCTGCAATTTCACGTGGGGCGGCGCTGGCTGGCATGAGGCCAAATCGGTGCCGTAACCGTAGGCCAGTGCCGTCCGGGTACCCAGAGGCTGGAAAGTGTTGGGGTCATAGACGGTGACGTTGGTACTCGTACTGCCATTGTTCGACTCGATAATGAGCGAACCGTTCGAATCGAACGCGATGCCGTTGTACCCAGGATCGCTGGTCGAGTTGCCAACCAGGATGCTGCCTGTTGAGTTGGCCAGAGTCGCGCCCGGAGTGGCATCCACCCCGGTGAGGGTGAAGATTTGGACGCTGCCGGGATACGCCGTCTGTGCGTTGTCGACCTGGGAAAGGATGGCGTAAAGGTTTCCCTGGCTGTCAAAAGCGAAGTCGCCGTTGCGGTTGGCGGGGACCGGATCCCAGTTGTTCGTTACGGCGTTGTAGTTGTAGCCCAGGTAGGCGGAGGAGGAGACCTGAAGGCCGTTGACGACCAACGCAATGGCACCGGATACCGGATCGTAGCGCCAGATGTAAAGATTGACGGTCCACTGGGGCGGGTTGCTCCCGGCCACGGGGATGTCCGCGTACCCACCGAAGTAATACGCGCCGTCAACCGGATTGACAGCGCCGGCCACCACACCGTCATGCACCAGCGACGTATCGACATTTGTCTTGAGAAGAACAGGTGCGGGATTGGTCGCGGTGGGGTTGTAGGAGTAGATGTTGACCGATGAAGGGCCGGTGGGGCCGTTGTCGAAACGATCGACGTAATACATCATCCCTGTCTGGCTGCTGACGGCCAGCCCATTCGCTACGCCGAGTGTGTTGCTGGTGTTTGCCATCTGGTAGTCGAGCACCGGGTTGTTGCTGGAATTCACGTGCGAACGGTAGATCCCCCCGGAGCTGTCGATCGCGTAGAAAACGCCGGGTGCGCACACCTGCGAAACGGTCAACGCCATCGGCAATGCCATGCGTGGATTCGCCGGGACAGACTGGCTGGTACCCGGCACGGCCCCGGCGGCGTTCGCTGCCGCCGGAATCGCCACTAGCTGCAGCAGAAGGACCAGGGCGGTGGCAAGGCCCAGGACCAGCCTTGACCGGGCATGGGGTGCTTTCGGGGGCAGCACCTCTGAGGCCTTCTTGATGATCCTCGGGAAATTCCGGACGGTCATTAGGAACCCACCCTCATCCCATGCACTGCTGTGGTGAATTTGTTCAAGATCACCCGACACCTCACTAGCTAGTAACGACCAGGCTCACGCCTGGAATCTTGCATCTGGCTGGTAAGTGTCGGTGTCCACTGGAATGTGTCGCCGGTTCCGGTAGGAAACTCTCAACTTTTTTCAGCAACACCTGAGATGCGCCAGGTATCCTCCGCAAAATTGCGCGGCAGTGCCGCACCGCTCCTGGTCATTAGGCCTGCGTCTGCCGCACCGTCTCGTGGATCCTGAACGAAATGCAGGGGCTATTCAGGCAAGGAAATGGGGGTGATGGCGTCGTGTTCGTCCCAGAGTTTCGTCCTGGAGGCGGTGACTGCCTGGACGGCCATGGCGCTGATGAGCTCGCCTGCATGGCGTTGGTCGCTGTCAGTGACCACATACGTGAAGACCAGCTCGGCTTCCCCTCCGGCGGGCATCGGGCCGAAGCTCAAGACGGACGGGCCGGTCGTGTAGCGAAGTTCTTCCATTCCCGCGTTCGTGAAGGACCGCAGGATGAGGGCGACGTTGGTGAGCTCTTCCCCTGAATCATTGATGATCCAAGCGGAATAGGTCAGGGTGTCGTGAGGAGCCGCAGTGGCCTCGTGTGCATAATGAACCAGACGTAACCCAGCGCCGTGCAGCGGGCACGGCAGGAAGCCAACAGGAGCGGTGGCATCCCATGGATCCCACCTTTCCGGAAACGAAGGCCCAAGGTGGCCGGTGGAGCGGCCCGCATCGGCTATCGCGTGTCTTGTTTCACGGGGCTGCCGTTCAACTTGTTTATCCGGACTGCTTGGGATCTGCGGCATTAGGACCTCCTCGGGAATAGAGTGTTCAGCCATTGGTTTCTCAGTGGTTCCGCTCGTCGGCGTCCGCGGGCGGGTGTATCGCCAAGGGCATTTTTGGCATGAGGTGCCACTGGTTCCGGGTCTGCACCCATTGAAGAGGTGAACCGCCGTGTGCCGGTCGAGATGTCGCGTTCACTGGCTGCGTTGAGGCCTGGGAGAGTGAGTACGGCATCGATGATGGCAAGGATCCGTAGTGAGCCCACGTCCCTTCGTCGGGCCATGCCCGTGGCCGATGGGAACTGTTTTGGTGTACGGCCGTGGCACGTCATCGGGACTGCTGCCTTACCGGGATGCTTCTGAGCTGCGCAGTGGGAGGAGGAGCGACATGGCGTTCGCAGCGGGCGCCGAGGGCGCGGTTTGAATCTTCATGCCTAACTTGTGTCGCATGGAGACGGTTCATGTCGCGAGTGCTACGAAAATCTCAGAGCGCACAGCCCAATTCACCAAGTCAAGGACTGCGCATCGATTCCCTCTGGAAGCGAAGCTGAAGGCCTTGAGCGGCCCCGGCCCGCGCACGTCTTGAATTTAGTGCGTGAGTAGGTGTGCGGCCGGGGTCTCAGATTCGGCCGCACACCTTGCGGGGATCCTTGGATCCCCGCACGTGCCCCGGGCAGTAGGTAAGTATGGGGTACACCACCGCCTCGGGCACGGCCTGGCCCGCGATCCATAGAGGATGCCTCCCCTCGCATGCCAGACATTATCTATGTGTCACGGGGGCGCAAATCGTGTCGCGAACTTGGCCGAGGATCATTCCTGCAATTTGAGCAGCAGGCAAGGTGGCGTTTGACGTTCCGCTCGGAGACGGGCGGCAGTCCACCGAGGGCGAGAAATGCCAATTTGGATACGGAGGCTGCACCGGGTGCAGGCGCGGCTTGAGGGTGTCCGAATTGTCCGCCGGTGTCGTGGCACGATTTGCGGCTCCGGGACACTTAAAGGGTGCTTGATGCGCGAGAGTGGTTTTCTCGATGGGTATGTGGGGACGGTCGCGAGGGGCGACTCTGGATGTGTGTCAGGCCGTGTCCCAGGCAGTTGGCGGTTACCCAGACGGCCGCTTTGCCTGGGACACGCTTTTGAGCCGGGCTGACGTACAGGCATTAGCGCGCGGCATGGGCTGGTTGTCAGTACGCGGCGGTTGGCGTAGGGATGAGGCTTCGGCTGCGGCAAGCACGTCCATTCTGTGCTCCGTTCTCACGATGCTGGCACGTCCTGGGCGAGCTCGCCGCCGGTCCTGGACGGTTCCGTGTCGAACTGTGTGGGGGCTTCGAAAAGCTCGCTGACACTGCCGCATGTTTCCCGGGGCGACTTGCCCCTGCGGAAGGTGATGGCCGGGCCGAGGCCTGGTGTGACGGCGGTGCCGCCGACCGTGGCCGTGAAGCCGGGTTCTCCTGCTGTGCCGATGACGCGCAGGTGTGCGCCTTCCCTGAGTCCCAGGACCGGGACGTTGTTTTCTTCGAGGAATTCGCTGAGCCTGGTTTCGCGTGTTTCCCCGGCGTGGGTACTTGCCGGGTTCGCGTCCAGGTAGTGCGGGTTGATCTGGAACGGTACCAGGCCGAGGGTGGAGAAGCTCGGGGGTTCGACGATGGGCATGTCGTTGGTGGTGCGCAGGGTGGGGGAGGCGATGTTCGTTCCGGCGCTTGCCCCCATGTACCTGGCCCCGGACAGGACCACGTCCCGCAGGGGCGCCATGAGACCCTGCCTATGCAGCTGTGAGACGAGCCGGAAAGTGTTCCCTCCTCCCACAAAAATGGCACGGGCGTTGGCCAGCGCGTCCTGCGCTGAGTCAAAGGTGTGCAGCCCTCGGGTGGTCAGGCCGAGGGGGGCCAAGGCCTGGGCTACTTTCGCGGTATAGGCATCGTGGTCCTGCAGCGCATAGGGCACGAAGATGATTTCCTCGACACTCTGGAGGAAATTTGCGACCTCGCCGTGGGCGTGTTCTAGGTAGCCGCTGTTGGCGTTGGTCGAGTTGGAAAACAGCAGAAGATCGAGCATGTGTTCAGTCTTTCGTTCGTGGTCGGGTTTGGCCGGCCAGGCCTGTGCCCTGGCGCCAATTCCGTTGGGGCGGGGTTGTCTTGTTGGACAGAAGGTCGGAGAGTTCCTGGGCTGCTGCCAGGAGGTGGGGAAGGAAGCCCATCAGGTCTGTGCCGTCCTGTTGGACCTTGCTCTCGGAGATGGACAAGGAACCCACCGGGCGATGCCCCAGAAGCACCGGAACGGCCAGCGCCCTGGTGGAGGGGTCATACTCTCCTTCGGAGAAGGCGTAGCCGTCGGTGACTGTTTGATCAAACCAGGCTTCGAGGCGCTGCTCGTCGACCTCGGTGTGCTCGGAGTACCTTGGGTGCGGTCTGCCCTGAAGCAGGTTCCGTCGCTCTGCGGGACTGAGGAACGCGAAATATGACCTCGAGGTGGCCCCGGCATGCGCTGGGTACAAGTCACCGATCAGGGGGTGCGCCCGGAGGGGTCCGTGGAGGCCGTCGATGGCCGCGATGCACCTGACGTATGCCCCGTCGGGGATCGCGAACAACGCAGTCTTGGTGGTTTCCTGCGAAAGTCTGGTGAGGACGGTGTCGGCAAGCCTCGCCAGTCCGCCGGTGCGTTCCCACAGAGAAGCCATCCTCCACATGGCAGGTCCCAGACTGTAGCGGCGCGTCCACGGATCGGCACGGAGAAACCCCTGGGCCGCGAGGGATGCCAGGAGTCGCTGGGCTGAGGACTTGGTCAGCCCGAACGTCTCGGCAAGTTCAAGAACTCCCCAGTCCGCGCGGAACTCATTGAAGGACAGGAGTATCCCCAAAGCGCGGTCAACAGTCTGGAGCGGGGACTGCGCATCGGCGCCTGGAAGGGGCTTCGGGGACAAAGTCATGGGAAAAGCATAGGGGCCGCCGGCACCGCAAACGGCAATTCTGCGGACTTGTGTCCCAAAAAAAGATTTCACCTCCCAAATAGTGGGAATTGATTGTCTGTGGCGAGCTTCCCGTGGACTAATTGAGTCACCCCAAAATGTCGGGCACATCACAGTCGGCCGCGAGCTACACGGCGGGACGCCGGGAGAGGAACGAGATGAACGACTTGCCACGGCCCCCGGCCCCGGCCCGTACCGCGCGGACCCTGGGCATCATCACCATCGGGCAGACCCCGCGGACGGACCTCACCCCGGAACTCACGGACCTTCTTCCTGGTGTCGGAATCGTTGAACGAGGCGCCCTGGACGGGCTTTCAGCCTCGGAAATCGCCGAACTTGCCCCGCTACCGGGAGACCACGTCATGACGACCCGACTGCGCGACGGGACAGCCGCCATTATCGGCCAGGAACCCTTGGTGAGACGAGTCCAGGCAGCCATCCTGGACCTGCAGGGCGAAGCTGACGTGCTCCTGCTCGCATGCACAGGGACATTCCCGGAGTTCATCCACGACAAACCACTGGTTGAACCGGACCACGTCCTGGCCCATGTGCTGGCCGCCGTCGCCTCGCGGAGCCACCGGGTCGGCATCATTTGCCCCTTGGCCGCACAGGAAGAGGATGCGAAGGCCAAATACCGGGCCCTGCTGCCCGGCACGGTGGCACTCTCGACGGCGGCAGCCACGCCCTATTCGACGGACCTGGCCCCCATAAGCGCAGCCGCGGAACAACTCAGAGACGGCGGCGCGGAGATCATCGTTCTGGACTGCATCGGCTACACCACACAAATGCGCTCCCAGGTCATTCAAGCCAGCGGCCTACCCGTGCTGCTGGCACGATCCGTCGCCGCACGCATCGCCGCCGAGCTGCTCGGCTAACCCAACCCAAGTACAAAATCCGGTGCCGGGAACCCTGGCGCCGCAATGAAACCTGCATTGACCATCAAACAAGGAGCAAAACAATGTCCTGGAAGCACGTGCTGGAATCCTTTGACCTGCTGGACAGCCCGGCAGCCAATGGCGAGGCAGTCAGGGAGCTATGGCGGGACCACGGAGCCGGTGATGTCTTCGTGGAAACCGTCATCGGACACGCCGGAGCCACAGACTTCGTCCGCGTCCTTATCCCGGGAACCAGAGGAAAGAGCGCCGGCGGCACAGCGCCGACCCTTGGAATCATCGGCAGGCTCGGGGGACTGGGGGCCAGGCCGGAAAAGATCGGCTTCGTCTCCGACGGCGACGGCGCCCTGACAGTCGTGGCCGCCGCGGCCAAGCTCCTGGAAATGGCCTCCCGCGGAGACCGGCTCGAGGGCGACGTCATCGTCAGCACCCATATCGACCCCGACGCCCCGACACAACCCCACGACCCCGTCCCGTTCATGGGTTCCTCGACCGAGATGTCGATCAACAACAAGTACGAGGTCACCCCGGACATGGACGCCATCATCTCCGTAGACACCACGAAGGGAAACCGCATCTGCAACCACCGCGGATTCGCCATCACCCCCACCATCAAAGAAGGGTGGATCTTGCGCGTGGCCGAGCCGCTTCTCGACATCGCCGCGCACACCTCCGGGATGGCGCCCGCGGTCCTGCCGATCACGATGCAGGACATCACCCCCTACGGCAACGACGTGTACCACATGAACTCGATCGTCCAGCCCTGCACCGCAACCAGTGCGCCCGTTGTCGGGCTGGCCATCACCACCGTCTCGGCCGTTCCCGGATCGGCCACCGGAGCGACCGACCTGGGCAGCGTTGAATCGGCGGTCAGGTTCGTCATCGAAACGGCCAAAGACTATGGACGCGACAAGCTGGCGTTTTTCGACAGCGAAGACTACGCACAGCTGAGCGCCCGCTACGGGTCCATGTCGAGGCTTCAGCACCTCGACCAAACACTCGCCGCAGCCACCACGGCCTAAGCGGTAACCGCCCCACTCCCCAATGTTCCCTCCCACAGAAATCAGTCCTCCCATGGCACAGCCTCCCAAAGTCAAAGACGACACCACAGCACGTCACCCCGGAGCCTTTGGACCCGTGACCCGGCTGGTCACCGCTCTTTTGAGCACCCTGGGCAAGAACCCAGTGAAACACCCACGCAAAGACCAGTTTCCTGCCCGAAGTGCAGCTGCCGGACCTGGCAAAGCTGTCCCCGTGCTGGCTCTCGCGATCGTCTCTGCCGTGGCGTTGTCCGCGTGCGCGGGCGGCCAGGTCCGCACGTCCGCGTCCGGCTCCGCGGCGGGAAACAGCACCTTTGTCTATGCAACCAACAACAACGTGGTCACGGACTGGGACCCCGGGACCTCGTACTCCAACGAGATCATCGCCATGGAGAACATCTACGAGTCTCTGACCTTCTACGATCCGGCCACGAAGAAGGTATCGCCCCGGCTTGCCACGGCTTGGACGAGCACCGCCGACGGCAAGACCTGGACTTTCACACTGCCCGGCAACGCGAAGTTCCACAGCGGGCGCGCACTGGATGCGGCGGCGGCCAAGGAATCCATTGAGCGCACGATCAAATTGGATGGAGGCCCGGCTTACATCTGGGCGTCCGTCAGCACCATCACTGCCGCAAGCCCGACTTCTCTGGTTTTCAACTTGAAGTACCCGGCGCCGCTGGATCTGATCGCGTCTTCGGATTTCGGCGCGTACATCTACGACGTCAATGCTGCAGGTACAACGGAGCTGAAGAGCTGGCTCGGCAAGGGCCATGACGCGGGCAGCGGCCCCTACACGGTGGACACGTGGCAACAGGGCCAAGCGACCGAACTGCGTCTCAAAGCGGTCCCGGACTACTGGGCCAGTTGGAAAGGTCAGCACTACCAGAACATCGAATTCCGCGTTTCGCCCCAAGTGACCACATCCTGGCAGCTCCTTCAGCGAGGAGAGGTCAGCTTCATCAACAAGGTCAACCCCCAGATTTTCGAACAAGCCCAAACGACCAGTGGCGTGCACGCCTCCTCTACTCCGTCCTTCCAGAACGACCTGGCCATGTTTAACACCGCCAGCGGGCCGATGGCGGACATCCGCGTCCGCAGAGCGGTCCAAGCAGCCATCGACACGGATGGGTTGCTGGCAGCCCTCAAGGGCAACGGCGTCGCAGCCAGCCAGCTGATCCCTGCCGGATTGCTCGGCTACACCCCGGACCTGCAGTTGCGCCAAAACCTGGAAACGGCAAAATCGTTGCTGAATGAAGCCGGTTACGGGCCGGGCGGAAAGCAGCTCACCTTAAACCTCACTTACGCCCAGGGCGACAGCGATCAACAACTCTTCGTGACCTTGCTCACCTCGGCGTTGAACCAGCTGGGCGTAAAGCTGAATGCGCAGCCCATGCAATGGGATGCACAAGCGGCCCAGGCACGGTCCGCGAACCCGGCCTCACGGCAGGATATTCTCGTATTTCGCTGGTACCCCGACTACGCGGACCCGTACACCTGGTTCCTGAATCTCTTCCACAGCTCACAGCAGCCCCACTTCAACCTGACTTACCTCGACGACAAGTCGGTAGACGCGACCATCGATTCGATACCGCAGCTCACCGCAACCTCCCGGGATGAGGCGCAACGTACGTACGCTGCCTTGCAGGCAACTCTCGTGCAAGAGAAGGCAGCCGTCGCGCCGCTTTGGGTAACGAAGTACGAACGCGTCTATGCATCTTCGGTGGGCGGTTACATCGACAACCCTGCCTACCCCGACGTCGTCTTCGTTCACGATCTGACGCCCGGGAGCTGAGAACACCATGCGATATCTACTGCGCCGGCTCGGCCAGGCCGTGCTTGTGGTGGCCGGCGTCGTGATCCTGACCTTCGCCATTCAACGGGTGGTCCCCGGCGACCCCGCCGTGGCTGTTGTTGGCTCCCATGCGAGCCAACAACAGCTGGAGCAGGCACGGCAGCAACTCGGGCTCAACGAACCGCTGCCGGTTCAGCTGGGGCATTACCTGACAGATCTGCTGCGGGGTGACCTGGGAGCCAGCCTGCACACCCACCAGGCGGTGCTGCATGACCTGGGCCAGGCATTGCCCGCGTCATTGGAACTGGTGGTGACGGGGCTGGTGCTTGGGGTCCTCATCGGGCTCCCGCTCGGGCTGCTCGCAGCCCGCTACCGGCGCAGCCCTGTTGATGCTGCGGTTCGGGTGCAGTCAATGCTCGCCGTGTCGCTGCCGGTCTTCTGGCTCGCGCTCGTCTGTCAGCAGATCTTCGCGACAAAGCTCCAGTGGTTTCCGATCGCGGGCGAATACACCAGCGCCCTGGACCAGACAAACCCGCTTCAGGTCTACACAAACGTCACCCTGATCGACAGCCTGTTGACAGGAAACTGGCCCATCTTCGGCAGCGTCGTGGCACACCTCGTCCTTCCCGCCCTCGTCGTTGCCGCCTATCCGGCCGGTGTCATCGCACAACTGACCCGGGCCGCGGTCATTGAGGAGATCACCCAAGCCCACGTTCAGATGGAACGAGCCCTCGGGTTTTCTGAACGCGCCGTGCTCCTGCGGTTCGTGCTGCGGCCGGCACTGAATCCGATCCTGTCGGTGATCGCACTGATCTTTGCCTACTCCATCGTCAACACTTTCCTCGTGGAATCCGTCTTCAACTGGCCTGGTCTGGGCAGCTACGCCGTCGACTCAATCCGTTCTTCGGATACACCCGCAATCGCCGGCATTACGCTCCTTGTCGCCGGTGTCTACGTACTCGTAAACCTCATCGTCGACCTTGCCCAATCAGGAGTCGACCCGAGAGTAAGACTGACATGACTTCTTCGACCATCGCCCTTCGCCCCAATTGGTTCAGCCAATGGGCCGGACTTGTACGAACCGATATGCTCGCCGCGATCGGTGGGGTAGTGCTGCTACTGATCGTTCTGTGCGCCATACTCGCCCCATGGATCGCCCCGTTCCCGGCAGATGGCACCACCGCCACCGACGCTGCCCAGGCGCTGCTCCCGCCCAGCGGGACCCACATCATGGGCACCGATGCGGTCGGAAGGGACATCCTGTCCCGGCTCCTCTTCGGCGCCCGGACCTCGCTCTTCATCGCCGCCGCAGTGCTAGCCACGGCGGCTGTGACCGGCGTCCTGCTCGGAGTGGTCGCAGGCTACGCCGGCGGTTTCATCCGTGACATCATCATGCGCGTCACGGATATCTTCCTTGCCTTCCCCGCACTGCTGCTCTCATTGGCCCTCGCCGTCGTACTCCAGCCCAGTGTCCCTACGGCGATTATCGCCATCGCCGTCACCTGGTGGCCTTGGTATACGCGACTGACCGCCTCGCTTGCAGCCTCGATCCGCACCCGCAGCTACGTCGATGCCGCCCGCTGCCTCGGCGTCTCCCCGATACGGACAATCCTTCAACACGTCCTGCCCAACTCCCTGACTCCCGTGTTGGTCCAGTTGTCTCTGGATGCAGGCGGCGTCATCCTTACCGCCGCGTCGCTGTCATATCTGGGCCTTGGCGCACAGGAACCAACCAGTGAATGGGGACTCATGGTCAATGAAGGCCAGACATTGTTCACCACCGACTGGTGGGTAGTGACCTTTCCCGGGCTGGCCATCCTTGTCACGGCATTCGCGTTCAACGTACTCGGGGAAGGCCTCCGCGCATCCCTCGATCCCCGAGGAGGCCTCCGATGACTCCGGTCAAAAATACCCAAAACGATCGGCAACACGACGCCGCGGCCCTCGTTGAGGTCCGGGACCTCAAAGTCACCATCTCCGGCCGACAGGTTGCCTCGCTTCCCGATCTGAGCCTGCGCCCGGGCGAATGCGTGGCACTCGTCGGAGAGAGCGGATCGGGGAAGACCACTTCACTACTTGCACTGCTTGGACTACTCAGGGCTTCGGACTGCTCCGTCAGCGGATCAGTGCGGGTGTGCGACGTCGACATTCTTACCGCAAGCCCCACCCGGCTGCGCAGCCTCCGCGGCGCGCGCATCGCCCTCGTGATGCAAAGCCCACAAGGCTCACTCAACCCCACCATGCGATTAGKAGTACTCCTCAGGCGCGCTCTCACCCTGCATGGCATCAAAGGCAGGCCGGCCCTGTCACGGATCAAGCTGGCACTTGACAGCGTCCGCTTGCAGGAATCAATTCTGCGCCGCTACCCGCACCAGATTTCCGGCGGCCAGGCACAACGGTTCGGTATCGCCCTTGCCCTCGCCCTCGGAGCCGACATCATCGCAGCCGACGAACCCACCAGCGCCCTTGACGTCACCGTCCAGGCCGAGATCATGGCCCTGCTCCAGCAGCTTCGCCAGCAAAACGGAACGGCGCTGCTCCTCGTATCCCATGACCTGGCCCTCGTCTCCACCGTTGCCGACCACGTGATCGTCATGCGCGACGGGCAAGTGGTCGAGTCGGGACCGGCACAGCAAGTGCTCCAAAACCCGACCCAACCCTACACACGCGAGCTGTTGGCAGCCGTCCCGACCATGGAAGGTGCAAAGTGATCACCGAGGACGAAACGCCCCGTACCCCACCGCTGCTGTCTACCGAAAGACTCACGGTCAGCTATGGCAAATTCCAGGCTGTCTCCGACGTCAGCCTCACCATTGCTGCCGGTCGTGGCGGCGTGGGCCTCATCGGAGAAAGCGGCTCCGGGAAAACCACCGTCGCCCGCGCCCTGCTAGGGCTGACCCACCCCTACTCGGGGACCATCCGCTATCGCGGCCAAGACATCACGAGCCTGACCCGGCGGGACCGCTCGTCCTTCCGCGCCGAAGTCCAACCCGTCTTCCAGGACGGCAACGAGGCACTCGACCCGCGAATGCGGGTCCGGCAATCAGTGATGGAAGGACTCTCCATCAAAAAACTGCCCGGGCGGGAAGCAAGGGAAACCCGCGTTGCACAATTGCTCGCCGACGTCGGCCTTGACAGGAAGCTGGCCACCCGGCTGCCACACGAACTCTCCGGAGGACAGCGGCAACGCGTCATCATTGCCCGGGCACTGGCGCTCAACCCAAACCTGCTGATCCTCGACGAACCCACCAGCGCCCTTGACGTCACCGTCCAGGCCCGCATCACCACCCTGCTTGAAAGCCTCGGCGCCGAACATGACCTGAACATGCTGCTGATCACGCACAACCTCGCAATCGTCGAGCAGCTTTGCGCCACCTCGCACGTCATGTTCGCCGGACGAATCGTCGAGTCGGGCCCTACGCGCATACTCATGAGCTCGCCGGCCCACCCCTACACCCGTGCGCTGCGGGATGCCGTGCCACAGCTCGGAGGACCTCCTCCGGCCGCCAGCAGTCAGATGTGGCAGCCGCCGGCCGACAGCGGGTGTGCATTCCGCGCCCGCTGCCCGCTCGCGACAGAGATCTGCTCGACACAAAGACCGGAGCTTCGCACATTGGACCAGCAAACGGTCGCCTGCCACCACGCCGAACAAGCCAGATCCACGCCGGCATCGGTAATAAACCCAACCCCTGTCACAGCACTGAGACTGATACCCGGTGACAGGCAGAGCCGGCCCGCCTAATAAGCACGGTGCCGCATAAGCACGGCGCCGCGCCGCCAGCGGCGAGACGAAGAACCCTGAGCGGCGAACTCATTCGCCGGCACGTGCAAGTCCTGACCGCACACCGGAAAAGGAGAACACACCGCACACTGGAAGGAAGAAAGGTCCCATGCCCGAGGCCAGGAACGACCGGAAGCTCATGGTGCGACGCCTCATTGAACTGACCTTGGGGGTTTGGCGTCACACGATCGGGTGGACCCCTCGGGCGGACCTGGCACCCGATAAGAACCGCAACCTCCGTCCTCGACGACCCCTCTCATAGAAACAGTCCCCGCATGGCACAGCCTCTCAATGTCAAAGACGACACCACAGCCCACCACCCTAGGGCGTTCGAACCCGTGACCCTGGTGGTCACCATTCTCCTGAGTATCCTGGGCGCCGTTATCGGCCTGCACATGATCACGACCATCGGCATCTCCGCGAACACCTCTGTCATCGGCGCGCTCATCGCGATGATCGTCGGCAGGGTCTCCTTCTTCGGACTGGCCAAGATGCGCGACATCAATCGGCAAAACCTCGCCCAAAGCGCGATCTCCGGGGCCACCTTCGCCGCCGCAAATTCACTGCTCACGCCCATCGCGGTCCCCTTCGCGTTCGGTCGCACCGACTTGGTGGGACCCATGCTCGTCGGCGCGTCTATGGGCCTGCTGATTGATGCCTGGATCCTGTACAAGAGCTTCGGGTCCAAATTCCTCCCTGCGGACGCGGCGTGGCCCCCGGGCGTGGCCGCCGCCGAAACCATCCTCGCAGGCGACAAAGGAGGCAAAAGGGCACTCCTCATGGCCGCCGGAGGTGCCATCGGTGTCGGGGCATCCTTCTTCGGCCTGCCTATGTCAGCGGCCGGAGTGGCACTGATCGGCAACGTCTGGGCTCTGGGAATGTTCGCCGCCGGACTCCTGGTGAGCCAGTACGCTCCCGGGGTCCTGCACTTCACTCTTTCGTCCATGTATGTCCCGCACGGGGTCATGATCGGCGCAGGAATTGTCGCCCTCGTCCAGGCCGTCCTCATTCTCCTGGACAAAAAATCCACCAAAGACCGGCAGAAAGACAAGATGCTGGCCCAGACTCGAGCCGGAGCACCGGAAGACCCATCCCTCGTCACGACCGTCAGCGCCAGCAAGTTGCGCCGCACCTTCACCTCCGGCTACTTCCTCTACATCGCCGGGGCCCTGACCCTGGCCACCCTCGGTGGCGTCTGGACCCAGATGTCCATACCCGCCGTGATCGCCTGGATCCTCTTCGCCGCAGTCGCCGCGATCGTCCATGAACTCATCGTCGGCCTCGCAGCGATGCACGCCGGCTGGTTCCCCGCTTTCGCCGTGACGCTGATCTTCCTCGTCGCAGGCCTGCTGCTCCAGATCCCCGCCGTGCCCCTTGCCCTCCTCGTCGGATACTGCGCCGCCACCGGCCCGGCCTTCGCCGACATGGGTTACGACCTCAAAGCAGGCTGGATCCTCCGCCGCGAAAACCGCCCGTACACGGCCTTCGAAATCGAAGGCCGCAGGCAACAACTGCTCTCAGCCATGATCGGATTCACCGTCGCCATCGGCCTCGTCGCCCTGCTCTGGAACACCTATTTCACCGCCGGACACCTCCCACCCGCCGCCACGGTCTACGCAGACACCATCAAAACCGGCCTGACAGAACCCGACGTCATCCGCAACCTCATCCTCTGGGCTATCCCCGGAGCCGTCATCCAGATCATCGGCGGCGCCAAACGGCAAATGGGCGTCCTGCTTGCCACAGGCCTGCTCATCGGAACCCCTAACGCGGGCTGGCTTGTCCTCGCAGCGCTGCTCTTCCGCTTCATTTGGACCAAATACCGGCCACAAAACGGAGAAACCGAAGTCTCCCTCATCGGAGCAGGCCTGATCGCCGGCGACTCCGTCTACTCCGTCGGCCAAATCTTCAAAGGCTAACCCGTCGGTCCTTGGTTGATACAAGCCCGCACTAACCACCCGGACACCCTGGACACGCGCCGGGTGGTTAGACGCATGGACACATCATGAGCAGACCGAAAAACAGGCACCTGTCTGAACCCTAGGAACGCGCATCGTAGCGGTGACACGCAGGCTCGTTCGACGTCCTTACCGGCGCAGATCGACGACTCCACAGGCTAGTCAGCGACGAGGTTTGAGCTTCCTTTTGCAGGAAGTTTCCGGTTCGGCGTCATTTATGGCTTCCGGAGGCCACACAGGGTATATGGCCAAGAATTCTGAAGCTCTAGGGGAAGTCATGGCAGGCAGGGTTCGGGCAGCCGCGGTTGCCAGTGACAGTAAACTCATTGCGATGGTCCGTGCCGGTAACGCGGAAGCATATGAAGGGCTCTATACGAGGCACGTATCCATTGCCGTTTCCGTGGCACGGAGGAACGTGGACAACCCCAGCGACGCCGATGACGTCGTAGCGGAGGCATTCCATGCAGTGCTTCAAAGTCTCAAATCCGGGCGAGGCCCCGAGGTATTCTTCCGCGCATATTTGCTCTCTGCCGTCACCAGGCTGGCTCACCACACCAACAAGAAGGCACGCCGGACCGCGCCCGCAGACATCGAAGGGAACTTCGACCAGGAAGTGGTGGAAGAGGATCCGGTCATCCGCGCGTTCGAATCGCGGACCGTCGCGCGGGCGTATCGGGCGTTGCCCGAACGTTGGCAGTCGGTGCTCTGGTATCTGGATGTGGAAGGGATGAAGCCAGCCGCGGTTGCCCCGATCATGGGGCTCTCTCCCAATGCCGTTTCTGCGCTCGGAATACGGGCACGCGAGGGGCTACGCCGCCAGTACCTGCAATCCCACGTCAATGACATCGAGCAAAGAGGCTGTGCGGAGTTCAGGTCCCAGCTGGGAGCGTATCTTCGCGGCGGGCTGTCCAAGAAGAATGAAGCGACTGTCCGCAGCCACCTGGATGGCTGTGCAGCGTGCACGGCTGTCTTACTTGAACTCAAAGACGTTCGGGGAACCATGCGGACCGTGCTGCTGCCGTTGGTCACGGGAATCCCTTTGGCGGCCTGGGGCGAGAAGTCCATGGAACTCGGAGTCGCCGGCGCCCTGCCGAGAACCTCCACCGCGACGACCCTGGCGAGCCCCCTGATGGTGACAGCGGCTGCTGCTCTTGTGGCGACGTTGACCTTTGGCGGGGCCAGTGATTCGGCCAGTCTGGCCGAGCAGAGCGAGCTTGACGCACTTGGTGGCGGGACCTCACGGAACGACGTCCCGACAGGGCCTGTTTTGCCTGCACCTGCCCCTTCACGGCCTTGGATATCTGTAACGCCGGCGGCTCAACAGCCCTCCAGTCCCGTCCAGCCCTCCAGTCCCGTCCCGCCCTCCGAACCCGCGCCGGTCCCGGTTCCACAGCCAGCTGCTCCGCCACAGCCGCTGCCTACGGCCCCGATGCCTCGTCCTATACCCGGTGTTGTTTCTGATTCGATACCGCAGGCAGGCGTCCGGGGGAGCGCCTCCGTCGTAGCCGCCAACGGCGACCCCAGGATCCGAAGTATGACCGTTGCCTTTTCGATCACCGGCGGGGCGGATCTCGGCCGTGCAACCGCGGTATTCGCGCTGTCGAAGCACGCCTCGATAGATGCTTCCTCTGTAAGGGCACCTGCAGGATGGACCTGCCTCGTGAACTCCGGAGATACCGGAGTGATCACGTGCAGTACCGACCTCCTAAGAACCGGTACGACAGAGTTCCATTTCATCGTCAACACCACAGACAGGGGCCACGGTCACGTGCTTCGCTACAAGCTCGATGGTCCGGCCATTGAAACCAACTCGTACACGCATGGATTCTGAAACCGTCCTTTGAGGCCGCGGTCCGAACGGCCTTAGGGGACGGTGGATACCCGCCGTGGATGGTTCCGCCTCGGCGAGGATCTGACAACCCGGCTTCCAAGCGGACCGTGGGATACCCCTACCCTTGGTCCATCCGTGATCGATTTCGGAGGCGCAAGTTCTATGGGGTTGAGACGCTTCTTAGTTCCGATAGGAGCTGCGCCGCTCCTGTCGGTGTCGTTGGAATGCTCCGGTAGTCAAGTTGGCAGGGTCCCAGCAATCCGTTTCCAAGGGTTTCCAACCGGTGCCTGCATCGGAGCGCGTCAGCGAAGTTCCTTGGCGATCGGGGCATAAGGAAACGCACGGCACCGTGGATGTACGCCGCGGGGAAACTGCGGTCGTTGAACTCTTCGAGACAGACCAGGCCTAGATCGGCCAAGAGGGTCCAGTCCRCTTTGATGCCCCTGATCAACAGCGACACCCGGATTGTTCCCAACACATACCGGGATGCTTCCTCCTTTCCTGCAAGGCAAAGATCATGGAGCACGCGTTCGAAATGAGCCGATGTTGCCAAACCGGTGCTGACGTCGGTACAGGAAAATGGCTGAGCTTCCTCGCTTGCTTCAACCCATCCGACAGCGAGTTCCTGGAGGGCGTCACCGTCGACCGGATGGCCCGAGACGGTGAACAGGGACCGCAAGTCCGTCATGGTCTCGGCCAACCCGACACCTCGGTGTGACCGACTGATTCCTAGCGTCCTGGCTTCTTCGGTGCACGGGCGGCCCCGGAGCAGGGAACGTGCCAGGGGCGAGACTTCAGGAACGAACCAGTCACCGGCAACACGCCATCCGTCTGTGAGGCTTTGCTCCCGCCAGCGAAGAAGTAGTTTCCAGGTACCGCTGTTGGTCTGCAGGGGAGCCCCTTTTTGGATTTTCATACTTGTAAGTGCCGGCCGTGGGCCATTTGTGTCGGGAAACCGCACCCCGCCATAGCGGTATGTGAGAGCCATCATGATGTGGGGACCGGCCGGCGTCACGATGTGGGGCTGGTGACCACTTACTATCGGCAGCAGTATTGGCATTCATTCTGCTGGAGCCAGTCCTTTGGGGAAGAAGTGAAGTTGGGGAAGAAATGAAGGCAACGATGTTCGCCGTTGCTGGCTTTGTCGGCGCAGGCTCGGTGTATTGGGCAATGGTCCCCGCCGGTCAACAGTGGTTTATCCGAAAGTTCAGGACACCTCACCGTTTGAGGAGAACGACGGCGGCGCTCGGCGCCGGGATGATCGCAGCCCTGTTGTCGTGCGGTCTTTTCCCGGACCACCAGACGTGGCTACAGGTGATGGCTGTCCTCGCGGGAACCGGCTTGGTCATTGGAGCGCTGGTTGCCCCGACCCTCCGGATCGACCACACCCTGGCAACACAGCGCAGGAAGGTCCTCGCGATCGGTGCACACCCGGATGACCTGGAATTGGCGTGCGGGGCCACCCTCGCCAAGCTGGTGGACGCGGGCCACGAAGTACGAACCGTGGTGATGAGCACGGGAGGCAAGGGTGGCGACAGTGCGGTCAGGGTGGCGGAAGCTGCCACGGGCTCGGATTTCATGGGAGCTTCCGAGGTTCAGGTCCACGACTTCCGGGACACAAGCTTGTCCGATCACGGGCAGGAAATGGTCCAGATCATTGAAAACCTGATCAATACCTTCCGGCCCGACGTTGTTATTACGCATTCCGGCAACGATTACCACCAGGACCACCAAGCGGTTCACGCCGCCACCATGCGGGCGGCCCGCCAGCATTCCTCCATCCTGTGTTTCGAGAGCCCATCATCCACCCGCTATTTCAATCCGAGCGTGTTCGTGGACATCGAAGGATACGTGGACGTCAAGATCCACGCGGTTGCCATGCACCGGAACCAGAAAGGTAAACCATATATGAGCGCAGAACGGGTCCGCAGTCTCGCGGCCTTCCGTGGCTCGCAGGTCAAGACCTCCTACGCCGAAGGCTTTGAGCCCGTGCGCCTGCTCGGCTCAGCCGTGGGGGAATTCTGATGGCCAGGATTTTGGTGACCGGTGTAGGCGGGCCGGCTGGGTCCTCGCTGGCAAGGCAATTGATGGCACGTGGACACTACGTCCTGGGTGTGGACATGGAAGCGGTCCGCCCAGGTTTGGCCAGCGACACGCGTGTAGTGCCCCCGGCCAGTTCCCCCGACTACGTGCAGGCCCTCTGTCACGTTGCGGTGAAATGGGGGATGGACCTCGTGGTGCCCACCGTAAGTGACGAACTTCCCCAGGTATCCGAAGCGAGGCCCTTGTTCGGCGCGGGGGTAGAGGTATTGATCGCTCCGCGTTTGGCGGTCCACACAGCGAATGACAAGTACCTGACCATGACCGCGCTCAGGGCTGCCGGGATCAGTATTCCGGAATTCGGACTCCCCGTGGATTTCGCCTCGGCACAGGACGCCCTGGACCACATGGGCGGCTCAATAGTGATCAAGCCGCGCGTATCGCGCGGCGGACGGGGAGTGCAGCTTATTGAACACGCTCCCGACGCCGGTCGTTGGGACGAGCTGGGCAGCTCACTGATCGTGCAGCGCTTCGCGCCCGGTACCGAGTACGCGCCGGTGGTTTTGCGGAACCCGGGCACCGGCAGGGACAGCGACCCGGACGACGTCGTGGTTGTTCTTGAAAAGACCGAACTCAAGGAGGGACGCGTCGGCAACGCCGTTTCGGTTCAAAGGGTGGAGCCACCGGCAGCAGGGGATGTTGCGGCGCTCGCGGTAGCCGCCGTCGGGGCTTTGGGACTGACGGGACCCGCGGACGTCGATATCCGGCGGATGCCGGACGGCACCCCGGTGATCCTCGAGGTGAACGCCCGATTCGGGGCCAACAGCGCGCAGGCTCCCGAACTCGTTGACGGAGTCCTGCGCAAGTTGCGCGTCGGCGCTGGTGGGATGGCCTGAGTGACGTTCCTTGAGTTCTTGCTGGAGTTCGTCCGGATCAGCGGCGTCATCATCCTGGGTTTCGGAGCGGTCAAGATCGCCTATGTTCCACTGGCCCTTTTTTTCAATTGGTACTACCGCGATCGGTCTTCCATGCACCGGCTGACCGTCCTTGACCGGAAGCCTCTCGTGTCTGTGATCGTCCCCGGCTATAACGAGGCCGTCGTGATCACCAAGTGCGTGGAATCCATCTTGGCCAGCCGGTACCGGAGGTTTGAAGTGATTCTGGTGGATGACGGTTCCACCGATGAGACGGCCGCCATCATGGCCGCGCTCACTGCCGAACACGGCAGGGTCCGCTCCGTCACGCAAGCCAACGCGGGGAAAGGTGCGGCGTTGAACCGCGGGATTGCCGCGTCCCACGGCGACATCCTGATGTTCGTGGATGCCGACGGGATTTTCGCACCGGATACCCTTCTCCACATGCTTCAGGGATTCGACCATCCCAGTGTCGGCGCGGTGTGCGGCGACGACCGGCCAGTGAACCTGGACCGCGTGCAGACCCGCATGCTGGCCGTCCTGAGCCACGTGGGCACGGGACTTGTGCGCCGGGCGCTGTCCCTCCTGCATTGCCTGCCCATCGTGTCCGGCAACATGGGAGCCTTCCGCCGCGAACTGGTCCACAACGTGGGTGGGTTCCATGAGGATTCCCTGGGCGAGGACCTTGAGCTGACGTGGCGTGTCTACAAGGCCGGGTACCGGGTCCGTTTCCAACCCAAGGCCTTGGTCTATGCGGAGTCTCCATCCACCGTCCGCGGGCTGTGGCGGCAAAGGGTCCGATGGTCCCGGGGACTCCTGCAGAGCCTCCGGATTCATTTCGGCATGGTGGGAAACCTGCGCTACGGGTCCTTCGGCGCGTTCATGGTGTTCAACACGATCACCATGGTGATCATCCCCATCCTCCAACTCCTGGTGCTGGCCGTACTGCCCTACTTGTATCTTGTTGGCCATGGTCCGGTGCCCGGCGAAGTATTGGCCATCCTGGGCTGGTTGGGACTCTTCGTTTCTTTGGCGCTCATTGTCATTTCCCTTGGCTTGAATCGTTCCTGGCACGATCTGCGGTATGTGTGGACCTTGCCGCTGTGGCCGCTCTATTCGGTCTTCGTGGGGTTGGCGTTGGCCAGTGCCGTGGGCAAGGAACTCAGGGGAAGTCCTGCACGGTGGAACAAGCTCCAGCGCACCGGAGTGGTTTCGGTATCCGCCTCCGGAATCAACGCTCCCGAAATGTCCCGCGCATGAGCGGCGGGTCTCCCAGCGGGTTGACGCGACCGGCCTTCCTCGTCGGAATCCTCGCTACAACCGTCCTTCTGACGGCTTCGGGCCCGGAAGGGCAGCCCAGGTCCAGGCCAGCGGAGCGGATGGTCAACCTCGGCTTCGAGGACGTGGCAGTGGAGGATCCAGCCCACCTCAAACAGCTGGGCGAGCGCCTGGACGAGGTGCAGGCTACGGCCGTGTCCATCGCGGTCGGACGGACCGATTGGACCGCCTTCCCTTGGGAAGCGCATCCGGAATCCGCCTCCGACGCCGTTAAACGGACCGGCCGCGATTTTGTGGCCGAATCCATCGCAGCGCTGCAGCAGCCTGGTACGCTCCAGCAATCCGGAACGGGGCTGAAGAGGGACGTCATCCTCACCATCGACGTTCTGCTGGACAAAGCCGTCACCGCCGATCCTTCTTTGGCTGGCCGTAACCCGGCGGGCAAGGCTTCGGGCAGCTTCGCCAGTCTTTCCTCGCTCCGGACCGGCGCAGCAGGTGCCCGGCTTGCGGAGTTCGCGGCGGCCGTGGCCAAGCGATATCGGCCCACCGCCGTCAACCTGACCGAACTCATGTTCGACGAATACACCTTCGGCCCGGACGATCTGCAGGACTTCACATCAGCCATGCACCGGAGCGACTGGCCTCGCCGCGCGGATGGAACCATAGACACTGCCGCGCCGGACGTGACCACGTGGCGCACCCACGCGATGGCGGACATCGTGCGCAAGGTCCGCTCCGCCGTCGAACCTTTTGGGGTGGACCTGGACATGGACGTCCGCGCGCCGAGCGTGTCCGCCGCCGCGGACCGCGCGGACAGTGGCCAGGACTATGGCCTCCTGTTGGAGGAACTGGACCGGATCCATGTGTGGGAGTATGTGGGCCTTAACAACGAGAGGTCGCCGAGGACGGAAGAACTCGTCAAGGCGTTGCGGCAGCGCGCCGGGACGCGGTACTCGCTCTCCATCGGACTTTGGTCCCCGGATGGCACCATTTCTCCGGACGAGTTGGAACGGACCCTACGCCTTGCAGCCGACGGCGGCGCAGCATCCGTTTCGGTCACGCCGGCCAGCCTCATGGGTGACGGGCATTGGGACGCGCTCCGCAGGGCGTGGGCAGCATGAGAGCCAGGCGCCTATTGCGCGGCCGCTCCGCTGAGGGTGGGCGACAATAACGAGAACATCGGGGATCCGTCTCAAGGCATCTGGCTGCTTGCCATTTGTACCGGAGCCGATGCTCATCGAACTGGTCCTCAGAGCAGACTCTTGGGAGGATGGGTTCATCATCAAGCAGTGTTCCCGCGCTTGAATCACGGCGGATGTCCAGAGGATGGAAAACTCCCGGGAAAATAGATTCCGAAACCGCGTCATGACTGGCGGTCTCTGGCCACTCTCTACATATGGTGAAGAATTTCTACGCTCAAGGGGACTCCGGCAATGGCGCCTAGCACTGCTCCCCTAACGGCCGACACTGTCAGCGACGGCCAACTCATCGCCATGGTCCGTAACGGGGACCTGGATGCCTATGACGGGCTGTACGCTCGGCACGTCTCGATCGCCTCCACAGTGGCTCGTAAAAACGTTGACAACCTCAGCGACGCCGAGGACGTCGTCGCTGAAGCATTCCAGTCCGTTCTGCAGAGCCTGGTGGCGGGCAAAGGGCCTGAACACTTCTTCCGTGCGTACTTGTTGTCGGCGGTGACCCGGCTTTCCCACCACAAGAACCGGAAAGCCGGCCGCACGCTGCCGACCAGCGACGAGACGGTCCTTGACCACAAAATGACACCGGACGATCCCTCAATCCGGGCCTTCGAATCACAAACGGTGGCCCGCGCTTTCCGCTCGCTACCGGAGCGTTGGCAGTCGGCGCTGTGGTACCTGGACGTGGAACGGATGAAGCCGGCCGCCGTCGCTCCGATCCTGGGGCTCTCACCTAACGCCGTCTCCACCCTTGGCGTGCGGGCACGGGAAGGGCTGCGGCGGCAATATCTGCAGATGCATGTCAGCGATACTCCGCAGGGCGCCTGCACGGAATTCGTCTCCCAGTTGGGATCCTATGTTCGCGGCGGTTTGTCCAAATCGGCCGAGGCGAAAGTCCGGGACCACCTTGATGGCTGCGCCAAATGCACGGCCGTGCTGCTGGACCTCAAGGACGTCCAGGGAACCATGCGGGCCGTGCTCCTGCCCTTGATCACGGGCGTCCCCTTGGCTGCGTGGGGAGTGAACGCCTCAGGGCTGGGCGTTGTGGGCAAGCTACCTGCGGCGCCGGCGGCATCCCGGGTGGCCGGAATCTCCCACCCCTTGCTGATGTCGATCTTGGCAGCACTCGCCGTGGGACTCGTGATGGGCGCCGTCGGCATCGTAGAGGTCCTGACCGGCCAGCCCACACCAAGGACGTATCAGGGCGCCGAGATACACACCACCCAGCCAGCGCGCCCAACGCCGGCACAGTCCCAGGCGCCCGCGCCCGTTCCCTCCACAGCGCCCGTACCGTCGCCGCCTCCGGCATGGCCGAGCGAACCGGAGACACCGGTGATCGCGGGACCTCCCCTTGCCGCGCCGGCACCTGTGCCAGTTGCGGTGCCGATGCCGACCCTCGCGCCAACCCCCTCAACGACCCCGTCGCCTGTGCCGACTCCCACTCCCACTTCGACCCCCACGCCGAATCGTGCGAAAGTCAGCGCTGCCACGAGCCGGACAGATTCCGGTACGGATCCCACGACGGCAACACTCCAGACCGTCTTCACCCTGTCGCGAGGATCCGGGACAGCCACCGCCGACTTCTCGGTCAACACGCCCGGCTCGATTTCGGCCAGCTCAGTGACTGCCCCCGCGGGCTGGAGCTGCGCTGCGAAGCCACTGGATCCCTCCAGCATCAGTTGCACCACAGGTTCGGTGCAACCTGGCGAACTGAAATTCACGTTCAACGTCAACACTCCGGACTTCTGGAATCGCCACACCCTGACTTATGGCTTGAGTGGACCCGGGATTGCAGCGAACACCTTTTCCTACGACTTCTGACGGCAGCGGGACATCGCGGAACGGTGGAACCGTTCCTGCGTACCAATTGCACGGTTGCATTCGGGCCTGGTCAGTCGGGATACAGGCAAACCGGCCCGTGAATTTGACGAAGATCGGTATTGCGCGATTGACCTCAATCGCTCGGAGTATCGGCGACACGATTTCCAACGTCCCGTTACTAAGCAAGTGGCACACCTTACCGGGTCTGCCGGTCCCTTGCCACATGAAAGGACATGAGAATGCTTCGTCAAATTATTGGGGTCACCGTTGCTGTTGCCGCATTGGGACTGACTGGCTGCTCGGGCGGCGGTTCCACGCCGATATCAAGCGGCACAACCAACGCATCGTCCTCTCCGACGGTAACGAGCCCGACGGCCAGCGCGAGCCCCTCGACCCCGTCCCCGTCCCGGAGCGCACTTGCGGGCGATTTCACCAAGGAGGGAACCCAGCTAAGAATCGGGGAGGTCGCAACCATTCCCTACGACTATGCCAAGAAAACGGCCACCCTCAAGGTGGCAGTGGAAAAGATCGAGAAGGGCACGGAGGCCGATCTTGCCCCGCTCCAACTCGGCGACAAAGCAAAGGGCATGACGCCGTTCTATGTCCGGGTCAGCATCACCGGCGGCGAGAAGGCCAACGACATGGCCTTCTCAAGCCTGTCCGGCATCCACGGTTTGCTGGCCGATGGTTCCATGGCCACTCCGGTGTACGTGATGGGCTCATTTGACCGGTGCAGCGATGACTCCTTCCCCAAGGACTTTGCCGAGGGAAAAACCGTGCAGTCGTGCTACGTATTCGTCGCCTCGGGTTCCGCCCAAGTCACAGGTGCACGATGGCAGGGCAGCGGCAAAGCGTACAGCGACACTAAAACCGGGCTGACCTGGAAATGACTGGAATCCATCGCGCCGACGGCATGGATGCAGGTAAAGAACAAGACCAGCAAACAAGGGAGTTCCAAATGGCCGCAGGATTCAATCTCTACGCTGATGCGGACGCCCGCGTGAGATTCCAACTTGTCACCGAAAATGGAGACGTGTTGCTCGCGTCCAATGCTTTTGAGAACGAGGACGCGGCAATCGCCGCGATTTGGTCTCTGCGCGAGGCCGCGGCCAACGGGCGCATCGTTGATCTCACCGGCGTGAAGCCAGAAAACCACACCGCCGGCTAGCGAAACTTGGATGGTGCTGATCTCCTCCTTCCAACCCAAGTGAGCACTGTTCCGACGGCCAGGAGCAAGACCGCCGGCTGCGTGACTGCCGTGCCGCTAGCGCCAGTGTGGGCCAAAGGTTCGGCTGTCGCCTGGGGCGTGGCTGGCGGCAGGATGGCCGCTGAAGTGGCGCTCGGGGTCGGAGCCCCGATAGCCGGAGGAGTGGTGGGCCTGGTGGATCCCGAGGGGTTGGGAGTTGGGCTAGCCGTGCTTGTCGGGGTGGGCGTCGGAGAGGGCAGGGCAGATCCGTTCGCGGTCCGGCTGGCGCTGCTTCGGCGGACTTCAACCGTGACGGGCGTGTCCTTCCCTGCGATGGTGACGTGGCCGGAATTTGTGTAGGAGTCGAGGGTAGCGTCGGTGACCTTGGTGACGACAATGAGCTGAACCAGTTCGCCCTTAGGCAGGGCTGTCCAGGTGGCGGTCAGCAGCGAGGGCGTGCATGTGATCACGGCAGGGTATGTGGCTTCATCGCTTGGAGTGGCAATGTTGCCGTCCTGGTCCAAAGACGTCCCTACGCGCGGAACGATCCGGCTGCAGTCGATCTGGGTGCCCGGGCCGGGCGTGTCCGTGATGGTGACGTCGCTCGACGCCAAGGTGGTTGCCGGCAAATGGAAAACCGACTTCAACTCTGTCTGGGCGGTATCTAGCCACCACATGCCCTTTTCGGGGGATGTGGGCGGTTTGGGAGCGCAATCCTGTTGGCACGGTTGGTCGATGGTCACTGGAACGCGGATCACCGTGGAGCCAACCTGGAAGTCAAGCTGCGTTGTCCCTCCCGACGTCGGATTCTGCGTGTAGAGGGTACTGAAGTTGCACGTGCCCCCGATGCTCTTGGGGTGCGTAGCGACAAAGTCGCTCAGGGTGAAGACGACGAGCCCGGAGTCGGATGCGTGGGCCGTGGCCACGGCCTGTCCGGCAGGATCCTTGAGTGCAAAGTCTGCCTGACCGAACCAACGCAGTTGCGGTGGAAGCTGCAGGGTGAAGGTGTCGCCCGGCTGGGACCCGTCGGGGACCGCCCACTGGCAGGTGAAGTCCACCTGCGACCACTGGCTGCCAACGGTGGATGTGGTGCTGATGGACGTTATCGCGTTCGGAACGACGGCGGCTTGGGCCGCCTGGACGGGCCAAGAGAGCCCGACGGCGGCCAGTAAAGCGGCCAGCAGAGTCCCCAGCAAAGCCCAGGGCGGCGCTGTGATCTTGGTTGCGTTCTTGGGATGGATGTGGTTCCTCATGCGAGTCCTTTCGGTTCCCCCTTGATTGGGTCGCTGAAGATTGAGTGGTGCGAGACACCGATTTGTGACGCCGGCGAAGTCGACCGACTCGGCCCGGATGATTGAGTATCCGGCAATCTCGACGGCGGGTGCGGGCTCGCCTGAGGCCAGCTGAGTCACGAAGTTGACCGGAGCGCTTGGGTCGGTGAATTGGTAGCCAAAGCGGCCTGTGAAGTCAGCTGTGTCCTCGGAGCAGCGGTTCTTCCCCGCTCGTAGGAATGTGTAGGAACACGTCTGTAGGCACTCGCCTCATTACAGGGCGGTCACCTACTTTTGTGCTTTCCTTTTCTGCCATTGCCAGGCGTGCCAGAACAGAAGCGTCGCCAGGATTAAAGCCGCTGCCTGGAGGAGTTGTGGCGTCATGTTCACCAGGACGTACGCGAAAGGCATCGTATTTCCCGGGCTGGGGGTGAACGGGGTCATTGCCTCATTGATGATCATCATGATCGCCATGACCAGCAGGAATTCCAGGGCCCACTTTTGAGGCACTCTACCGCGTGCGGCCCGCCGCGGTCACCACCGCCGTCGTCGTGCGTGAATACCAGCAACCCCACTCGGGGACCATCGGGACTAGTCTGGGCGCATGACAACTCGCGCCAACGAACTCACAGCCTTGGTCACCGGTGCCACCGCCGGCCTCGGGGCGGAATTCGCCCGCCAGCTGGCCGAATCCGGCCACCACCTCGTCCTCGTGGCCCGGGACGAAGGTCGCTTGCGGGCCACCGCGGAGGTGCTCGAACGGGACTTCAGTATCTCGGCGGAGGTATTGCCGGCGGACCTGACCTCCGACGTCGGGGTTGCGGCTGTCGCGGACCGTTTGCGGGACGCTTCCCGGCCAGTGGACGTGCTGGTCAACAATGCCGGAATCGGTTTGCTGAACTCTTTCGAGAAGAACGATGTGGAAGACGAAAAGCGGCATTTGCGGCTGCATGTCCAGACACCCATGGAGCTGTGCCACGCGGCCTTGGAGGTCATGTTGGCACGCCGGACGGGCAGGATCATCAACGTCGCCAGCGTTGCGGCATTCGCCAACCGTGGCAGTTATTCGGCAGCCAAGGCCTGGCAAGTGGTCTTCAGCCGTTGGGCAAACATCGCCTATGCCGCCAGCGGGGTGAAAGTCACGGCAGTCTGCCCGGGGTTCACCCACACGGAATTCCACGATCGCATGGGCATGGACAAGTCGGTAGCTCCCCGCTTCCTGTGGCTGAAAGCCGAGCGTGTGGTCCGCGAAGGGCTGGAAGACAACGTCCGGGGTAAGGGTGTATCCATCCCCACCAAGCGCTACAAAGCGATCACTGCCGCCATGCGTTTCCTGCCGCCGAAGCTCACCTCGGGACCGCCCCGCCGCCCCTTGAAGTAGCTCGACCCCGCGAAGTAAACCAGCCCCGCGAAGTAGCCCTCGGCGCCTGGATCAGCACGGCCACAGCGATCCCGATCACCGCGCCCACGAAAGTCTCCACAGCGCGTTCCAGGACCAGCACCCCAGGATCCGCGGGTGCCGCCAACTGGGTCATGAGCAAGATGACCGGGGTGAAGAACACCATGGCCCAGCCGTAGTGCCGAGCCATGAACAACTCGGTGGGGAATTGGAACCCGATCACCAGCAGGGCCAGGATGATGGTGGTTTGCCCGGGGAAATAGTGCAGCGGGGACAGCGGTCCCGGGAAGAGTACGACGGCGACAATCGCCAATCCGAGGAACGTCCCCACGATGCGATGGATGCCGCGGTGTAGCCGGCTGGGCATGTCGGCTCCGGCCAGCGGAACAGCGGCGGCGGCCATGGCCCAGTGCGGGTGGCCGCTGCCCGTGAGCACTCCGCAAGCACCTGCCGCGCCGACGGCGAGCACATACCTGGCCGCGTGAAGCCCGGCTGCTTGACGCAGCTGCGCCGAGGACGCCGGAATGTCCCGAATGGCACCACGTTCCCACGCCCGGTGCCGAAGCCAGCCGGCAAAACCCACCACCATCGAGAACGCTGCCGATGCCGCGCAGATCAGGACCGCGGCAAGGAAGGGAATGCTTGCGGGGACGGAGGCGCATGCCCCCAGGGCCAAGATTCCGAAGAACGGGCCGTTGGGTTTGAGCCGTACCTTGTCCGAGACCAGCGAGCCCACGCCCGCCAGGAGCGCTTCGACTATTACCAATCCCCATGAATGGATGTGGGAGACGGACAAGAAGGTGCCCACCGAGACGCCGGCCAGAAGCACCGCTGCGGCCTGAGCCTGGTGCTTGAGCCGAAGTTGGTGAGATTCGGCACGGCCGTACATGCCGGTCAGGGCGCCGAACACGGCGTAGATGATGAGGTCCGCCCGGCCAACCGCGAGAAGCACAAGTGCCGGCACGGCGACGCTCAGTGCGACGCGGACGGCAGCAAGGTGGTCGTTGCTTGCCGGTGGAATCCTATGAAGGGCGCGGGCATGGGCCATGATTGATCGCAACGGGACACCACCAATCAATTCAGCCGACTATTGGGAAGTTATCAGCACCCCAAGATCCGCGCCATTAGCTGGGTCACAACGTTTCTTTGTGCGTCCCCCGCTGGCGGTCGTTCACGAAGTGGGCGCGATTGCCATGACCGTCATGACAGTGACGACGCGAGGCCAGGTGTGTGTTCGTAGATCAGACCGACGGGAACATGAGGTGCGAGTGCCACGGTGAATCGGTAGTGTCCATCCCGCATTACGAGTATGCCGCAGGTGCCGTCCTGGATTGCTTCTCGCGTGCCACTGTCACTGCATGATTCAGCTGGGACTCCATGTCAGAAGTATCGCTGGCGTGGAAATCGGCAATGATGTGAATGTCGTTCATTTATGGCCTTTCACAGGCTGATGAGGAAGATGGGAATCGTTGAAGCTGGCTTGAGGTTTGTCACTCAGCTGTGAAATAGATCGCGCGGGAAGATCATTCCTCAGATTCACGTTCGCGCTAGCCGTTCTATGTCTTCAAGGAAATCACGGACAATCGCTTCGGTTACTGTGGCGCGCGTCTGACTGATGGCTTCAAGATAATGCTCGGTGGTCAGTTCCGCCTCCGTCGCAGAAAGACCATGGCGAACGGCGTATTCCAGCGCGTGTTGTGAGGCCTTACGTGCGGCAAACTCTATGTCGGCAGGAGAGAACCGTTCGGTGTTCTCCGCCAAAGTTGAGAGATCGATGTCTGTTGCCGTGGATGGAACGTATCGGGTCCAGATTGCCCTTCGCGCAGCGGCATCCGGCGGCCCAATCGGAAGGACGTAGTCGAAGCGCCCGTGACGCAGGAATGCTCTGTCGAGTGACCGAATGAAATTCGTGGCACAAATCAGGAGACGACCTTGCTGTTCGCGAAAGGATGGGATGATCTTGAGCAATTCATTTGTCACTCCGTGCGATGCCGTGGGGTGTTCGCCATTTCTGGTTGAGGCTATCTCTTCAACTTCATCGATGAACACCACTGCGTGTTCCAAGTGAGCGATGTCAAGAAAGGCCTGGCGGAGGGCAGACGCCAGCCCTTGCGGATCAGACGCCAGACGGGACGGAAAGACTTCGACAAACGGCCAGCCTAGGCGGGATGCCACGGCTTTGGCGAAGGTCGTCTTTCCGGTGCCTGGTGGCCCGAAAAGGACGACGGCTTTGGGCGGCAGCACTCCCAGGGTTTGGGCCAATTCGTCTTGAGCGAGCGGCAGGATCACGCGTTGTTCGATCAGGTGCTTTTCATCCGTCATCCCGGCCAAAGCATCCCAGAGTCCGCCTGGCAGCAATCTACCTCCGACCTGGCTGAGGCAGCCGGTTTCTTTCGGCCGGCCAGGCACGGCGCGCTCGAAATACATGAGGGTCTCCTCAACCGTGAACCGGCTGTTGCGGAATGCTTCGACCCTGGATTCGGCAGCAGGCAGTAGTGCGGAAATTCGGAAGACGCCGCGCAGACTAAGGCGAGACTCAAGTCCGGCGATTAGGGCGCTTCCGAGCCCTTGATCCCGCCAACCAGCTGCCTGCCCCAGCATGAGGACCCATGCCCGATCCTCTTCGATCCGGCAGGCCGCCGCTCCGACAATACGTTCAGCCGAAACGGCCACAACTCCCAACTCGTCTGAACAGGCAGCGATGATCTCGGCGAGACTGTATACGGGGTGGACCCCTGCGGTTCGAGATTCCTGCCACACCTGAACCAGCTGATCCAAATCATCAGGGTGGTAGTTCCGGACTCGCCATGGGTGCATCGTGGCCTCGTTTGCTATCGGTTGGTTAGGTGGGATCCCGACAAGGCTTGACCGAGGTCTGCATGTCGGCGCGTGCGTCTACAGGGCTTCTTGATTTTCGCCACGAGCTGATATGGGAGCGCAGTCGATCGCGTCTGGGCCGAAGGAAATGTGCGATATTGCTCCGGCGTCATATGCAGAACGGGAACCAAGCCCGTCCAGCCGAGACTCCGCGATCAGTTCTTCTCTGAAGTGGGCTCGGGAGGAATATCCGGCAGCGAATGTGTAGTCCTGCCCGATATGCCTGTCATAGCGGGATCGGGCGAGCCTGCGTGACATCATGCGAATCACTTCCTGTTTTCGAAGCTCATAGCTTGTTGATCCCTCGAATTCACACTAGCTACGGCCCACTCAAGGAGTCTGTGCGCGCTGCACATCGGTTTCCTCTTTTCTGTGCTCGTGGACCTCCGCCAGCATGCCATCTTCACCCACACACGGTGCCTCGTCCTCGGCGGACCGGGTGTGGGTTTGATCCGTGCAAGTTCTCCGGCGATCGGCTGGTCCCGGTGGGTCACAGAGCCCGACCGTGCACCGCGCACGGTTTCCTCTACATCGGCGTCCTAGGGTTTTGTCTCGGCGACTATCGGAAACCGACCCGCGAGGAAGTCACTGGACGGTGCCGGATGGTTCAACGAACCCAGCCATCTTGTCGCCCGACGCCCAGCAACTCAACCACCGCGCGGCGGGACCTTCCACTACAGAACGGATGAACCACATGAGCCCACTCGACAAACCCAGGGAACGCGCAGAGATTCTCGGCGTGATCCATGGCATGTACGCCAACTACCTCGTAGGGAACCGAGGCGCAATAGATGCGGTTCTTGCCGCGGACTTCACGATGTTCGACTCCGACCATGCAGAGCTGATTGTCGGTTTTGATCAGCTCAACGCCGTGCGAAATTCGCGGCCAGCAGGATCTGAAGTACCCGATGAATCCCTATCCGTGTTTGGAGAGCATCTCTGTTTCGCCGACCGTTTGGCCGTGGCCACTTACTGGCTACGAGTGGATTTCGTGGGTCCCGGAAGCGCTGGCCGCGAGCCGGAACTGGTCCGTAATACGGCTGTGCTCGTGCACGGCGGCTCCGGCTGGAGGATTCTTCACATTCATGAAGACGTGCATGGCCAAACCACCCAGACCGCGTGATGCAGGCCGCCTCCAGTGACCGGGATAGCTGTGCGCCGTGCACAGCGGCTCAAGCATGGCCGTTTGTAGCGTGTGGGGTATTAGTTACTCAGCTCACACACAGGAGGAGCCATGACCTATCGAGTCGCCATGGACATTGGCGGAACGTTCACGGATGTCGTTGCCTACGACGAGAACACGGGGACATTCGAGGCCGCTAAGTCCCCGACCACCCCGGGGGACCTAACCCGCGGCATGCTATCCGCGATCGACAAAGTCGTCGAGAACGCCGGTGAAATCAGTTTCTTCGTCCACGGAACCACCCAGGGGCTCAATGCGCTCCTCGAGCGCAAGGGATCCAAAGTCCTTCTGCTGTCCACCCAAGGAATGCGCGATGTGTACCACATAGCGCGAGGCAACAGGGACCGGATGTTCGATCTGCACTACCGGAAGCAGCAACCGCTTGTACAGCGTGCTGACACAACCGAGGTCCGAGGGCGCCTGAACTGGAAGGGCGAGGAGCTTGAGCCACTCGATGAAGCCGCCGTCGTCGCGGTCGCGGAACAGGTAAAGTGCGGCAGTTTCGATGCTGTTGCCGTCGCGCTGCTCTTCAGCTATCTGAACCCGGCTCATGAGCTACGAGTGGGACAGATTCTCCGTCAAGAGCTCCCTGCGGACATCATGGTTGTCCTTTCACACGAAGTTGCCCGTGAATGGCGTGAATACGAGCGGACCTCCACCGCCGTCCTCGAGGCCTACACCGGTCCGGTCGTCAGAAAGTACTTGAGCAAGGTTCAGGAGAAGTTTTCAGCGGCAGGAATGGATGTCCCGGTTCAGGTGATGCAGTCCTCGGGCGGGGTGGTCAATGCGTCCTTCGCACGGGAGCATCCCCTCCAGACCCTGTTGTCAGGTCCAGTGGGCGGAACGGCCGGCGGAGCCGCTGTTGCGGGTCTGCTCAATCTGAAGAATGCCATTTGTGTCGATATGGGTGGGACGTCGTTCGATGTGTCTTTGGTGCTCGACGGCAAGCCCGATATTTCACACGAGGGCGATGCAGACGGTTTTCCTCTGCTCACCCCCCTGGTAAAGCTTCACACCATAGGGGCGGGAGGCGGTTCATTGGCTTACGCCGAAGCGGGCGGCCTGCGCGTCGGCCCGGAATCGTCGGGTGCCACACCCGGTCCGGCCTGTTATGGAAACGGTGGCACCCGGGCGACGGTGACAGATGCCAACTGCCTCCTGGGCAGGGTTGACCCCACATGGTTTGCCGGCGGAAGTCTGCAACTTGATGTTGACGCCGCGACCTCCGCCATCGGTTCGCTGGCCGCCGAGCTGAACCTGGATCCGGTTGACCTCGCCGGGGGCATCGTGGATGTCGCGAATGCGAAAATGGCGCAGGCGATCCGGACACTCACCGTCGAGCACGGTCTGGAGCCGCAGGAATTTACCTTCATCGCCTTCGGGGGTGCCGGTCCCATGCACGCCGAGGCAATCGCGCAGGAGCTTGGTATCCGTGAAGTGGTCATACCCAGGTTTCCCGGAGCCTTTTCGGCCTGGGGAATGATCGGCAGCAATGTCCGCCGGGATTTCGTGCATCCATTCTTCATCCAGGGTGAACTTCTTGACCAAGATTCAATGGTTGACGAGCTGAAGGCTCTCGGCCGCCGGGCCGGATCGGCGCTTGAAGACCAAGGGATCGGGCCGGCACACCATGAGTTCGAGTACTCCGTGCAAATGCGATACCAAGGGCAGGACTATGCCCTCACGGTGCCGCTGACGGCCGCCGATGAACCCGCTGAGGAAGATTTCCTCCAAACCATTTGCCACAGGTTCGGTGAACTCCACGAAAGCCGGTACGGACACAGCACACCCGATGCCGGGGTTGAATTCGTCAGCCTTCGCGTGTCGGGCCGAGGGCTCCTCCCCGCCATGACACCCAAACCTTTTGAGCCTGTGGCGGAGGCTGTCGGAAAACGGTCCCAAAGGGTCATCTTCCAGTCCCGATCCTGGGACGCCGCGGTCCTTCGTAGGGAAGAGCTTCCTGCGGGCGAAACCGTCGAAGGTCCGGCCGTCATCGTTGAAGGAACGTCCACAACCGTAATTTCCCCGTCGTCTCGGGCCCGGGTCGACGAAAACGGATTCCTGATCATCGAAGTAGGTGCAAAATAGCCATGCCCAACCCCATTGAAACTGAAATCATCCGCTGCGCACTCTTGCAGGCGGCCGAAGACATGAACACGACTCTCATCAGGTCCGCGTACACCCCGACCATCTATGAGGCAAAGGACTGCGCAGTTGCGCTCCTTGACCGGGAGCACCGGGTTCTCGGCCAGTCGTCGGGATTGCCGATCTTCCTGGGAAATCTTGAGGAATGCACCCGCGCCACCGAGCGGCTCTATGGCCGTGACGTTTGGCAGCCTGGCGACGTGTGGGTTCTCAATGACTCCTACATCGGCGGAAGCCACCTTAATGACGTCACCGTTTACGCTCCCATTTTCAACGATTCCGGAGAGTCCGAACCTCAGCTGCTCGGGTTCGCAGCCTCACGCGCTCACTGGATCGACATGGGATCCAAAGATCCCGGCGGATCGATGGACTCGACCAGCATCTACCAGGAAGGCCTGAGACTTGGACCCGTGCTGGTCGAAAAGGGCGGACAGCCGTGCCGGGATGTACTGGAACTGATCTCCAGAAATGTGCGGTTCCCGGAGCCGACGCTGGGCGACCTTCGTGCACAGATCGCCTGCTCACGCATCGGCGCTGCCCGACTGCGAGAAATCGTCGAGCGCTGGGGCCTGGACACTATCGACGCGGCCTCGGCGGAAATCTTTGAGCAAACCGCCACGCTGGAGCGAAATGCCATTGCCGCCATTCCCGACGGGATCTACTGTGCCGAGGGACTCCTGGACAACGACGGAATCGTCCTTGATGTGCCGCTGCCCGTCCGCGTTGCGGTCGCCGTCAGCGGGGACCAGATCAGCATCGACCTTAGCGACAGCGCAGATCAAACGCTTGGTCCGGTGAACTGTGGAGCGGCGCAGGCCGTGTCAGCGTGTCGGGTCGCGTACAAGCTCCTCGTGAGCGGGGACATCCCACTGAACGGCGGCTCATTCGGACCTCTTGACGTTGTTCTGCGGGAAGGATCCATGTTTGCAGCCGTCGAACCGGCCGCGTGCCAGTACTACTACTCCCACCTCGGTTTGCTGATCGATTTGGTCATCAAGGCGTTGGCGGAGGCTCTTCCGCTCCGGGTTGCGGCAGCAAGTTATGGTGACTCCCTCATCACGCAGTTCACCGGGGTTGACCCGAGAACGGACAAAGCCTTCGTCTCGCAGGAGGCCACGGTCGGCGGATGGGGTGCCTGGCATGATTCAGACGGCGAAAGCTGCCTCATCAACAACGTGAACGGCTCGCTACGTGACATGCCCGTCGAGGTATTGGAGACGCTGTTTCCAGTGCGGGTGAATCACTACGGCATCCGCCAAGACTCTGGCGGAGCCGGCAAACATCGGGGCGGAAACGGTGTCATCAGGGAGTATACTTTCGAAGCCGAGCAGCATTTGTCCTTGTGGTGGGAACGGTCCAAGACTCCGGCGTGGGGCCTGTTCGGGGGGGAACCGGGGCTCCCGCCTCAGGTCGTGTTGAATCCGGGCACGGCCAGTGAACAGAGCATCCTCAAAGCCAATGCCGTTTCGGTCCGGAAGGGCGATGTGCTTCGCTGCGAGTCCGGCGGCGGCGGCGGGTATGGCGTGCCGAACGAGCGTGACCAGGCGTCAGTGGACCTTGACGTCGCGCAGGGACTCATCTCTGCTGAGAGTTCTGCGCGCTACGGCGCTTAGGACGGGCAGCGGCCCGGTCCGATTTTGTCGTGGACCATCTAGATCCCGGGGACAAGCACAGTGCACGCCAAATGCAGGGCAAGCCGCTGTCGCGGGTCCCCGGGACGGGCGGCTTCGGGGGGCAGTACGCAGGCGCGTCGCCCGGTACCGTCGAAAAGTCTGTGCACTACGCCCTGATCGCTGGAAAGTGCATTTGCAAGCATGGGGACACGTCATCCAATGCGCAAAGGAGTCTGCCGTGTCCGAGGGACCGCTCAAGATCATGTATTTGAATCCCGCTCCCGACGTGTTCGGCGTAGATGCACTCTTCGCCGAACTCGCCACCAATGAAAAGCGGCCCGGCACCGAGGTTCACGTGACGTCCCTTCCTTATTCAGTGGGGCTGTTCTCGCATATCGAGTACCGCTCCTATGAGGCGATGGTGACGCGTGCAATTATCCAGGCGGTGAGGGCTGCGAGTACCGAAGGATTCGATGCACTCGTCATCGGCTGCTTCTACGACACAGCCTTGCTCGACTCGCGGGAGCTCTCAGGCGGGATGATAGTCACCGCGCCCTGCGAAGCTGCCATTGATGTCGCGTCAACATTGTCGAATCGCTTTGGTGTAATCATCGGTCGGGAGAAGTGGGCCCATCAGATGGGACGCACGATTGACAGCTACGGCAAGGGCAATGCGCTGACCGGCTTCTATCCTCTGGGCCTGGGTGTTGACGACTTTCAGAGGGACCACGCGGAAACCCGCGCCCGCATGGTGGAGGCCGGGCGTATCGCGGTCGAACGGGACCATTCGGAGTCCCTCATTCTTGGGTGCACCATGGAGGCGGGCTTTCACCGCAGTTTCCAAGAAGAAATTGGCGCGCCTGTGTTCGACCCGTCCGTCGCGGCGATCGCGCGGGCTGAACATTTCGGCCGTCTGCGCAGAAGCCAAGGTTGGGTTCCGAGCCGGAGGTGGTCGTGTGAAGCGCCGCCGGAGGCCGAGTTGGCGGCCATAGGTGTTTTCGATGTGGCTGAACCATTCGGCAATCGCATTGTGGTGCCGGCAAGACGAACATCCCACCCTGCCACGATGAAGTCGCCGTCGCACAGGGACTCATCTCTGCCGAGGGGTCTGCGTGCTACTGCGTTTAGGCGGTCAGCGGCTCCGTCCGATTCTGCCAGGACCGTCTAGATCCCCGGGACAAGCACAGTGCACGCCAGATGCAGGGCCAGCCGCTGTCGCGGGTCCCCGGGATCGTAGCCGAGGTCCTTGATCTTTTGTAGCCTGGCGGTGATGGTGTTCCGGTGCACGCCCAGCTGCTGCGCGGCCAGCGACGGCGCCAGTCCGACATCGAGAAGGCATGCCAGCGTCTTCAGCAGAGTACCGTCGACGTCGGCTTCCAGCAGCCCGGCGAGCACCATGCGTGCGGGCTGTGTCATCGCTTGCCTCGGGAGGGTTGCCAGGAGCTGTTCAGGTCCCATCTGGCCCGCGAGAACAACTCGTCCAGCCACCGCGACGGCGACGCTTGCCGCGGTAGTGGCCTCCAGGATCGCTTGGCTGGCCCCGGCCATTGAGGAAAAGCATCCGGAGACGCCCGCGGAGCAGGGCACGGTCTTCGCCGCTTTGTTCACCACGGTCCCCACGATCTTGCTAAACGCCTTCAGATCATCGTCAATGGGGGCGTTTCCCTTAAGCCGGTACCACCCGATCCAGACATCCTTGTACCGCATCAATGGGGAGAAGTCCGGCCGCCGCGGCCAGAAGGAGCGGAAAACCATGGCGGGGTCTACAGTCGCCTGCGAGGCGGACGTCAGCCCCAGGGCCGCCATCAGGAACGGTCCTCCGGCAGGCCAGCCGAGCGCCGTGGAGAGCAGTTGATAATCTTCCGAATCCCCGGACAGCAGTTGCTCCAAAAGGAGAGACGAGCGGACACCGGTGCGCTCGTCCTGGCTCCGGGTGCGAGCGGCCCACAGGGAATATGCTGCGGCGGCCAGCTCGAGAACCTCCTCGATCTTCCCGGTGGAGTCGGGAGAATCTGGTGGCGTCTGTACTACGAGGGTGCCGATGGTGAGCCTGTGCTCGTCGGTGACCAAAAGCTGCGTGGACTCCATCCGGTGATCCGTGACAATATGGCCCAGCAGCACGCCGTCGTCGGGCCCGGTGAAATAGATGTTCTTTTGCGGGAGTGCCCTCTCCAGGACAGCCATGATCTGTCGTGGCATTGGATCGCGGAGCGCAGCCAGTTCGTGCGCGACCCGGGCGAGCAGTGCCGCGCGGGTCGCCTCGGGTTGGGCGATCGCGGCGGCGACGCGAACGGCCACCTGAAAGGGGTTTTCGTGGCTGAGGAACATGGGAACACCAAGCCGGTCAGCCAATGCCCCCACGGACGCTTCGTGGACCGGTGAATGTGGCACCACCACGCATGCTGCAGCCCGCTCCCAGGCGCTGCGAAGAGCCATTTCCACTCGCCACCCGCTCGAGGCCAGGGACTCGGTTAGGACGAGCACCGTGTGCGGGTGGGCTACGGAAATGGCGTCGAGGCTGTCGACGATCTGGACGCTCCGGGCCGCCCCGGTGAAGTCGCCACCGAACGCTTGGCCCAGGCCCATCACGTCCCGGAGCAGGTCTGAGACTGTGAGGTCTTTAGACGGTCGTTCCCTCACGGGGCACCTTCATTCATTGTGTCCTCGGACAGGTTGTAGAAGCCTTCCACGGCGTGCCCGGAAAGCTGCATGAGCAGTCGGCCCTGTTTGGTCTTCCATGCCGGGGACGCCGTGGGAACCATGGCGACATGCACGGGCTCGCCGACCGTTAGGTTTTCCAGGTTGATAACCTCATGGTTCCGCGGGTTCAGGATGAGAATCTGGTCCGGGGCGCTGGCGATGACCCGGCCGTCGGCCAAGGCGAGGAATATTTCATTGTGGGCTTCCAGCCGCAAATGGCTGCGCGGCTCCGCCGACTCGCTGATCAGTATGCTGACTGGTGCCGAGGGCAGGGTCCCGGCTGCGCTGGACCGTGGCTGCCCGGCGATGGACTGTATCGGATACTCGATGCCTGAGATCGTTCCGCGGCAGAGTGTCCGGGAAACCAATGGATCAGGGCCGAAGTCGGGATGCCCGCTTCGGAGGGCGTTTGAAAGGGTGCCCGGAAGGCCTGCCATCGCCAGCTGTTCCGCTGACATGGGATAGCACGCCACCATTGCCCATCCGCCGGCAGCAGCGACTATCGGTCGGATCAGTTCTTCGATCCGCGTGGCCGGCGCGTCCAGGATGAGGTCGTCCCGCATCGGCGTGGCCACGGCGATGGGTCCGACGCTAATGCCGTGGAGGGTGAACGTTGTCTGCTCCAGCAGTGGCAGGACCCGGCCGCAGCCGTCTCCATCAACCAGCGGTTTCCCGCTCGCGGCGGCGGCAGCCGCAGAGATGAGGGGATTTTCCCCCGAACAGTTCAGCGGGACTATGCCTTGGAATTCGGTGCCCACCCAGCGCTCCAGTGTCCTGATTGCCCGTAGTGCCTCGTTACCTTCAGGAAGCAGTTCTGACAGGGCAGCGGCGGATCCGACAATGCTGAGGGAGCAGAAGCTGCCCCGGGGAAGGTCGTTCAACCGGAGGAGCGGTACAGAGCGGGCGGTCACTTCAGCCCGCGCCCAGTCCAGGGCGGCTTGATATCCAGCCTCGTCAATGCCCGTTGTGAAGCGCCGCACGCCGCGTGCGAAGGCATCGAGATTGTCCGTGTTGATCGCGGGAATGTACTGGCCGTTCATGCCGATCTCGCTGACTTCGGCTCGCCGGCCGCGCCGACGGCGACTCTGTGGAAGCCCGGGGGCAAGTAGGACATGGGCGCGTGCTCCAGCCGCTCAATGCGAATGGTCACTCTGTCCGCGCCCGCCTCGACGGACAGGTTCACCGCGTCCTCCTGCGCCTGCGCCAGGGCCTGGGCCAGTGTCCGGGTCTCGTCAACCCTGATGACGCGCTCCAGTTCGGCTCGAACGGGAGACCGGGCAGCGCCAACCGCGGCCGCGAACAGCGCGTACTCCGGTACTAGCTCGGGGGCGAGTTCCATGGCTCTCGGACCGACAACAATCATCGGAGAATTGAAGCTGCCAAGCATGAGTGCTGCAGCGAGGTTGAGATGCCTGTTTCTGGGTTCGGATCGGGCGGGTGGCCCTAGATGGTGCGGCGGGAAGGGTCGCAGGTTCAGGTCTTTCCATGCAAGCTGTTCGTAGGCGACCTCGGCGACTGACATCCGTATCGCTGAATCGTAGGAACTCTCCGGCCGGGTCGGCAGCCTCCCGGACTCGAGGATGACGGATCTGATGCCGTCGTGGCCTGCGTCGACCACGACGGCATCAGACAAGTTCGCCAAGTGTGCTGCCCCCGCGAAGAGGCATCCGCTGGCCCCGTCGATGCAGACAATCGGGAACTGTCTGAAGTGTTCCAGGACTACGGCGCCGCCGGATGTCCTGGCCACATAGACGGGGGCGTGTATTCCATGCGACTTCAATGTCTCTTCAAGTGTCTCCGAGAACGCGGCAGCCCAGGGACGCAAGGCTGCGTTGAGGACCGCCGCGTTCTCGCGGTCCCTGAGGCCACTGCCTCCCAGCGTGTGAGACAGGGTAATTGACAGTTCCGGTGCAACAGAGGTGATGGCTTCGGCACAGGATTCCTCCAGATCTGGCCGTGTTGGCGAGCCTGCCCCGCAGACCGCGATGCGCGGCACCCCAGCATCCGTGGCGCGTCGGGCCAGGTCAGCGACCTGCCTCAAGTCCGGGTCCGAGATGCCGGTTCCAGCCAACGTTGCGCCTCCGCGAATGATTTCTACACAGGTTCCAATCCGGGCCGAAAGTTCTCTTGGCCAGGCTGCAAGTGGGCGCAGCGCAGGGTGAGCCGGGCCGGAAAGACGGAGCACCGCGGTTGGTTGGAGTTGCCCTGCCTGGACCTGATCGTGGATGGCGATCACCACGCAGGAAACGGATTCAATGATTGCGGAAGTCAGACGGGCTAGTCCATTGTTCAGTCCCTCCGTGATGGACGTGTCCGTCATCGTCGCACTGCCGGCCATCGAGCCCGAACTATCCAGCGCGGCCATCGTGATGGCATCTGATCCGACCTCTATTCCAAGGTGCATAGCTTCCGTCCCCGGCTGGGACACTCTTGCGATGAGTGTGTCCCGCCTATGTGAGTCCCTTGCCCTCGGTTTCCGGCAGCGGAAGCGATACGGCGAGGGTGAGCAGCAGGAATCCGCTAATGATGACCACGGTGCCCGTGAAGTCGACCGACTGACCCAAAAGGAAGCCTACCGTTGAGGGCGCCGCCGCCGTGGCGATAAGCTGCGCCGCCAGCGCCCACGAGGATCCGGTGTTCCGGAGCACCGTTGGGTAGAACTCGCAGTTCCAGGTGTTCCAAATTCCCCAGGCTCCGAGCATAAAGAAGGACAGCGCGAAATTGGCCACATAAAGCACGGTAACGTCCGGCGCGTAGGCGAAGAGCAGCCCGCTCAGCACCGAACCCGCGAGGTAGGCCACGAAGAGTTTTTTGCGCCCGAATTTCCTCGTCAGCAGGGAAGCCGAAACATAACCGGGGATCATGAAGAGTGCACTCAGGGCTACAAAGTCCAAGCTGCTGGAAAGGGATAGGCCTTTTTGCTGCAGCAGTGTGGGAAGCCAGGTCTGCAGTCCCCAGTAAGCCCAGTTGAACGCGAAGTTCAGGATCAGCATGAGCAAGGTGATCCGGCGCAGCGGACGGGACAGCAGAAGCCAGGGTTTTGCCGCGCTCTTGGAACCCTCCAGGCCGAACACGGCGTCCGGAGAGACGGAGACTCGAAGACGTCCGAGAACCTTTCGGACGTCGGAGAAGCGGCCGCGTGTCGCCAGCCAGTAGGGCGACTCCGGAACCCATGCCCAGACCAGGAAAGTCCAGATGCCGGCGGCGGCGCTGGCAATTGCCACTGCCTGCCATCCGAGGAACCCAAGCATCTGGGAGGAAGCAACAGCGGCCAGGACGCCGATCGGCCACCCGATGGACAACAGCACTGTGGCCCGCCCTCTGACCTTGGTGGGCATCAGCTCTAGAAAGTACGGGAACGTCACTGTGTAGATTCCTGCCAGGGCAATGCCTGACAGGATCCTCAAGCCGGTGAGCATCTCAAAGGAAGTGGAGAACGCCGCCGCCAAGGCAATCAGCGAATAGACGCCTAGACTGATCACCGCCACCGGTTTTCTGCCGAATCTGTCGGCAATAGGGCCCCAAATGAGGACGCCGGGAATCATGCCGGTTGCGACAGCAGAAAGCGCGACGCCGAGTTGTTCGAAATCCAGGCCGAAGCTGGACGCAAGGTTGTCGGAGACGTAGACGAGGGCCAGTTGCTCCCAAGCCTCAATGACAAACGTGATGAACAGGGCGATGGCGATCTTCGCGTGCACACGGCTGAACCGCATGTCTTCAAAGGCACCCGAAACCGTCTGGACCATTTCCAGGCCCGGGGTGCGTGTTCCTGCAGGTATGGAGCTCATCTTTCGTTCCTTTGCTTGACCCGCTATTGCTAATTAAACCCCTCCTGGGGGTTACACAGATCACACTAGAAAGGGCCCAGTACGCGAGGCTGGGCGATGCGCACACCAAAGGCCAAGGGGACTGTGCGCAGCGCTTGGTCGCGGGAAAGTGGTTTCGGCCAGGATGGTCCCGTGAAAGATATCCAGTTATCAGTCAAGGGGCCGCAGCCGCTCTCGGAGCGCGGCGGAAACAGATCACGCAGGCCTGACTCTGAAGCCTTCCGGTCCTTCTTGGCGAACCACTGGCGTGTGCCCACGACAGATCCGACGTCCCCCGATGGCGGTGCCCGCTATGCTGCCCAGCGACGGCTGATGCTCTCGCGGCAGATGGAATCCAAGCGACTCGTGATTCCTGCCGGCACGCTCAAAGTCCGTGCAGGAGACAGTGACTACCGGTTTCGCGCGCACTCCGCGTTTGTCCATCTGACCGGACTGGGAGCACGCTGTGAACCCGGCTCGGTTTTGATTCTGGAACCTGTGGGGCGCGGGGACGGTGATAGCGGCGGCCAACATCGCGCCACCCTGTACCTCCCTCCGCCGTCCGGGCCGGGAAATGCCGATTACTATTCAGACGAGATCTTCGGCGGCTTCTGGATCGGAGAACGGCCATCGCTGGCAGCAGTCCAGGCCACATGCGGTATCGTCACGGCTGACATCGCCGAAATTGAGACGGCAGTTTGGAATATTGCCAGCGAAGGCCGGCCGCGAGACGTTCAGATCTGCTCGCTGCGGGGGCTCGACCCCTGGGTGGATGCTCTCGTTGACTCTAGCCGCCGCCGTACTGATGACTCAGTCGGTGCTCACAAGGAACCCTCCTGGCTGGAGTTCGATGACAGCTTGAGCGAAGTCCTGTCAGAACTTCGTCTGGTCAAGGACGCCTGGGAAGTTGAGCAGATACGCAAAGCGGTTGCCATCACAGTTGAAGGCTTCCATGACGTGGTCAAGGCGCTCCCCAGAGCCCTCGCACACCCCCGGGGTGAGCGAGTGGTGGAAACGACCTTTGCAGGACGCGCCCGCGTGGACGGCAACGATGTCGGCTACGAGACCGTCGCGGCATCAGGGAACAATGCGACCACCCTGCACTGGATGTGCAACGACGGTCCCGTGAGGCCAGGCGAGCTCCTGCTCCTGGACGCCGGCGCGGAGACGAATTCCCTGTACACGGCCGATATTACGCGGACGCTCCCGGTCAGCGGACGGTTCTCAGACGTGCAGCGCCTGGTCTACGAGGCCGTGCTGGAAGCCGCGGACGCCGCGTTCTGCGCGGCCTCGCCCGGCCGAAGGTTCCGCGACATTCACGACGCGGCCATGGAAGTCCTTGCAACCCGACTGGAAACGTGGGGAATACTCCCTGTTTCAATCCGGGAGGCACTGGCGCCAAACGGCCAGCATCACCGCAGATGGATGCCTCATGGCGCGAGCCACCATCTGGGTCTGGACGTCCACGACTGCGCACAAGCCCGGAAAGAGCTGTATCTGGACGGAATGCTAGTCTCCGGAATGGTATTCACGATCGAACCCGGCCTCTATTTCAAAGAGGAAGACCTCGCAGTACCGCCTGAATTCCGCGGCATTGGCGTACGAATAGAGGACGACATCCTGATTTCCGATGCAGGCCCGGTCAACCTCAGCGCGGCGCTACCCCGGCGTCCGGAAGACATTGAAGGATGGATGCAGTCGGTTGAGTCCTCGTCGGCATGAGGCAGCGAGGTTAGCGGCATCCCCCGGTATCCCATTTGTAGTCGATCCAAGCGGTGAACCCTTCGCAGCGCTCGAACATCGTGCGGGGCTCGGCGCCGTGTCCCTCGATCCATAGGATGGCTCCGTCCGGGGTGACGCCGTCGACGCGTCCGGTGCGGACTGTCCTGTCACCCACCCGGATCTGGATCACTTCGCCGAGTAGCGCCACCCAGTCGTGCTGGAGGTGCATCCTTCTGGTGTCCGCTTTGACCGTAGCCGAAGTGCCCGAAAGGCGAATCAGGCCGGGAAGCATTGCAACGCCGTCGAGCGGGCGGATTCCAGCGCTTCGCGAACTGGACGTGTGCGGTGTTGCTCGGAGAGGATTTCCACGCCCCACGGTCCATTGAAACCGATGGCCTGGAGCGTTTTGATGAACCCAGTGACATCTTGTTCACCTTCTCCGCAGAGACGGCGATTGTCGCGGGTGTCTTCAAAGAGTGTTCCCCTGATTTCCGCGTCCGCGTCATTGAGTTCCACTCCGAAAATCTGGTCGGCGGTCACGCTGCGGGACAGTTCCTCCAAGCTCGTTCCGGCCCGGAAGACATGCCAGTAGTCAACCACCAGGCCACATTCGGGCATTTCGACCGATCGCATCAGCTCGGCGGCAGCCGGCATCGAACCGACCATCGAGAACGGCATGGGCTCGAGGGCGATGCGCGTCCCTCTTTCGGAGGCCTCGGTTGCCAGTCGTCGCAGTGGCTCCACCAGGAAATCAAGGTCATCCAAGGGCTCGCTGAACGCCGTTCCAATCTTGATGAAGCGCGCCCCCAGTATTTCGGCGGCGTCAAGGAGCAGCTCGAACTGCGGTCTCCATTCATGGGACAGGGAATCGTCCCACCAGTTCGTGAGTAACTCGACTTCGACGTGGCGGAAGCCTGCCTGATCGATGAGTTTCCTGAGACCGGAGAAGCCGATTGTGTCCTTCGCGGCGACGAGGTCGTCATACGCCAATCCGAACCCGGCCCATCCCGTGGCGCCAATGGCTGCCACGCGCTCGGCGAAAGGAACGGGGCTGGTCTCGGGGGTGCTCAAAGGCGCGATGTCGCCTGCGCTGGTCCAGCAAGTAGCGATAAGTTCGGGGGTGCTTGAGTACGTCATCGTTCTCCTCGCGACGGTGCGCGGTTCGGTAGGCAATTGGGGTGCGAACACCCATCGACCATCTAATTGGAACGCTCCATTGACAATTGGTCAAGCCTTGATTTAGCGTTGGAGCGTTCCACAAGGCGATTTGCATCACATTCGTTCATAGCTAGATGGTTCCGTCCTCCCACCATGTCTTCGAAGGCACAGAAGCGGGGTCGACGGTCGAAGTACGCGACATCAAAGGAGATCTCACGTGGCAAAGTTCAATTGGCGGCGGGGCGCAGTGGCGCTGGCCGTAGTACCGCTTCTGGCGCTGGCAGCATGCTCAGGCGGCGGCAAGCCGGCTGACAACGGCAGCGCCGGGGCGGCCGGGCAGGTGGCTGACACGCCGCGCCTCAAGATCGCGCTGATCACCCACGCTGCGGCCGGGGACACGTTCTGGGACATTGTCCGCAAGGGCGCTGAAACGGCGGCGAAGAAAGACAACGTTGAGCTTCTCTACAGCGGAGACGGGGATGCCGGCCGCCAGGCGCAGCTCGTGCAGCAGGCCATAGACCAGAAGGTCGACGGCATCGCCGTCACCCTCGCAAAGCCGGACGCCCTGAAGGATGTCGTCCAGAAGGCTCTCGCTGCCGGGATTCCGGTAGTGAGCCTGAACGCCGGCGAGGACCAGTACAAAGCAATGGGAGTCATGGCCCACTTCGGGCAGAGCGACAAACTCGCCGGCGTCACGGTGGGCAAGCGCCTAGCCTCAGAGGGCATCAAGCACCCGATCTGTGTCATCCAGGAGCAGGGCCACGTTGGGCTTGAGAACCGTTGCGCCGGCATCAAGGAGAACGTCCCCGGCTCGGAGGTTGTGTACGTCAACGGTGCAGACATGACATCCGTGGCTTCCACGGTCACCGCGAAGCTGCAGTCGACTCCAGACGCCGACGCGATCGTCGGTCTCGGCGCCCCGTTCACGCTGACCATCGTCAAGTCAGTCAAGGACAGCGGCAGCAAAGTCAAGGTGGCTTCCTTTGACCTGAACGGCGATCTGGCCAAGGCGATCGTGGATGGAAGCGTCGAGTTCACGGTGGACCAGCAGCCGTACCTGCAGGGCTACGGATCAGTCGATGCGATCTGGCTCAGCAAGGTCGGTGGCTTCAAGGTCGGTGGCGGCCAGCAGGTCTACACCGGACCGGCCGTGGTGGATAAGTCCAACGCAGCTGACGTCTCCAAGTTCGCTCAGGCCGGTATCCGCTAACCCGCAAGAAAACCGTCGGGATGCCGGGCACAACTACGGCCCGGCATCCCACGCCAAAGGAGTTTAGTAATCATGGCCAATGCCGTCTTAACCGCCACTTCCGATGAGCGGGTCAGCACACGGAACCCCCTCCAGAAACTGCTGGTCCGGCCGGAAATCGGTGCCCTCGTGGGGGCCGTCGTCCTCTTCGTCTTCTTTTCCGCCATCGCCCCTGTCTTCCTGCAGCCCAACTCCCTAGCGACCGTCCTCTACGGAAGCTCCACGATCGGCATTATGGCCGTCGGGGTGGCCCTGCTGATGATCGGCGGGGAGTTCGACCTCTCCACGGGCGTAGCCGTCATTACCTCTGCCCTGTCTGCTTCCATGTTCAGTTGGTACTTCAGCGTCAACATCTGGGTGGGAGTCCTGTTCGCGCTGTTGATTTCGCTCGGCATCGGGTTCATCAACGGCTGGATACTGGTCAAGACGAAACTGCCGAGCTTCATCGTCACGCTGGCCACCTTCCTCATGCTGGCTGGCCTCAACCTTGGTCTCACCCGCATGATCGGCGGTGCGGTAGCTACGCCTTCGATCTCGAGCATCGACGGATTCGATGCGGCAAAGGCGATCTTCGCCTCGAGCGTGAATATCGCCGGGATCGAGGTAAACGTCACCGTTTTCATTTGGATCGGCCTCGTCGCCGTAGCGTCCTGGGTCCTGTTGCGCACCAAAGTGGGCAACTGGATCTTCGCCGCCGGCGGCGACGCGAACGCTGCCCGTGCGGTGGGTGTGCCGGTGACCAAGACCAAGATCGGCTTGTTCATGGCCGTGGGCTTCTGCGGCTGGATCCTGGGCATGCACAACCTGTTCGCCTTCAACACCGTTCAGTCCGGTGAGGGCGTGGGCAACGAGTTCCTCTACATCATCGCGGCGGTCATCGGCGGCTGCCTCCTCACGGGCGGCTACGGTTCGGCGGTGGGCGGTGCGATCGGTGCGTTCATCTTCGGCATGGCCAACAAGGGCATCGTGTACGCGCAGTGGAACCCTGACTGGTTCAAGTTCTTCCTGGGCCTGATGCTGCTGCTGGCCACCATCGTGAACTTGATCGTCAAGCGTCGAGCCGAAAGCAAGTAAAGAACCATGAATGCACAACAGATTAACCAGCAGACCCTGCTTAAGGATGAAAAGGATCCGCTGACCCACACGCCCGTGCACCTGCTGTCCCTGGACAAGATTGGTAAGCACTATGGCAATGTCATCGCCTTGCGCGATGTGACCATGGCCGTGGACAACGGCAGGGTCACCTGTGTCCTGGGGGACAACGGTGCGGGCAAGTCCACGCTGATCAAGATCATCGCGGGCTTGCACCAGCATGATGAAGGCGTGCTGCACATCATGGGCGAGGAGCGGAAGTTCAACTCGCCCAGGGACGCCCTCGACGTCGGCATTGCCACCGTGTACCAGGACCTGGCCGTGGTCCCGTTGATGCCGATCTGGCGGAACTTCTTCCTCGG
>NZ_JBFTQF010000014.1:0-101396 GCF_056398865.1 Arthrobacter sp. 01T419
TACACGACCAGGTCATCCGGACGCTCCGCGACCTCCGGGTCCAGGTTGTTCATCAACATGCGCAACGGCGCCTCGGTCTGCCAGCTCTTCGCGGTCAGCTCCGTACCCCGGGCAGCTTTGACCGGACGCGCTCCGGTAGTGAAATCGGCACTCATTATTTAGTACTCCTTAGGTCTTTGCTGGACTAGTTGCTTCGTACTCGAACTAGGCCAGATTCTTCGACTTGAGCCAGTCCTGGGCGATTTGTCCCATGTCCTCGAACTTGGCGGTCCTGCCGTTCATCTGGATCAAGTCTTCGGTGGTCAGTGCGGCGGAGACCTTGTCCAGCACGCCCTTGACGGTGTCCGTGGACTTCTTCTGGTTGATGAGCGGGACGATGTTTTCGGACAGGAACAGGTTCTTGTTGTCTTCCAGGGCAACCAGGTTGTTGGCGGCGATTGCCGGATCGGTGCTGAAGAGATCGGCAACCTGTACCTGACCGGAAAGGAGGGCGTTGAGCGTGAGCGGACCTCCGGCGTCGAGCGCTGAGAAGTCCTTGAAGTCGAGGTTGTAGACGGACTTCAGGCCAGCGACACCGTTGATACGGGTCTTCCACTCCGGCGGGCCTCCGAGGACGAGGTCCTTGGCCACGGGCTGGAGGTCGCTGATGGACTTGAGGTTGTACTTGTCGGCAGTTTCCTTCTTGACGGCCAGGACGTCCTTGTCTTGTGCCTTGGACGCCGTCAGTTGGGTCAGTCCGGACGGGATCTTGGTGCTCAGCTCCTTGGTGACTTCATCCTGGGTGACTGCCTTGGTGGCTGAGTCGAGGTACTGCAGGAGGGCTCCACCGTATTCCGGCATGAGGTCGATGGAACCGTCCTTCAACGCCGGAATGGTGACTTCGCGGCTACCGATGCTGGGCTTCTCCGTGACCTTGACGCCCTTGGCTTTGAGGGCCTCGGCGTAGATCTTCGCGATGAGTTGGCTTTCCGGGAAATCCGCGGAACCCACAATGATGCTGTCGGTGGAGCCGGCGGCCTGGGAGTTGTTGGAGGAACTCATGGGATCCCCGCCGCCACAAGCGCTCAGGGCGATCGCGGTGGCTGCCGCCAGGGCGAATCCGGTCAGGTACTTTTTCATGTCAATTCTCTCTGGGGAGGGCCGTCGCAGGGCATGCGGTGGCCAAGTTGGGGTGGGTCGAATGGTGTTGCAGCCGCCGGGCGGGGGCCTGGCGACCGATGGAACGGGGAGTTGCCTACACCGTGACGGGCGTTTTCACGGTCTCGTCCGGGGCGGCCACAGCGGCCGCCTTGACCGTGCGCCGGGTCAGTCCGGGTGAGACGACCCTGCGGGTGATGAAGGCGAGCAATTGGTCGAAGAACAGGGCCAGCAGCGCAACCAACACGGCGCCGGCAACCATCTGGCTGTAGTCGTTCTGGGCTTTGCCGTCGATCAGCAGCCGTCCGAGGCCGCCGAGCGAAATGTACGCTGCGATGGTCGCCGTCGAGATGATCTGCAGCAGTGCGCTCCGGACACCGGACAGCATGAGCGGAAGCGAGCAAGGGAGTTGGATGTCCGTGAGGATCTTCATGGTGCGGAAGCCCATGCCCTTGGCGGCATCGACGGCGGCGGCATCCACAGCGCGGACACCGGCGTAGGTGTTGGTCAGGATGGGCGGGACCGCGAGCAGCACCAGGACGATGAGGCTCGGCAGGATGTAGCCCATCTTGGACGGGAAGGCTGGCGAGATCAGGAGGACCAACAGGATCAGCAGGCCAACACTGGGGAGGGCGCGGAGGGCGTTGGCCAGGCCGGCGATCATGAAGACGCCCTTGCCGGTGACGCCGATGTAGATGCCGAGCGGAACTGCGATGATGGCCGCGACGGCCAGTGCGATGAGGGAGTAGAGCAGGTGCTCCCCGATCAGGGTGGGGATACCGTCGGCGCCGCTCCAGTGCGCGGGATTGAACAAGTAGTTGATCATGATGCCACCACCTTGGGGGTCCACGGTGTCAGCCACCGGTTGAGGAGGATGATCAGTCCGTCAAGGATCATGGCCAGAACCACGCAGAGGATGATGCCGGCGATGATCGGGGTGAAGAACCGCAACTGGAAGCCCTGGGTGAAGAGCGAGCCGAGCTGCGGGATACCCAGCAACGCTGCCACGGAAACGAGGCTCACGTTGGAGACCGCCGCGACGCGCAGGCCTGCGCTGATGACGGGGACGCCGACGGGAAGCTCCACTTTCACCAGGCTTTGGTATCCGCGGTAGCCCATGGCCTTCGCGGCTTGGACTGTGTCTTCCGGTACGGAATCCAAGGCGTCAGCCACCACGCGTACCAGCAGGGCCACGCTGTAAATGGTCAGGGCGGCAACGATGTTGAGCGGGTCCAGGATCTTGGTGCCAAGGACCAGCGGCAACAGGACGAACAACGCGAGGGAAGGGACCGTGTAAAGGAGGCCCGCGATGCCCACCAAAAGGGGGTAGATCCGGCGGCTGCGGTGTGCCCACCAGCCAAGGGGCAGCGCGATCAACAGGCCCAGGATGAGGGGAGTGACGGCGAGCAGTACGTGCCAGCCGAGGAGGAAGACGATGTTGTCGGATTGGCGGCCCAGCCATTCAAAGTTCATCGCGCCGTCTCCAAGTGTGGTTCCGCCTCGATCGCCTTGACGACGTCGGTGGCAGTCACCGTGCCGATGAGCTCGCCGTGTTCGTTGACGACGACGCCGCGCCGGCTGGGTGAGGAGAGTGCGGCGTCGAGCAATTGGCGCATGGTCCCGGAGGACGATGCGGAGGTGCCGCTGAGGTTCAGGTGCTCCCTCTTGAGTTCGCCCTTGATGAGATCGGCTTGCGCCCAGCCGAGCGGCCTCCGCAGAGGGTCGACCACCAGCACCCAGGCTCCTGTGGCCTTGCTTTGCGCCTCGGCGGCGGAGGCACCAAGGGTGACCACGGCTTCTTCGGCAACTGCTACCGTGCCGGCCGCATTGGTGAAACCGAGCGAACGGTAACCGCGGTCACGCCCCACGAAGTCGGCCACGAATTCGTCAGCAGGGGACGTCAGCAGCTCCGACGGCGTTGCCATTTGGGCGAGCTTGCCACCGACGCGCATGACGGCAACCTGGTCGCCGAGCTTGAGGGCTTCGTCGATGTCGTGGGTGACCATGATGATGGTCTTGCCGATCTCGCGCTGCAGCCGGAGGAACTCCTCCTGGAGTTGCGCCCGGACCAYGGGGTCGACGGCGCTGAAGGGTTCGTCCATGAGCATGAAAGCTGGATCCGAAGCCAGCGCGCGGGCCACGCCAACGCGCTGCTGCTGTCCGCCGGACAACTGCCACGGGTAGCGCTTCGCGAAACTCGCCGGGAGGCCGACGCGCTCCATGAGTTCGAGGGCCTTCATGCGCGCCTTTTGCCGGCTCTCGCCAAGCAGCACGGGCATGGTGGCCACATTGTCCACGATGGTGCGGTGCGGAAACAGGCCTGCATGCTGGATGACGTAGCCGATGCGGCGGCGCAGCAGCGCTGCGTCCATGCCGGACGTCGGCTCGTCATCGAGGTAGATGGTACCGCTGGTGGGTTCGATGAGGCGGTTGATCATCCTCAGCGAAGTAGTCTTGCCACAGCCGGATGGGCCAACCAAGATGGTCAGCTTGCCGGTGGGTGCCTCGAGGTTCAGGCCGTCGACGGCGACCGTCCCATCCGGGTACGCCTTGGTGACATTTTCAAACTTGATCATTTCTTTTCCATGCTTTCCTGGGGCACTTCATGGTCTCCGGAGGGTTCCACGAGGATGTTGTCCGCCACCCTCGCCAGTTCCTCGCCAAATGTCTGGGCCTTCGCCTCGTCCAAGCGGTAGCTGGGCGCGACGATGCTGAGGGCTGCCACGGTGCGTCCGCCGATCACAATGGGTGCGGCGACGGCCGTGATGTCGTCTTCCACGCCGCTCCGCACGATGGCGTAGCCGCGGCCGTTCTGCCCGCCGGTGAGGACCTTGCCAGCGGCGGACCCTTCCAGCGGAATGCTCCTGCCGACCCAGCTGGTGTGCCGGACGGAGCGGGTACCTTCGACGATGGCAATGTAGATTCCGGTTTCCCCAGGACCGGGAATACTCAAATAGCAGGACTCGCCCGTTTCAGCCACAAGCCGCTTCATGTGTGGCGTGCAGAGCGATACGAGAGGCTCCTGTCCCAACGCGAGGGCTCCCAACTGGATCACGCTGGCACCAGGACGGAAGTTTCCGCCCGGATCCCGCTTCACGAATCCGCTGCCTTCCAAGGTGCGGAGGAGGCGGAGTGCGGTGCTGGCCGACAAGTCAACAACGCGTGCTGCGTCGCTCAGGCTGATGGAGCCATCCGTGCAGACCGCGCTCAGGAGGGCCAAGGCCCTTTCGACCGTCCGTGTAGAGGAATCTGCTGCCACTGCTTGGCCTGCTTTCAAGTGGTCTGGATCACCATGTCTTGCCACTAAGTAAAAATCAACTTTCATCGAATGGCAAGAGATTTCGGGAAATTACCTGAGATTCCGGGATTTGAGACACCCTGTGACGTCAAGGCGTATCGGCGGTGTTTCCAGCCTGTTAATTGTGATGGCTCTACGCTCAGGGTCTTGTCAAGGAGTGGAATCTGGTTTTTACTTGGTGGCAGTCTTCATTAATCGGAGGAACACGTGGAAACCGTCAATCAGCTCCTTGACTCAATCAAGGACGTGGGCCGCGATGCGGTGCGCGGAGGATACTCCAGGGCCGTCTACTCGACGCCCGAGCTCGACCTCAGGCAGTGGTTCATCGAACAAGCCCAGCAGCGCGGCCTCGACGTCGAGACCGACCGCAATGGCATCATCTGGGCTTGGTGGGGAAAGCCCCAGGACGGTGCGCTTGTCACCGGCAGCCACCTCGACTCCGTCCCTGGCGGAGGGGCGTTTGACGGGCCGCTCGGCGTCGCTTCCGCGCTGGCCGCCGTCGACCTCCTCAAGTCCCGCGGCACGGCCCCCAAGCGTTCGCTGGCCGTCACAGTCTTCCCGGAAGAGGAAGGATCCCGCTTTGGCGTGGCCTGCTTGGGGTCGCGGCTCCTGACCGGCGCCATCGACGTCGACAAGGCGCTGAACCTGCGCGACGTCGACGGCAACACTTTTGCCGACGTCGCCCGGGGCCACGGCCTGGATCCACGGCACGTCGGATCCGATCAGGAGGCGCTTGCGCGAATCGGCGACTTCGTTGAACTCCATGTGGAACAGGGCAAGGGGCTGGGCCAGAGCGGGCCGGCCATCGCCGTCGGAAGCTCCATTCTGGGCCACGGCCGCTGGAAGCTGAGCGTCAGCGGCCAGGGCAACCACGCCGGCACGACGCTCATGGCCGACCGTGCCGATCCGATGGTCGCGGCCGCGCAGATCGTCGTTGCCGTCCGCGACACCGCGGCCAAGCAGCCGGACGCCCGGGCCACCGTGGGCCGCCTGACGCCGGTTCCCGGCGGCACCAACGTGATTGCGTCGCGCGTCGATCTGTGGCTTGACGCCCGCCATCCCGACGACGCCGTCACGGCACAACTGATCGAATCGATCTACTCCGCAGCCCGGGAAATCGCGGCGAGCGAAGGATGCACCGTCACCCTCACCGAGGAGTCCTACAGCGACACGGTGCACTTCGATCCCGGCTTGAGCCGACGCATCAGCGACCTCCTGCCCGGGGCCCCAGTTCTGGCTACCGGTGCAGGGCACGACGCCGGTGTGCTGGCTGGACATGTCCCCTCGGCGATGGTCTTCGTCCGCAACCCCAGCGGAATCTCGCACTCTCCTGAAGAATACGTGGCCGACGAGGACGCTTCCGCCGGCGCCGTTGCCCTTGCCGACGTTTTGGAGGGACTCCTGTGAGTGCATTCTGGTGCGAGACGGCCTTGGTAAGCGTCGACGGCGGTTCTGGCGCGGGCGGTGCTGACGCCGGCGGTTCGACGGCGGCCGCCGGCGTCCGGCTGGAGGTGGAAAACGGCCGCATTTTCAGGATCGCCACCGGGGTCCAGCCCGAGCCCGGTGACCAGGTACTGAATGGCGTCGTTTTCCCGGCGGCGGCCAACGCCCACTCGCACGCATTCCACCGGATCCTGCGCGGACGGACGCACGATGGCCGCGGTGACTTCTGGGTATGGCGGGAGCAGATGTACCGGAGCGCCGCGGAACTGACACCCGAGAAATACGAAAAGCTCGCAACGGCAGTCTTCACCGAAATGGTGGTCTCGGGCTTCAGCAGCGTGGCGGAGTTCCACTACGTCCACCACCAGCCTGAAGGAACACCATACGCCGAGCCGCACGCGATGGAATTGGCGTTGGCAAGGGCAGCCGTCGCAGCCGGGATCCGCCTCACTTTGCTGGACACCCTTTATCTCGCGGGAGGCATCGGAACACCGCTCAGCCCCGAACAGACACGGTTCGGCGACGCCGACGCCCAGGCATGGTTGGACCGGCTTGCCTCCCTGCGAGTCGAGGTAGCGCGGACCTTCCCGCTGGACATGGTCAGCGTGGGAGCCGCCCTGCATTCCGTCCGTGGGGTGCCCGAAGAAGCCCTTAAAACCGTGGCGGCGCACCTGCCCGACGACATCCCGCTCCACATCCACCTGAGCGAACAACCGGCTGAGAACGAGGCCTGCCTGCAGGCCTACGGCGTCACCCCGGCAGGACTTCTTGCCCGGCATGGCTTGTTGTCCGCGCAGCTCTCCGCCGTCCATGCGACCCACCTGGCACCGGAGGACGTCCAGTTGCTCGGGGACGCTGGAGCCACTGTGGTGATGTGTCCGAGCACCGAGGCCGATCTCGCCGACGGGATCGGGCCGGCCCGCGCATTGTCCGACGCCGGGGCGATCATCGCGCTCGGCACGGACCAGCACGCCGTGATCGATCCTTGGGTTGAAATGCGCACTCTGGAGCACGGAGAGCGCCTCGGTTCCGGTCAGCGGGGCAGGTTTTCACCGCAGGAACTGCTTCGCGCCGCCACGGTCGGGGCGGCAGCTTCGATGGGCACTCCCATAGCGTCGGCACTCGAGGCAGGCGCAGTCTGCGACCTCATGGCTGTGGCTCCGGACTCGGTGCGGACCGCCGGTTCCATGCCACAGCAGTTCGCGTTCAGCGCGACGGCGAGTGACGTTACCGCCGTCGTCATTGCCGGTGAACTTGTGGCTTCGAACGGAGTCCATGTACGCCTTGGCGCCCCGGGGAGGCTCCTGATGGAGGCACTCAAAGAGTTTTCCTAAGGGCGTCACGGAGGCAAGAACGGCACGCTTAGGTCCAAGCCTGCACGACCTAGGGTGCCAGTTCCTCAACCCCGCGGAGCAGCCGGGCGACGTCGTCCGCGTCGTTATACGGCGCCAGGCTTGCCCGCACAGCACCGCCGTCGTGCCTGACGCCCAAAGCCTGGGTGAGCTCCCATGCGTAGGCGTGTCCATGCCACACGTTCACCCCACGGGCCGCAAGACGCGCCGCCACCTGTTGCGGAGTGCGGCCGGCAACTCGAAAGTACGCCACCGGCGTGCGCGACGCCGGTCTGCCGAACAAACGCACGTGCGGCATGGCCGCCAGCGCGTCAAGGAGCACGGCGAACTCAGCTTCCTCATGTGCCTGGACGGCCGCCATTGAGTTCAGCACCCGCTCCCTGCGGGATTGGCCCGGGTTGCCGCTGAGTCCCGCAACGTGCTCGACGGCGGCGGTGACGCCTGCGAGGTCCGCAAAAGCCAGCGTTCCGGTTTCGAATCTCTCGGGCACTGAGTTGGATGATGCGGCGAGCTTGTCGGGCTGAAGCGACTCGAGCAGGGCCGGATCGGCTACCACCGTGCCGATGTGCGGGCCGGACCACTTATACGCCGAGGTAGCGAAGAAATCTGCGCCCAATGCGGCCATATCGATGGGTACGTGCGGCGCGGCGGCGACTCCGTCTACGTAGGTCAAGGCGCCGTGACGATGGGCGATATCGGTGATGGCGCGGACACCCGGCCGGGTTCCCAGAACGTTCGACGCTGCGGTGACCGCGAGCAATCGGGTGCGCTCGTTGACCAGCCCTACGAACTGGTCCACCGGGAGTTCGCCCGTGGACGTATCCACGATTGCCCACCTGACGCGAACGCCATGCCTTTCGGCGAACTGCACCCAGGGGCGGACATTGGCATCGTGATCCAGCTGGGACAATACGATCTCGTCTCCGGGGCTCCACTGTTTTGCGATTGCGCCGGCAAGCCGGTACGTCAAGGTGGTCATATTGGGAGCCAGGATGACGCCGTCGGGCTGGCCGCCCACCAGGTTCGCCACGGCGAGCCGCGCCTCGGCCGCCAGCTTGTCCGCACGCCGGCTGGCGGGAAATTCTCCATGGGCGTTGCCGAGTCCGCTGCGGTAGGCGTCCGACACTGCGTCGATCACGGAATCCGGAAGCTGTGTGCCTCCAGCGCCGTCCAAGTAGGCGGTTCCGTCGGGGGGGGCGGGGTACTGCTTCCGAAGGAGATGAATGTCGAGCGTCATCGGGCTAGGCTATGGGTTTGTCGTTCGGGCGTCGAAGGGCGGAACGCCTAGTTTCCGGGCTCAGAAAGGGCAGTCTGCCCAACGTGCCTGGTGCGCTCCCGCCGTAGATTTGCCTCGGTTGACCCGACCCTTCAACTGCCCTGCCCCGGAACCTCACCAGGAGAAACCATGACGTCGACCCATATGCTCAGTCAACTGACGAACCGCCTTGGCGCTTGGGTCACTTTTCTGGACGCGCACGGCATAGAAGCCTTGTCCGGCAGCGGATTCGACTGGATCGGCATCGACTTGCAACACGGCACCGCCGCCTTGGAGGGACTCCCCGGGTTGCTTCGCGCTTGCGAACTCAACCGAACGCCTGCTTTGGTGCGAACGTCTGGGCACAGCGCGGCGGAGATCGGCCATGCGCTCGACGCCGGAGCGGCCGGCGTCGTAGTCCCCATGGTCGAGTCTGCGGCACAGGCCGCGGCGATCGCCGCCGCCTGCACCTTTCCGCCGGAGGGTGTCCGCAGTTCCGGGGCTTCACGATCTGCCATCGCGGCGCCTTCCCTGCTCCAGCCTGAAGGGAGGGTGTTATGCCTGGCCATGATCGAGAGCGCCGCCGGGCTGACCAATGCCGAAGCAATCGCGCAGACCGATGGGATCGACGGGATCTTCCTCGGCCCCTACGATTTGGCCCTGTCCCTGGGCGCCCATGGCGTCACGGATCCGAAGACCATCGACGCGATCGGCCGCGTTCTGGCCGTGGCCCGGAATCATGGGAAGCTGACGGGTGCGTTCAGCGGCTCCCCGGAGTTGAGCCGTGCGTTGCACGACGCCGATTTGTTGGCTGTCGACTCCGACCTCGCCTTCCTGCGGGCCGGCGCCGAAGCCAAACTCGCGGCCACCCGCGCGGCACTTTCGGCCGCACGGGACTAGGTTCACCACAGGACTAGGTTCACCACAGGACTGTTCACCACGGGACTCGGCCACCGAGTCAGACGCTGCGGGTCTTCACCGGCGGACGCATGTACGTGGTGCGGCTTGGCCGTACGCCCAGCCTTGCGCTGCTTTCGAGCCAAGTGACAGCGGCACCGGTGGGATCCACCACCGGTACGTACGTGCCGCTCTCTTCGAGCCGCCGCTGTAGTGCTGCAGCCACCCCGAGCATTCCGGTGCACCCGAGCACGATGACATCGGCCTCGCCCTTGGCGACAGCCTCCGACGCCTGGACGTAGAGGCGGTCCAGAAGCAGTTCGTGGTCCTCCAAGCCGAGCACAGGCAAGTCCACCACGCGGATGCAGCCGATCCGCTCGCTCAAGCCATACCGCCGGGTGAGGCTGCGGAGCATCGGCAGAACGTTGGGCAGCACCGTGACGATGCCAATCTTTTCGCCCAGGCTCAAGGCGTGCAAGACCGCCGGTTCGAAGCCGCCAACCACCGGGTAGTCCGCGATCTCCCGCGCCGCGTGCACGCCCGGATCGCCGAAGCACGTGACGAACACGGCATCAACGCCGTCGCTGCTCGCCTCATCGATCCGGTCAAGGATGCCCGGTGCCGCGAGGGCTTCGTCGTACTCGGACTCGATGCTTGCCGTTCCGCGCGCCACGGCGACCACGTCGAAGGTGGTTCCCGGGGCGACCCAGGCGGCGATCTCAGCGGCGACCGGCTCGGCAAAGCTCTCGCTGATCACGGGGACTATGACTCGAAGATGCATGACAGATCCTTCCGTAAGGGGTACATGTGCTGGCAACACTAGGTGCATCATCCAAAGCCCAGAACGGGCAGAGCGCACTGCGAACCCAGGATCATTGTGCCGAGTGCCCGGACGGACTTGGATCTTCCCGGGCAGGGCTTAGCCGTGCTCAGTCTCGATGGTGCGGCAGGCCAATTGAAGCGCCAGCCGCTGGTTGGGATCATCGAGGTCCACGCCCAAGCGCTCGCGGAGTCGGTGCAGGCGTGCCGTGACGGTATTGCGGTGCAAGCCTAGGACGATGCCAGTAGTGGAGACCGAGCCTCCAGCCTCAAGGTAGACCTGCAGCGTGCGGAGAAGCTGCCCGCCGTCGACGCCTTTGAGGGGTGCCAGCGCAGTCTCGGCGAACGCCCGCAGGATCTCGGAATCCTGCCACGCAGCCAAGAGTCTCGCGACGCCCAGCTCATCAATGTGTTCGGCCGCAGGACGGTAGTCGTGCGTCCTTGCCAGCGTTGCCGCATCGCGCGCTTCCAAGAGGGTGCTGGCCAACCCACCGGGGCCATGGTGGACACGTCCCACTCCGGCCACCACCTCCCAGTGGGCGGGCAGTTGGGCCAGCACAAGGCGCACCGAGCGCAGAACCCGGCGGCCATCCGACGACGGCGGTTCGGTAGCGCTGCTGATCCAAACGGTCCAGCCATCACCACGGTCCACTACTGGTCCAACAAGCTTTTGGGCCTCCAGGGCGCTCCGCAGTTTCCGCATGGAGGTCACGGGATCATCCTGCAAGGGATCCCCAAGCCGGGCAGTCCGGAGCAGGTGGATTCCGACGTGCCAGTCCTGGAGGCGCCAGCCCGCGGACAACGCACGTTCCACGACATCTTGGCTCGCCACACCCTGCCCCGCGATGAGGTCCGCGAGAAGGCGTCCATGGAAGACCGAATCCCTCTCGGCTGCCGCGCGCTGACTGGTGAGCCACGCCCGGACGTAGGGTTCGGCAACTGCCAAGGCAGAAGCCGTTGCGATGCGCTGGTGCTCGCCGCTGCCGGCCGTCTGGGAAGCGAGCCACGCGGCGGCCTGCGTTGACCCTGGCTCTGTCACCGGATGGACCAGGATTTGTCCGGAAGGTGAGGGGTCGCTGTGCTGTGGAACGGTGAGGTCCAGCCTGAGTGTCGAAGGCAAGCTGAGAGGCTCACCGTGGATCGCGCTCCCGTCCGAGGACAGCAGCCAGACCGCTTGGGATAATGCCAAGCTCAGTGCGGCCAGAATGTCTTCCGCCGTGGTCTTGGTGCTAAGCCGACGGACCACGTCCTCGATGAGCCTTGCCCGCTGCACTTCGGGTGCACGGACCCGGATGGTGAGACGATGGAGCAGGTCCACGAGGTCGGCCCCCACAATGGACAGCACGGGAATGGCGAGACGGTCGGCCAACCGCAGGGTGGAGAGCAAGGGTGGCTGCTCTTCGGCGGTGATCAGCAGCGCTGCAACACCGGCCGATTCCGCCCGCCGGACGAGGGCTTCCAGACGATAGGACGGTGTCACCGCTTCTGCGGCGCACACCACAAGGTGACCGTTCGCCGTCGTCGGGAGCTCCCCTGTGTACCAGCTCAAGTCCCGGACCTCGCGGCCGAGACCCTCCCGTCCGGCGACGACGCCGGCCCCGGCGAGCACTGTTTCGGTGAGGAGTTCCCGGACACTGACTGGGGTGAAATTAGCGGTCACCGGGTGGCCTCCGGCCGGCCCGCGTCGATCCCGAAAGCGGCGAGTCCGATCAGCTCTTCAGCCCCGTCCGGCCAGCCCGGCATGAGCGGGAGACGAAGCAACGCGATGGATTGTCCCGAGCGGAGCCTGTCCGGCGGGACGGGCACAAAGGTCAACGGGTCCAACACCGCCAAGACATCCGGCGCGGACGCACGGGAGACGCCGTCGACGGCTACGTTCAAGTATTCGTCGAGCATGTCCAGCCTGAGGATATGCCCCGCTGAACGGTCCATGACCGTGAGGCTCCCAGGGATATCGCCGCGCCGGGGCCGGATCTCATCCACCCTGCCTTCGCATAACAGCTCGCCGCCCAGCCTGGCAGCGAGGTCCGAAACGCTGCGCCCCGCGGAGTCGGCCAAGGCCTGTCCGAGCGCAAGGCAGCCGCTGACCGAACCCGGCAGGCCAAGTGCCGCCAAGGTGTCCGCGCGGCACGGGTAGAGGGCCACCGCTGCGGCGCCTCCGAGGGCGGCGACGTTCGCGCGCATGATCCGATCGGCGGCATCGACGGATGCGGATTCGATAATGACGGAATCTGCCGCAGGCCCGACCACCGCCATGGGCGTCGCCGGATGGCCTGCGGCGGCGAGCGTTGTCTGGCTGATGCGAGGGAAGGCCCTGCCCATGAGATCGCCGTCCACCACAGGAAGGCCAAGCACTTGCGCGGCAACCAAGGGGATGAGTGCGTTCAAACCGCCGATTTCGATCACGCCGATGGCTCCAACGCGTTGGCGCAGCGCACCTGCTAGTGCCGTGACGGCATTGGCGAAGTCTTCTCCACCGGGCGGCCGCTCGGCGACGACATCCGGTGCTCCGGCAAGCCCGACGTGGACCACGACGGTTTCCGGCGGCAAGCCTTCCGCTGCTACCAAACGGGCACGCCCTCCGTCCTGGAGCGCATGACGCAAAAGCCGGGCCCCGACGGCGACGTCCCCGCCGCCCCCGGAACCCAGCAGCCCAGCGCCTGAGGCCAAAGCGGACACATCGTCCACGCCCAGATAACGCTCCATCGGCGATCCTGGTGTCACAGCTGTGGTGGCACGGGATGGGTCCTCATGTTGATCATTGTGGCATGGCGATTCAGCCGATTGGCACGTACTGATGGTCGTAGCCGAAGTAACCCGGTCCTACCAGTTCGAGCGCTGCATCGGTGCGCCAGCGCGGATCGCAAGGGGCAGCGAGGACTGTGACCCGGACGCCATAGCGGAGCATCTCCGTGGTGACTGGCTCGCCGGAATCCGTGTCCAGGACGCAGATGAGATCCGGGACGCTCGCTACCACTTCGCCGTCGCGCCGCGCCACGAGGTGTTCGTTCTGGAAGGCGAGTTCGAAGTGTGAGCCAAGGTCCTCGCCAACGCCATCCAAGTGTGCCTCGCCGCGTGCGAAGCCGGCCTCCGTCTTGCGCTGGATGTCCACGATCTTGCCAGTGAACAGCTTCCGGCCGCGCAGCAGTTCCGTCGCTACGGCTACCGGATCCCGGTGTTGTTCGCGGGCTTCGCGGATGCCGGTTCCCAGCCGTTCGCACAAGGTGATGGTTCCAGGAACCATGAGCTCCTTGATTTGCTTGCCGGTCAAGACGTACAGGCTGACCGCGGCCGTGCAACCCATCTCCACGGTGACAGCGCGGGCCAAGCGTTCGGCCCAGGCATTGTCCACGGTCTGTAGTGTGATGGCATTACCGCGCTCGTCCGCCATGGTCATGGGACTCGCGTGAACTCCGCTCAGCGTGGGCAGGACCATTTGAAGCTCGGGGAAGGCACGGCCCATAGCGTCGGCGTCAACCAAGGGTAATCCCAGTTCTGCCGCGGCAATGAAGGGAGTCACCGAGTTCAGGCCGCCGGCCTCGATCGAGACCGTGTGCGTGACGCGCTTGCCGATCAATTGCTCGACGGCGCGGAGGGCGTTGGTGGCTTCGTCGCCCGCCGGCATCTTCTCGAGCATTACCGTGGGGGCGCCCATGAGCGCAACCGGGACGACGACGGCGTCGTCTGGCAACTCGTCGACGTCGAGCAGGGTCACTGGACCGTGCCGGCGCAGTGCCTGCTCGGCCAGGAGGCGGCCGACGTAGGGATCGCCGCCGCCTCCCGTGCCCAGCACCGCGGCACCGCGGGCGATGTCCGACATCTGGGTTTCGTCAATTTCACGCATTGTTGCCTCCAAGAGCCAGGTTGCCGACTGCTTTGACCCGGATACGTGTGGCGTTGCCGGGCAAATACGCCAAGGGAACTTCTTCGATGTCCACGATCGAGACCGAATCGGGGCGTGCTCCGGCCGCGATGGCACGGTCGGTGGCTTCCTGCCGCGCGGCGTCGAGCACTGAATCGCGACTTCCGGGATCCACGGAGAAGACCCGGTCTACTTCGCCACCCACCTGCGCGATCGCCGCACCAATGGCATTGGCGACCGAACCGTGCTCGGGCCGTAGCACTGCCGAGGCGCCGGCGAGGTTGTCCGGGACCAAGAATCCGCCGCCGCCGACGACCACCACGGGCACAGGTTCGGCCGAGGTCCTCATTCGGTCCACGGTTTCGGCCGTCCGCGTAGCGATGCTTTCCAGGGCGGCCCGCACCATTGCGGGGTCCAGTCCAGCCACCCGGTCCTGCTCGCCGAGCTGAATCAGGCCAGCCGCCGCGGCAATATCGGTAGCCGTCAGGGTGTCTCCGCCGAAGAGCAGGGCACGTTCGGTCAACGCGTAGCCGACACTGCCCGGACCCACCTCGACCCTCCCGTCGAGCGAGCGGACCAAACTGCCGCCGCCGATTCCAATGGACAGCACATCGGGCATGCGGAAGTTCGTCTGGACCCCTGCGACAGCGACGTCGGTAGACGCCTCGCGCGGGAAGCCGGACTGGAGGATTCCGACGTCGGTAGTGGTGCCGCCGACGTCGACCACCGCGCAATCTTGCTCCCCGGAAAGGAACGCCGCCCCGCGCATCGAGTTGGTGGGGCCCGACGCGAACGTGGCCACTGGGTACCTCCGGGCGTAGTCGATGTCCATCAGGGTGCCATCGTTCTGGCTGAGGTACACCGGCGCGCTAATACCTGCGTCGGCTACGGTGCGGCTGAGGCCTGACGTCACGTGGTCGGCGAGGTCGCGCAGCGCAGCATTGATGATGGTGGCGTTTTCGCGGCCGAGCAGGCCCATCCTTCCGATCTCGTGGGAGAGGCTGACGGACAATTCCGGATACTCGCTCTCCACGATCTGTGCTGCCCGCAGCTCGAACTCGGCATTGATGGGGGAGAACACCGAGGACAGCGCAATGGAGCGGGCACCGGCGTCCGCAACCTTGTCCAGGACTTCCCTGAACTCGCGCTCGTCGAAGGGGCTGATCTGGCGGCCGTCATACTCGTGTCCGCCGTGGCAGAGGTAGCTGTGTCCGCCGAGGACGTCCACCAGGCGGCTTGGCCAGTCCACCATTGGCGGCAGTGCCCGGGTGGCCGGAAGTCCGAAGCGGATGGCTGCCGTTGGGGTCAGGCTCTTGCCCTCCACGAGCGCATTGATGAAGTGCGTCGTGCCGATCATGACGGCGGCTACGTCGCCGGGTTCGAAGCTGGCAGCTTCGCGGAGCTGCCTTAGGGCGCTGACGATTCCGCTGGTGACGTCCTCGGTGGTGTGGGTCTTGGTGGCAGCCAGGACGCTGCTGCCATTCATGAGGACGGCGTCGGTATTGGTGCCGCCGACGTCTATGCCGATGCGGATCATGGTTGATTCTCCTTTGATTTCAGGTACGGGGGACGGCGACGTTCGGCGTTAGGAGGCGGCAGGTTCCGGGACGGAAATTGGCTCGTGGTCCGGGTAGGTCTTGGTGCTGCCGATGCCCCGGATCAAGCCCATTCGTCCCGCGACGGCGTAGAGGATGAAAGCAATGAAGAGGGAATTGATGGACGGCAGGCCCCATGCCACGAAGTATCCGATGACAGAGGCGAGCACCCAGATGACGATCGTGGCGGGTACCCACGAGGGGGCGTGTTCGGGCAGGCGGCCGAGCTTGCGGCTGGAGTCCAGTTCACTTCGCCATTTGCGGACCACGAAATACTCGGCCACCATGATGCCTGCGATGGGCGGGAAGACGACGCCGAGCAGGATGAGGAAGTCCGTGAAGTGTCCCAGGATTCCCGCTGCGCCCAAGACAGTGCCGATGAGGCCGACGGTGAGGGTAACAGCACCGCGGTGCAGTTTGCGCTTCATGGTGCGATCGGCGAAGTTGACGATGCCCAAGGAAGCCGCGTAGAGGTTCCAGTCGTTGATCTTGAGCGTTGCGGTGATGACGATCAACGTGCCGATGAAGCCGGACGTCGAGGTGACGATCGCGACGACGTCGTTGGTCTTGAGGGCCAACGCCAGCAGGACGCCGATGAGTCCGATGACGTATTCCCCCAGGGTGATACCGAGGACGGTTTGCTTGACGACGTCCTTGGCCGAGCGGTTGAAGCGGGACATGTCCGGTGTAATGACCGCGCCAACGATAAAGCCGCCGGCAACAATCGTGGTGCCTTGGATCAGCGTGAGCGCGGGGCCTCCGGGCGGTGCCGTGAGGAGGTCTCCCAGGCTGTGCTTGGACAATTCGGCAATGATGGACCAGCCCGCGAGCAGGAGGAACGCGGGTACGGCGACGTACGCGGTCCAAGCCATGGAAGCCATGCCGAACATGACGATCAGGGTGACCAGCACGCCGAATATGAGGGCCCATGCCCACGCGGGAAGAACGCCGACCAAGTTGGCCAGGCCTTGCGCCGAGACCGCGTTCTGGATGCCGAACCAGCCGATGGCACTCAGGCTGATGGCGATGCCGATCAGTGAGGATCCGGCTCCGCCAAAGCCCGTCCAACGGGCGAGTACCGACGTCGACAGGCCTTCGCGCTGTCCCGCGATACCAGTGAAGATGGTGACGATTTCAAGGATGACCGAGCCGAGCGTTATCGCGAGGACGGCACTCCAGAAATCCATGCCGAAGCCGAGCGTGGCCCCGAGCAAGAAGCTGGCCAGGGAACTGAGCTGGCCAAAGCGCTGGGTGGCCACCGAAAACCAGTGGAAGCGTGCGGATGCGGGAACCCGTTCAAGTGCATAGTCATCGTGACCGACTGCTGTTGCCATCGGGACCTCCAAGGATTGTGGGTTGGGGAGGTCTTCAAGATATGCCTGAATGTGGTGTCCATCACGGGGCATGATGCCCTGTTTACGATGAGTAGTAGGGCATCATGCATTTACTCCCACCCAGGACGCTCGCTCACCTTTGTGGCTGTTTTTCGGCACCCTCGCTCATTTCTAGTGAGCGAGGGTCGGCCGAAACGGCGGCATATGTGAGCGAGGGTCGGCCGAAACGGCGGCATATGTGAGCGAGCGTTCCGGGCGAGCGCTACTTCAACCCCGAACGGACGAAGGCGTCCACGACGTATCGCTGCAGGACGATGTAGATCAGGAAGATCGGCAGGCACGCGAGGGAAGATGCAGCCATGATGGCGCCCCAGTTGTTGCCTTCGGCGCCCAGGAAGCCGCGGATGCCTACCTGGATCAGGGCATCGGACTTCTGCATGATCAGGGAAGGCCACAAGTATTCGTTCCAGGCGCTGATGAACAGCATGATGCCCAAGGCCGCCAGCGCTGGCCGGAGGTTCGGAACCACCACTTCCCACAGTGTCCGCCACGAAGACCGGCCGTCCATCTGGCTCGCATCCAGGAGATCCTTGGGGAAGGCCTCGAGGTGTTGCCGCAGCATCATCACGGCGAAGGCCGAACAAAGCTGCGGGATGACGACGCCGGTGATGGTGTTGAGGAGACCCATCTGGGACACCAGCAGGTAGTTGGGAATCATGGTGACTTGGAAGGGCACCAGCCAGGACCCCACGAACAGCAGGTACAGGGCCTTCTTCCCAACAAAGTCCCAACGCGCGAAGCCGTAGGAAGCCAGGATGGCCACGAGCAGCTGGGACGCAGCCAGTGTCAGTGCCATGCCGAAGGTATTTGCCAGCATGCCCGCGATGGGGATGGTCTTCAGGACGTACTGGAAGTTCTCCAGGCTCAGCGGTCCCGGCAACGGGTTGGTGGACAGGGCGTCCGACGACGGCCGGAAGGCCGTGACGAACATCCAGTAGATGGGGAAGATCGAAACGATCGCCAAGGCGATCAGCAGAACGTGGCTGGGCAGTGTCCTCAAAAACACAGTCCGCAACGACCCAAGCCGCAACGACGCAAACCGCGTGCGTCCGCGCCCGGCGGCAGGCGCCGTCGTCGGCCCTGAAGCTTTCGAAGGCTCTGAAGCCTCCGAACGCTCCGGGACTGTCGAAGCATCAGCGGAACCAGGCTGGGCCGGCGGGGCGATGGTGATGAAGGCCATGGTGGTTCTTTCTAGTTGTCGTAGAAGCTGAGTCGTTCCGAGAGCTCCACGAAGACCAGGGCGATCAGCCCGAATCCGAGGAAGAAGAGCGTGCCCGCGGCGGAGGAGAGGCCGGCGTCGAAGTTCCTGAAACCGAACTGGTACAGCAGGTAGTAGATGTTGGTAGACGAATTGCCCGGCCCGCCCTGCGTCACCAGGTCGATGATGGGATATGTCCACTGCGCGGACAGCAGGATGGTCATGAGCGCGAGGAAGACCAGGCTAGGCGAAAGTAGGGGGATGATGATCCGCCACGTGATCTGCCTTCCGCTGGCGCCGTCGATCGATGCAGCGGCGGCATAGTCCGGGCTGATTCCTGCCAGCCCGGCTGAAACCACCAGCACGCCGAAGCCGAGCATCTGCCAGCCGACGATCACGATCACCGCAGTCATCGAACTGTCAGGATCGCGGAACACATTGCCCATCGGGGCGCCAAGGGCTGCGGCAATCGCCGGAATCGTTCCGCCCTCAGGAGCGAACAGCCACCGCCAGATCGCGCTGCTGGCCACGGGGGTGATGAGGAACGGCACGAAGATCAGGGCCTGGTAGGCAGTGCGGGCCTTGCCCTGGACCTTGCGCGAAAGTAGCGCGAACACGAGCGGCAGGGCAACGGAAATACCCAGGAACGCCAGGATGTACAAGCCGGTGTTGATCAGGGCCTGGTGCAGTTCGGGCAGGCTCAGGACCTTCGCGTACTTCTGCACGTCAACGTATTGCTTGGGCTTGGTGGGGATCAGGTTCCAGTCGTTGAAGGACAGGTTGACGGTCTGTCCCAGCGGCCAGTACGTCCAGACGAGGAGCAGGACGACGGCGGGAAGGATGTAGAGGTAAGGGCTCAGGGTGCGGCGCTTGGAGCGCCGGGTAGCCGTGCGCCCGGCCGGGSCGGCAGGGGCAATGCCCGCTGCCGGCCCGGCGGTCTCGATGAACATTCTGTCGGCTTCCTTTCGGTGCTGTGGCTGGTCAGCGAACGCTTTCGGCGAGCTCGCCGTCGGCCGTCTCGGCGTCGGTGGAGCGCTCGACGTCGGACTCCTCACCGGGGGAGGTCATCGCGGCGGTTGCTTCTTCGAGGGTCATCTTCTGGAATGCTGCCATCTGCTCGGCCGTGACCGAGTACACGGTGGAGAACTCGCCGATCGGGACGACGGAGCTGAGCATCTTGTCCTGGTAGAGGTGGATCAGGTTGAACGCCTGGGCGCCGTTCTGGCCGCGCATCGACTTCGGTGCAACGTTCAGGTCCTGTGTGTAGCACGTGGCCGAAGCAACCGTCACGGTAGCCCCGGCGAAGGTGCTGAAGGTGGAGTAGTGCAGGTGGCCGGCCAGGATGCCTCGGACGTCGGTGCCTTCGATGACCTTTTCGAAGCGGCTCTGCTCACGAAGTTCGAACATTGCCATCATCTCCAGGGGGCTGGGGACCGGCGGGTGGTGCAGGGCGATGAGGGTGCCGTGCGGGGCCGGGGTGGCGAGGACATCGGACAGCCAGGCCAGCTGCTCGTCGGAGATTTCTCCGTGGTGCTTGCCCGGAACCGTGGAGTCCAGGGCGATGATGCGCAGGCCGTTGACGTCGTGGACCATGTCCACGGATTCTTCACCGGCGTCGGAGTCCAGGAGGCCCGAACGGAAGGCCGTGCGCGCGTCGTGGTTGCCCATGACCCAGATGATCTTGGCGCCGAGTTCCTCGGCCACGGGCTCCACGATGTTGCGCAGGCGGACGTAGGCGTCGGGGCGTCCGGTGTCGGCGAGGTCGCCGGTGAACACCAGAGCCTCGGGCTTGACCTGGGCTTTGACGAAGTCGCGGAACAGTTGGCGGAGGTTCTCGTCGCTGTCCACGCTGCCGTGCAGGAGGTCGTTGTCGGCCACAAAGTGGGTGTCGCTGATGTGCAGGATGAAGTGCTCGGGAGCGGGGTGCTGACGTTCGGTGCTCATGGTCTTGTCTCCTTGTAAGGGTCTTCGTATGTAGCTGCGGTGACGGTGGTTCTTAGCGGGTGGAGCTGACGGTCAGGACGTCCCTGAGCCGTTCGATGTCGGCGTCGCTGAAATCGTGCGCCTGGAGCAGGCCGGTGGTGCTGCCGTACATTTCGTCAACGAGGTCCAAGGTGGTCGCCAGGACGGTGGCGGGGCTCGCGGAGATGATTTCCCGGAGTTCCTCGCCGACGCCGGCCAGGCCCGGGTGGCCGGAGGCGGCGGCCATCATGGCCTCGCTCCATTCGCCGCGTAGGTTCTCCTCGCTGGCCGTGTAGTCGAGGATCACTTGCTCGCGATCCACTCCCGCCGCCAGGAGGGCCAGGGCAATCACGACGCCGGTGCGGTCCTTGCCTGCCGTGCAGTGCACCAGCACGGGGTCCGTTCCGGAGTCCGCAATGAGGCGAACCGCGTCGGCAAGGCGCCGGGCGTGGCTGCGGATCATGAGGCGGTAGATGTCCACGAGGGTGGTGATCTCCGCGGTACCCGGGACGTGGCCCTCTTCGAAAATCGGGTTGTGCCTTATGTCGACGGCGAGTCCGTCGAGTTTGCTGGGTGATTTCGCCAACTCGGTGCGGTCGCGCAAATCGATGACCATACGGATGCCGAGCTCGGAGAATTGCCGGCGTCCGGCGTCGGTCAGCCCGTGCAGTGCGTCCGAGCGGTACAGCTTTCCTTCGCGGATGGTCCACGCGGCGGGCGCATCGGCCTGCGCGGCAGCGTCGGTCCGCACGTCGGCGGCGTAGCCCGCCGTGCTCCGGAAGTTATAGGTGCCCTCCACGGGGTAGGGGTGGTTGCGGGTTCCGAAGACTGCGTCCTCGGCAGTGGTTGTCACAGCTGGTGTCCTTTGGGATGGATGAGAGAGGTTAGGGGATCAGGTCCTGGGCGCGCTTCTGGGCGTCGGCCATGGTGGTTTTTGCGTCCTTGCCGTAGTAGACGACGTTCTCTACGGCTTTGCCGAGGATGTCGTCGATCTGCACATAGCTGTTGCCCGGGTAGGACACCCACGGCTGGAGGCGGTCAAGCTGGGCGAGGTTAGGGGCCAGGAGCGGGTTCTTCTGGGCCCAGTCGTAAAGGGAACCACCAGCAGCCGTCAGCGAGGTGCGCAGCGGCAGGTAACCGATCTTGGTGGAGATCTGTTCGTAGGCGTGGTCACTGGTCATGAACTTGATCAGTTCCCAGCCGGCGCGCTGCTTTGCGGGATCCTGGGAGAGGACGAACAAGGCCGAGCCGGAGTTGGTGGGCACGGACGGCTTGCTTCCGAAGGACGGCATTCCGGCTGCTTTGAGCTGCCAGCCGCCCTTGGTGGCAGCCGACATGAACGATCCCTGCAGGGCCGAGGTGGTGAGGATGAAGGCGGTGTCACCCTTGGGGAGGCCTTCGAACTGCGCATTGCTGTCTGCATTGCGCAGCACACCGTCCTTCGACAGCTGAGCCATCTTGGTGACGGTGTCGATTGCCGCGTCCGAGCCGAAACCGATGGTCTTGCGGTCATCGGAGAGGACCTGGGCCCCGTTCGACTTGAAGACGCCCTGCATGCACCAGTTGCCGCCGATGCTCGTGCAGGAAATGTCGAGGGAGGGCTTTCCCGTTTTCGCGGTGACGGCCTTGGCCGCGGCTTCGACCTTGTCCCAGGTGGAGAGGTCCGGGTTGGCGATGCCGGCGTCGGCGAGCTTGGTGGCGTTGTAGAAGAGCACAGGGGTGGAGAAAACGTAGGGAATGCCGTAGGTCTTGCCGTTCCAGTCGGCGAGGTGTTTCGCGTTCGGGTGGAAGGGGTGGGCGCCTCCGAGCGCCTGGTCAACGGCTTCCTTGCCGACGAGGTCGCTGATCGGCTGGGCGCCGAGCTGGGTGGCGGCGAAGTCCAGCGAATCGAACGTCAACTGTGCAACGTCGGGTGCGTGGCCGGCAAGGAGCTGGGTCTGGACGCTGCTGACAGTGTTGGAGCCGACGGCGCCTCCGCCCTGCGGTGCCTGTGCGGTGACGTGGATGTTCGGGTGGGCCTTCTCGAAGTCGGCTACGAGGCCTTTGACGGTATCGGTCCAGACGCCTGCCTGTGCCAGGTTGTAGCTTTCGAAGGTGATGTTTACTTGCTGATCGGACTTCAGCTCTGGGATCTGGTTGGTCACGGTGCTGGCTTGGGAGGTGCCGGAGCAACCGGCGAGTGCCAGTGCGGCTGTGCCGGCAGCGATGGTCAGTGCAATTGAACGGAGAGGACGCACAATACTTCCTTGATTGCTGGGTTGGGTGGGTACTGCAGGTTCCGGGTTGGGGCCGGAGTGTGGGGTGCTAGACCGAGGCCGCTGGCTGCGCCGTGCTGGCAGTGGACGCGTGCTTCGCGTCTGCCTGCCATTCGAGGCGGCGGCCGCTTGCGCGGTCAAAGAGGTGGAGGTGCTTGGCGTCGGCGCTGAGGACGACGGCGTTGCCCGGCTCCCAGTGCAGGCCCCGCGGTGCGCGAACGGCCACGCGGTTCTCGCCGACCCGGCAGTAGATGACTTGCTCGCTGCCAAGGTTTTCGGCCAGGTCAACGATGCCCCGGAGGGCTGCTCCGGAACTCGGCGCGGCTGCGGAGGAACCGGGCGCGTGGATGCTCAAGTGCTCCGGGCGGATGCCCAGCACTACGTCACGCGGGGGTGTCTCCCCGTCCCACAGCACGGCTTCCACCGAAGGTGCCATGACGGTGATGGAGCCGTTGCTTGTGGAAAGCTCGGCTTCGATCAGGTTGGTGGCAGGGGAGCCCAGGAAGCCCGCGGCGAACACGGATGCGGGTTTGTCGTAGAGCTCTTCCGGTGTGCCGAGCTGCTCGAGTTGGCCACCGTTGAGGAGCGCGATCTTGGTAGCCATGGTCATGGCTTCCACTTGGTCGTGCGTGACGTAGATGAACGTGGCACCGAGGCGCTTGTGCAGTCCGGCCAGCTCCTGCCGGGTTGCCGTGCGGAGCTTGGCATCCAGGTTGGACAGGGGTTCGTCCATGAGGAACGCCTTGGGCTCGCGCACCAAGGCTCGTGCTACTGCAACGCGTTGGCGCTGGCCGCCGGACAGTTCCTTGGGCTTGCGGTCCAGAAGATGGCCGATTTCCACCATCTCCGCCACGGCTTCCACGCGCTTCCTGACTTCCTGCTTGTCGGTGCGCCGCACGTGGAGCGGGAAGGCCAGGTTTTTCGCCACGCTCAGGTGCGGGTACAGGGCGTAGCTCTGGAACACCATGGCCAAGTCGCGCTTCTTGGACGGAGCAGCTGTGATGTCCCTGCCGTCCAGTTCGAGCGACCCCGACGTCGGTTCCAGCAGGCCCGCGATCATGCGGAGCAGGGTAGTCTTGCCGCAGCCGCTGGGGCCGAGCAGGACCAGGAAATCACCGTCTTCAACGGTGAGCGATACGTTCTTTACCGCCGACACGTTCTTGAATGAACGCGACAACTGGTTGAGCACAAGTCGGCCCACGAGCACCTCCGGGGAAACGATGTTTCCTAAATCGAATTATTTAGGAAACGTCTTACCCTTGAAGGGTGGGGCTCGATTATTAACAGTCGGTGCGGAGTTGATGAACTCCCCGTGCGCGGACAGGAAACAGTTGAAACGGCCCGCGTTTCGCGCCGAACCCTATTCGGGGTTCTCCACCATGTGCAGGACTTCTTCGAACACGGCGGACTGGGCGCGCTCGACCTCGGGAGAGTCCGCGGTCACCGCAGCATGCAGTGCGGACAGCACCAGCATCTGGACGATATTGCCGATGGGCAACTGGTCATTCCATGAGTGGAATTCCGCTCCGGCCACGAGGGTGTGCGTCGAAAGATCGGCGAGCTCGGATTTCGCGTAGCTGGTCACCCCGATCACCGTTGCCTTGCGTTCAGCCGCGATTCGAGCCGAACCAATCGTGAAGGAGTTCATTCCGCTGTCGCTCACGGCGATGCAGACATCCCTGGCGGAGAGGAGTTTGGCGGAGATGTGTTGCGAAACAATGTCGGATGGCGCCTCGCATTGCACCCCGGCGGCCAGGAACCGCAGGGCCAGGGATTGGGCGGGAGCGAGGGACCCTCCATTGGCCACCACGAGCAGTCGTCCGCCTTCGCGGATCGCCTTCACCGCGGCGTCGAAGGCCTTGAAGTCCAAAGAACCCAGCGCACCGCGGATATCGTGGGATGCCCGGGAAAATATCCCTGAGACCAGATGCTCCGAGGAGCCAGGTTCTCCCGTCGCCCCGGAATCCTCCTGTTGGATGCTGTCCCGTGCGGCCGCGCCCAGATCCCGCAGCAGGACTTGGCGCAAGTGTTGGAATCCGTCGAAGCCCATGCTCTTGCAGGCCCGCACGATCGTGGCTGGCGACGTCCCGGTCTGGGTCACGAGGTCCGCCACCGACATCCTGGCCACGGTTTCCGGGGAATCGAGGCACAACTGGGCCACACGCTGTTCGCTGCGGGCCAGCGACGGGAAAATCGACTTGATGTGAGCGCGGGAACCGCCCAAGGGCGGCTCGGACTTGTACGGGGTCATTGGCCTTTCATACCAGATTCACTTGAATAGCGAACCAGCAGCGTCGAAACCGATGACGACGGCGGGTGCCCGCCGCCGTCGGGCACTGGACCTGACGTCAGTCGAGCGGCAGCGTGACGGTGACGCAAGTGCCGCTGCCTGGCGTGGAGACGACCGAGACATCGCCGCCCACCTCGTTGACTGCGATGGACATCAGGCGGAGTCCGAATCCGTGGTGCCCGCCTGCCGGCAAGGCCTGGCCGTCGAAGCCGGCACCGTTGTCCGTGACGGTCAGCCGGATCCCGTGGTAGACGGCGGCAAGCCGGACGGTAATGTCGTGGGCGTGCGCGTACTTGAACGCGTTGCTGAGGGCTTCCTTGGCTGCGTGGTAGAGGAGGGAAGCGGAACTGGACGAGATTTCGATCCCATGGTGCGGCGTCTCCCAATGGACCTCGGTGCCCTGGCGGCGGAGCGGTGCGGCCAGGCGGTCGATACAGCCCGCGAGCCCCAAAGCGTGGAAGTCAACGGGTTGCTGATCGGTGATGACGCCGTTGATGGCGGTAACCTCGTCCAGCGCTGTTGCTGTCTTCATGGCCGGTCCTGCTTCCCCTTGCAGCTTTGGTGCTTTCGCGGGGCGGGTGGATTCCGCCTCTGCTTGAATTAAGAGTGGACCCTGGGGATTAAGGTTCCCGCGAGATTTGGTTAGTTTCGTCCTAATTTCTTGTCAGGAAGCCCAGCAAGGCCCTGTTGATCTCGGCGGCATGCGTCCACAGCATGCCGTGCGGGGCCCCGTCGATCTCCATGTACTCCGCGCTGGGGAGCGCTTCGGCGAACCTGCGGCCCGTGACGTCGATGGGGAGGATGTGATCCTCGGTGCCGTGGACAATCAAGGCGGGAACGTCGATCTTCGGGATGTCCGCGCGGAAATCCGTGAGCCACGTGGGCTGTGCGGCAACTGAGGCGTGGGCACCTGATTGGGCTGCGAGGTTCCAGCTGGCATTGACCGACTCCTGGCTTAGCCGCGGCGTTCCGAGGAAGGTGCCGCTGTTGTAGAAGTTTTGGAAGAACTCGGTGAAGAAGGCGTATCGATCGGCGGTGACGGCTTCGGTGAGGCCGTCGAACACGGACTGCGGGACTCCACCGGGGTTGTCTTCGGTCTGAAGCAGGAACGGTTCCAAGGATCCGAGGAACACGGCCTTCGCCACCCGTGCCGAGCCATAGGTGCTGATGTAGCGGGCCACCTCGCCGGTACCCATTGAGAATCCCACCAGCACGGCGTCATTCAGGTTCAGTGCTTCCAGCAGCGTGTTCAGGTCTGCTGCGAAGGTGTCGTAGTCGTAGCCAACGGTTGGCTTGCTGGACTTGCCGAAGCCGCGGCGGTCGTAAGTGATGACGCGGTAGCCGGCGTCGAGCAATGCCGCGGTCTGCTTCTCCCAGGACGAACCGTCCAAGGGGTAGCCGTGGATCAGGACCACTGCCTGGCCGGTTCCGTGGTCCTCGTAGTAGAGCTCGATCTCGGTGCTGTTTTCGTTTCCGACGGTGATGTAAGTCAAAACTTCGGTCCCTTCGTAGCGGTTCTGTCGAACGTTCCCAGCCTACTGTCTGGGTACGACGGCGGCACGCGTCCTCGTCTGCGCAGTCGCTGGCGGCCTGGGACGCTCGCTCACTTTTGAGGGCGTTTCGGCAGACGCTCACTCACAAGATCTGCAGGAGGGTTTGGGCGAACGGCCCGTATATCTGCAGGAGGGTCGCCAAGAGGGGCGTCATATCTGAGCGAGGATCGCCGGAGGCTTCGCCCTGAGGGAAAGCTCTAGTTGCCCCCAGCAACCAGTCGTAGACTGGCCTTCGAATCACTACGTGAGTTGGAGACCGATGCTCTGGAAACTTCTCGTTCAGTACCTGCGGCCACATCGGCGGCTGCTGATCGCCGTCGTCGTTTTCCAGCTCGCGCAATCCATCGCGTCGCTGTACTTGCCCACTCTGAACGCCGACATCATTGACGAAGGCGTGGCAAAGGGGGACACCGGGTACATCCTTGGAATGGGCAGCCTGATGCTGCTCATCACCCTCCTGCAGATCGCCTGTTCGGTGACTGCCGTGTATTTCGGCGCGAAAGCGGCCATGGGGTTGGGGCGGGACCTGCGCGGCGCAATTTTCACCAGGGTAGGGGAGTTCTCCGAGCAGGAGGTCACCCGCTTCGGCGCGCCGTCCCTGATCACGCGTTCCACCAACGACGTCCAACAGGTCCAGCAGCTGGTCCTGATGACCTGCACACTCATGGTGGCGGCGCCCATACTCAGCATCGGCGGCGTGATCATGGCCGTCCGGCAGGATGCCCAGTTGTCTTGGTTGATCGCAGTGAGCGTTCCCGTGCTCCTCGTTGCGGTGGGCCTCATTGTGAGCCGCATGGTGCCGTTGTTCCGCAAGATGCAGGTCCGGATCGACACCGTGAACAGGGTGCTTCGCGAACAACTTGCGGGCATTCGCGTGGTGCGTGCGTTCGTGCGCGAGGACATGGAGACAGAACGCTTCGCCTCAGCCAACCAGGACGTCACGGAGATGGCATTGCGTGCCGGGCGGCTCATGGCCCTCATGTTCCCGGTAGTGATGCTGGTGCTCAACGTCTCCAGCGTTGCCGTGATCTGGTTCGGCTCGTTCCGGATCGACGACGGCTCCATGCAAGTGGGCACGTTGATCGCCTTCCTGAGCTACCTCATGCAGATCCTGATGTCCGTCATGATGGCCACATTCATGGCCGTGATGATCCCGCGTGCGGCTGTTTCGGCGGACCGCATCGGACAGGTTCTGGAGACCCAATCGAGCGTCCGGCCTCCCGAACATCCGGTCACGGAGACCGCCGGGCGCGGCGAGCTGGAATTGCTCGACGTCGGGTTCGCCTATCCGGGCGCCGAGCAGCCGGTCCTCAACGGGATCAGCTTCCAGGCCCGCGCGGGCCAGACGACGGCGATCATCGGCAGCACGGGCGCCGGCAAGACCACCTTGGTCAACTTGCTGCCACGGCTCTTCGACGCAAGCAGCGGCTCGGTGAGGATCGACGGCGTCGACGTCCGCGATCTGCACCCGGACCTCCTGTGGGGGCACATCGGGCTGGTCCCGCAAAAGCCCTACCTGTTCTCCGGCACCGTCCGCAGCAACCTGCTCTACGGCAAGCCCGACGCCACGGAGGAAGAACTCTGGCGGGCCCTCACCATCGCCCAGGCCCAGGACTTCGTCGAGGAAATGGAAGGCGGGCTGGATGCACCGATCTCGCAGGGCGGCACCAACGTTTCCGGCGGCCAGCGCCAGCGCCTCGCCATCGCCCGGGCGCTCGTGAAGCAGCCCGAGCTCTACATCTTCGACGATTCCTTCTCCTCCCTGGATACCGCCACCGACGCCAGGCTGCGTCAAGCGCTCAAGCGCCACACGTCCGGCGCCACTATGGTGATCATCGCGCAGCGGGTGTCCAGCATCGCCGACGCTGAGCAGATCCTAGTGCTCGACGACGGGCATCTGGTGGGGCGCGGAACCCACGACGAGTTGCTGGAGACCTCCGAAACCTACCGCGAGATAGTTTCCTCGCAACTGGCAGCGGAGGAGGCGGCATGAGCAGCGCACCCAGTACCACCAACCGCCCTCCCCGTCCGCCGATGGGGCCAGGCCGCGGCGGACCTTTCGCCGGCATGAACGTCCCAGCCGAAAAGGCCATGAACTTCCTGCCTTCGGCCAGGCGGCTCTTGGGCACCCTTCGGCCAGAGCGCATGTGGCTGACCCTGGTCCTTTTCCTGGCTGTCGCGAGCGTGACCCTGTCCGTGATCGGCCCGCGGCTGCTAGGCGAAGGTACCAACCTGATCTTTGCCGGCGTCGTATCCAAGCAACTTCCCGCCGGGGTGAGCAAGCAACAACTCATCGACGGGTTGCGCGCATCCGGCCAGAACTCCAGGGCGGACATGCTCAGGGGCATGGAACTGACCCCGGGGGTCGGGATCGACTTCGGGGCGTTGTCCTCGATCCTGCTGTGGGTGCTGGTCCTCTATGTCTTGGCCTCAGCGTTTGGGTGGATTCAGGCGTACGTGCTCAACGGCGTCGTGCAGCGCACTGTATACCGGCTGCGCGAGCAGATCGAAGCGAAAATCAACCGCCTTCCTTTGCGCTACTTCGACTCAGTGCAGCGCGGCGAGCTGCTCAGCCGCGTGACCAACGACGTCGACAACATCTCGCAAAGCCTTCAGCAGTCCATCAGCCAGGCGGTCACCTCGCTGCTCACCGTGGTGGGCGTCATCTTCATGATGTTCCTGCTTTCGCCGATTCTGGCGTTCATCACCTTGGTCACTGTGCCCTTGACGCTCGTGACCACCATGCTGATCGCCAAGCGCTCGCAGAAGCTGTTCGTGGCCCAGTGGAAGAACACCGGAGAGCTGAACGGCCAGATCGAAGAGACCTACACCGGACATGCTCTCGTGAAGGTGTTCGGCCGGCAGCGGGAGGTGGAGCAGCGCTTCCGCGAGAAGAACGCGGAGTTGTTCTCGGCCAGTTTCGGTGCCCAGTTCATCAGCGGCCTGATCATGCCGGCACTGACATTCATCGGCAACCTGGTCTACGTGGGGATCGCCGTGGTGGGAGGGCTACAGGTAGCCTCCGGCGCCATGCAGTTGGGCGATGTCCAAGCATTCATCCAGTACTCGCGGCAATTCACCCAGCCGCTCGCGCAGCTTGGTTCCATGGCCAACCTGCTCCAGTCCGGGGTTGCATCCGCCGAGCGCGTCTTCGCGCTGCTCGATACAGAGGAGCAGAGCGCTGATCCTGAGCCCTCGGCTGTTCCCGAAGTGACGCGCGGGCGCTTGGTGTTCGAGAACATCTCGTTCTCTTACTCGGCCGACAAGCCGCTGATCCAGGACTTGAGCCTGGTGGCCGAGCCCGGACAATCCGTCGCGATCGTCGGACCCACGGGGGCAGGCAAGACCACCCTCGTGAACCTGATGATGCGCTTCTACGAGCTCGACGCGGGGCGGATAACGCTCGACGGCGTCGACGTCGCCTCGATGTCGCGGTATGAGCTGCGCTCGCGGATGGGCATGGTGCTTCAGGATACGTGGCTGTTCGGCGGCACCATCCGGGACAACATCGCCTACGGCCGGCCCGACGCCACCGAAGCCGAGATCCTGGAGGCCGCCCAGGCGACATATGTTGACCGCTTTGTGCACTCGCTCCCGGAAGGGTACGACACCGTGCTCGACGACGAAGGTAGCAACGTTTCTGCAGGTGAGATGCAGCTGCTCACCATCGCCCGGGCGTTCTTGGCCCGTCCGTCAGTCTTGATTCTGGATGAGGCCACCAGCTCCGTGGATACCCGGACCGAGGTTCTGGTGCAGAAGGCCATGAGCGCCCTGCGTTCGGACCGCACGAGCTTTGTGATCGCGCACCGCCTTTCCACGATCCGCGACGCCGACCTCATCCTGGTAATGGAGGCCGGACAGATCGTGGAGCAAGGAACGCATGCGGAGCTGCTGGCCGCTGGTGGCGCCTACTCGCGGCTTTACGAGGCGCAGTTCGCGGCGCCGGTGGCGGAGGTCTGAGGGGCCCGTCACGCTGGGCAACTTTTTGGCGCCTTGGGTCTGGGGGAAGCCCGGAAATCCGGGTTTTTGGTGCTAGCTGGCCGCTAAAAATTTGCCAGGCGTGACGTTTGCTTGTCCACATAGGGCGTGCCGGGGGTGACGCAGACGCGCCGCGGCCCGGCACGATGGCTGCATGGACGTCGAAAAGGCGCTCAACCTCTGTGGGGGCGTGGCGCGAAGGCCCGTGCTGGCGCGTCTTGGTATCACGGACGGCCAGCTGAGGAGGGCGGTCCGCCGCGGTGTGGAACAACCGGCGCGCGGCGTCTACGCGCTGGCTTCGGCATCCGTCGCCGATCTGGCCCTGGTCCGGAACCGCCAAATACGGACCTGCGTCAGTGCGGCCTCGTTCTACGGGTTGTGGGTTATTGACCAGTCCGGCCCGCTGCACGTCCACCACAGGCGCAACCAAGGGGCCTGCGACGTCCTACATCACGGTGGTTTGCTGCTCCCCGCGCATCCGCACAGACCAGTGGCCTCCCTGGCAGATGTCCTGATCCACGCATTGCGCTGCCTGCCTTGGCGGGAATCCTTGGTCATGGTGGAGTGTGCTGTGGCCCGGGGTGATATGACTGTGGGATTCCTGCGGGAGCGGTTGCCGGGAAAGCGCAACGGCAAGGCGCTCGAGGTTCTACGTTGGGTGGATCGCGGAGCTGAATCGATGTTGGAGACGCTGGCCCGGACCTACTTCCGGAGGGCCGGAATACACGTCCAGCCACAGTTCTATCTCGACGGCGTGGGCTACATGGACCTGTTGCTGGACGGTTGGCTGTTGGTGGAACTCGACGGCCGCCACCATGCGGATTGGCGGCAGGTAAAGAAGGACCATCGCCGCAACAATTCATCCGTGGTTCAGGGCTATACGGTGCTCCGTTACTACTACTCGGACGTGGTCTATGAAGCAGAAACCATGGTTGCGGAGGTTCTTTCGGTGCTTGGGCGCGGGAAAATTGCCCGTCCGGCAGCGTAGCTGTGTCACGCCGGGCAACTTTTTGGGGCCTTGGGTCAGGGAAAAGCCTGGAAATTCAGGAGTTTAGATGCCAGCCGCGGCCAAAAACCTGCCTCGCGTGACACTCGCTGTACAGGGAGAGACGAAGAGGGCGCGCGACATTTAGGGTTGGTTTCCATGGACATCAATCCGCCAGAGCTCCTCAGCCTGCCTGCTGGCCAGATTGAACTCCGTGATGCCCGCAGTGGCCGCTCAAACTCAGTGGATCTGGTGGGCTTTGAAATCGCTCGGACAGCGGTTACGCGGGCAGAATTCGCCGCAACCGCCGGACGCGGGCTGGCAGATCCGCGAACGCCAGCACACGGCGTCACCTGGCTTGAGGCGATCGATTGGTGCAACGCGGCATCTGAAGCGGAGGACCTCAACCCGGCATATACGCGATCGGGCCGCAGGGTCGAATGGAACGTCGCAGCCAACGGCTACCGGCTGCCCACCGAGGCGGAATGGGAGTATGCCTGCCGTGCCGGATCAGGTGGTCCCCACTATGGTCCGCTCAGCGAGATTGCATGGACCGCGGCGGACGAGTTGTCCGCGCCGAGCGACGTCGCGCTAAAGGCTCCCAACGGGTTCGGTGCCTACGACATGCTCGGCAATGTCTGGGAGTGGTGCTGGGACTATGCGGATACGGCGAGATACGCCGACTACAGGACATTCCGTGGCGGTGGCTGGGCCGACGAAGCCTGGAACGTGCGTGCGTCGGTACGGCGAGGCAGTGCTCCCGATGCCGTCCTGGAAGACGTGGGTTTCCGGGTGGCACGCGGTGCCGGTGGTGCACCAACTACAAAGTCAGCACAGGGTTGGTCGGACGAAGCCGACCGGAACCGGGCCAATGTGCGAGGCCCGATTCCGTTCGGTTGGACTCCGCTGAAGTTCGACTAGTGCGAAGTGTTCATGCCCGTTGACTCCTCTCACCCATCGGCATATCCTACAACCAAATGGTTGTAGATCAGCTCAGTGAAACCGAACTTGACCGCCTGTTCCAGGCACTTGCCGATGCCACGCGCCGGGATATCGTCCGCCGGGTGACTGTGGGCGAGTATTCGGTGTCCGGCCTGGCCGCTCTCTACTCCATGAGTTTCGCCGCCGTTCAGAAGCATGTGGCGGTGTTGGAACGCGCGTCCCTCGTGACGAAGGAGAAGCGCGGAAGGGAGCAGATCGTGCGGGGCAACCGTGATGGCTTGCAGGAAGCCCGCCGGCTGCTCGATGAATATGAGGCGATCTGGCGGCAGCGCGTCGAGCGGATCGCAGACATCCTCGCCGAAAATTAGGAAGGGTTCCGTCATGACGGTTATCAGTTCCACCAAGAATCCCGAAGCGTTGAGCTTAACCCTCGTCGCCGAGTTCGACGCCAGCGCTGAACGGGTCTGGCAAATCTGGGAAGATCCACGTCAGCTTGAGCGCTGGTGGGGTCCGCCCGCCTGGCCAGCCACGTTCGAGYAGTTCGAGTTCGAGCCGGGCGGAAAGGCCAGCTATTACATGACCGGTCCCGACGGCGAGAAAGCTGGCGGCTGGTGGCGCATCACGTCTATCCAAGCTCCGACCCGTCTGGAGTTCGACGACGGTTTTGCCGACGAAAATGGCGCTCCCGTCGAGGACATCGGTGCCGGCCACGCGACCGTGACCCTCGAGGAGATCGGCGACCGCACCCGCATGACCATCCTGTCCACCTTCGAATCAGAAGAACAGATGAAGAAGATGATCGACATGGGAATGGAAGAAGGAATGCAGGAGGCAGCCGGCCAGATCGACGCGCTCCTTTCCGAGCTCTCCCGAGCCTGACCCGCCCCTCCGGACCGGGCCGGAACAGCGAACGACGGCGGGAGGTGCCTCCCGCCGTCGTCGTCGCGTTGCGTCTGAAAGAGCGCTGTTACAGGGAGTGTGCGTCGAAGGCGGTGGCCTTGGCTGCGCTGCCATTCAGGCTGACAGTGAAGGTGTTCGGCCCGCTGCAGGTAACCGCAATGCTGGCTTTGGAGGTGTTGTGGCGCACCGAGAAGTCATGCACCAGTGCGTCCAGCGTGTGATGGGTGGTTGAACGGTCCCAAATCTTCAGGGTTACAGAGTCGGCAGTTTCAAACGTCATTGTTCAGCGCTTCCATTCATGAATCCGGATATTCGGCTATCGCGCCAGTGCGAAGCCGCGGTACGAGCAATCCATGAACGCCTGAGACTCAAGGCGGCTCGACGAGCTCACCGGTTTGGCCTCATTGCGTCCACCAGGATGGGTAAAACTTGGCCGGGGCATTGTGTCCTAGCCTGCCTTTCCATAGTGCACAGTGAGGCGGAGGCGGCTCAAGCCAGATTGCGTTTTTTGCGAGTGAGTCTCATCACAGTGATTCGATGGTGCGTTGCCCCACCCGTGTAGGGATGCTTTCAAGCAGTAACTCTCCGATTATTTAGATTTAGGCTATAAAATCTAAATAACTTGGTCACTATTTAGACTTCCGGAGGTCCCATGACTGCCTGGCCCGCGCACAGCAGCAAGACCATGCCGTGGAAGTCCTCCGGCCGCCCGCCGCGGGAAGACAGGGAATTCACCGAGGTGGTTGTCTCGCTGCCACCCCGGATCGCCGAGTGCTGGTTTGATGCGAGCCGCGAAACGATTGTGGCCCTGGAGGAAGCCGCAGTCGCGGTGGCGTCCTTGGACGTCACCGCCGGCATGAGAATGGCGGCCATCAGCGGGTTTCTCCTCCGCAGTGAGGCCGTCTCCTCCTCCAAAATCGAGCACGTCAACGCCAATCGCGACGACTACGCCCGCGCGATGGTCGGCATCAAGGCCAGTGGCGATGCCCGCTCCATGGTGGCAGCTGCGGGCGCCGTCAAAACGATGATCGACGATGCGGGGCGCGCTGGTGAGATCCGACTTGGGGCGATGTTGAATGCCCATCTCACACTCGTGAAAGACGATCCGCTGGATGGTCCACATGCTGGCAAGTTCAGGGCCATCCAGAATTGGATCGGCGGCAGCGACTATTCCCCGCGCGGCGCCGTGCATGTTCCGCCACCGCCAAACCTGGTGCCGGACTTGATGGAGGACCTCATGCTCTTCTGCAACCGCCGGGACGTGCCGATCATGGCGCAGGCGGCGATAGCCCACGCTCAATTCGAGTCCATCCACCCCTTCACTGACGGCAACGGCCGTATCGGGCGCGCCTTGATTGGCGCGATCTCCCGGCATCGCGGGCTTACGAAGAATACGGTCACTCCGATAGCGTCCGCGATGGTCGCCGATGTTGACACGTACTTCGGGCTCGTCAACAACTATCGATCCGGCGACGCCGACCCCTTCGTGCTCTATTTGGCACGTTCCGCGGTCCGCGCCTCATACGCGGCCCGCGAATCAGTGCTAGCCCTCGAAGCCTTGCCGGCCATGTGGCGGGAGATGGCAAGACCCCGTAAAGGGTCCGCGGACGAGAAAATCATCCCGTGGCTGCTTGAGCGGCCGGTCTTCGAGGCGCACAGCGCCGCCCACATAGCTGGCGTCGCCGAAACTTCCGTCTACGCCGCTCTGGAGCGGCTTTCCAATGCCGGAGTAATTACATCGATCACCCAGTCAAAGCGCAGCCGGGCCTGGGCGGCAACCGAAGTCCTCGACGAGGTCGACAGGCTCAACAGCAGACTGGCCGACACGGCGCCCTAATTCCGCGGTCCGCGCCTAGTGCAGATCCCCCAGTCAGCACTCAGGCAGGAGCCACCTCGTTCACCACGCGGAGCGCGTTGAGCGTGCGGGGATATCCGATGTACGGCAGAAGCTGGGTGATGACGTCGATCAGCGCACCACGGCCGTTGCCCACGTTCAGGTTTGCGGCCACGTGTCCCTTGACCTGGGGCTCGCACCCGCCGAGCGAGACGAGCATCGAGAAAGTGAGCAGCTCCCTCGTCGGCACATCAATGCCAGTGCGCGTGAGGTGGTCTCCGAAGCAATTCGCCGACAGGTAGCGCTGGAAGTGCATCTCGTCGTCGGGCGCGGAGGCGTACATGTCGTCGACCTTCTCTGCCCCGGCAATTGCTTTTTGCACCGCAAGGCCCTTCTCCGCCCTGTCCCCGGGCGTCGTGGTCGATTGGCCCGGCAGGGGGAGTTCGACGCCATGCTCGGTGAGGACCTCGTTTGTCGTGTGGATGAAGTCGAAGACTTTGGCCATGCCGACGTACGGAACGGCCTGGTAGACGATCTCCTTGATTTCGATCGGAGTCACCCCCACAGTGAGTGCTGCGCCGAGCATGACTCGGTACTCGCCGAGGGCCTGCGAGGCGATCATGGAGGCAAGCTGGACCATGAGACGGGTCCTTGCTTCCAGGTTTCCGTGGCGCAGCACTTCGTCGAAGGCGAAATTGTCGAAGTTCTCGATGAGCTCGGGATCGGTCACTTCCAGGGTGGAGACGTGGCCCGGGAAAAGCTGGTCGTGGTTCTTGCGTGCTTCCTCAGTGATAGCCATGGCAGTCCTCTCGATCATCATCGGTGTCTTTCAACCACTCAACACCACGTCAGGCGAGGAAGGGAGTCACTGTTGACAGGGGTATTGGCAGAACACCCTTCGCCGAACCGCACGCATCGCGCCAGGGCTCAGCAGCCCTCGAAATCCGTGAGCACCTTGACTTTGTCCGCTGACGCCGATGCTGGGTCGAAGGCATATCCGAGCCACTCGCGTGCCAGCCTGCTGGCCAGTTCCACTCCGACTACACGCTGGCCCATGGTGAGGACCTGGCAGTCGTTGGACAGGATGGATCGCTCCACGGAGAAGGAATCGTGGGCCGTGGTGGCGCGGATACCGTCCACCTTGTTTGCTGCGATAGCCACGCCGATTCCCGTGCCACAGAACAGGATGGCCCGGTCTGCATGGCCGTCCCGGATGAGCTCACCCGCCTTGATCCCGACGTACGGGTAGGGCCTGGTGAAGTCCTCGGAGGCGTCGCTGCGGTTGACGCCGATGTCGATGATTTCGCTGACCCTGGGATCGTCCCTCAGGTCGGCCATGATCCGGTCTTTGTAGTCCACGCCTGCTTCATCGGCGCCCAGGATGAGTCGGAAACCCTTGATCTGTCCTTTCGTTGTCATGCCCTCGCTCCAGTGGTTGCGGCCGCATCAACAGCCCCCGCGCCGCTCGAGGCACGCGTGAGGTACGGGCCCATCACCGTGAAGATCATTGACAGCGAAGTAGCTCCGGGGTCGGCTGTACCCAGGCTCTTTTCGGCGAGCGGCCGGGCCCTTCCTTTGAGCGGACGGAGCGAGGCCGTGGCTTCGGCAGCCGAGGTAGCTGCGGAAGCCGCTTCAGCCCAGGCAACCTCCGGAAGGACGCCCTCGGACACGAGCTTGTTGAGGGTTTCGGCGAAGGGGAGAAGGGCGTCCACCATGGTCTTGTCGCCCATCTCGGCCTTGCCGAGTTCGGTGATCCGCACAGCGAACGCAGTCACGCCCGCGGCAAGCTCCAAAGGTCCTGGCCCTTGCTCGTTGCCAAGGGATTCGCCGAAAGCCCGGAGGCCTGCACCCCACAGAACCCCCGACGTTCCGCCGGCTTTGTCCGCCCAGGCGTCTCCGGCGGCCCCCAATAGATCGCCGGCTCCGGCACCCCCGGCCAGGGCCTTCGCAGCTGCCGCGGTGGCGGCGTCGATTCCGCGGACCATCCCTCGGCCGTGGTCGCCGTCGCCCGCTACGGCGTCCATGTCGCCAAGGCGCGATTCGGCGTCGTGCAGTGCTTTCCGGGCGGCCTCGAGCGCGTCCGCGCAGCTCGCGGCGTAGTCGCGTGAGTCCTGGGTGGCCGCAAATTCTATGGCGACAGGGCCGCCGTCGAACGCTTCCTCGATCAGCTGACCACCGGTCAGCAGGGCCGCATTGCCGCGCCGGTAGGCCGGCGTTTCGGCTGGGGCCGTCCAGAGCGGTTCGAGTTCCTCGTCGAGCCACGTGATGGTGAGGGAGACGCCGGACATGTCCAGGCTTGTGACCAGTTCGCCCACCTCGGGCATGACCACGGTGTACCCCGCCGCGCGCAGTAACGGAGCCACGGTCAGCCACAGGACGAAGAGCTCTTCATGCTTGGTGGAACCGAGCCCGTTGAGGATCACGGCGAGGCGGTTCCCCGCTCCGGGCGGCGTTTCCACCAGCAATCGCGCAACGAGCTCCTCGCCGAGTTCCTTGGCCGGCGGAAGCTCGGTGTCGAACAATCCCGGCTCGCCGTGAATGCCCAGGCCGAGTCCCATCTGCTTGTCCTTGAGCGTGAACAGCGGCGCCTCAGCGCCGGGGAATGTGCAGCCGTGGAAGGCGCTGCCGATGGTGCGGGTCAGGCTGTTGGCCTTCCGGCCCAAGCGCACGACGTCGGCCAGCCCGGCTCCCGCTTCGGCGGCGGCGCCCATGACCTTGAAGACCGTGAAGTCACCCGCGATGCCGCGGCGCTTGGCGGATTCCGACGGCGGGGCACTGGCGATGTCGTCCGTGACCAGCACGTTTTCCACGGCGATGCCCTCTGCGGCTAAGCGCTCGCTGGCCATCCCGAAATTCAGGACGTCCCCGGCGTAGTTGCCGTAGGTGAACACCACTCCGGCGCCGGAATCCGCGGCCTTGGCGACGGAGTAGGCCTGTTGCGCGGAAGGCGAGGTGAAGATGTTGCCCACCACGGCGCCGTCGGCCAGTCCCGCGCCGATGAGTCCGGCGAACGCCGGGTAGTGCCCGGATCCGCCGCCGGCCAGGACGGCCACCTTGGGCTGCTGGGGACGGTGGCGGCGGACTGCGCCGCCGGGAACCTGGCGCACCAGGCCGGAATATAGGTCGCAGAACCCGGCGAGGGCTTCCTCGGCGAAATCGGCGGGATCGTTGAAGATTTTGGTCATCGTGGGCTCTTTCGGCTACGGATGCGGGGCTGCTAGTGGATGTGGCTTCCACCGTTGATGTCGATGGTGGTGCCCGTGAGGTAGGCGGATTCCTCGGAGGAGAGGAACGTGATGACCGCGGCGACTTCCTCTGTGGTGGCGTTGCGGCCCAGGGGGATGCCGGCGTTGATGGCGGCTTCCTGCTCGTCGGTGCTGCCGACGCGGATGTTGGTGTCCACGGCGCCCGGGGTAATCGCGTTCACGGTGACGCCGGTTGCGCCGATCTCGCGGGCCAACGCCTTGGTGAAGCCGAGGATGGCTGCCTTCGCCGCGGAGTAGGGGACCTTGCCGAAGACGCCGCCGCCGCGCTGGGCGGAGACGGAAGACATATTGACGATCCGGCCCCAACCGTTGGCGATCATGTCCGGAAGGAATGCCTTGGTGACCAGGTAGGTGCCGGTGGCGTTCACGTCCATGACCTTGTGCCAGAGTTCCAGCGTGGTTTCGAGGAACGGCACGGGCGAAGTGATGCCCGCGATGTTGGCGAGGGCGCCGACGGCGGGGAGGTTGCCTGCGCTGATTTCGGCGGCTACTGCTGCGTACGCGGCGTTGACGGAAGCTTCGTTGGCGACGTCGATCTCGTAGCCGAACGCCGGGACGTTGAACTGGTTGCCGATTTCCGCTGCGACCTTGGCGGACTTCTCGCCGTCGAGGTCCAGGATCACCACCGCCCAGCCGTCGTTGGCGTAGCGGCGAGCGGTGGTGATTCCGATGCCCCGGTCCGAGGTTGCTCCGGTGAGGACTGCGGTGCGCTGGATGGTGGTGGTCATGATGCTCCTTGTTGCTTGATGAGTGGTTCGTTGGTGATAACTAGATGAGGTCTGTGATGAAGCTGGCGGCTTTGGCGGCCGCCGCCGGGCGTTCGTCGTGGGTGACGTCGCGGGTTTCCAGTTCCAGCGAGAAATGGCCGCTGTAGCCGGTGGCTGCCAGCGAGCTGAGTCCGGCGGCGAAGTCCGCCTGGCCGTTTCCGATGCTGAGGTTGATATTGCCCGGAACCGCGTCCCGCAGATGGACGTGGGCGATCCGGCCCTGGTGGCGTTCGATGTACTCCAGCGGGTCTTCGCCCGCGGCAACGATGTGGCTGAAGTCCATGACAATCCCGACGCCGGAGCCTGCCAGCCGCGCGGCCAACTGTTCGGCGCTCTCCAGGTTCCAGCAGAACCGGAGGAAATGCAGGGATTCGGTCCAGAGCTCGACGCCGAACTCCGCCGCCCGCTGTCCGGCATCTGTGAGCTGGGCCGCGATGGTGTCCAGGTCCTCGTTGACGTTTCGGACCGGATCGTGTCGCAAAGCGCCGCAGGGGAGAACCAAGGCATTCGCGCCGGTGTTGGCGGTGAGGGTGAGGAGCGACTCAAGGTGCCTTTGGCGGGCGGCGCGCTGGCCGGCGTCGAGGACTGCATTGAGGTCTCCTATGTCTCCGTTGACGGAGCGGACCCGCAATCCCGACGCGGCGACCTCCGCGGTCACGGCAGTGACGGCGTCGGAATCAAGATCATAGGGAACGTGATCGCAGACGCCCGGCAGTGCGCCGAGGTCGATTTCCTCAAATCCCAGGCCGCTGATGGTGCGCAATGCCGTGGGTAGATCCTGGTGCCGGAAGCTGATGGACGAGCAACCGAGTCGGGAGTTGAACATCTTCGTTTCCTCCAGTCGTGCCCGAGGGCAGTAGTGATGGGAACCACAGTAGCGAGGTTAACTGTTGACAGTCAACCCTTGAAGTTGACTGTTGACATAGCTCGATGATGCAGGTCACACTGGCGTATCATGTGTTAACAGTCGACAGTGCTGAAGCGCCTAGCCTCAGTCGCTCTTCGAAAGGGATTCACCAATGAGCAAAGAAGCTCTGACCATGCGCGGGCCGGTCCACGGCACCAAAGACGCCAGAAGGGTCGCTATCGGCTCCGGCGTGGGCGCAGTCATCGAAACCTATGACTTCATCGGCTTCGGCACCGCGGCTGCCCTGTACTTCGGAACGGCGTTCTTCCCCACGGGCGATCCCGTCACCGGGACCCTCGCCGCTTTCGCCACCCTCGGCGTCGGCTTCGCTGCCCGTCCCATCGGCGGCATCATCGGCGGCCACCTGGGCGACAAGCTGGGACGTAAGCCGGTCCTCGTAGCCTCCTTGATTCTGATGGGTGTGGCCACGTTCCTGATCGGCCTTCTCCCCACGTACACCCAGGTGGGTCTCCTGGCGCCGGCCCTGCTGGTGTTCGTCCGCATCGTCCAGGGCCTGGCGTTCGGAGCCGAGTGGGGCGGGGCCATCCTGATGAGCTACGAGCACGCACCTTGGAAATCCAAGGGGAAATACACGGGCATCGTCCAGGCCGGCTTCCCGGTGGGACTCCTGCTGGCCAACCTGGTCTTCCTCGTCAGCGTGCAGCTCGGCGGTGAACTCGCCTGGCGCATTCCCTTCCTCGCCAGCATCGTCTTGGTTGTTGTCGGCCTGATCATCCGCTCCAAGGTCCCGGAATCCCCGGTCTTCGACGAGGTCAAGGACAGCGGCGCAATCGTGAAGTCGCCTATTGTGGAGGTCCTGAAGACTGACTGGCGCAACATCGTCAAGGGCATCGGTCTCCGAATTGCGGAGACCGCTGGCTACGCCGTCTCCATCACGTACATGATTTCCTACCTGAACAGCCAGCACCTGGCGGACAAGACCCAGACGCTGGTTGCACTCTGCATCGCCTCGGCCATCGGCATCTTCGCCACCCAGGCCTGGGCGCGGCTGACGGACAAGATTGGCCGGCGTCCCGTCTACATCTGGTCCTGCGCCTTTGCCGTGCTCTTCGCCATCCCGATGTTCCTGCTGGTCAACACAGGAATGTTCATCTTCATCATCGCCACGATCGCGGTCTCGTACGGTATCTGCCAGAACTCGCTCGCCGGTGCCCAGGGTCCTTGGTTCCCCGAGCTTTTCCAGGCGAAGACCCGGGCATCCGGCGCATCGTTGGCTTACCAGATCTCCGCCATGGTGTCCGGCTTCACGCCCTTCATCACCACGCTGCTCTTCGTCACCATGGGCTGGATGGGCCCGGCATTGCTCTTCGGCCTGTACGCCGCCATTGGTCTATGGGCAGCCCTCGCCACCCGCGAAACCTGGGGCAAGCGGGAACGCCAGTTGGCCGATGAGGCCACCAAAAGCACTCCCCAGTCGGTGAATGCCTGATGACTGTGGCACAGGACCAACGCTCGGCAGGACGAATCGGAGAAACCGCAATGGAACGCGTCGAACGGGTCAGGGCAGCCGCCAACCGGATCCGGCACCACGCCCTCAACATGGGCGAAGTCCAGGGCCAAGGTTACGTTGGCCAGGCACTCGGAGCTGCGGACATGCTCGCAGCCGTTTACGCGGACCAGCTCCGCTACCGCGCCGATGATCCCGAATGGGAGGGCCGGGACCGCTTCCTGCTCTCCACGGGCCACTACGCAATAGGCCACTACGCAGCACTGGCCGAGGCCGGGATCATTCCCGTGGAGGAACTCGAAAGCTACGGCTCGGACGATTCCCGCCTCCCCATGTCCGGGATGTCAACCTACACGCCCGGCATGGAAATCTCCGGTGGATCCCTTGGCCACGGGCTCTCCATCGCGGTGGGAATGGCCCTTGGCCTCCGGCACCAGCGCTCCAGCGCGAGGGTGTACAACTTCCTCTCCGACGGTGAACTGGACGAAGGATCCACCTGGGAGGCCGCCATGGGCGCACACCACCACCAGTTGGGCAACCTCACTGCCATGGTGGACATCAACGCCCTGCAGGCGGATGGGAAGACGGACACCGTGCTCCGCACGGAGCCCGTCACGGCAAAGTGGGAAGCCTTCGGCTGGTACGCGCAGCGGGTGGACGGGAACGACGTCGGTGGGTTGCTGACGGCGTTCGACAACGCTGCCGCCCAGGCCGCCGCCGTCGGGCGTCCTTCCGTGATCCTGTGCGATACGAAAGTGGGGCGCGGCGTGCCGCTGCTCGAGGAACGCGAAAAGGCGCATTTCATGCGCATCGAAGAACACGAATGGCAGCTTTGCCGCAAGCAACTGACCGCAGGATCCAATGGGAAGGCCGGCCGATGAGCACCGTCAGCGCTTTGAAAAGCAGCTCACCGAAGCTGAAAACCTCGGCGATGATCGCGTCGTTCGCGGATCCAGGGCAAAAGACGTCCTCCGCGCCTTTCGGGCACGCGCTGGTGAAGGCCGCCGAGGCTGATCCGCGAATCGTCGGACTCACCGCCGACCTGGGCAAATACACGGACATGCATATCTTTGCGCAGGCCTTCCCGGAGCGGTTTTTCCAGATGGGCATGGCCGAGCAGTTGCTCTTCGGTGCGGCGGCGGGGTTGGCTGAGACCGGCCTGGTGCCGTTCGCCTCGACCTATTCCGTGTTTGCAGCGCGCCGCGCCTACGACTTCCTGTGCCTCGACATCGCCGAGCCGAACCTGAACGTGAACATTGTGGGCGGCCTCCCGGGGCTGACCACGGGCTACGGCCCCAGCCACCAGGCTACGGAGGACATGGCGATTTTCCGCGGCATGCCCAATCTGACCATCGTTGATCCGTGCGACTCGGTGGACATCGAACAAGCAGTGCCGCAACTGGCAGCCAGCGACGGCCCAACGTACCTGCGCCTTCTTCGAGGCAACGTCCCCACCGTGCTCGACGAGTACGACTACACGTTCGAACTCGGTAAGGCGAAAGTGCTGCGTGGCGGCAACGACGTCGTGTTTGTCTCCAGCGGGTTGATGACCATGCGCGCGCTGCAGGCAGCGGAGGCGCTGGCCGCGCACAAGGTGGATGTCGCCGTCGTGCATGCGCCCACCATCAAACCGTTCGACGCCGCTACCGTCCTGGCGGAACTGAACACCGACCGCCTGGCCGTGACGCTGGAAAATCACAGCGTGGTGGGCGGCTTGTTTGAGACGGTGGCCTCGGCCGTGGTCACGGCTGGCCTGGCCAAGCGGGTGGTTCCGGTAGCGTTACCCGATGAGTTCCTCGACGCCGGCGCGCTGCCCACCCTGCACGAGCGCTACGGATTGTCGGTACAGCGGATCGTGGCGAAAGTCCTGGCGGAACTGGGCTGAGCCGGTGTTCGAGCTGGAGGAGCGCGGAGCGGGCATGGGCCGGTTCCGCGCTTCTGCCGTAACATCAACAGTTAACACACCGACTGTAAACAGTCGACCACTGACATTGAAGGACGGACACGATGGCCGGCGCAACAGCACCCCTTCTGGGACTGGAAAAGAAGAGCCTCCGCGAGCAGGCGCTGTCCGCGCTGCGCACCGCCATCACGAGCGGCGAGCTGGCGCCCGGCCGGCACTTGGTGGAAACCGAATTGTCGGACATGCTCCAGATCAGCCGCGGGACACTCCGCGAGGCCCTGCGCCAACTTGAGCAGGAAGGCTTGCTGTCTGCAGGACCGCGTGGACGGCTTTCCGTCCGCCATCTTGACGCGAAGGAAATCCGCGATATCTACTCCGTGCGCGCCGCTCTGGAGTCCCTCGCCGCGCGCACGCTTTGCGAGTTGCCCGACCGCCAACAAGTGATCACCTCGCTCCGCGCCGCCATCGACGCTATGGCTGCCGCAACCAAGGGGAGCCTCGAGGAGCGGATCGAATCCGACCTGGAATTCCACCGGACCATGTGCCGTTTGACCGGGAACGAGACACTGCTTCATTCGTGGGAATCGTTGGAGGGATCCATCCGGATGTCCATCATGTTCGCGGGGCTGGAAAAGGGCGTCAGGAACATGAGCGTCGAGCGGCACCATGACATCGTGGCCGCCATTGAGACTGGGGATGCGTCCCTGGCACGCAAGACCATCCTCGAGCACATGGACAGCGCTGCCGCTGTGTTGGTTGCATAGAGCCCGGCGGCGGGTGCCCGACGGCGGCGCTTAGCTTTCCCGGTAATCGCGCCACGGTTGGGGGTCACTGCCAGTACCCCTCACGATAGAGACTCCCTCATCTTTTCCGTGGGCTGTTTCCTTAGACCATGACGCACCCTGAAACCACGTTGCCGGCTCCGGTTCCTTCATCGCCCGTGGCCGATGCGCCCCGGGCACGGCTCACGCTCATGATTGCGTCGCTGGGATTCTTCCTGATCACCCTCGACATCTTGATCGTCAATGTCGCGCTCACCAGCATCGGCAAGGAGCTTGGGGGCGGAACAGCCGGCCTGCAGTGGGTGATCGACGGCTACACGCTGATGTTTGCTTCGCTACTGCTGTTCGCGGGGAACCTGTCGGATCGGATCGGCGCGAAAAAGTCACTGGGGTGGGGTATCGCACTGTTTCTGGTCGCGTCAGTTGCATGCGCCCTCGCGCCGACCTCGGGGGTTCTCATTGCCGCCCGCTTCCTCCAAGGAGGTGCGGCGTCGATCATGCTGCCGGCCTCGATGGCACTGATTCGGCAGGCCTTTCCCGATCCCCGCCGTCGTGCACATGCCCTCGGGATCTGGGCGGTCGGCGGGGCCGTGGCCGGAGCCGTGGGACCACTTGTCGGCGGCCTCCTCACCACGCTGAGCTGGCGGCTCGTGTTCGGCATCAACCTTCCCGTGTGCATCGCGATGCTGGTGCTCCTGGCTTCCGTTGCCACATCGCCCCGACGGCCAACTCCGTTCGACTGGGCCGGTCAGGCCGCGGCGATCGTTGCCCTGACCGGCTTGATGTACGGCCTCATCACGGGAGGAACCGAGGGCTTCGGCACGGTGCCCGTCATCGGTAGCTTGGTCCTCGCTGCCATTAGCCTCGCAGCCTTCCTCCTGATCCAGGCGCGTGGCCGGCACCCGATGATGCCGCTTGGGCTGTTTCGATCCACCGGCATGAGAATCTCGCTCTCGGTGGGATTCGCGTTCATGGTGGGCCACTTCGGTACCGTCTTTGTCGTCAGTCTCTTCCTCCAACAGCACCTCGGGCTCACACCGCTTCAGGCCGGGTTCACTTTCCTTCCTTCTGCGGCGTTCAGTATCGCCGGTAACATCGTCAGCGGAAGCTTGTCGAACCGGTTCGGGACACGGGTACCGGTCGTCGTCGGATTGACGTCCATGGTGGTGGGACTCACCGCGATGCTTTTCACGGCGCCGCTGGGATCGCCGCTACTTGTTGGTACCTTCCTGGTTTTCACGGGTTCCGGTGGATCGATCGCGATGCCGCAGGTGACCGCCGTCGTGCTCGCGAGCGTACCGGGCGAAAAGGCAGGTACCGCAAGCGCGGTCTTCAACACGTTCCGACAGGTGGGCGGCGCAGTCGCCATCGCCGTCTTCGGCGCCCTCATCGCCGACCCCGCCGGCTTCGTCCACGGAATGCAGACCAGCTTCATCATCGCGGCGTCCCTTCTCCTGGTCACCGCCCTCGCCAGCCTCTTCATCCACGTGCCGGGCGCTACCAAGGAGAACCAGCCGTCCCGCTAGCTGACCCCCCGACGTACGCCGCCAGGTGCTCGACGGTGAGGGCCGACTTGCCGGAATCCATCCAGGCTGAGGTCGCGCGCACACTCAGCACAATTCCAGTTCGTGCGTCTCGCCAAATGACCTCCACCGAGTATCAGTTTCACGTGAGCGAGATCCTGAGGCTTTTTGACATCGATGCAGTGGGCAGCGAAAAGGGCGTAATTTACGGGGACAAGGGAGTTGAGCTGGAAGATCAGCCTTTACTCTGGGCCATTCGCGTACTCGTGGCGAGGCGATTCGGCATCCCGGAAGCAATATGAATGGGCCGGGCCGGAGGCCCGCACAGAGGGTCCTTCGGATCTAGTGTCTGTCGCGTTTCTGAAGTTGTGGGACCGTACGTTCGAGCTCGTCGTAGATCAGTTCCGATACGCGTCGAGGCACCAGGAACTGCCGGTGAGATGCCCACAAAATGGGTGTCCAGCCGGGGGGAAAGCTGAGTACCACCCCGGCCGAAGCACAAACCCGTGACGCCTTTAAGAGCTTCCTAAGTCACTCCCCGACGTACGCCGCCAGGTGCTCGCCGGTGAGGGTTGAACGCGCGGCGACGAGATTGGCGGGCGTGCCCTCAAACACGACCTTCCCGCCGTCGTGACCGGCGCCTGGGCCGAGATCGATGATCCAGTCGGCGTGCGCCATGACCGCCTGGTGGTGCTCGATGACAATGACCGACTTGCCGGAGTCCACGAGCCGGTCGAGCAAGCCGAGCAACTGTTCTACGTCGGCGAGATGCAAGCCCGAGGTGGGCTCGTCGAGGACGAGTACACCGCCCTTTTCACCCATGTGGGTGGCGAGCTTGATCCGCTGCCGCTCGCCGCCGGAAAGCGTCGTGAGCGGCTGGCCGAGACTGAGGTAGCCGAGTCCGACGTCGGCCAGCCTCTTTAGGATTGCGTGGGCGGCCGGAATGCGGGCCTCGCCGTCGGAGAAGAATTCTTCGGCTTCTTTCACGGGCATCGCCAGCACCTCCGCGATGTTGCGGCCGCCGAGGCGGTATTCGAGCACCGATGCCTGGAACCGTTTGCCTTCGCACTCCTCGCAGGGGGTGGACACGGTGTCCATGAACCCGAGGTCCGTGTAGATGACGCCCGCGCCGTTGCAGGTGGGGCACGCGCCCTCCGAGTTCGCGCTGAACAGCGCCGGCTTCACGCCGTTGGCCTTCGCGAACGCCTTACGAATCGGCTCAAGCAGTCCTGTGTACGTCGCGGGGTTGCTCCGCCGCGAGCCCTTGATCCCCGCCTGATCGATCGACACGACGCCGTCCCTCCCGGACAGCGAGCCGTGAATCAGGGAGCTCTTGCCGGAACCCGCGACGCCGGTGACGACGACAAGGACCCCGAGCGGAATGTCGATGTCGACGTCGCGCAGGTTGTTCGCAGCCGCGCCGCGGATCTCCAGCGCCCCCGCCGGGTTCCGCGTGGTCTCCTTGAGGGCGGCGCGATCGCCAAGGTGGCGGCCGGTCAGGGTGCCGCTGGACCGCAACCCGTCGAGCGTGCCCTCAAACACCACCTCGCCACCGGCGGTGCCCGCGCCAGGGCCGAGGTCGACGACGTGATCGGCGATCGCGATCGCTTCCGGCTTGTGCTCCACGACGAGCACGGTGTTGCCTTTGTCCCGAAGCTGCAGCAGGAGCTTGTTCATGCGCTCGATGTCATGCGGGTGCAAGCCGATGGTGGGCTCGTCAAAGACGTAGGTGACGTCGGTGAGTGAGGAGCCCAGATGCCGGATCATTTTGGTGCGCTGCGCCTCACCGCCGGAAAGAGTACCTGCCGGCCGATCGAGTGAGAGATAACCAAGCCCGATCTCCGCGAACGAGTCGAGGAGGTGCCGCAGCCCTTTGAGCAGCGGGGCAACCGACGGCTCGTCGAGGCCCCGCACCCATTCGGCGAGGTCGCTGATCTGCATGGAACACGCGTCGGCGATGCTGATTCCCTTGATCTTCGACGAGCGGGCCGCCTCGGTGAGCCGGGTGCCATCGCATTCTGGACAGGTGGTGAAGGTGATCGCCCGCTCCACGAAGGCACGGATGTGCGGCTGCATTCCCTCAGGGTCCTTGGAGAGCATGGACTTCTGGATCTTCGGGATCAGGCCTTCGTATGTCAGGTTGATGCCTTCGACCTTGATCTTGGTCGGCTCCTTGTGGAGCAGGTCGTGGAGTTCCCTTTTGGTGTACTTGCTGATCGGCTTGTCCATGTCGAAAAAGCCGRAGCCGCTGAAGATGCGGCCGTACCAGCCGTCCATGCTGTAGCCGGGGATGGTGAGCGCGCCCTCTGCGAGCGACTTGCCGCCGTCGTACAGGGCGGTCAAGTCGAAGTCAGTGACGGAGCCGCGCCCTTCGCAGCGTGGGCACATGCCACCCGTGATGCTGAAACTGCGGCGCTCCTTCGTCGTTGTACCGCCGCGCTCTAAGGTGACCGCGCCGGCGCCGGAGATCGAGGCGACATTGAACGAGAACGCTTGCGGGGATCCGATGTGCGGCTGGCCAAGTCGGCTGAAGAGCATGCGCAGCATGGCGTTCGCATCGGTGGCGGTACCCACCGTGGAACGGGGGTTTGCGCCCATTCGCTCTTGGTCGACGATGATCGCCGTCGTGAGTCCTTCGAGCAGGTCGACGTCCGGCCGGGCCATCGTTGCCATGAACCCCTGCACAAAAGTGCTGTACGTTTCGTTGATCATCCGCTGCGACTCCGCGGCGATCGTGGCGAACACGAGCGAGCTCTTGCCCGAACCGGAGACGCCAGTGAACACGGTCAGCCGGCGCTTTGGCAGCTCGATGCTGATGTCCTTGAGGTTGTTCTCCCGCGCGCCCTGCACCCGGATCAGATCGTGGGTGTCAGCGATGTGCAGCTCAGGCGACTGCGTGTCCGTGCTCGTGGCCGTGCTCATCATGTCTCCATCTCTAAGGCGGGTCGTCTTCGCGGTCTTCGTCGGCGTCTGGTTGGCTATTGAGGATCCTGAAGCAGTCCGAGGACGTTGCCGTCCGGGTCAGTGACGGTGGCTACCAAACGGCCGCCTCCGACGTCGTGGGCTGCTTCGTTCACTGTGGCACCCGCGGCGGTTACTTCAGCCAGCTTCGCTTCGATGTCCGAAACGTGCCAGTAGGCCACGGGCGAGGTCATGTGTTGGGGACCGCCGCCCGGCACCAGACCGATGTGCTGGCCCGCGACGTCGAAGCCGACGTAATAGGGTCCGTCGGCTTGCGGTTGTACGCCAAGCAGTGCGGAATAAACGGCTTTCGCCGCCGCGAGATCGGAAACGGGATGCAGCACGGTCTTGATTCCCTCGTTGGAAGAGTCGCTCATGATCACTCCTGAAGTCATTGCGGGACGAAGCTGGCGTGGACGATGTTGTCCATGACCGCCATTCTAGGCGCGGCCCGTGAGCGGCGCTTCTCCATTCCTGACCGGTCTGGGCGCAAAGGAAATCGGACGTAGACACCGTTCGTCAACGGTGCCACTATGACCGAATACGGCACGCCGCACCTGGCACGCCGCGCCAGGAAAAAAGCGAGGCTGGAGGAACCAATGCACGGGTCCAATCTCGATCTGATGGTGGAGAAATATCATCGGGCGCTCGACGCGTTCGTCACGGGAGACCCGGAGCTGCAGAAGAAGCTGTTTTCGAAGCGGGACGACGTCACGCTCGCCAATCCGCTCGGCCCGCCAGCACGGGGCCGGAACGCGGTCGAGGAGACCATGGACCGGGCAGCGTCCCAGTTGAGGGAGGGCGAGCCGATCAGTTTCGAGCGGATCTCCGGGTATACCGGGACCGAGCTTGCGTACATTGTTGAAATTGAACGGGCCCGGGCCAAGGTAGGCGGGTCTGATGAAGTGTCCCCGATACCCCTTCGGGTGACCACGATTTTCCGATGGGAAGACGGGGAGTGGAAGGTTCTCCACCGTCACGCAGATCCGATACTTTCCCCGCGGCCCATCGAGTCGATCGTGCAGGCCTAAGCGCTCCCGAGGTGCTGGATGAGTGCGTCGAGGATGGGCACCTGCCCGCCCACCAGTTTGGCGCGGGCTATGGTCTCCGTGGCCCACACGGCGTCGTCGATCTCGGGGTAGCTCCGGACAATGCCGGATCCTCGCGGCCACTCCAGCTCAAAGGTGTTGCTTTCAATTCTTTCGGGCGCGAAGTCGGACTCAGCCGCGAAGGCGGTGATGAGCTTGCCCGACGGTTGCCGGAAGGTGCCCAGTTCGAGGTAATCGACGTCGGGCGGGGGAGTGCCCATTTCTTCTGCGAACTCGCGCTTGGCAGCTACCAGCGGGTCCTCGCTTTCGAGGTATTCGCCTTTGGGAATGGACCATGCGCGTTCATCCTTGTGGGACCAGAACGGTCCGCCCATGTGGGCTATCCACACCTCCAATTCCGCTGTGGAGGTCCGACGGTACAACAGAATTCCTGCGCTTCGAACTGTCATTTGCCCAAGGTTATCGGTCGGCGCCGTAGCGCGCTGTTTAAAGCAGGACGACGACGGCGGGAACTTCCCGCCGTCGTCGTCCTGCTTTTTAGCTTTAGAGGGCTCCCTGGACTGAATTTCCCGCAGGGATGGGCTCGTGGCGCATTACGTCGACCGGGCGCTGAAGGAGGCCGTCAAGAGCTGCATTGAGTCTCTTGACCGGCTCCCCGTCGCCGTGGGCGTCAAGCAATTCGGCGGACTCCCATTTCTCGATCATGAGGATCTGGCCGTTGGGTGAGTCGTGGATGGCGTATAGCAGGCAGCCGGGCTCCTGATGGACTTCCGCGATTGCCGGGGACAAGGCCGCGACGACCTGGTCGAACGAGCCTTCCTTTGGAGTGAATGTTGCGGTGACGACGACGGGCATGGATTCTCCTTAGTGAATAGCGGTTTGGGGGAGCGGTGCACAGCTGCTGCGGGGCAGGAAATCCGCCTTGACCTCGATGAAGCGGGGGCCGTCGGGCAATTTGCCCTGCATTCGACCTAGGACGAGTTCGAGGGAATGAACTGCGAGCATGTCGAGCGGCTGCCGGATGACGCTGAGCGGGGGCGACATGAGCTCGGTCCAGGGGTTGTCATCGAAGACGATCACGGAGAGCTCGTCCGGGATCCTCATGCCGCTCTGGACCAGCCGCCGAACCGAGCTTTGAACCTGGGCGGTATTGGCCACGATGAGACCTGTTGGGGGTTGCGGCATGGCAAGAAGGGAGCCGACGGCGTCACCGCCTGAGTCTCCACGGAACGGCACATCGCGGATGAGAAGGGGATCGACGTCGAGGGATGCGTCCTCATGGGCGGCCCGGTATCCGTTGATCCTCGCCCGTCCTGTCGAGGTCTGCCTGGGGCCAGTCACCAGGGCTATCCTTCGATGGCCGAGGCCGATGAGGTACTCCGTGGAACGTCGGGCGGAGTCAAAGTTCTCGATGCTGACGACGTCCACATCGGCGAGTTCCTCGATGGTGCGGTCAACGAACACCACGTTCACGCCCAGATCCTGAAGGCGAGCCCATTTTTCGATGTTTCCCCCGGTTGGGGTTGCTATGACCCCGCTGACGGAGCGATCCAGGAGGGTGTCCAGCGAATCCGCTTCCAGATGCGGGTCCTCTTGCGTTGTCATCAACACCACTTGGACCCCATGGCTGCGGGCTTCCCAGACAATGCGGTCGGCAAGCCGCGCAAAGAAGGGGTTGGACAGATCGGTGACCACCAGTCCAATGGTGAGCGCGTGGCCCGCGCTCAGCTCGCGGGCTGCGGCCCGCGGACGGTAACCCAGTTCATCAATGACCCTGAGGACTTCCTGCCTTTTGGCCGGAGCCACGGGGCCTGAGTCCGGGTTCAGCACCCGGGACACCACGGAGACCGAAACTCCCGCAGTCGCCGCGACGTCGCGGATGGTCGGAGCCTTCTTCACCACTCCTCCTTGGGGGAATTCATTGGGCGTAAGTCCTATGCTTTGCTCCTCGCGGCGGGCCGTCATCATCTTGAATGCACTTGGCTCGGAGTCGTTGACACAGCTTAGCACCGGGTGGTACAAAAGTGGAACCGGTTCCACTCCGGATAGTTTTCAGCCAAACCGCGACAAAGAAGTTGTGCCATCCGCGCAAGCGGCCAGGATTCCTTCGCATCGCACACCAATGAAGAGAGACTCCAGTGAACCTTCACAAACTCCTTGGCGACCGCGAGCAGGAAGGCCGTCCCATCAGGGTCGGCCTCATTGGCGCTGGACGTTACGGCACCATGTACCTCGCCCAGGCCAACAACATTCCGGGGATCCACGTCGTCGCCATTGCCGATATCAACGTGAAGCGTGCCGAAGGTGCCTTCGCCCTTGTCGAATGGCCGTCGGAGCAGATCGCTCCGGACATTGCCACGGCGCTCAAGAACCGCACAACGGCTATTGTGGCCAACGCGGACGAACTCTTCGACGTGGACATCGACGTGATCGTGGAAGCCACAGGCAACCCGATCGTGGGAATCAAGCATGCCCTGCGAGCCATCGAAACCAAGAAGCACATCATCATGGTGACCGTCGAGGCTGACGCGTTGGCGGGGCCCGCCTTGGCCAAGCGTGCAGAAGCGGCCGGCGTCGTGTATTCCATGGCCTACGGCGACCAGCCAGCCCTCATCATGGAATTGGTGGACTGGGCGCGTACCAGCGGATTCGACGTCGTTTGCGCAGGTAAGGGCGCCAAATACCTTGAGCACTACCACGAGATGAACCCGGACAACGTCTGGGAGAACTGGGAATTCTCGAAGGAACTCACGGACTCCGGACAGCTCAACCCGTACATGCACACTTCGTTCCGGGACGGCACGAAAGCGGCAATTGAGATGGCCGCGGTCGCGAACGGCGCGGGCCTGGAACCGTCAGACGCGGGGCTCAGCTTCACGCCGGGCAACGTCGAAGAGATCGCCACGATCTGCCGGCCAAGCGACGTCGGTGGCGCCCTCGCCCACGAAGGCAGCGTGGACGTCATGTCGAGCGTGAACCGCGATGGCAGTTGGATCAGCCACAACACGCAAGAAGGCGTCTTCGTCGTCGTCAAAGCAACAAACGCCTACGTTTCCGGGTGCTTCAACGAATATCCCTGGCATCCGGACCCCACCGGCCAGTACGCCGCTTTGTACCGCCCATACCACTACGTCGGCCTCGAACTGAATGTCTCGATAGCCAATGCTGCGCTTCGGGGAATTGCTACAGGCGCACCGGTCGGCTTCTTCGGAGATGTGGTCGCCACCGCGAAGAAGGACCTCCAGGCCGGCGAGTTCCTCGACGGCGAGGGCGGATTTACGGTGTGGGGCAAGCTGGTCTCGGCCAAGCACTCAGTGGCGACCGGAGCCCTGCCCGTGGCCTTGGCGCACCACGTCGAACTGCGCAACGACGTCGCCAAGGGGGCGATTGTCCGCTGGGAAGACGTCGTCATTGACGACTCGCTGTCCCAGGCGCTTGAACTGCGTCGCGAAACCGAAGCATTCATCGCCCAGGCCGCCCCCGTGGGCGCCTGACTCACCCCCTTGCTTCCGTCATCCGGATCGCATCCTTCCAACGAAGAAAGGCATCGCATGAACACCAAGACACGCGCCATCACCGGAGTAATAGCCTGCGGCCTCGCCGCCTCTGCCCTCGCTGGATGCGCCGCCTCAGGCGCATCCAATGGCGGCCAGGCCGCACCGGTCGCCAAGATCCAATTGTCGATTCCCGATCCGCTCACCTCCTCCGTGGGTGTGTCAGCTCAGCATTTCGCGGACCAGGTAAAGAAGACGTCCAACGGATCGGTGGTGGTCACCGTCGTTCCCAACGGCACGAGCTTCAGCGGCGACCAGAACGCCGCCGTCACCCGGTTGCAGGGCGGTTCCCTGGATGCCCTGATCCTTTCAACGTCGGTATACGCCTCAGTGGTTCCGGAAATGAACGCGATAAGCATCCCTTACTTGTTCAAGGACACCACTGAAGAGGCCGCGTTCCTGGCAGGCAAACCCGGCCAGGACCTGAAGGACAAGCTTGCCAAGAAGGACACTGTCGCGCTGAGCTTCCTCACCAGGACGGGCCGTGAAATTACCAACTCCGTGCGTCCTATTCAGCAACCTTCGGACCTGAAGGGGCTGAAGATCCGCGTCCCAGGCAACACACTGTGGACGGACTTCTTCGGCAAGCTGGGTGCAAGCCCCACCACCATGGCCTTCTCAGAAGTCTTTACCGGGTTGCAGACCGGCACCATCGACGGCCAGGAGAATCCGATCGAGGTGCCCTGGACCAACAAGTTCTCCGAAGTGCAGAAGTATGTGTCGCTGACCAACCACATCAATGATGCCTGGGTGCTCGCGTTGTCGTCGAAGAAATGGGGAACGCTCAGCGCGGACCAGCAAAAGGCACTCACCGACGCCTCCGCTGAAACTGCCACGTTCAAAACCTCCTACGACTCGGAGCAGGCCAAGAAGCAACTGGACGAGCTGACGGCCAAAGGCATGAAAGCCAACGAGCTGAGCGCTGCCAGCATCGAGGAGTTCAAAGCCGTCTCGAAGAGCCTGTACCCGGAGTTCTCGAAGCTCATTGGAAAAGAATTCTTCGACCAAGCGATCGCGTTCACTCCGGCCAAGTAATCCGTCAAGGGGTGGGAGCCTTCCCGGGCTCCCACCCCCACCGACTCACGCCACACCCCGCACAACCATTCCGCTCTCAATGTCGAAAGTCTGGACACAATGGAACACACCCTCACTTCTCGGGACCTGGAAGAAGTCCTCCCCCCGGAAGCCGAAGAGATCCTGCACACGGGTCACGTCCCCTCGGGCTGGAGCGGCGCGATCTGGCTGGACCGAGCCTTGGAGTGGATTGTGGGCGCCGCGATTCTCGCCGAGCTCGTCGTCATCCTTCTGAACATCACGGTCCGCGTTGTTACTGGCGATTCGGTTCTTTGGACCCAGGAAGTTTCGGAAATCGCGCTTCTGACCATTGCCTTCATGGGCGGGGCAATCGCCTATCCCAAAGGCGCCCATATGTCCGTGCAGGCCCTCATCATGCGGCTCCCCGCCGGGTGGAAGCCCTATCTGGCTGCGCTGGTGGACTGGCTCGTCTTCGTGATGAGCGCGGGCGCCTTCGCGCTCTTCGTCCCCACGCTCGTCCAGCAAATCGAGGAAAAGACCCCGATCCTCCAGATCCCCGTGTTCTGGGTTTCCATGCCGTTCTCAGTGGGCATGGTTCTCATCGCGTGGTTCGCGCTCATCAAGCTCTGGCGGCAGCAACGGCGAGCGGTCCTGGTAGCTGCCGGCATCGCGGCGGCGCTCGTCGTCGTCGTGCTCTTGGCGCCGCCGCTGTTCTACTATGCCTCGCCGAACGTCCTTCTTGGCGCGGTGCTGGCCATTCTGTTCATCCTGCTCTTCCTCGGACTCCCTATCGCCTTCGTCCTCGCCCTCGCCTCAGGGATCTACCTCTACCTCGGAGGAATTTCCGAAGTCAGCGCCATCCCGATCGGCATGGCTTCGGGCGCAAAGGGATTCGTGTTGTTGGCGATCCCCTTCTTCATCCTCGCCGGCACGGTCATGAACTCGGCCGGGCTCACCCTGCCCTTGGCTAAGCTCGTCGATGCGCTCATCGGGCATCTGCGCGGGGGACTGCTCCAGGTGGTGGTCGTGACCATGTACATTTTCTCCGGCATCTCGGGGTCCAAAGTCGCCGACGTTGCGGCCGTCGGCACCACCATGCGCGGCATGCTCGAAGAGCGCAAATATCCGCGCGGTGAGGTTGTTGCCGTGCTGTCGGCGTCGGCCATCATGGGTGAAACCATCCCGCCGAGCATCGTGCTGCTCATCCTCGGCTCCATCACTACGATTTCGACCACCACGCTGTTCCTTGCCGGATTTGTGCCTGCCGCATTCCTCGCGCTGGTGGTCATGGCGCTCGTGTTCCTGCGCGCACGCAAACAAGGTGGCGTCGCAAGTCCGAAGGCAAGCTGGCGGGCGCGCGGCTCGGCTACGTTCTTCGCCCTCCCCACTCTCCTCCTGCCCGTCGGCATGGTGGTGGGGATCCTGAGCGGGTTCGCGACGCCGACCGAAGTCTCGTCCGTCGCGGTCGCCTACGCTTTCGTCTTGGCGGCCGCCTACCGCCGGGGCAGCAAGCGGCTGCTAGGTGACACCCTGCGGGAAACGACGACGACGGCGGGCATGGTGCTCTTCATCATCGCTGCCGCCTCTCCGCTCGCCCAGACCCTTGCCCTTGCCGGCGTCTCCCAGCAGATCCATGACCTCATGTCAGGACTCGGAGATTCCCCGATCCTCTTCATGCTGTTCACCATCATCCTGCTCGTCATCATGGGCCAGTTGCTCGAGGGCCTGCCGGCCGTGCTGATCTTCGCCCCGTTGCTGCTTCCGATCGCCACCGACTTCGGCGTCAATCCCGTGCAGTACGCGATGGTGCTCATCATTTCCATGGGCATCGGCTCGTTCGCTCCTCCGGCCGGAGTGGGCTTCTACGTCGCTTGTGCTACCGCGCGGGAGACCGTGGAAAACAGCCTCAAGCACTTCTGGCCATATCTGCTTGCACTCCTCGTCGGACTTCTGGTGCTCGCAGCGGTGCCGTGGTTCAGTACGTTCCTGCCCGCCGTGGCCGGACTGATCCCGTTCTAAGCCATGGCACAGAAAATTAGCGTTGAATCGCCAGTTGTTCCCCCGTCAGTCGCTTTGCTGGGCACTGGCCCGATGGGGGCCCCGATAGCAAGGAACATCATCGCTGCCGGCGTGCCACTGAAACTGTGGAACCGTACGGCCCACAAGGCCAAGGCGATTCCCGGAGGGCAAGCCGTAGCCTCCCCTGCGGAAGCCGCCAGCGAGGTGGTGCTGACGGTGCTGCCCGATCTTCCCCAGGTAGAGGAACTGCTTCACGGACCCGAGGGCCTCCTTGCAGGGTGGAAGGCGGCCAGAATCGACAACCCGGTTCTGGTGGTCCACGGCACGGTGTCCCCTGTTGCCGTCGCGGCGTTCGCCGCTGCATGCCGGGAGGTCCATGGGGTAACCGTCATGGACGCTCCGCTCAGTGGCGGTACCATCGGCGCCGAAGAGGGGCGGCTGAGCATTATGGTTGGCGGCCCTTTGGACATCGTTGAGGGTCTCGGGCCGCTCTTCGGGCTCTACAGTTCCACCGTTTTGCGGTTCGGGGAAACGGGCACCGGCTCCATCGTCAAAGCCTGCAACCAAATCGTCGTGGCCGCAACAGTAACGGCACTCTCGGAGGCCATGGCGCTGGCTGAGGCTTCTGCACTGGATCTTGGAAACGTACAGTCAATCCTTGCGGGAGGCCTGGCCAACTCCGAAGTCCTGCGGCAGAAGGGCCAACGCTGGATCGACGCCGATTTCGAGGGCGGCGGATCTGCCAAGAACCAATTAAAGGACTTGACCTTCATTGCGGAGATCGCGGCAGAAGCCGGACTGGATCTCGCGGTTTCCAAGAGCGTCCGTGGTGCATTCCAGAAAATGGTCTCGCAGGGGCTTGGCGAGCTGGACCACACAGGCATCTACCTGAGTATCCGCGCCCAACAGTTATCCGCTGAACGCGGACGGTCGGCAGTGTAGAGGGCCCTTCTAGCGCAGGACGACGACGGCGGGAGCCTCCCGCCGTCGTCGTCCTGCGTTCCTTGTGGCTTCAGCCGGTGTAGCCCTCCACCTGTTTTGGGGGCCGTGGTTTGGCCTCGTTCGGGTTCTCCCCGTACTGCCTCTTTGCGCGCCGTTGCCGTAAGAGATCCCAGCACTGATCCAAGTCCTGCTCAATGCGCTCCAGCCTTACGCGGTCAGGGGCGTGCCCAGGGCCAGGCGGCGCCGCCTCTGCTTTTTCCCGGAGCTCGCGCTCTTCCTCGACGAGCGATTGGATGCGGTGGAGAATGCCCTGTTCGTCCATGGTGACCCTCTTCCTGACCTAGCTGTTACCAGTCAGCGTAATGAGGTGCACTGGGAGTGGCCAGAGCAGTCTTGTTTCGGCCGTCCGCTCAGCATCGCGTTTGCGGAATACTTGGATTCAGATCCTGGATTTCCGCGAACGAGGGCGGTGAAGAACCGTGAACGGCGAGAACAGTGCGTTCAGGCGCCGGATGGAACGTGCCATGGAACTGCGAAATGTGCGCGCTACTGGCATGACGGCACAGGAAGAAGCCGAACTTGAGGCCGCCGAGGAAGAAGAGCGGCAGAAGCGCAAGAAGGTAGACGACGCCGCGCGGGTTGAGTATTTGATCCGCGAAGCCATGGCTCAGGGGAAGTTCGACAACCTGAAGTACTCAGGCAAGCCGATCCCGGGGCTGGGGGAGCGCTACGATCCCGATTGGTGGGTCAAGGGCCTCATTCAACGTGAGCATCTCAGCGGCCTAGGGCCGAAGGCCATTCTGCTCCGCACCGAGGACGCCGAATTGGATGCCAAGCTCGATGCGCTGTACTCAGAGCAGCAGGTCCGGGAGCTGGTGGAGGATTTCAACGCACGCGTCATTGACGCACGGCGCCAGCTCCAGGGCGGACCGCCGGTGATTACGAAGACCCGCGACGTCGGCGTCGAGCTGGAACGCTGGCGCGAGCGTCGGGCGGCGGCTACTGAGGCAGCCGCCGCGGCGGCCGAGGAAGCATCTCACCAGGAGCGTGCCGCCAAACAGCCGTGGTGGCGGAGGGTCTGGAGCGGGTCCGGATAGGCCAGGCCCGCGGATCCAACAATTGCCCTACCGGGCAAGCGCCTCAGGCTGCGCAATGGGTGACAGGTGCAGTCCTGCGAGCTGCCACCGCTCGTCCCGCCGGATCATGATCTGCGTAACGCGGAACCGGCCATTGGAAGGATGTCCACGGTAGGCGGCCGTTTGGTTCTGGATCCCAATGACGACGGCCGAGTCGCCGTAGCTGCGAACGCCGTTGATGGTCCACTCGAGCTGTCCGTTCACGAAGGCCGAGTCGCGGTAACGATCGAGCCACTGGACTCGTGTGAGGACGAATCCAAGGGGACCGACGGCCGTGAAGTCTTCTGCCAGCAGCGTGTCCAGCGCCGTAGCGTCATTGTTCCGTTCGGCGCTTGCCCAGCGAAGGCTGAGCTCTTCGATATCGGAGTGCGGTTCACTCATGTCGGGCTTCCCTTTCTGCTTGCGTTGAACCTCTGCTTGTGTTGAATGCGGGCGTTCCCGCCAGCCGGCCGCCGTCGACGGCGAGAACGGTTCCGGTGACGAACGACGACTGCTCCGAGCAAAGCCAGAGGGCCGCTGCAGCGATATCGGCGGCCGTGCCGATCCGGCCCAGCGGAACGGCGGCAGCGACGCGGTCCTGGGCGGCCTGTCCCGCTCCTGCAAGTCGCTCGGTGAGGATGGGGCCGGGAGCGATCGCGTTGACCCGGATACCCTCGGAGGCGTAATCGAGTGCAGCCACCCGGGTCAGGCCGCCGACGCCGAATTTGCTCGCCACGTAGCCGCTCATGCCAGAGACGCCTTGTTCGCCGGCTGTGGAGGACATGTTCACGATCGCCCCGCCGCTTCCGCTTGCCAGCATGAGCTCTATTTCATATTTCAGGCAGAGGAAGACTCCGCGCAGGTTCACCGCGATGGCGCTGTCGAACTCCTCGCTGGACCACTCGGCCAAAGGCGCCGGCGTCCGTCCGCCGCCCGCTGCGTTGTTGACCGCAGCGTCGAGCATGCCGAAGCGGTCCCGGATCTGGGTCAGCAAGGCTTTCACGGAGTCCCGGCTGCCCACATCTACGGGTATTGCCACGGCACTCCCGCCAGCCGCCGCGATGGCGGCGACCCTCTCGGATAAGCCCGAGCTGTCACGGGAGGCAAGAACAACGGTTGCGCCGGCGCTGGCAAGGGCGGCTGCGATCTCCGCGCCGATACCACGGCTGGCTCCGGTGACGAGCGCGACCTTGCCGGATAGCGGCCGGGTGGGATCCGCCGTCGTCATGGCCGTTCCCGGCTTGCGTGAGGCGCGTGTGCGCGGGGCTCCTGGTTCGCGGCCGCCCGGGTTCGCGGCAGCAGGAAACCGGCTGTTACGAGCCAGAGGAGGCCACCGAACCGCCCGATCGGCAGGAGGAACTGCAGGGGCTCGATCGCCATCGACAGGAAGCTCAACTCGGACAGGGCAGCGATGACGAGGCCGGTCCAGGCCAGCCAGCGGGGCATGAAGCGCAGGATCAGGGCAGGGACCGCGATACCCGCCACCAGGAGACCGATCCCGACGACGAAGCCCACCCCTCCGGTGATGAACGCGAGAAAAGCGAGTGCATGGGTGAGTGTGACATTCGTGGTGATTTCGGGCCGGCTCAGCAGCCAGGTCACAGAACCCGAGAACATGAGGAAGATGGCTGCGCTGACGCCGCCAAAGAAGCCAATGGCCGGTCCGGGGACGCGCACGCCGAGCCGGAGCTGCCGGGCGTAGACCGTGGCGGCATAGATCCCCAACGGCACGGCTGAGCCGAATTGGAGCATGCCACCGAGGCGCGTTGCGGCGATGTTCTGCTGGAAGAACGCGGCCACTTGCCCCTCGGGCGCGAAGGGCGAGACGAACGTTTGGCCGCTTGTGAGGATTGCGGACGTGACGAGGCTGGCGAGGAAAATGCCCAGGCTGACGAGGGCAAGAACGCCCGGGTGTGGACCGCCTGACCGCGCGGGATGGCCTTCATCGGGAATCGAACGACTACTCATGGCTGAACCTTTCTCGTAGTGGCTGAACCTTCGTAATTGCGTCACTATTGAAATGGTTCACCTCTAGAATTGTTCTGTCAAGCATGTATTCTGAATCCATGGATTCAGCCACGCCGGGCCGGCCGAAACGGACCGCCTTTCTCTTGTCGCAGCTTGGCGCCGTGGCGTCGTCCCGCTTTGCCGACCGCACCCGGGAGATCGGCCTCACCCCGAGCGACGCCGGTGTCATCCGTCTGCTCGGGCGCTCGCCGGGGTTGAGCCAGCGCTCGCTTGCGGACAGGCTGGGTGCCGTCCCTAGCCGCGTGGTTTCACTCATTGATTCCCTGCAGGAACGCGGGCTGGTGGAGAGAATGCGGAGCAGCACGGACCGGCGGAACTATGAACTCCACCTCACGGAGGCCGGCAAGCGTGTATTGCGTGAACTACGCGGGATCGCTGAACAGCATGAAATGGAGCTCCTGGCCCCGCTGACAGACGAACAGATCACGCAACTTGGCGAGCTGCTCGCGCAGCTCGCCAATGGCCACGGGCTAGACAGGGACCTGCACCGCGACGTCGAGCGGGACGTCCCTCGCAACGCCGGGCACGACGCCGGGCGTCCGGCCTGATCCGCTACAGCACCACCTCGCGTCCTGTCCGGCCGGACTCGTAGATCGCTGAGATGATCTTGATGAGTTCAAGGCCGTGGGCTGCGGGCGCGGCCTCGGGCGCCTCGCCCCGGGCAGTGGCCAGGAACTGTTCCACCTCGTTGCGGTAGGCCACGTTGCTGAAGGTGGGCGAATCGAGCACAGGCGTAATGTCCAGCAGCGTGTCGTGCTGCTCGGTGAAGATTTCCAAGGCCGGCTCCAGTTGGGCCCCGCCTTTGTCTCCAAAGACCTGGACCCTGGTTTCATCCGTGCCGTGCATCGAGTAACTCGTGTCGAAGTGCATTACGGCACCGTTGCTGAATTTGATCAGCGCTGTGGCAAGGTCCTCCACGGGGTCCACCGGCTGCCGTGCCGGATCGAAATCGGCGGACAGATACCGGCTGAAGTTGGCGATATTGTTCCGGGCGCCGATCTTGTGGAAAACGGTCCCGGAAACCGAGGCCACGGAAGGGCAGCCCATGAGCCACCAGCAAATGTCGATGAAATGGACACCCAGATCGATCAGCGGCCCTCCGCCGGACAGTGCTTTGTCGGCGAACCAGCCACCGGGATTGCCTACCCTGCGCAGGCACGTGGCCTTGGCGTAGTAGATCTGGCCCAGGTCTCCGGCGTCGATGAAGCGCTTGAGCACTTCGGCGTTGGGCGAGAAGCGGCGCACGTAGGCCACCTGCAGCGAGGCGGTACTCCGCTGGGCGGCGGCAACTACGGCCAGGGCCTGTTCCAGCGAGGCCGTCATGGGTTTCTCAATCAGCACATGCTTGCCGGCCTCGAGCGCGGCAATCACGATCTCTGCGTGGGTGTCGTTGCGCGTGCAGATGCTGACGGCGTCGATCTCCGGATCCGCCAAGAGCTCCGCGTAGTCGGTGAAGACCTTGACTGCACCGTATTCGGCAGCGCGGCTCCCGGCGCGCGAGGCATCGATGTCGCAGACGGCCAGGAGGTGCGCCGATGGCGAATCCCGGTATGCGTCCAGATGCAGCTCGGAGATCGTTCCCAGTCCGATGACGCCTACGTTCAGCGCCCCCATTCAGCAGCCCTCCCATAGGGCGGCGGCGTTGCGCAGCGATTCCGGGACAGCTGTGAGGCTGTCCTCGCGGCCCTCGTATTCCACGGAGCATGGTCCGCTGAACCCAAAGTCCTTGATGAGGCGCAGGATCCGCGGCAGGTCCATATCGCCGAATCCGAGCACTGAGCCTTGGATGTAATCGCCTGCCAACGTTCGCAGCCAACCTTCGCCGGGGCTTCGCTTCCGGCTGTAGAAATCCTTGAGATGGACCACTGACGCATACGGGAGCAGTTTGGCGACGGCCGATTCCGGCAGTTCATCGACGCACAGGAAGTTGCCGATGTCCAAGGTGATCTTGAAGTTTTCACGGTCCACAGCGTGCACCAATTGCAGGAGCCGCTCGCTGACGTTGAACGCCATGCCATGGTTTTCAACGCTCGTGGTGATGCCCAAGCCCGCCGCATAGTCGGCCAGCTCCCGGGACGCTGGAACCACTCTCTCCAAGGCATCGCGGTATTCGGTGTAGGAAGCGGGGCGCCAGSCCCACGGCACAACATCGTGCCGGAAGCGGCTGATCCCCAGCCGGTGGGCTGTGTCCAAATGGGTCTTCACCCGTTCGATTTCTTCAGCCTCGTCATTGCCGAGGAAGTCCGCGCCAACCACATAGTTGACCAAGGCAATGCCCGATTCCCCTGCACGTTCCCGCAGTCCTTCGGCCGCCGCCTGGTCTGAGGAAAGGTCCACGCCCAGTCCCGCTTCGGCCACTTCGAGATGGCTGGCACCGTGCGTCACCGCCCAGGCCGGAAGGTCCAAGAGGCTCACCCGTCCGTTGGCCAAGGCTCCTGCCAGACTGTACGTGCTTAGCCCTATCTGCATTGTTCGATCCTCTTCTGTTCGTCCCGCTGGGTGCCGCTTGCCGTCGCTTGCGAGCCCACGTTATGCAGGATTCCGTGCGAAAAGAGTGGCCTGAACTTCATTCGGCATTGAACTTTCGCAGCTGGCGCCTGGACCCTCGCGGCTCCGCACCCAACCTCAATATGGTGGCTTGCATGACGGAATTGAAGCCCCGGATCCTCATCACCGGAATCGCACTCGAAGCTAGTACCTATTCGCCCGCCCGGACCCGCATGGAGGACTTCGTCCGGCGTGACGGTCAAGAGATCTTGGACCAGTACCCGTTTTTCGCCCCCGGCCACCCGGTGCGCGAAGCGGCGGATTGGCTACCGCTCGTCCATTTCCGCTCCATCCCGGGCGGGGCCGTTCCTTCCGCGGATTACGCCGAAATGAAACTGACAATCCTCTCAGCCGTGGCGGATGCCTTGGACGAGGGCCCGGTGGACGGGCTGTACTTCGACATCCACGGTGCCATGAGCGTCGATGGCGTCGACGATCCCGAAGGTGATTTGCTCCTGGCTTTGCGCGGTCTGCTTGGCCCGGATGTGCTGGTGTCCAGCGGCATGGACCTGCACGGCAACGTTTCCTGGACTTTGGCGCACCAACTCGACATCCCCAGTTGCTACCGCATGGCCCCGCACGAGGATTGGCTCGAAACCAAGGAACGTGCGGCAGCGAACTTGCTGGAGCGACTGGCACTGCCGGAGGCCACACGGCGCCCCATCAAGGCCTGGGTTCCGGTCCCCATCCTGCTGCCCGGCGAGAAGACCAGTACCCGATTGGAACCAGCCAAGTCGCTGTACGAGAAAGTGGCCGTGATCGCCGAGCGGCCTGGCGTGCTCGACGCTGCATTGTGGATCGGTTATGCCTGGGCTGACGAGCCGCGCAACCGCGCTGTGGTGATGGTCACCGGTGACGACGCCGACGCCGTCGCGCACCACGCGGGCGGGCTCGCCGTCGAGATGTGGGACAGGCGGGACGAGTTCAGTTTCGTCGCGCCGTCGGCGTCGCTCGCTGAATGCCTTGCTGCAGCGGAGGCAAGTACGAAGCGCCCGTATTTCATCAGCGATTCCGGAGACAACCCCACTGCCGGGGGAGCCGGGGACGTCACATGGACCCTGCAGAGGCTCCTTGAACACCCTCCGATCGCTGACGGAACACTGCAGGCGATCTATGCCTCCATCCCGGATGCCGCCGCCTTGGACGCCTGCATTGCGGCCGGCGTCGGAGGCTCCATCTCCGTGGACGTCGGCGCACGCGTGGACGCCACCCAGTCCGGTCCGGCAAGGCTAGACGGCACCGTGGAGCACCTGGCCCACGGTGACCCCGTGGCCCTTGACGAGGCAGTGATACGCGTCGGCGGACTGCGCGTCATCGTCACCCGGCGCCGGAAGCCCTGCCACCTGGAATCGGACTTCCTCCGGAACGGCGTAGATGCCCGCTCAGCCGATGTTGTGGTGGTCAAGATCGGCTACCTCGAGCCGGAGCTCTTCGACATGGCCGCCGACTGGATGCTGGCGCTCACCCCGGGCGGCGTGGACCAGGATCTGCACCGCTTGGGTCACCAAAGGATCGCGCGGCCCATGTTCCCGTTCGACGACGGCGAGCCGGCGCCGAATCTGAACGCGCGGTTAGTGCCGGCGTCCAACGAGCCCGCCGGCGTCGAGCACTGACGGATGAGCTGAGGGCGGCGCCCGAGGCACCCAAACTGAACGCTAACTAACTTCGATTCCGAACTAAGTTCCAACACCTTCCGAAGCATCAACCCTCCGTGATTTCGTTTCCTGCATGGTCATTTGACCCTGTGAGTTCAAAGTGGAGGAAGCGATGAAAGAACTTAGTCGACGTGGATTGCTCGGTCTGGGCGGAGCACTGGGCGCCGCAGCTTTGCTGTCAGCATGTGGCGAGGCCTCGGGCTCCGCTTCTTCAGACAGCCTTTCCATCCCGGCAAAGCTGCGGGTCTGGTTCATGAAGGACTCCGTCTCGGACAAGGCCCAGGCCTGGCTGAAGCAGGAGTTCGAAAAGAAGTTCCAAGGATCCACCCTCACTATCGAGCAGCAGGAGTGGGACGGCATCGTCCCGAAGCTCCAGACCGCCCTTGCCAGCCCCGAATCGACGCCGGACATCATCGAACTTGGCAACACCCAGGCCCCCACGTTCTGTGCGGTGGGAGCCCTCGCCGATCTGAGCGGCATGAAGGAAGAGCTGGGCGGCGCAAACCTGACCAAATCGCTCGTGGAGCTCGGCAGTTTCGAAAACAAGATGTACGCCGCTCCGTTCTACGCGGGAAGTCGGATTGTGTTCTACCGCAAGGACATGTTCCAGCAGCTCGGGCTCGCGATACCTAAGACCATTGATGAGTTGACCGCCGTCGCAACGAAAGTCCAGGCCGGAAATCCTGAGAAGAACGCGCACTTTTCCGGGATGTTCCTGCCCGGGATCTCATCCCAATCCGCGTTCGCGTGGGTCTTCAGCAACGGCGGGCGGCTGGCCGTGCAGAAGGACGGGCAATGGGAAGGCAGCTTGTCCTCGCCGGAAAGCCAGAAAGCCATCGCCCAGCTGCAGCAGCTGTGGAAGACGGGCTCCACCACTGGAACGATCACCGACTCCACCATCGGTTCCCAGCCATACACCGCCTTCAACACGGGCGAAGCAGGAATGTTCTTCGGCTTCAACTTCCATCTGAAGAAGATCAAGAAGGAACTCCTGGACGCCGGGAAGGTCGGGTACTTCAACTTTCCTTCGCCCAAGAGGGACGGCGTAGGCAACCCCTTTGCCGGCGGCTCCAACGTAGCCATCTCGAACAACAGCAAGGCACGGGGGCTCGCCAAAGAAGCCCTGAAACTCATCTTCAGCAAGCCGTTCCAGGAATTCTTCGCCACCGAGGGAGGCTGGGTCCCCGGAAACCTGAACTATGCGGCAGCCCTCGGGCAGGACGAGCTGTCCAAGGTCACCATTGAGGCGGTCAGGAATTCCGTGGGAACCCCGGCGGCTAAGAACTGGGCATTGGTGGAGAGCGCCAAGGTGGTTGACGACTTCTTCGTGGCCATGGGCGCACTGAAGGATCCGCTTGGCCTGGCCAAGACCGCCGACGCCAAAATGACCGAGATCCTCAACAGCAAGTAAGCCCGGCGGGAAGCAGAAAGGACCCAAACCATGACGGTAACCAGTACGCGTGCAAAGCCGGGCGGGATTCTGCCTGGCCGGCCTGAACCAGCGGCCCCCAAAAAGCGCCGGCGCAACCCCCTGCCGTATCTCCTTCTGCTTCCCGCGGTGCTCATTGTCCTGGTGGACATGGGCTACCCGTTGCTACGCCAAATCACCATGGCGTTCCAGCACTTTTCCCTTGAACAGCAGTTCGGCAAACCAGCCGAATTCGTCGGACTGGATAACTTCATCCGGGTGCTCGGCGATTCGGCATTCTGGCTCACGCTGGGTAGGTCCCTTGCCTTTTGCCTCGTGTGCGCCGCATTGACAATGGCCATCGGAATCGGGGGCGCGCTTTTGCTCACCAAGCTCTCCCGCGCGGTGTCCGTCTTCGTCCAGGCCGCCATGCTGCTCGCGTGGGCCATGCCCGTGCTGTCATCGCTTCAGGTGTTCCAGTGGATCTTCGATTCCAGGTCCGGTGTGGTCGACTGGAGCCTGGCCGGACTGGGGCTGCAGGGGATGGCTGGATACAACTGGTTTTCCAACCCCGTGACCTTCTTCGCCGTAGCGGCCATTCTGGTCATCTGGATGAGCGTCCCGCTGGTGGTCTTCATGGTCTACGCATCGGTTACCCAGATCGACGAGTCCATGCTGGAGGCCTCCACCCTCGACGGCGCCAACGGCTGGAAACAATTCCGCGAAATCACCGTTCCAACGATCGCCCCGGTACTCCTGCTGGTCACGATTCTCGAAATCATCTGGGACCTGCGCGTATTTACCCAGATCTTCATCCTGCAGAAAAACGGTGGGATCACCGAGCAGACCAACGTCCTTGGCACCTACGTCTACCAAGTGGGCTTGTCCGGCGGAGATTACGGTGTGGCTTCGGCAACTGCCCTGATCATGCTGCTGATCACCTTGCTCCTGACCTGGCGCTATGTCACCCAATTCCTGAAGCAGGGAGAAGTCTGAATGGCCCTCAAACCCAGCCCCGTCCGCCGCTCGGCGGCCAACATCACCGGCCTGGTCTTCGGCTTCCTGTGGATTTTCCCGGTCTACTGGTTGGTCAACAATTCGCTCGTCACGGACGATGCCCTGCAATCGCGGACGCCGTCGTTCCTGCCGCTCGACTTCACCTGGGCACACTACGAGACCGTGCTCCACGACAGCCGCTTCTGGTCCGCCCTTCGGATGAGCTTCGGTGTTGCCATGATTGTGGTGGTAGCCGCCTTGCTCTTCGCCTTCTTCGCGAGCATCGCGCTGAGCCGCTTCCGCTTCAAAGGCCGGAAGATCGTCATCATCTCGGTGCTCGTCATCCAGATGATCCCCGCCGAAGCCATGTTCATTTCCCAGTACAAGATGATCGACAGCTGGCATCTGCTCAACTCCATGCTTGGACTCAGCCTGCTGTATGTCGGGGCCTCCGTGCCCTTCACCATCTGGATGCTCAAGGGCTTCGTTGACGGGGTCCCGGTAGAGCTCGAGGAGTCAGCCATGATCGACGGGTGCTCCCGGATGGGCGCCTTCTTCCGCGTGACCTTCCCCCTGCTCGGCTCGGGACTGGTGGCTTCCGGGATCTTTGCCTTCCTGGCCGCCTGGAACGAGTACACGTTGGCCCTTGTGCTCCTGAGCAGCGACAACAGCAAGACCCTTCCCCTGTGGATCCAGGGCTTCAGCGGCCAGAACCAAGCCACGGACTGGGGCGGAATCATGGCCGGCTCCACCCTCATGGCGCTGCCGGTGATCATTCTCTTTGTCATCGTCCAGAAGAAGATGGCCCAGGGCCTCGTCGCTGGTGCGGTGAAAGGCTGAAATGCGGTCGAGCGTACAAACCACCAGTCCTCCACTGGCGTCGCTGCTTCTGGGACGTGGAGCGCCGGTCCTGGTTTTCGACGTCGGCGGAACCGACCTCAAGTTCGGCGACGTGGATGAAAACGGCCGGTTCACCCATCGCGGAACCACGCCGACGGCCAGAGGTTCGCAGGAGGAGTTCCTGGACCAACTCTCCGGCCTCGTCGCCACCTATCAATCCAAGCCCGTGGCAGAGCGGCCGCGAGCCATCGCGGTGAACGCGCCGGGCATTGTGGATGCACATGCCGGCATGGTGGTCTCGGCCGTGAATCTAGGGTGGAGCGACTTCGCGGTCTCGGCGGCACTGAAGGCGAGGACCGGACTTCCCGTGGTGCTCGGCAACGATGTCCAGATGGCCGGGCTGGCGGAGCACAGGCTGGGCGCCGCGAAAGGGCTGCGGAACGCCCTGGTGATGGTCATCGGCACAGGGATTGCCAGCGCGGTCATCCTGGACGGCGAAGTCTACGACGGCGACGGGTACGCGGGGGAAATCGGCCACGCCCGCATGGAACCCCTTGCGAGCACTGTGGCCATGCCGTGTACGTGCGGCGCGTCCGGGTGTCTTCAGACGATGTCCTCGGCATCCGCCATCGCACGCAACTATGCGTCAGTCTCCGGTGTCCCGGTTGAAGGCGCCAAGGAAGTCATGGCGGCCGCAGAAGCAGGTGACCCGGCCGCCGTCGGAGTCCTAAACCAGGCCTTTGACGGGCTCGCGTTGGCCATCGCGCAAAGCGTTGCGCTGCTGGCACCGCAGGCCGTCATCTTCGGCGGCGGGCTGTCCAACGCTGGAGACGCGCTCCTCTTGCCGGTGGCTGCCCGGCTGGAGTCCATCCTGAGTTTCCACCGACGTCCGCTGCTCCGGTCTGCGCACTTCGGCCCTCTCGCCGGACTGATCGGGGGTGCCGTGCAGGCCCGTCGGCTACTCTGCAAAGAGCAGCCCACCGGCGGGCGGCAGACACCGAGCCCCTGGAGGGATTGATTTGGGTTACAAGCCGTCCTACGCCAAGACAGTGAAAAGAACCGGTCCCCGCGACATCGCGCTGACGGAATACTCTTCCAGCATCCTGTCCATGATCGCCAGTGGCCGGGCGACGTCGCGCGCAGATCTTGCCCGCACCTTGAACCTTGCCCCATCCACCATCACCATCAAGGTGAACGAGCTGATGGAAGCCGGGCTTATCAGCGAAAGCGGATCCGGTTCGGCGACAGGCGGGCGGAGACCCACCCTCCTGGAACTGGTGCCCGACGCAGGATTCATCTTGGCCGCCGATCTGGGCGCGCACCACACATGGGTGGGCCGACTCAACCTTTCAGGCAATCTGCTGGCGTCCGAACTCAGGACCATCGACATCAACGACGGCCCCGAAGTGGTCCTGCCGCAGGCCGCGGCGATGATGCGTGCCCTGACCGATCCGGCCGTCGATCCTCCGCTGCGCGGCGTGGGGATGTCCTTGCCCGGACCGGTCGACTTTGCCTCGGGTGCGCTGGATTCGCCCTCCAGGATGCGCGGCTGGCACGAATTCAAAGTGCGGGAGTGGCTTGCCGAGGAATTCGGGACTTTGGCCGTCATCGACAATGACGCCAACATGATGGCTCTAGGGGAGCACACGCTCCGTCAACGGGAAACGCCGGATTCCAAAGTGCGGCAGAACACGCTGTTCCTCAAAGCGGGCGCGGCGATCGGCTGTGGGCTCATCATTGACGGACAGGTCTACCGGGGCGCCACCGGTGCCGCCGGAGACATCGCCCACGTGCAGATCCCGGCAGCGGGTGATGCCCCGTGTTCCTGCGGCAACCGCGGCTGCCTGGAGACGGTCGCCAGCGGGGCCGCCATCATTCGCGACCTTGCCGCCGTCGGAATCGATGCTGTGGACGTCAACGACATCGTCCAGCAAGTCATCAACGGCGATCCGCACACCACAACGCGTGTCCGCACCGCTGGCCGGATCCTGGGGCAGACCCTCAGTATCGTCGTGAATTTCGTCAATCCGGACGTGGTGGTGCTTGGCGGCGGACTCTCGCAATTAGAGCCTTATGTCGCCGCTGTGCGGTCGCAGCTCTACGAAAGCTGCCACCCGCTCGCCACGAAAAACATCGCGATCGAGGCATCGCTCGCCGGATCGCAGGCGGGCCTGCTCGGGGCCGGCCAGCTGTGCTTGCGCACGGTACTGGCGTCCTGAACATCCGGCCCACGCAAGAGGGGAACCATGGAGATTGAAGTGTGCGTCCAGGACCTGGACGGTGTTCGCTGCGCCATCGAGGCCGGCGCGGACCGTGTGGAGCTCTGTTCGGCGCTCGACACTGGCGGCCTGACCCCGAGCGCAGGTCTGGTCGAAGCGGCCGTTGAGCTTGCGCGCGACGCCGGTCGCCGGGATTTCGTCCAGGTGCTCATCCGCCCCCGGACAGGAGGCTTCGTCTATTCACCGTGCGAAATCGACGTCATGCGGCGGGATATCCGGCATCTTCTTGCAGCTGGAGCCGACGGGGTGGTCATCGGACTGCTGACTGCTTCAGGCGACGTCGACGTCGCGGGCAGCGAAGCGCTGGTGGACGCGGCGGACGGGAACTTCGTGACCTACCACCGCGCCGTGGATGCGGCAAGGGAACCGCTTCAAGCAGTGGCCGACGCCGCCCGGCTGGGTGCGCGCCGTATTCTCACCTCGGGAGCCGCACAGGCCGCAGGCGATGGAGTCGACATGCTCAAGCTCATGGTCGCGGCGCTCCCCGAGGGGGTTGCGGTGATGGCTGGCGRCGGCGTCACGGAAGAGTCGGTGCCCGGACTTTTGGCCACAGGAATCCAGGCGATTCACTTTTCCGGCCGTAAACCCACAGTCGATTCCGCTCCGTCCGGACCAGGGGGCGGGGATGGGATACGCTCAGTCACGCATCCGGCCATTGTGGAGCGACTAGTCAGGACTGTGCGTTCCGCAGAGGCAGTGATGCGCACACGCTGATTTTGTCCCATTGTGGGGAATAGCAGCGACATGGTGTATGTTGCACATTCGCCAGTCAATACACAAGAGAAGAGAAAAACCCCAAGTGGCAACCGATTACGACGAACTCCGCTCCGACGTCGCGGAATCCCAAAGCACGTCACTTCAGGCCCTGCAGTCTGCCAATGCTCCGGACGCCCGCAGCGTAGTACGGGAGCTGGACGAGGCCGATGCTTTTGAAGGCAACGAGGTGCCCGGCGGCGAATTCGTGGCCGAGGAACTGATCATTGCGGTGGTCCCGCAGAAGGAAGACGAGTTCACGTGCTACTCGTGTTTCCTTGTCCGTCACCGCTCCCAGATTGCCCTTGAGAAGAATGGCCACGCCTACTGCGTAGAGTGCGAAGGCTGAGCCCCTGAGGCGCAGTCCCGTCCGTCACAGGGGATTCAAGCGATTCTTCTTGGCGACCCTTTCATAGCGGGCCTCGGAGTCTGTTGCTCGCTGCTCTTCGGCAGCGAGCAGGCGGCCGAGGGCTGCTTTGTTCTCCGGCGATCCTTCGGCGTCGCCCGCAATGCGAAGCAGCACCGAGCGGGCCACAACACTGTCCTGGTGCTCCCCGAGGATTTTCTGGAGCTCCTGCGCGTCACGGGCCAGCTTCACGGCGGGTTTCCGGTGGACGTCCCGTAGCGCTTCGGCTGCGTGGCGCAGCCGTTTGGCGTCTTTGCGGACCTGATGCAACGCGGTGTCATGTTCGACGCCGGTCTGCCGGGCCGCTGCTTTCTGGGACCGGCGCAACCGCTTGATCGCTTTGCCGGCCAGCTTGGCCGTGACGCGACGGGCCTTCTTGTCAGCACGCGGTCTCGTCGGCGGTTCGTCGCGGAACTTCTCGAGCTCGTCCAGGAGCCGGAAATAGCGCTCCGTTCCCAGGGACCGGAGCGCTTCGCGATATCCCGAGTTGTAGGCGGCCTCGAGCTCGTCCGTGATCTTGGTGGCGGCCGGACTGGACAGGAGCGCATCGGGTTGGTCATTCAGCAATTCCCCGATCCGGTCCCGCAGCACCTCGGCATCCCGGGCCTTGCCAAGGACCGTGGCCAGCCATTTCAGTTCCGTTTTGAGGCGGGCCGCCGCCTCGGCGTCGAACAGCCTGCCGTAGGCGGACAGCGCGGAACGAAGCCGGCGGGTGGCCGAGCGCATGCGGTGGACAGCATCGTCGGCGCCTTGCCGGACTCCCGGATCCTGCGCCGTGATTTCGGCGATTTGTGCGGCCACGTACGCAACTACCGCGTCTCCTGCGGAACCCTTCGGGCGGGCTTTGGGTGGTGCAGGGACGGCGGGAGGCCAGGCCGTGCCGAACGCTCGGGCCAGTTTGGAAGCATGCCCGGAACGAGTGGCTCCGGCCTGGGACAGGATATTCTCCGCGCTCTCCCAGAGGGCTTCGTCACCATGGACAAGTTCAATTTCCCATTCCCGCCATTGCCTCTCAAGCTGCGCTGGGTGCAAGGTCTCGGCCGTCACATGGTCATCCACGAAGTCGGCCAAGGTTACATTCTCGCTTCCGTGCAGTCGATGCAAGGTTCGGCGGGTGTGGATCCGGGCCACCGGCCTGAGCTCGTCACCGCGGGTGAATACCAGGAGCGTCTCGGCCAGATCCTCCGGGACGGTCTCAGGTTGCCCCAGCGGCGCATGGATCTCGACGCGGCTGTCCTGTTCAGCCGGTAGCTTCACATGCCAGCCGGAATCCGCGCCGCCGGTTCGGCGCCGCAAGGTGATGCGGTGCCTGGCGAGGTTGAGGCCCTCCGTGTCGAAGTAGACGGCCTCAAGTTGATGGTCCGCAGGGTCAGCGACCTGTTCGACGCCGGCAATGTCCTCGAACGCGGGAAGGGGAGTCTCAATGTCAACGTCGTATTTGCGCTCTGTTTCCACGAATTCCTGGGTCGACATGTCGCTCACGCCTTTCTCGTCGCCGGTATAGGCATCGTCCCACTCGGCCGCCTCCCGGAAAAGAGTGGTGCGGTCCGTTTGCGTCAAGCTGCTGGACTAGTTAACCGCCAACCCGGCTGGTTCTTTCCGACGTACGTGCATGCAGGCATACACAGTTCATTATTCGAGTAGCCCACTCGCTTGCGGTTTATCCATTCGAGGGTGTTAATCCTGCTATGAGCTTCGCTGACCGAGCAGTTGAACTGCTGCTTCCCTGGAGAGAGAYGCGCACTCCAGCCGACGCACGCCATGTGATCGCGTCCTGGGCGGCTAGAAGCCTCGTCCAATACTTCGTCGTCGAACGCATCGCGGCTATTGCGTGGCAAACCAATGATGTGTCGACAACGCCGCCCACTGTCACCAAATACGACTACGCTTTCAACTTCATCAGTGATCTCGGTGCGAACGCATGCCAGACGCAAGACTTTGGAGCAAAATATCACCGGTGGATCTGTTCGCCCCTGTTCCCCGTAGTGGATCTGTCYTTCATCTTTCTGGGCGTGGGTGTCCTCATCGTCGCGGCGCTCATCACGTCCGAAGTTCTCCAATGCGGCGGGAACCAACGTCAGGTTGCTGACGGGCAAAAGAAGTTAAAGCATCTTGCGAGCCACGGTGTGCGCCTCACAATGGGTGCTGCTGGACTCGGACTTATCGGCGTGGGCGCTTGGCCGGAAAACGACGACCCGACCATGCACGGCAATAGCACAGGTCTCTTTCTCATCTTCGCCGTGATCTCCCTTGTTCTCTTAGGCTTTTTATGGTGGAAAGAGCAGTGGACCGCGGCCGTTTGGATTTTCCTGTTCGCGATCGTGGCAGCATGGGGCGGCATCGGAATGCTCGTCCTGAACCATAACGATCCTGACCCGACAGCCTCGCTCGGCGTATTCGAGCGCATGGTTGTCTATGCCTTCATCGCCGGCATGTTCGTTATGGGATACACCTTGAGCATAGGAAGGCGCCCGGGAGCCAGGTATCGGCGACACCCTAGACCGGAATCGGCTCAGGCCCTAAGATCACTCTGACGGCACCAGCCCTGCGCTGAGCGATGTCCGTCACGGTCTCACCTTAAGCGTGAGCGCCGGGTCCGTTCCGCGACTCCTTAGGGTCCTGGGCGGACCCGGTGGACCTCCGCTGGTCCAGCTATCCCGAGGAGGCCGCCCCAGCTGGACGTGCGATGAGATCATGGCTGACTCATACGTGGAACACACAAAGGCTCCTTTCGGGACTACTGAGCCGGGCGCCGTCGTCGGGCCCCAAGCAATGCGAGAAACAGTGCAGTGGCTGCTTGCCCAGTTCCCACACGCGCCACGGGGTGGCCTCCCCGCCGTCGACGACGGCGCCTGTAGTCCGATTGCGGCAATAGTTAGAGAGTAATTACTCGTAGATGGTGACTGCGGCCCAACAACAGAGGATGCTTGATTGTTGGGAGGGAAAATCATGACACGAGATGTGACTCATTTCGACCGCCTTTCGGCGTGGACCGAAAACGACATGAAGCCGGCCGTCGGCAAGCTGTTGCGCGGCGATGACATGCCTTCCGAGGCGCGGGAAGGCAGCCGTCCCTCGCCCTTGGATTTCCAGATACCGGATGAACTGGACCGTGCGCTGGAGTCGGCTTCCCAAACGCTCAGCCTCACGCCCAGCGAGATCTTGCGGGAGGCCCTGTCCGAATGGCTGGGCAGTCACGGACAGCCGGCCACCGGCCATCACCCTTTCGGGAAACACACCGCGCTTTGACGGGCGCCGGGCTGCGGCGGATCGCCCTATACTCAGTCACACCTCGCCGTGACGATGAGCATTATCCCGAACAGGAGACCCGCCATGCCCATGATCGACATCTACGCCGCCGTCGGCACCTTTGCCGATATCGCTAAGCTCGCCCAGGACGCCGCCGCAACCGTGATGGCAATCGAGAAGGTCCCCGACATCCCCATGTTCCGGAAGAACACCGCGGCCTTTGTCCACGAGCTGCCCTCCGGGACGATCGCGAACGTGGACGGCGAGAACAACCACGTTCGCGTTCAGGTGCTCACGAACTCTGGCGCCTTGGACCGCGAGAAGCAACTCTCGGTCGTCCGTCAACTCACCGACCTTGTCGCGTCGGCGGCCGGTGACGAGTCCTTGAGCGAGCGAACCTGGGTTCTCCTCACCGAAGCGCCCGAGGGCGGCTGGGGCCTATGGGGCCATGCCCACCTCAACAGCGAACTGGTCGCCGCAGCTCGGGCGGAGATCGCCAAACTGCAGGCCTGAAACAACCACAGCGGCAAGGGAGAGCCCTGATCACGAGTCCGCTCTCGATTGACGTTTGCGAGGTGCTCCGGATCTGCCCGGCGAACGCGAGCAACCGCACGCCCTGTGGATCTCAGCCCGAGCGGAAGCCGCCTGCCGATCCTGAACGATGGCCGGAGACCCCAACGGGGCAGGCGGCAGCCTCCCGAGGGCTGGGCGTCCATGGCCAGCCCTCGGGTCCGGACTGCAAACTGCCCTTAGCTGCCGCAGTACTTGCTGTAGTTGGTGCCCGCGTTTTGGTAGTCGGCCTTCAGCGAGTTGAGCTTCGCGGAATCAGGGTTGTCCTTCGCGGACTCGTCCAGATAGTCCACGATTGCCTTCAGCGTGGGCTTCAGCTCATCAGAGGAAACGGCCACAATAGGGCGGATCTGGTTGGCGAACCGGATCATTCCGGTCTTGTCGGTGCTGTTCGTGGGGTTCGAGATGACGGTCTTGACCCGGCTGCACGTGTCCGCGGTGCTCAGCTGCTGCGGTGCGGAGCAGGCTGAAGCGGAGAGGAGGAGCCCGGCCGCGAGCAGGGTTGTGGTGATTTTCTTCATGGTTCCCTCAGTAGTTGCTGACGTTTGATTGTAAGCAGACCTCGCGTGGCGCCCAACGCGGGCCTAGCGGACGGACCCCTCCAGTGCTTGTTTTGTGCTGGATCAGCGCCTGGGGAGGGCCTTGGTTCCTTCGATTTGCACAGCTTGCAGCTTGTTCGGATCCAGGCCAAGCGTCTTGAGGATGGTTGGCGCAATCTGCGTTGTCTCCACAGCGCTGGTCACTGTCCGGGCATGTTGGTCATTGGCGCCGGAGATGACCAACGGCACGTCACGGTCGTCCGCGCTGGCTCCGCCATGTTCGGCGATCTTGGACTTGCCACCGGTGTAAACCACGCCGGTCTGGGCGATCCCCAGGATGTCCGGGTAACGGGCATCGCTGGTTTGGGTGCCGAAGTAGCCGGCAACCTCGCTGCCAGCGTAAACCTTGCCGAGCCCCGATGCGGTTACCGTCTTGGCAGCACCGTTGATATCGTTACCGGCTGCCGGGTGCGCTGCCAGGTAGTCCTTGGCGAACTGGGCTGCCGACTGCGAGTGGTCCGAGAGCCACAGCTGCATGATGTCGTCGTCGGTGGAGAACGCCACGAGGTCGGCGGCGCCGGGGCGGGCCGTCTTCCAAGCAGCATTCAGGCCGTCAATGATTGCGCTGTCGGGCACTCTAGTCAGGGTCGAGGAGTCCATGGGGGACTGTCCGTGCTTGGCCGAGAGGATCACGGTGGTGTCCTTTGCGTGGCCGGAAGCGGCCAGCCCGGCCTCGAACTTACCCACGGAGTCGTTGACGAAGTCCAGCGCCTTGCTCAAGAGCGGTCCGGGAACCGTGCCGCCCTGAAGGTAACCGCCGGCGAGGCCGTCCGACGTCGGGAGCTTCTGCGCCGTCGAGACGGACTGGAAGTTCATCCCGAAGACGGCCGGTACGGCGGCCGCCTTGGTGCCCGAATGGTCCTTGCCGCCGATTTCGTTGAGCACGGCCTGGACCTTGTAGCCGTCGTACTGCTGGGTCGCGGCGTTGTCCTTAGTCCAGTCGCCGCTAAAAGGAGCCGGGGCCATACTGTTGATTTCCGGGGTGAACAGGTCGTCCACGCCCTTGTCTGAAGGGCCGTTCAGGATTTCGTAGGCCGGATGCTTATCCGACCACGCCGTGGCCAAGCCGGCACTCTTCGCCACTTCGAAGACCGTGTTGACCTTCAAATACTGGTGCGGGTAGACCGGCTTGCAGCTCGCAGGGTCCACCGGGAGGGCGGCCGCGTCAAGGAGCGCGCCAGGCTGTCCTGTCATGTTCAGGATGCTGGCCGGAAGCCCGGGCAGGCCCTGGCCGGCGTCGAGAGCGTTCTGGTTCTTGTCCGCCGCCTCGGTGAACGCCACCTCGGCGCCGGGCGCGGTGTTCTTGCAATCCGTGGTGCCCGCCGGCAGCAGGGCCCTGTTGAACGTGTCGTCATAGTAGACGCCGGTGGTTCCGGGATTGCCACCAGTCAGCTGGCCAACCATGCCCGGGAAAGAATCCGATGGCACCGGAGTCTGGGCGTGGGTGTAGCTGGTGCCGTGATTGACGAGCGACGCAAGGGCCGACGTCGGGTGGTTCTTCACGTACAAATCAAGGTCCTTCTGGTGGAGGCCGTCCACCGAAAGCAACAGGACATGCTTCGAGGTTTCGCCCTGATCACCTCGGGAAGCATCGTTGGCCACCGCTGGCGCCACTACGGATCCGGCCATCAGCACGGCCCCTAAAACCGCTGCTGCGGCAAGCCCGTTTTTCTTTGCTGTCTTCATCAAATAAGACCCTTCGCTATTTGCGTTGCCTATCGACTGAAAGTGAGTCCCCGGTCGATTCTTGCCGCGCGGAAGGGTGCCCGTCCCGCCGTTTTGGCTTCACCGCTAAAACGTTCACGACAGGTTCAATCAGGAGAAGCCGAACTCTTCCGGAACTCACAGGAAAAACCGCGTACCCCCGGGGTGGCCGGGGGTACGCGGTTTGTGTGGCGAAGGTCGTTAGAAAGACTCTGAGGTGCTGAATTGGTTCCTTCGTGGATCGTCCATGCCAGAACTGCTCCACGAAGGCGGCTGGAAATGCGCTCCGCCGTACATGGGGTAGGACAGGATTCCTTCTTGCTCCTTGAGCTGCGCCCACGGCCTGTTGATGCCGAGTGTCCCGTAGCGCCGGACCTGAGTGACCCTGTCGAGGTCCAGGACGGCGAAGAGGATTTCTTCGCCTCCTTTAGCCTGCTGCATGATGGTGCCTTCCGGATCCACGATGACGCTTTCTCCCACAGCCGATGGATCAGCGCCGTTGACGTTGACCACGTAGACCTGGTTCGCGAAGGCGTTGGCTCGCGACATCACGATTTCCATTTCCCTGTCCCGGGTTGTGGTGAGGGTGGGCTGGATGATGACTTCTGCTCCGAGCCAAGCCAGCTGCCGGGAAACTTCCGGAAAGCTTCCGTCGAAGCAGATGGCGAGGCCCACCCGGCCCCGGTCGGGGATGTCGAAAGTCACGAACGAGTCGCCGGGTGTGGTGGTTTCGAACGGGCGCCAGGGAAAGAGTTTCCGGTATCGGGCAACGATCTCGCCTTCCGGGGAAACTGCGATTGCCGTGTTGTAGGTGTTTCCCCCGTCTGTCTCCAAGAGGGACCCGGGTACCAGCCAGACTCCCAGGCGGCGAGCCAAAGCGGAAATGCGATGGGTGAGTTGACTTGGGATGGGCCCGGCGGAACGCGTCTCGCCGTCCGGGTCCGCGATCAGGAATTCCCCGGGCGCCGCGAGCAGCAGTTCGGGTGCGACGATGACATCGACCTCAGGGCCGAGGTGCTTGGCGGTTTCGGCCTGCGCGGCAAACCGTTCCCAGGTTGCCTCCACGTCGTAGGGAACGGGCTTCGTCTGTATTGCCGCAATGGAAAGGACTCGCATTTATGCCTCGGTTTCGCTGCTGAGTATGGATTGCAATTCGCTTCGGGTGGAGAAAGTTCCCCTGGGGATCGTTTGTCCGGAAAAGTAGGCGCGGAGTTTGAGGCGGATCATCGCGATGACCAGGACACCCAGGGCGAGGGCGCCGATTCCGATCCAGAACACCGTTCCGATACCAAGCCAGGAGAGCCCGGCGTAGTCGGGAGACAACATGTCGATGGCGCTATAAACAAAAGCTCCCGCCATCAAGAGTGCGCCAAGGCCAGGGAGGATGCCCTTGAGCCAAAGGGAAGACGCTGAAGTGCGCATCTGGGGAGCAAAGTACACCACGCAGGCCAGTGCGGTTGCGGCGTAGTATGCGGCGATCATCAGGCCGACCGAAAGAATGGCCAGGCCGATGAAGTCGGAGCTGATCGATGCCAGTACTACCGTCACGGCAATGCTCAGCAAGGCCCACCACATGATTGATGTTGTGGGTGTCCGCCTTGCCGTGTGCATCTTCGTGGTGGAAATAGGCAGCGCACCGTAGCTTCCCATGCTGAGCCAGCCCCGAGGATTGCTGATCGCGACAGTCATGAGCGCCGCCAACGCTGACAGGCCGACGGCGAGGACGATCACCTGACCGAAGACGCCGCCGGTCGCGTGGGGGCCAAGGACTGAGAGGACGTCGGAGACGGTTGCGGGATCCGTGATGCCCGCGGTCCCCGCAAATCCGACGGCCGCCGTCGCGGTCACGACGTAGAAGAGAAGCAGGATCACGGTGGTGATGACTACTGCCCGGCCGGGTGTGCCTTTGCGGTCCGTGGTTTCTTCGTTGACCGCAATGAGCGCGTCCCAGCCCCAGTAGATGAAGAGGCACAGAATGACGCCGTGGACCAGGCCCGAGAGGTCACCCGAGGCAAAAGGATTGAACCATTCCAGCGCTGGCGGCACGGCGCCAGCCGCCGAAGTGCCAGCGGCCATGGCCGTGAAGGCTCCGACGCAGAAGCCGCCCAAGGCAATCAGTTGCAAGGCGATCAGCGCGTACTGAAGCCATGCGGATAGTTCAATTCCCCGGGCTGCCACAACGGCGCTCAGGGCAATCAGCCCGCACGCGATGGCGACGACGATTGCCGGCTGGGAGGCCGCCCAGCCCAGGCCCAGAAAGGTCAGGAGATACGTCGTGGCAACTTGGGCTAGGGCCGCGCTGGCGATGAAAGTGGCGACCTGCGGTACCCAGCCACCGAAAAACCAGCCGGCCCATGGCCCGAATACGCGTGAGATCCACACGAAGACTCCACCGCAATCGGGCATTTCCCGGTTGAGGTCCCGGAACGCGAAGGCCGTGAACAAGATGGGCAGGAACCCCAGGAGGAACGCCGCGGGCGTGCTCGTCCCTACAGCCAGGACAACGAAGCCGAGGGTTACGGCAAGGCTGTAGGCCGGGGCAACCGCGGCGAGCCCCAAGGCCACGGTCGGGCCGATACCGATCGATCCGGCTTTCAGTCCTTTTGTGGCGACTGACGGAGAGGTGAGGGGTGGAGCTGCGAGGGGTGGAGCGGTGGGAGGGGGAAGGTGATGTGACATGGCGACTCCTCATCGAATCAAAATTATTTGAATCACATTCAAATTTGAATGCCATTCAATACTCGATTAGGCTGGTTGTCAATAGGCATCGAAGCGGGGGGATGGCAATGGCAGGTCTCAGCAAAAGGGAAGTGCGCCGTCGGGAGATTGTGGCAGCGGCGCAAGCTGTCGCCGCCCGGGATGGCGCGGAAGGCGCAACGCTCCGCGCAATAGCGGCGGAGGCGGGCATGGCCGCCAATGCCGTCTTGTACTACTACGGAAGCCTCGCCGAGATCACCGCGGCTGCCGTCAAGGCCTCTTCCGACCGCCTGCTTGCGAAACTGGCGGAGGCTGTCAGCGCCGATATGAGCCCCACTGTCCGGCTTGCCGCAGTTATTCGCGCAGGCGCCACCGCAGGGCTGGATGACGATGTTTCCCGGATACTCTACGAATACTGGCCCCACTCACTCAGGGACGCGGAGCACTGGCGGATCCAGGAGGAACTCACGAGCGCCCAGCAGCAGATTTACGAAAGGGTCATTGCCGAGGGCGTGCAGGCCGGTGAGTTCTTTCCAGTACTTTCTCCGGCGAAGATCGCGCGTGCCCTCGTGGCCCAGGAAGACGGCCTGGTCATGGACGTCCTTGCCGGCATCGCCAGCAAAGACTATGTGCTCGACTTGATCGCGAGCGTCGCGGCGGCGCTCTTAGGCGTCGACAGGGACACGCTCCCGATCAGGAGTTCTGGAATTCACGGGGAGGGCGTCGGCGGTGTCCCTATCATGGACGGGGGCGGGGCCGGGAAGGCTGCGGCCGGGTATAAACCGCCAACCTGGGTCATGTAGTTCGCCCATTGCGGTCCGGCCAGCATGTAGCCGTCGACGGCGGTGTAGAACTTGCCGTTGATGGTCACGTTCTGGCCCGCTCGGCTCTGTCCCGCCATGGTGTCACCAAAGAATGACGCTGTGGAGAGCCCTGTGGTGTACCCGACTACCCAGGTGGAGCCGTTGCTATTGTTCGTTCCCGTTTTTGCTGCCGTCGGGAACAAGGCCTGGACTTTGGGTTCAATGTAGATGCCCGAGCCATGTTTGAGGACGTCCTGGAGGACCGCGTTGACGCCTCGGGCAACCTCGGGTTTGATCGCCGCGTGGCAGGAACTTGCCTGGGCAGGCAGCCTCCCGCCGGACGGATCCGTCACGCTCACAATGGCGATCGGCGCGCAGTACTTGCCGTCATTGGCGAACGTGGCAAAAGCGTTGGCCAGCACAAGGGGAGCTACTTCGGTGCCGCCGAGGAGGTTGCCCAGCTGGTGCATGTTCACTGGCGCGTTGTCCACGCCGCTGTGGAGACCTACGGCATCCACCACTCTCTGGATACCGCAAAAGTCCAGTTGCGTTGCCTCAGCGAAGGTGGCGGTGTTGATGGAGTTGTAGAGCCCGTAGTTGACGGGCATCGGGCGGTAATATCCCTCATCGTTGTTGCGGAGGTCGTCCGCTGTGCCCAGGCCGGCGATCTTCTGGGCCGTGCTGTAGCCACCCAACACCTTGCCGCAACTGTCCCTCCAAGGGAATCCGAGCGGATAAACCCTGCGCGAGGCATCCACCACCGTCGTCATGGATTTGCCCTCGTTGAGCCACTCCGTGAAAGTGAACGGCTTCATGGCGGAACCAGGCTGGAACCCTCCGGCTCCGTTCAGGTCGTTACCGTTCGCGTCTTTGGCATCGACGTTGAAGTTGAGTTGGGTATCGAATTTTCCGGGCGCCGGAAGGAATACCGTGTTCTGCGCCATGGCCAGGATTTTGCCCGAGCCGGGCTGCACCGTGACCAAGGAGGCACCCCATTTGTCCGGGTTCGCCCCGGCCGTTGCATCGACCTGCTGCTGTGCCACTGCCTGCAACCGGCTGTCCAGCGTGGTGGTGATCGTCAAGCCGCCGCTGTACAGAAGCTTTTCCCGGTCCGTGAGGGTGGCACCGTAGGCCGGGTCGTTGAGGATGAGGTGGGAGATGTAGTCGCAGAAGTACACAGCCATGTCGGCGGCGGCGCAGCCTTGCTTCCCAGGTGTAATGGCGAGTTTGAGGGGAGTAGCGACGGCGGCCGCATAGGCAGCCTGCTGGATCTTGCCCTGAGCGAGCATGTCGGACAGCACAAGGTTGCGGCGCTGGATGGAGTTGTCCGGATGGACGGAGGGGTCGAAGTAGCTGGGGCTGTTGACAAGGCCGGCGAGCAGGGCGGCCTGGGGAAGGCTGAGGTCTTTGGCGGAGACGCTGAAGAAGTGCCGTGCCGCGGCTTCGATGCCGTACGCGTCCCGGTTGAAGAACACGATATTGAGGTAACCCTCCAGGATCTGGTCCTTCGTGAACTTCTTCTCGAGTTCGACGGCGAGTTTCATTTCGCGCACTTTGTCGCCGATGGTCTTTTGGCCGCTTAGCACCACCGCTCCGGTCTGACCTGCTGCCAAGCGGGACTCGTTGAGCACATTGGTGACGTACTGCTGGGTCAGGGTGGACGCGCCCTCATTGGTGCCCTTGGTGAGGTTGGACGCTATTGCCCGGAGAATCCCTTGGGGGTCGATGCCGCCGTGCTCGTAAAAACGGCTGTCCTCGACGGCAACAATCGCTTCCTTGATGTAAGGCGACATCTGGGCGAGGCTCACCCTCACACGGTTTTCCGCATAGAAGGTGGCGATGGTCTTTCCGTCGGAACTGAGAACCTTGGTGGACTGGGACGGCGCATTGACCACCAGATCACCCGGAAGGTTGTCGAAATACTCGATCGAACCGCTCACTGCCATGCCGGCCGAAGCCACCCCGGGGACCACCAGACCAGCGGCAAGTACCCCGCAAATGGCACTCACCACGAAGAATCCGAAGACCCTCCACAGGGTCGCGGACACACCAGTTTTCGGGTTGTTCTTCAACGCCATGTTTCCAGCTATCAACCGTGCGTGATTCAAGATTACGCCGCTATTCCATGCGGCAACTAGGCCTCAAGATCCGTGGCGACACGGGCAACACGGTTATGTTGGTCACTTCCCCCGCGTGCTGGCGGGAATCGGTGTTTTGCCGGATGCATACTGATGATGTTCGGGTGCGTGATGGGAAGGCAGGCGGTCAGCCGGTGGAGACTTTGATGGCTGTTGTGAGGAGCGAGTATTTTCCGGCGGGAGCGGTGCTCGTGGGCGTGGTTTTGTTCTGGACAATCGGCGTTCTGGGCGGTTTGTCCTGGTTGAACGGAGGGCAGCCGCCCCTGGCCATCCTCACGTGGATGATCTTCATCTATGCAGTGGTGGTGCTTTCTCCCCTCGCCGGCATCTGGGCCGCAGTGGATCTTGCCCGCCGCTGGTGGCGGAACCGCCAGACGCGCCAGCAGCAACTCGGAACGGCCGACGTCGAGTCCCTCTAGTCCCCACGGCCAGGGAACCCTGGCGGCGTGGACCCACGCTGTAGGCGATAGCCTGAGGCTAGCACCTGCCAACGATCGGACCGCACGGAACGAGGACTTCCCATGATCACACGCGTTGACGTCGATGAAGCGGCTGCCCGGATCGCTGGGAGGATCAGGCGTACACCGGTTTTCGAGGCGGATGCGGGGACCGTGCCCGGGCACTTGTGGTTCAAATGCGAGTTCATGCAACACACGGGCACGTTCAAGGCGAGGGGTGCCTTCAACCGCGTCCTGGCCAGCCGGGAACGCGGCGAGCTCAAGGACGAGGTGGGAATCGTCGTCGCTTCAGGAGGCAATGCCGGGCTGGCGAATGCCTATGCCGCAGCCCAGCTTGGTGTACCTGCAACAGTTTTTGTCCCCGAGACCGCACCGGCGGTGAAGGTCAAGAAACTCAAGGCGAGCGGCGCTACCGTGGTCCAGCGTGGAACCGAGTATGCGGAAGCATTCGAAGCCGCATTGGCCTATGCCGCGGAGACCGGCGCCGTGTACTGCCACGCCTACGACCAGGCCGAAATCGCCGCCGGGGCGGGCACCGTGGGTTCGGAACTTCTGGAACAGCTAGGTGAAGTAGACACCATTGTGGTGGCCGTTGGCGGCGGCGGGCTCATGGCGGGAATCGCAGCCGCCGTCGAAGGACACGCCCGGGTTGTCGGCGTCGAGCCGGACAATGCTCCTACCCTCTATTCGGCCCTGGCTGTGGGAGCACCCGTTGACGTTGCAGTCTCCGGGATCGCCGCGGATTCACTGGGCGCCCGGCAGATCGGCCGGATCGGTTTCGAGGTGGCCGTCCGGACGGGCGTCCGTACGGTCCTGGTGTCCGACGACGACATCGCCGCGGCGCGCTCGTTGCTTTGGGAGCAGTACAGGATCGTCGTGGAACACGGGGCAGCCGCCGCTTTCGCGGCACTGAACTCGGGAGCTTACGTCCCTGCGGAAGGGGAACGCGTGGCTGTGATCCTTTGCGGTGCCAACACCGACCCCTCCACAGTCTGAAGAAGCCTGCCGCGGCCCTGCCGCGAGCGTTCCGGAGTTGCTAAGCTCTAGGCCAAATGCCAGGGCACGCAAAACCGCTTCACGAACGGACAGTGACATGACGCGATTGATCATCATGGGCCCTCCTGGCTCGGGCAAGGGTACCCAGGCTGAATACATCGCCAGGCATTTCGGTATTCCTGCGATTTCCACCGGAGATATTTTCCGTGCCCACGTGGGAGGCCAGACCGAGCTCGGCGCAGAAGCCCGCAAGTACATGGACAGCGGCGAATTCGTTCCGGATCACGTCACCAATGCCATGGTCCAGCAGCGGCTTGACAGGACCGACGTCCGGTCAGGGTTCCTCCTGGACGGTTACCCTCGCACCACGGCGCAAATAGAGGCACTCGATGGCATCCTGGCCGGCAACCAGCAGCGGCTTGACGCGGTGGTCGAGCTGACAGTCGACGACGACGAACTGGTGGAGCGAATGCTTCGCAGGGCGCAAGAGCAGGGCCGCAGCGATGACACGGCGCCGGTGATCCGCCGTCGGCTGGAGCTCTACCGGGATGAGACGCAGGCCGTGGTTGCGCGGTACTCCGAGCGCGGCATTGTGCTCGCCGTGGATGGTTCCGGCCAACGGGAAGAGATCACGGCCAAGGCCATTGCCGCCATTGAATCAGTGCTAGGGAAGGGATTGTGAACGGTCAACCGAATACCGGCCAAAGGATCGAAGACTATGCGATGATCGGGGACCTGCATACGGCAGCCCTGGTCAGCACAGCAGGCTCGATCGACTGGCTGTGCCTTCCACGTTTCGATTCGCCCGCGTGCTTCGCCGCCCTCTTGGATTCCCCCAGGGCAGGGCGCTGGCTTCTGGCGCCTGAATCCGAGGGCATCTGCACGCGCCGCCAGTACCGGGACGGGACTCTGATCCTGGAAACGGAGTGGGAAACCGAGGAAGGGCACGTGCGGGTCGTCGACTTCATGCCGCCGCGCGACGCCGTCGCGGACATCGTGCGGGTGGTTGAAGGGATCCGCGGGACGGTCAAGATGCGCGGGGAGCTGATCCTGAGGTTCGACTATGGACACGTAGTGCCCTGGGTGCGCCGTGACAGGCACGGCCTCCGCGCGGTCGCCGGTCCGGACTCCGTCTACCTCAAGACCCCGGCGCCGTTGATAGGCAAGGACTTCACCACGGTCAGCGAGTTCACGGTGAACGCCGGCGACCACATCCCCTTCGTCCTGACTTGGGCGCCCAGTCACGAACGGCGGCCACGCACGGTCGAGGCAGACATCGCGCTTGAGGACACCGCAGCATTCTGGACCGATTGGTCCAAGCGTTGCACCGTCCGGGGGCCTTACCGGAAGGCCGTTCAGCGTTCCTTGATCACGCTGAAGGCCCTCACCTATGCGCCTACCGGGGGCATTGTTGCCGCTGCCACCACCTCGCTGCCCGAACAGATCGGCGGACCGCGGAACTGGGACTACCGATATTGCTGGCTGCGTGATGCCACGTTGACCCTTCAAGCTTTCCTGGCCGCAGGCTATACCGAGGAGGCCAGCGCGTGGCGGGACTGGCTCTTGCGCGCAGTGGCCGGCGACCCGGCCGATCTCCAGATCATGTACAGCTTGCACGGGCGCCGGCGATTGCCCGAGACCGAACTGACGTGGCTTGCGGGATACCAGGGTTCGAGGCCGGTGCGAATCGGGAATGCGGCAGCCGAGCAGCTCCAGTTGGACGTCTGGGGAGAGGTCCTGGACTGCCTGTCCTTGACCCGGGCATCGTTGATGACCATCGGGGATGAGTCCTGGGCTATCCAGACCGCCTTGATGCGCCACCTTGAGAGCACCTGGGACAAGCCCGACAACGGACTTTGGGAAGTACGCGGCCCACGGCGCCACTTCGTGCACTCGAAAGTGATGGCCTGGGTTGCGGCTGACCGGATGGTCCGGGGAATCCGTGAATCCGGGATGCCCGGTCCGCTAGATCGCTGGGAGGCTTTGCGGGACACCATCCATGACGAAGTCATGACCCACGGATTCGACACGGATCGCAATACCTTCGTCCAGTCCTACGGGAGCAAGGAGTTGGACGCGAGCCTTCTCCTCATCCCCAAAGTGGGCTTCTTGCCGCATGACGATCCGCGCGTGATCGGCACTATTGACGCCATCCAGCGTGAGCTGACGGAAGACGGTTTTGTGCTGCGCTACCGTCCGCAAGAGAGCGACGACGGACTGCCGGGTGGGGAGGGCGTCTTCCTTGCGTGTTCCTTCTGGATGGTGGACGCGCTCTTGGGGGCGGGACGCCGCTCGGAGGCGACTGCCCTCTTCGAGAGGCTCCTGGGCCTGCGCAATGATGTGGGCCTGCTGAGCGAAGAATGGGACGCACATGCGGGCCGCCAACTTGGTAATATGCCCCAGGCCTTCAGCCATTTCGGCTTGGTGCTCAGCGCCTTGCAACTGCACCACGGCAAAGCGCACCGCAGCAATGCCCCGATCGGGGGCGCACCGCCGTCGGGATCCTCGGCAGGGTCCGCGGAAGCGTCGTCCCCACAGACGTCGACGGCGGCCTCAGGGGCGGCGTCGACCTGACGTTCGGGGGCGTTGGGGCCAGCGAAAGATCCGGCCTGCCAGGGCCAGCCCAGCTCCGAGGTTGATCGTTGGCAGGTAGGCCCGTGCGACGGCGGTTCCAACGGCAGGCAAGGAAGCGGCGTCCGGGTAGAGCATGTAGAGGGGTTCGTACCTGGGCTGAAACTTTGCCTTGAAGGCCAAGAGGGACCTGAACCCGTACACCGGTTCCAAGGTCGCTCCCAACCAATCGAGCAAGCGGTCAAGGCTACCCGGAGGCCGGGATGGTGGCTTTGGCCGTGGTACTTCGGAAGGATCCTCGGCGATCCGCGCGAGGGGTGCTCCAGAGAGACTGAGGAATTCGCATCCTTCATCCTTGAGGCTGAGTGCCGCAGAGGCGATGAGGAATTCGACGCTGGCACGGAAACCGTCGCTGCGGCGCCGCATGAAATCGAGGGTCCAGCCCACGATGTGTCCGTTGCGGTACACAGGTAACCAAGACGTGACCGCGTGAACGGTGTGGCGCTGGTCGATTGCGAGCAAGCAGCGTACGTCCGGGTCATCGAGCTCGTCCAGGCTGCCCAGGGTAAACCCCATCTCGGGCATGTTCCTGTCCGCTACCCATTCTTCGGAGATTTCCTCGATCTGGAACTGGACGGAGAAAGGAGCAGAGGCAAAGCTCGTCCACTCATAGCGGATGCCTTCCTTCGCGGCACTGTTCAGGGCTGTGCGGATGTCCTGGAACTTCTTTCCCTTGAAGGAAATCGAATGCAACGGCAGGACTGTTTCCTGGGCTACCTGGGCAGAGCTCCAACCGGAAGAATCCGCGTGGTCGCGTAGTTCCTGCGGCACCGAGTAGAAACACGGCGTCCACCCATTGCCCCTGCAGTGGCGGGCGAATTCAGCGAAGGCGGCGCCCATCTCGGATGCAGGTCCCACCGGGCCACCAAGCGTGAGCGCAACTCCCGCGCTGACCCGGTATGCGACAAAGGAATCCCCTGAAGCGGAGAACCAATACATGTTTCCCGGCCAGGTGGTCATCCAGGCCAGCGAGCTGCCTTCCGACGTCTTGATGATCTTCCGCGCACGCTCGGTGCTGGCGTCGTGCCGGGTATGGGCCTGGTGGAGGAACGTCTTGAATATCAGGACACCCGCAACCGCCCAAAAGAGGACTCCGACGCCTTCGTAGACGAGGACGGCGGCTGTTCCCTCGGGGAAGAAGGCCGGAGGCACGTCCAGGACGAAGCCCAGCGGAAGGAAGCGGTCGGGGACATCCGCCAGTAGATCCGGCAAGCTTGGAACAGGGGAGAACTCCTGAGCGAGGAGGAGCCCTGCACCGACGTAGACCACACTGAGCACAGCTGCCATGACAAGGACTTGGACGGCAAGGCGCTTGTAGGTTCCAGCCGGCGCCGTGACCTGGAACAGCCGCCGGGTCGCGAGCAGGACAATGGTCAGTGCAAGAGGCAGAAGGAGCGGCAGGGCCAATGTGAGCGGCTGCGAGGAGCCTGAACCTTCGATCGCGGCGATCCCCTCGCTTGCCCCGGTGTCAGAGGCAGTTTGCTGCAGGACTCCGGCGATGGCAATTCCGGCCAGGACGGACAGGCCTACCTGGATCAGCAGGGTCCCCACCCATGCGAATCGCCGCCCGCGACGAAGTCCATCCGCGAGCAACAGGAGGAGGAAGGACGGGAGGATGGCCATGAAGATCCCGCCGGCGCCGGCGCGCAACTGCAGCTGGGCGACCGCGCAGTCCTTCACCTGCGCGGGAGCCGCGCAGAGGGCCTGGAGCGCTTGGGGGTCTACCGGCTGGATGTTGGTGAACAGAAAGCGCAGGATGGACAGCGGCCCCACGGCATGCGGGATGAGGCCAGCGACCACCGGTCCGATCGCCGAGGCGGCAATGAGCAGCGAAAGAAGTACCCGGCCCTCGTGCCGGGTACTCACCAGGCGCCCGAATCGCGGCCGACGTCCCAACAACAGTGGGCCGAGAACCGTGCCTACCCCTGCGGCGCCGAGCCTCACGAGATCCGCGAACCCTCCGCTGTACAGGGCCAGGAGGAGCAGCAGGGCGAAGGCGGCCAGCCGGATACGGCGCCTCCACAGTGTTGCCATGGATGCGGTCCCTGCCATGGCCGTGCCGATGATGAAAGCGCTAGGACCCATGAAGAGGTGGCTGCCCATCTCTTCCGTCCAGCTTCCCAGCAAGCCCTGTGCAATGGCCAGGAATCCGAGGGAAACCCCAACGCCCAGAATCTGGCTGGAGACGGCAGCGATTGCGTACGCGCGCCATCCCATTCGCCGCTCCAAAGGCACCCCGAGCAGCAGGACCAGGACCGTTCCAAGCACGTATTCCGGCAGGTCCCTGGCCCAGAAGGCCGAAGCCAAGACGGCCCACCAGTGATCCGGAAAAGAGTGCGGCGTCGCCGCGACCTGGAGCCGCAATTGCGCATTCGGTCCCGTGGCCAGGCTCGACGTCAGCGCGCCCAATCCCCAGAAAACGACGACAAAACCGAAGGTGAGCTGTGCGGAGCGCAGTCTTCCAGTCCACGATCGCCGCAATTGGGCGTCCGAGAGGGACCGGGTTCCCGGCTCGTGCACGGGGTTCCTTTCAACGCGCCAGAAGGATTGGGGGGCGAAATGAAATTCTTCCACACCGGCCGACCAACGAGGATAGCCCACCTCGCCGTGACCTTTCCCTTCCCGATCCAATAGACTCCGGCGTAGGCAAGCTGTAGGGCTGTTTCATCCATCCAGAGGAGTCCTTTCATGAGAATCGCGGTAACCGGAGGAAGCGGAAAACTGGGCAAGAGCGTGGTCCGCAGGCTGACGGCCGACGGCCACGAGGTCATGAACCTGGACCGGGCCGGCGGGAGGGACCGCGGCACGGTCACAGTGGACCTCCGGAATTACGGGCAGGTTGTGGACGTGATCCTTGGCCTGGACGACCGGCACAAAGGATTCGACGCGATCGTCCACCTCGGAGCAATCCCGGCACCGGGACTGCTTCCGGACGCCGCAACTTTCGAAAACAACATGCTCTCCACCTACAACGTCTTCCAGGCCGCGAGGAGGGCTGGGATCAAGAAGATCGTTTACGCGTCCAGCGAGACAGTGCTGGGGCTGCCATTCGACATCGATCCTCCCTACATCCCCGTAGATGAAAAATATCCGGCACGGCCGGAAAGCACCTATTCCCTGGTGAAGCACCTCGAAGAACAAATGGCTACCGAACTCACGCGCTGGGATCCCCAGCTGAGCATTGTGGCCCTGAGGTTCTCCAACGTGATGGACCCCGAGGACTACGAAGCCTTCCCATCGTTTGACGCTGACGCCAAGCTTCGAAAGTGGAATCTCTGGGCATACATCGACGGGCGCGACGGCGCACAGGCAGTGGCGCGCGCTTTGGAGAACGGCAAGCCCGGTTTCGAGGCGTTCATCATTGCCGCGTCGGACACGGTCATGGGCCGTTCAAGCGCCAGCCTGGCCGCCGAAGTTTTCCCGCAGGTCAACGTGGCCAAGGACTTGGGAGAACACGAAACCATGCTGTCCATCGACAAGGCCAGGCGCCTCCTGGGTTTCACCCCGGAGCATAGTTGGCGGGACTACCACTCGAACCGGACCACGCCCACGGAAGACTGAGCCGGGCCGGAGGCCCAGCCGTTTCAGGCTGCGGGCGAAGCCCAGTGCCGCGGAACGCTGACGGAACCCGGAAGACGCGTGCTGGCGTCGCCCTTTGCTGCGTTGACTTGCGGTTGGGTGAGGAAGAGACTCGTTGACAGATCCGCGCCGCGCAGATCGGCGTCGCGCAAGTCCGCTCCGATCAGGTCCGCCAAACGCAAATCCGCCTGCCGCAGATCCGCGGCGATCAGGTACGCGCCGCGCAGGTTGGCCCCGTGCAGGTCGGCGCCCTTGAGCTTGGCGCCTATCAAATCCGCACCCGTCAGTTCCTGCAACGGCCGCACGACCGCGAACGCACTGAACATGCTGGAAGCGGTATCGGGTTCCGCACGCCAGCTGGCCTCCGAACGTGTGCTGGGAGACCTTCTGCCCGGCCCCGAAGCATTCGAAAACCGTGCATCCCTTCCAGCCGTCGTTGCGCAGATTCGTGTGGATGCCGCAGCGGAAGTCGTCCCGCAGATTGCTGCACGGTGTTCCGCCGTCCTTGCTGCTCGCAAAATCCGTCGATGCCTGGAACGGCAGGGCGACGCAGCACGGCCTGAAGCAGCTGCCGCAATCAGCTTTCAATTCGTCCAAATCCACTTGAGCAATCTACCGTCACGAGGCGGCTGACCGTCGCAGGGCCCGACGACGGCGGCAGGCGGCCGCCGCCGTCGGGCTCCACGGCACGAAGCAGCAGACGGGGGTCTGGCAGAACTCGCTGCACCGGAGAACAATTGATTCATGGTCAGCTATTCAGCCCTTGAAGAAGCGTCCAGCAAGAATCCGCATGACTGGGGCCGGGCGATGGCAACGGCGATGACAAAGCTCCTGGATGCGGCTCGCATTGATGGACGGCATTTTGAACATGAGTTCCTCTATGGCGAGGAACTGCGCATGAGGATCGACGAGAACAACGACGGAGCCACGGTCAAGCTCACGTGGACACCGACGGACGAGGTGCCCCAGCGGGAGGAGCCCCCGTCCTGAGTGTTCGTGTCGCCGGTTCGGCTCGGGGAATCGGTTGGTGTGAACCTGTGCCGCTGTGAACCTGGGCCGCTGGGTAGCGGCGCAGGTTCCTTTGCCGTGGCGAGCTTTCCCGTGGAAACCCGGCGCCGTCCTCAGGCTCCGGGACCGGGGAACGGTCCGGCGTGTGGGCCGGGAAAGCTGCCCGGCCCGGGGCCTCGGCCGTCGCCGCCGTGGCCGCCGTTGCTTCCGAGGAGGCTCCGCGTCAGGGCTTCGCCATCGGCCATCAACTGTTCCACTGCGAAGCCCAGGTGCGCGTCGCCGGGAGTCTTGTCCGCGAGCGCTGCCGCGACCACCGCGCGTCGGATCAGTTCCTTGGCGAACGACGCCGTGGTGCCGGCAGTGCGGCCTGCTGCGGTTTCGATCGACGAGGGGGAGAACGGGAGCCCGTTCGAATACAGCCGCAGCAGTTCCATCCGTTCATGTTTGGAAGGAAGCGGTATTTCCACCGCCAGATCCACCCGTCCGGGCCGTTGGGCGAGGGCACGCTCCAACAGATCCACGCGATTGGTGGTCAGCACGAACGCGACGTCGGAGTCGTTGTCCAGCCCATCCATGGCGTCAAGCACCTCGAAAAGCAGTGGTTTGGGCCCATGTCCGAAGCTGCGGTCCTCAGCGATCAGATCGCAGTCCTCCAGCACCACGATGGACGGCGCCAACGCCCGGGCGATCTTGGCCGCCTCCGAAATCCTGGCGAGTGAACCGCCGGACAGGAGCACCGCCGTCGTACCCTCGCTCTGACTCAGCAGGTAACGGACAGTGTGTGTTTTGCCAGTACCCGGGGGCCCGTAGAGCAGGAGGCCGCGCTTGAGGTGCTGTCCGTGGGCCACAAGAATGTCCGCTTGCCGGGCAATGCCAAGGGTGTGGCCCTCCACCTTGTCGAGGAGACCGTCAGGAAGGACCACATCGCTGCCGGTGAGTTCCGGACGCCTGACAAAGGTCACTCCACTGATACTGGGCCCATAGTCGCTGACGGCGAGGGCGATGATCTGGCCTTTGAAAACGCTTTGGTGTTCCATTTCTCGCCGTACCTCGGCCAAAAGACCGGAAGCGACAGCGGGGTGGGTGGCCAGGACTTCCAATGAGGCAAATTGCCGGCCGCGGTCAATTTTGGCCCCGCGCTGGAGTACCGCCGCGGGTGAACCGGCATAGCTGAAGAGCCAGAGGCCAAGCGCCACGGCCTGGCGCTGTTGGTCCGGGCCGGTGGCCAAGTTGGAATAGTCCGGTTGGGCGAGCGGAAAGCGCGGGTAGCCACGGGATTGCTGCAGCATGTCGCTGAAGGACATGTGGTGGCGCTGATCGCCGCCGCCGATGCCCACCAACCGATAGTCCGGATCGCGGCTGGCCAACCCCTCCATGACGATGTCCACATCGACCAAGCGATGCGGCGGAATCTCCTCCGTTACCACCGAAAGTTCATGGGCCGGTACGCCAAGGTGCCCGGTCAACGCCTGCAGAAGCTGCTCGCCGCCGTCGACGTGGTCCAAACCAGACTGGGCCAAGCGCGTCAGGGTTCCGAAATCTTCGATGAATTTCCCCAATTTTTCATCCATGGTCAGACCCTAGCAGGAGGGGCATTGCCTGGTCAGGGGGCAGGTGCCACAGTAGGCCATGGCTACAGAGGAAGATGTCCGCCAGATCTGCCGCGGACTCCCGGGGGTTAGCGAGCGGCCCAGCTGGGGCCAACCGGCGTGGTTCGGCAAAACCCTCATGGCCCGGATATGGGAAGACGGCGTCCTCACCGTGAAAACCGGGGAGCGCGAAGCGCTCGCAGGAACTGACCCCGGCACCTACTTCTGGACGCCCCACCACGAACGGTCCCCGAATCTCGTGCTGGTCCGCCTGGAGAGGATCGACGTCGAGGAACTGAACGAGCTGCTGCAGGAGTCGTACCGGATTGCCGGCGGCGGAACGCCCGGCTGAGCGGCCGGCTGAGCGGCCGGCAGAGCGCCCGGCTGAGCGGCCGGCTGAGCGCCCGGCTGAGCGCCCGGCGGAGCGGCCGGCCAGGTTGGAAGGGCTTGGTTGGGCTGGGTTTGGGTTGGGCCGGGTTGAGCGACCCTGTTCAGCAGAATCCGTCCAGCGTAGTGATGGCAAGATTCCGGAGCTTCACGGATACCGGCTGGGTGAGGCCGGCGACCACAGCGTCGTCCCCTGCCCCTGCGTCAGGTGGGTGGGCGACCCCCACGCTCAACTGGCGGGAGCCGTCCGCGCTGCTGACGCTGATGCCGCCGAAGCCCAGCGTGGATCCGCCGTGGCCGTAGTAGAAGCCGTTGGTGCACTCGTCATTCCAACGCTGCAGGCCAAGGCCGTAGTTCGCCCCGTTGATGGTCTCCATCTCCTTCAAGGCGGACGGCCCTATTAAGCGCCCCCGCATGAGTGCTGCGTAGAACGAGTTCACGTCCCCAACGCTTGAGATGACTCCGGCGCCGGCCGAGCCAAGCTGTAGCTCCGGTTCCGTCACGTCCAAGCGCTCGCCGTCCACTGTGGAATAGCTGTGGATCAGGGCAGGCTCCGAACGGTCCGGGGCGGCCAGGCTTGTGCGGCTCAGCCCCAAGGGGTCGAAGATGTCCGCGGCAAGGACGTCGCCGATCGAGTGGTTGCGGTACCTCTGGATGATCAAGGCAAGTGCGGCGTAGTTTGCGTCCGAATAGGTGAACTGCGGGGCGAGCCGTCCCACCCACGGCACCGTGCCTGCCAGCCGCAGGATGTCCTCCGGGCTGAAGCGGGTGTTAATGGCCTGCTTCAACGGCTGTGACTCCAGCATGGGCCCCGTCGGGTCGGCCAAACCCGAGGTGTGGTTCAACAGGGACCGCACCGTGACGGCGTCGCTTGTGTGCACAAAGCTGTTGAATTCCGGGAGGTGCTTCGAAACGGGGTCATCGAGGCCGATTGTTCCTTCTTCCACCAGTTTGAGGAGGGAAACCGAGACCATGGACTTGGTGATTCCTCCGGCCGGTATCCGATCCGTGACTTCGGCGGGATGGTGCGCGTCCAGGGTCCGTACTCCGTAGCTCTTGGCCCACCTGTCGCCCCGGATTTTGACCTCGACGACTACAGCCGTGGCGCCTTGGCCGATCATGGCTTGTGCGAAGAACTCCAACCCGGGCACATCTATCGCCGCCGTTCCTGTGGGCGCTGCGACGGTTTCGGATTCGGACGTGGGAGGGTACGTGCAGGCCCCTGTGGCCAGGGTCAATGCCAGGACTGAGGCCACTAGGAATCTTGCGATCGGGGAGGTGGCCCGTGTCCGGGGAACCCTGGAAACGCGGGATGTTCTGGACGTCCGGGACGCCCGCGCAGCCTTCATGGCTGCCTCCTGAAGCTACGCTGCAGGGCAACGGCCGGGCGCCTTTGCCCCCGTAGTTTCGATCGTCCTCTTCGGAGGTGAGGGGGTCAACGCTGAAAACGCGGGTGCGGCCCAAACCCAACTGACTCGCAGTAGTTGTCGTTATGAGCGCTCATGACGACGTTAACTGCGAGTCAGTTGGGGTAGCCGGAAGGCGAACCCCTAGGTCAGCTTGATCTGCCGGTTCATGTCCTTGTAAAGCAAGTAACGGAACTGGCCCGGGCCGCCGGCATAGCAGGCCTGCGGGCAGAAGGCGCGGAGCCACATGAAGTCGCCGGCTTCAACCTCCACCCAGTCGTTGTTGAGCAGGTACATGGCTTTGCCCTCAAGCACGTAGAGGCCGTGCTCCATGACGTGGGTCTCCGGGAACGGGATGACCCCGCCCGGCTGGAACGTGACAATGTTCACCTGCATGTCGTGGGCCAGGTCGTTGGAATCCGTGAAGCGGGTGGTTTTCCAGGCGCCGTCGGTGTCCGGCATCGCAGTGGGTTCCACCTCGGCATCACTCGTGACGAAGGACTTCGCCTCGTAACCCTCAAGCCGTTCGTAGGCCTTGCGGATCCATTGGAAGGAAACGATGTCATCAGAGACGTTTTCCAGGCCCCAGGAGGCGCCGGCGGCCAGGTAGGCATAACCGCCTTCCTCAAGCTGGTGAAGTTCGCCGTCGAGGGTCAGGTTGACCTTGCCCTTGGTCACGAAGACAACGCCTTCAACGCCTTCCTCGAACTCGGCCTTGGGAGCGCCGCCTCCCGGGCCGATCTCCACGATGAGCTGGGAGAACGTGGTGGCAAACCCGGAGATCGGGCGGGCCAGGATCCAGGAACGGGTGTTGGAGAAACCCGGCAGGGTGCTGGTCACGATGTCGGTCATGACACCCTTGGGGATCACGGTGTAGGCCTCGGTGACGATGGCCCGTTCCGTGGTGAGGTGGGTCTGGGGCGGCAGCCCGCCCTGGGGGTAGTAGTACTTTCCCATCATTGGATCCTTACTTGGAGGTGGATTGTGCCAGCCGGGGATGCGCCAGTGCAGTCAGCCGGGGGAGTTCGACGCCGGCAAGCGCCAGCACTTCTTCGGAACCTACCGCTCCGCATTGGACGCCCCGGAGGACGAAAGCGGCGAGGGCCCGGGCGGTGGCGGGTTCGTCCATGACGCCGCCTTCGGTACGTTCCACGTAGTTGCGGAGGCGGGCCGCGGCGGCGGGCAGGCCTTCGCGGTAGAAGGCATACGTTGCCGCGAAACGGCTGGGCAGTTGGGCGGCGTGCAGGTCCCACCCCTGGTAGTAGCCGCGTTCGAGCGAGCGGCGGACCAGCCGGCCGTGCAGCTTCCACGCATTTTCCACGTTGTCGCCCACCGGGATGATGTTGGTGGAGCCATCGGAGAGCCGGATCCCCGTGCCCGCAACGGCCAACTGCATGACTTCCTTGGCGAAATCCGCCACCGGGTGCTCCATGGACTGGTACTCCGCGGAGATCTGCAGCGAAGCGGAGTAGTCGTAGGTGCCGTAGTGCAGTGCGCTGATGCGGCCCGGAACTGCGTGTGGAAGCTGGGCCACGGGGGAAGTTCCCTCCGGGCCGAGAATCAGCTGGGGTGTTTCCACTTGCACTTCAAAACGGAGGCGGCCTGCCGGAAGGGAGTGGATCTCTTCCAGTCGGGAGACCGCGAAGTCCATTGCCTTTACTTGGGCCACCGTGGTGACCTTCGGCACGGTCAGGATGAGGCCGTCGGGCAGTTCTCCGGCGGAGGCCAAAGTGGAGACGAACAGGTCCAGGGTCTTCAGGCCCCGTGCCCGTGTAGGGGCCTCGAAGCATTTGAACCTGATGCCGATGAACGGCGGAGCCGAACCCGCGGCAACCGCTTCGCTGACAGCCTGGGCCGCAGCCACCGCTGCGACATCTTCTGCTTCGTCACCGCGGTCGCCGTAGCCGTCCTCGAAGTCGAGGCGCAAATCCTCGATCGGCTCGCCGCGCAGCTTGTCGGCCACGCGGGTGGCGACGGCGGCAGCCAGATCGGACTCCTGCCCCAGCAGCGTACCGAGCCTTTCGAGACCGCCGTGGGCCTCCGCCGTCGTGATCGCCTGGGCGCCCCATTCAGCGGAGAGCGACGGCGTGAAACGGTCCGCAGGGACGTACACCGTGTGCACGGGCTGGCGGGTGCCGTCGTCGCCGGGGTAGTTGCGCTCAAGCAACTGGTCGGTAGCGGCGAGCTGGGAATCGATCGCGGCGAGATCCGCCGCAGAGAATGAGGAAGCTGTCATTCCTACACCAGCTCGTAGGCGGGAGTGGTGAGGAAGTCCGTGTAGTCCTCGGACAGACAGATGTCCGCGATCAGGCGGCTCGCCGGCTCGTAAAACTTCTCGAAGGACTCGGCGTCAACTTCGCCGCGCAGTCGATCGGTCTCTTCGCCCAGGATCTTGGTCACCAGTTCGCGGGTAACCGTGTTGCCGGTGTCGGCCAGGACGGACTTGTTGCGGATCTGCTGCCACACCTGGGAACGGGAGATTTCCGCGGTGGCGGCGTCTTCCATGAGGTTGTGGATCGCGACGGCGCCGCTGCCGGAGAGCCATACGGCGGTGTACGCGACGGCGACGTAGAGGTTCAGGCGAAGCCCGGCTTCGGTCACCTGGCCACCGGCGGAGGAAATATCCAGCAGCTGCTCGGCAGTCACGGAGACCTCCGGGCGCTGCTTGTCCAACTGGTTGGGCTTGCCGCCGTTTGCCGGATCGCCCAGTACGGAGTCGAAGACTTCGCGGCAGGTGGAAACGAGGTCCGGATGGGCCACCCAGGAACCGTCGAAACCGTCGTTGGCCTCGCGGGTCTTGTCAGCACGGACCTTCTCGAAGGCCTGGGCCGTGACTTCGGGCTCGCGGCGGTTCGGGATGACGGCTGCCATGCCGCCCATGGCGAAGGCGCCGCGCTTGTGGCAGGTCTTGACCAGCAGTTCCGTGTAGGCGCGCATGAAGGGGGCCGTCATGACCACGGACGCGCGGTCCGGCAGGATGAAGGACTCGCCGGCGTCGCGGAAGTACTTCACGATGCTGAAGAGGTAGTCCCAACGGCCGGCGTTCAGGCCGGAAGCGTGGTCGCGCAGTTCGTAGAGGAACTCGTCCATTTCGAACGCGGCCGGGATGGTCTCGATCAGCATGGTGGCGCGGATGCTGCCCTGTGGGATGCCGAGGAAGTCCTGGGCGAAAACGAAGACGTCGTTCCACAGGCGGGCCTCGAGGTGGCTTTCCATCTTGGGCAGGTAGTAGTACGGGCCCTGACCGTTGAGCAGGAGCTGCTTTGCGACGTGGAAGAAGTGCAGGCCGAAGTCCACCAGCGCGCCCACGGTGGGTTCGCCGTCGAGCAGCAAGTGCCGTTCGTCCATGTGCCAGCCGCGGGGGCGTGCGACGACGACGGCGAGCGGCGCGTCCGTGCGGAGCCGGTACTCCTTGCCCTCCGGCGAGGTGTAGCTCAGGGTGCCCTGGGCGGCGTCGCGAAGGTTGAGGATCGCGTCGATGACGTTCGCCCACGTGGGGGTGCTGGCGTCCTCGAGGTCGGCGAGCCACACCTTGGCTCCGGAGTTCAGCGCATTGATGGCCATCTTGGCGGGAGAGGCAGGGCCGGTCATCTCGACCCGGCGGTCCTGCAACGCTGCGGGTGCTTCGGCAACCTTCCAGTCGCCGTCGCGGATGTCTTGCGTTTCCGGGAGGAAATCGAGCCGGCCGGTGCGGGCCACTTCTTCACGCTTGGCGACGCGGGCCGCCAAGAGTTCGGTGCGGGTGCCCGCGAAGCGGCGGTGCAATTCCTCCACGAAGGCCAACGCCTTGGGAGTCAGGATCTCCTCGGCACGTTCGATCGGCCGGGGGTCTGTGACAGTGAGAGCCATGGGGTGGTCCTTTCCTAGAGAGCGCTAGCGGCCTTGGCAGCTGCCGCGGAATGTGCGGCGTTTGCCACGGCTGCGGCGACGTCGGCGGCAACGTGAGGATCGAAGACGCTGGGGATAATGTAACTCGCATTCAGTTCATCATCCGCGACCCTGTTGGCGATAGCCTCGGCGGCGGCCACCAGCATCTCCGGGATGATGTCCGATGCTCCGGCGTCGAGCAGTCCGCGGAAGAAGCCCGGGAAAGCCAGCACATTGTTGATCTGGTTGGGGAAGTCGCTCCGACCAGTGGCTACCACTGCGGCGTGCCTGGATGCAACAACGGGGTCGATTTCCGGGGTCGGGTTGGCCATGGCGAAGACGATCGCGTTGTCGGCCATCGATGCCACCTGCTCTTCGCCGATCACGTGTGGAGCGCTGACGCCGATGAACACGTCGGCACCCTTGAGGGCTTCGTGCAGCGTGCCGGAGAAGCCTGCCTCGTTGGTGTTCGCGGCAATCCAGGAACGGTGCTCGTCGTCGTACTTTTCGCCCGAGTGGATGGCACCGGAACGGCCGGCCGCGACGATGTGCTGCGCGCCCTGGGCCTTGAGGAGCTGGATAATGGCAGATCCCGCAGCGCCGACGCCGGAGACCACGATCTTGACCTCGGAGAGCTTCTTGTCCACTACGCGCAATGCGTTGACGAGGGCCGCCAGGGTGACGATTGCCGTGCCGTGCTGATCGTCGTGGAAGACCGGGATGTCCAGTTCGTCGCGGAGCCGCTTCTCGATTTCGAAGCAGCGCGGGGCGGCGATGTCTTCGAGGTTGATGCCGCCGTAGACCGGGGCCATGGCTTTGGCGATCATGATGATTTCCTCGGTGTCCTGGGTGTCCAGGCAGACCGGCCAGGCGTCGACGTTGGCGAACTGCTTGAACAGCGCGGCCTTGCCTTCCATGACAGGCAGGGCTGCGGCCGGGCCGATGTTGCCCAGGCCCAGGACCGCCGAACCGTCGGTGAGGACGGCGATGGTGTTGCGCTTGACCGTCAGGTTGCGGGCGGCAGCCGGGTCCTCCGCGATGGCGAGACAGACGCGTGCGACGCCGGGGGTGTAGGCACGAGAAAGGTCGTCGCGGTTGCGCAGGGCCACCTTGGGGACCACCTCGAGCTTGCCGCCCAGGTGCATGAGGAAGGTGCGGTCCGAGACATGCTGGACCGTGACGCCGTCGAGCGCGTTGAGGGCGTCCTTGACGCGGTTGGCGTGGTCTTCGTCCGTGGTGTTGCAGGTGACGTCCACAACCAGGGTGTCGTGGTGGGACTCGGTCACATCCAGTGCGGTGACGGCTGCACCGGCGGCGGCGACGGCCGCGGCCAGCTCGCTCGTGGCAGTGAAGCTCGACGGCGCGGCGACGCGCAGGGTGATCGAATTTCCGGGGCTCGGGTTCGCCATTGAATTTCCTCCTCGTACAGGCCCTTAGTGGGCCTCCGCTCAAACCGAATGTTTTCGTATTATGGATATTATTATCTACAAAGTGGAAACACAAGCCCTGATTGATGGGCAAGCATTCCGGCGTCGCGTGCTGTATCTTGAGTGTTCTAAGCAATTCTTTTCACGATGCGGATAAGAGTTGTCGGATTCCGAGCCATAGGAGACAACGGAATGGCTGAAAAGCCCTCGGGAGGCGTGCAGTCCGTCGAGCGCGTCTTCGAACTGCTGGAACTCATCACCGACGCCGGCGGAGACGTCACGTTGAGCGAACTGTCATCGTCGACAGACTTGCCGCTCCCCACCATCCACCGCTTGCTGCGCACCTTGGTGTCCCTCGGCTACATCCGGCAACTGCCCAATCGTCGCTACGCACTGGGCCCCCGGCTCATCCGGCTTGGCGAAGGCGCCAACAAGCAGCTCGGCGCCCTGGCCCGTCCCCAGCTGAAATCCCTCGTTGACCGGCTCGGCGAAACCTCCAACATGGCGGTGCTGGATTCCGACATGGTCATCTACGTTGCACAGGTTCCGTCCCTGCACTCCATGCGCATGTTCACCGAGGTCGGCCGACGCGCCCACACGCACGACACCGGCGTGGGCAAGGCAATCCTGGCCCAGCTGGATGATGAGGTGGTCCGCGGCATCGTGGCCCGCACGGGCATGCCCACGCCCACGGCCAAGAGCATCGGGGACATCGATTCACTCCTCGCCGATTTGAACCGGATTCGCGAACGTGGCTACTCGATCGATGAGGAAGAGCAGGAGATCGGCGTCCGTTGCTTCGCGATGGCCGTCCCGAACGCCCCGACGCCCACGGCTATTTCCGTTTCCGGCCCGGTGTCCCGCGTGGACCAGCACTTTGCCGACCGTGCCGTGCCGCTCCTCCGCGAAGCCGCCCTCGCGATTTCCGCCGAGCTGAACCAGAACTAACCCGTCTCGACCCTCGCTCACCTTTGTTGGGTTTCCGGTGGGGGGACTGTCTGAATAACGGTGTGTGAGGTCCGGCCTGATCCGAAAGGAGACGGCCGTGTCAGAGTCCACGACCGCAATGACAGGGGTGATGATCGATCCTGTGACGGGAGAGATCATCGATCAGAAGGAGCTTGCGGAGCGGTTGC
>NZ_JBFTQF010000015.1:0-210785 GCF_056398865.1 Arthrobacter sp. 01T419
GAGCGAGCAACCGCTCCGCAAGCTCCTTCTGATCGATGATCTCTCCCGTCACAGGATCGATCATCACCCCTGTCATTGCGGTCGTGGACTCTGACACGGCCGTCTCCTTTCGGATCAGGCCGGACCTCACACACCGTTATTCAGACAGTCCCCGCCGCCGTCGTACAAGTGCAGGAGGGTCGCCCGAAAAGCCCATACGAGTGAGCGAGCATCGGGGAAAAGCGCCCCAAAGGTGAGCGAGCGTCGGGCGGCGGGGCCGGCCGGTCCAAGCGCTTTTTGGATAATGCAGACGTAAAATTGGAGTGTTCGCAATAGGTGGATGGAGGGCATAAATGACTACCGCAACCCCACATGCACATGGTGTTCACTTTGGACGGACGGACATCCAGAACATCGGCATGGGTGTAGGTATTCTGATGGCGCTGGTGGGCCTTCTCGGATTCATTCCGGGCATCACCATGCGGTACGGGGAATTGCAGTTCTTCGGGCCAAATTCGCACGCAATGCTCCTGGGTGTGTTCCAAGTGTCCCTGCTGCTCAACATTGTGCAGCTCGCCATCGGTGGAACCAGCTGGGCAATGTCCCGCACGGGCGGCCATAGCGCACGTAATATCCTGATGAGCTTCGGGGCCTTGTACATCGTGTTCAGCGTGTACGGGTTGAGTGTCGGGGTTGATTCGGCGGCCAACTTCCTGTCGCTGAACACTCTCGACAACTGGACGTTCATGGTTCTGGGCATTCTGATGGCTGCCGCGGGCTGGATGTTTTCACGGCATCTGGCCGACGACGCAAAATAGCCCTATTCAAAGCCCGGATTGAGTTAGCCCGGGATTACAGGAGCCGCCAATGGGTAGGATCTATAGCTAAATCTGAATAGTCATACAAGCGGTTGGTGCAGTTCTTCCGGTGAAGATGCCAGGAGCTGTGCCAACCTTCTTTGTGCCCGACGCCGTCAGATCCACTTGGGTGCCGGCGGCACCGGTCCAGCGCCAGCCCTCACCACGCCGCCAGTCCCGCGCCCGGTGGCCCATTGGACGACGCCGGGTAGCGGCCCGGTGATCACGACGGCGGCGTCCGGGTCCCCGAAGACCAGGCCGGTGCCGGCGACTCTGACCAGCAACCCGGCATCGGTGCCGCGTGTGGACCAAGCGGACGTGATGTCGCGCAGCAGCCGTTCCAGAACGGGCGCCGGGATATCGGCGAAGGCCGCCCCGTTGTCCAGGTCGACGGCGTGAACCCAGACCTCGCGCGAACGCATCCAAACCGTTTCCGATGCCCGGACGTCCCTGCCCTGTATGGTCCGGACGGTGTGCTCCCAGGCGTCGTCGGGCAGGTCGCGCCATTCCACGCTGAGGTGCACGGCGGAGTGGTCGAAGAGGTTCCGCAGCGCGATGGGAGAAAGGGTGGCGCCGAAGGAAATCTCCCCATCCCGCACCGCGACGGAGGCATACATGGGCGTCTCCACCCCGGTCGCGGCCCACTCGACCAAACGGGCGATCGCACGGGCGTTGTAGCCGATGTGTGCTACAACGTGGCGGCGAGTCCAGCTYGGCAGCAGCGAACCGCCGTCGAGCTCTGCATCGCTGAGTTCGTTGAGCTTGCGGGCGAAGAACGCGGTCCCGCGCCGGGCCTGCAGGAGCTGTTGCTGCAGGCCCGGGTCTGTGGTGAGGTCGCGGCGGGCGGCCATCAGGCTTCCTTGACCACGCGGTTGTTCAGCTGGCCCAGGCCTTCGATGGTGGTGACCAGGAGCTGGCCTTCCTGCAGGTACCGCTTGGGGTTCTGGGCGTGGCCCACGCCGCCGGGCGTGCCGGTCGCGATGACGTCGCCCGGGTTCAGCGTGATGATCGTGGAGATGTAGGAGACCAGGAATTCCGGGGTGAACACGAGGTCCCCGGTGGGGGTCTGCTGCTGGATCTCGCCGTCCACCGCGGAAGTCATGAGCGGGCCTGCGGTGAATTCGTCCTTGGTGACCAGGGCCGGCCCGAACGGCGTCGACTTCTCCCAGGTCTTGCCTTGCAGCCACTGGACGGTGCGGAACTGGTAGTCGCGCATGCTGATGTCGTTCAGCACGGCGTACCCGGCGATGTGGTCGGCCGCGTCGGCTTCGCTGATGCGCCGGCCCTTCTTGCCGATCACGACGGCGAGCTCGGCCTCCCAGTCCACCGTGTCCGATTCCTGCGGCAACGCGAGGTCGTCGTTGGGACCAATCAGCGATTCCTGGTACTTCGCGAACAGGGTGGGGTACTCGGGGATTTCCCGGCCCATTTCCTTGATGTGGTTGCGGTAGTTGTGCCCGACGCAGATGATCTTCCCCGGTGAGGGCACGACGGCGGCGAGGTCCGCGCCGTCGTACGCGTGGGTTGCGCCGTTGGCCGCCTCCGCGATGTTCACCCAATCGGGGTCCTGCAGGAGGGCCCCGACATCGGAGAAGCCGTCGATCTCGGTCAGGGTGTTCCCGTCCTGGCGGACAGCCGTCGTCGTTCCGGCGGAAGTGCGGAGGGTGAGGAGTCTCATTTGGTGCGTCCTTCGATGTACGTGCGGTTGAAGTTCAGTCGTTCGAAAATGGGGGCGTCGCTGAAGCGGAACAGGTCAAACTCCGTTTGAGAGTCAGCCTCCGCCTGCAGCGACCACAAAGCCCAGGAGGGGACCACGAACAAGTCGCCCTTCTCCAGGAACTTCGTTTCCCCGTTCAACACCACGGTGCCGCGTCCTTCGAAGACCTGCCAGACGCTCGAACCGACTTCACGCAGCGGCTCGGTGGAGGCGCCGGCGCGGAGGCGGTGGAATTCGGCGCGGATGGTGGGCATCACGTCCCCGCCGGTGGTCGGGTTCGAATACCGGATGGCGGCGTGGCCCTGAGACACGGTGGCGGGGTGGCCCTCGTCTTCGAGGAGCAACTGTTCGCGGAGGGCTGCGTCGGTGTGTTCCCAACGGTAGGCCGCGATGGGCGAGTTGGTGGTGTCGTCCAGCCCGGAAAGCGGCCGGAGGCCCGGGTGGGCCCAGAGCCGCTCGGAGCGGGAGATGTCCGGGGTGGCCTCGTCCGTGACCCGCTCCGTGCCGAATTCGAAGAACCCGGCGTCGGCGTAGTGCACGAACGGGATGTCTAGGCCGTCGATCCACGCCATCGGCTGATCGGTGTCGTTGTGGTGGCCGTGGAAGTTCCAGCCTGGAGTCAACAGGAAATCACCGCGGCGCATCGCCACCGGATCCCCGTTCACGACGGTCCAGACGCCTTCGCCCTCGACGACGAAACGGAAGGCGTTCTGCGAGTGGCGGTGCTCCGGGGCCGTTTCATGCGCGCCCAGATACTGGATCGCGGCCCACAGCGTCGGGGTCGCATACGGGGTGCCAGCCAGGCCGGGGTTGGCCAGGGCGATGGCCCGGCGTTCCCCGCCGCGGCCCACGGGCACCAGGTCCCCGGCACGCGCAGCCAACGGGTACAGATCGTTCCAGCGCCACACGTGCGGCACGGCCTTCGGGGACGGAACCATCGGCATCAGGTCCGCGATCTCCGTCCAGAGCGGAATCAAGTTCCCGGCGTCGAAGTCGCGGTACAGCTGCTCCAGCTGGGCCGATTCCTCGGGCGTCGGTTCCGGAGCCGCGTGCGCAGTGCCAGCGGAATGATCGGTGGCAACTGATTCATGTGTTGTGCTATCGGCGCTGATGGACACAGGGGCCTCCTCGGGGGTACAGGACAGTTTTGGCGTACTCCAGACCCTAGGGAAGCCCCCAAGTGATCTCCAGCATATTCTGCTAGACAGAATACGCTGGCCCAACTGACTAGCAGTAGGTGTCGTTATGGGCCCTCAAAACGACATCAACTGCGAGTCAGTTGGGTGGGTTACAGCTCGGGCTCCGCCGGATTGGCCGCAATATCTATCTCCAATTGGCGTTGGGTTTCCCGCAAGATGCCCACTAGTCCGCCGTCGAAGAGCCTTCGAAACCTTGCCACCGGAGTCGCGACGCTCAGGGCACCCACCGCAACGCCGTGCTTGTTGTGGAGGGCCACCCCCAAGGCGCTGATCCCTTCCTCGGTGCCCTCGAAATTCGCGGCGAATCCGTTGCTCCGGATCGTCTCGAGCTCGCGGAGGAAAGCCGGATATTCGGCGTCGGGAATATTGTCCCCGCCGATCTCCGCATTGTGGCTGCGGAACAACTGCTCAATCATGGCGGGCTCCAGTTCGGCCAGCAGCGCCTTGCCGCCGGAGGCCTTGTTCGCGGGCAGTACGGTTCCCTGCCTGTCTCCTACCCGCAGGGCGTTGGTCCCCTCCACCGTGGCAAGGAACCTCACCTTTGTCCCCACGCGAACCATGAGATTGACAGTTTCGTTGATCCGGCCGCTCAGGAGTTCCATGTGCGGCTGAGCCACGGTGCGCAGCAAGCGGGTCCAACTGAGGCCGGCCGGACCAACCCCCATGGCCGGTCCGGGAACGTACCGGCGGGTCTCGTCCTGGACGGCGAACCCTCGGTACACCAGCATGGCCAGCAGCCGATGGGCGGTGGAGGGAGCAACACCCAACTCCTCGGCGGCATCCTTGAGCCGAAGACTACCGCCGTCGCGCAAGAGCTGGAGGAGTTGCAGGGCGTTGTCCACGGCCTCGATGGAGTAGGCCGGTTTCTTGCGGGCTGGAAGATTCTGCACCACAGAATTCTATTGGCCCTGGCAAGCCGCGGCCACACAGTGGTGGGATGAATCACATACCTTCCGCTGCAGCGCCGGAGCGGACCCAACGGCACCACTTTCCCGAAGCCACCAGCCGGTTCTCCAGGCGTTCCGCAGCTGCGGTACTCGTCTGCTGGTTGCTGGTGGTTTTCGACGGCTATGACCTCATCGTCTACGGCACCGTGCAATCGTCCCTCATTACCGACACAGGCTGGGGGCTCACCAAAGCCACGGCCGGCACGGTCGGTTCGATGGCGTTCCTCGGCATGATGATCGGAGCCATCTTCGCCGGCAGGATCTCGGACAGCTGGGGCCGCCGCCGGACCATCATCGCCTGTGCCGCACTGTTTTCGCTCTTCACCATCCTGTGCGCCTTCGCCCCAAACGCGTTCGTCTTCGGCGGTTTGCGCTTGCTGGCCGGCATCGGCCTAGGCGGACTTGTTCCCTCGGCAAATGCCTTGGTCGCGGAACTGGTCCCGGCCAAATGGCGGTCCACGATTGCCACGCTGATGATGTCCGGAGTGCCGATCGGCGGCTCGATTGCCGCGTTGGCGGGCATCCCCCTGATTCCAGCTTTCGGCTGGCCAGTCATGTTCCTTGTCGCCGCTGTGGCCCTGCTCGTGGTGGTTCCGCTGGCCATGCGCTTCCTCCCGGAGACGCTGCGTGAGATGCAGCCGCCCGCAAAGGAGGCGAAACAAACCGTGGGTTTCAGGTCACTGCTTCGTGCACCGCACCTCGGGATGAGCCTCCTGTTCGCGATCTCCACCCTCGTCACCCTCTTTGCCTGGTACGGCCTGGGCACCTGGCTGCCGAACTTGATGCAATTGGCCGGTTACAACCTCGGATCGGCACTGACGTTCGCCCTGGCACTCAACCTTGGCGCCGTCGTCGGTTCGGTAGCCACCGCTTGGGCGGGTACCCGTTTCGGTCCGGTCCCGACGGCGATAGCGGCAGCCGCCGTCGCCGCCGTCGCGCTTGCCGTGCTGGTTATGGGCCCGCCAGTGGTGCTCGTTTACCTCATGCTGGTGTTGGCCGGGGTAGGCACGCACGGAACGCAATGCCTCATCATCGCGGCAGTGGCCAGCCACTACCCCGCACACCTCAGGGGCACCGCACTCGGCTGGGCTCTCGGCGTCGGCCGCATTGGCGCGGTGGCCGCACCCCAGGTAGGCGGGCTGCTGCTGGCGGCCGGGCTGGGCGTCAACTCGAACTTCCTGGCATTTGCCGGGGCCGCCGCCGTCGCGGCCATCCTGCTCGCCGCCATCGGCACCAAAATCAAGACCGCCAACATCGATTCCAAAAACACCATGTCTGTAGGAGCTAGCAATGTCTGACCGCAATCCGTCCACTGAAGTACTCGTCGTCGGCGGAGGAATGGCCGGCCTGGCCGGTGCTCTGGCCCTCCGTGCCAACGGCGCCGAGGTGACCCTGGTCGAACGGGCCCCCGAATTCGGCGAGGTCGGGGCGGGCCTGCAGATGGCCCCCAACGCGTCCCGTGTCCTGAAGCGTTGGGGCCTCTTGGAGAAGGCGTTGGAAATCGGAGTCCGGCCGAAGCACTTGGTGTTCCGCGACGCCCTGACCGGTGAGGAGCTCACGCGCCAGACCCTCGGGGCCGAATTCGAAGAACGGTACGGTGCGCCGTACGTCGTGATCCACCGCAGTGACCTGCACCAGATCCTGTTGGAGGCCTGCCAGGACGCCGGCGTCCGCTTGGTGAACGACGTCGTCGTGGAGGACGTGAGGACCGTCAACGCGCGCGGCGTAGCACACACCGCGAACGGCGACGTCTACGAGGCCGACGTCGTGATCGGCGCCGACGGCCTCAAGTCCACGCTCCGTGCCAGCGTCGTGCAGGACGGCCCAGTGTCGTCGTCGTACGTCGCCTATCGCGGAACCGTTCCTATCACGGCGGACACCCCGGCGGCCGATCTCGAAGACGTCATCGTCTACCTTGGCCCGGACTGCCACCTGGTGCAGTACCCGCTCCGCAAGGGCGAACTGCTCAACACGGTGGCCGTTTTCAAGTCGCCGTCGTTCGAGCGCGGGGAAGAGCAATACGGTGGCGTGGACGAACTCGCGGCCGCTTACAAGGACTGCATTCCGGCAGTGCAGGCAGCGCTGCAGAACCTTGCAACCGGTATCCGCTGGCCCATGTACGATCGCGATCCCATCGAGAACTGGATCGACGGTCGTCTGGTTTTGATGGGCGACGCCGCCCACCCCATGCTCCAGTACTTGGCCCAGGGAGCCTGCCAAGCGCTTGAAGACGCAGCTGTGCTTCAGGACTCCACCGTCGGTTCAGTGTTCACCGACGACGGCGTGGACACCGCTGCCTGGGACCGCGCCATCAGCGACTTCAACTTAGCCCGGGCTGCCCGCACGGCCCGTGTCCAGCGCACGGCCCGTGTCTGGGGCGAGTCCTGGCACGTGTCCGGCGTCGCGCGCGTCTTACGTAACCTGCTGTTCAAGAGCCGCAAGGACGGCGACTTCCAGTACAACGACTGGCTTTACGGACAAGCGGCCGACGGCGTCCCGGCAGTCCCAGCGGAAGCTGCGGAGAGGATTGAGTCGCTAGCGGGAACGCACGCTTAGGAGCATCCGTTGTGTCAATTGTAAGTAAACAAATTGCTGGACTCCTGGAGCAGACCGAAGCAGACTGACTACACGAGCCGCTTGGGTGCTTGCCGTTGAAAGGACAGTCATGTTCGACCTCGTTGCTTATCTCCCCATTCTTGTCACCGTATTGGGGATAGTTGTCGCCGTCGCCGTCATCAGGCTTCTCATCAAAATGATGTGGAAGGTGGCTGAACCAAACGAGGCACTCATCATTTCCGGCCTGACCCGGGGAAGTGTGGACACCAGGGACGGAATGGATTTCAAAATCGTCACCGGTAAGGGTGCCTTGGTGGTTCCAGGGCTCCAAACCGTGAGGACTTTGTCCCTGACACTGAATGAAACGGAGCTTCAGGTCAACTGTGTGACCTCGCAAGGTATCCAGGTGATTGTGGAGGGCGTGGTTATTTACAAGATCGGTGACGCTGCGCCTTTCATTGCGAACGCCGCGAGGAGGTTTCTCGGCCAGCAGCCCAAAATGGAAAGCCAGGTCTACAACGTTTTTGAAGGGCACTTACGCTCGATCATTGGCAGCATGACCATGGAAGAGATCATCCGCGAGCGCGACAAACTCGCTTCGCTTGTCCGCAGCGCGAGCGGCATAGAAATGGAAAAGCTCGGCCTGGTGGTTGATTCCCTCCAAATAAAGGACCTCCAGGACCCCACGGGCTACATCCAAAACCTGGCGAAACCGCACATTGCGCAGGTCAAAATGGAGGCCCGCATCGCCGAAGCCACCAGGAACCGCGAGGCAGCCGAGAAGGAAGCCGAGGCAGCTGCCCAGATCGCGGACGCCCAGAGCCTTTCGGCGATCAAGCAATCAGCGGCCCAAGCCAATGCCGAGACCGCCAGGGCCAACGCCGCCCAGGCAGGTCCGTTGGCCGACGCCACGGCACGCCAGCAAGTGGTGGTCCAGGAAACCGAGGTGGCAAAGCTGGAGGCGGACCGCGAGGAGCAGAAGCTCCAGACGTCCATCCGCAAGCCCGCAGACGCCAAGGCCTACGCCCAGCGCACCGAGGCAGAAGCCCAAAAGGCTGCCGACATCAGCGCGTCCGAGGCGCGCGCCCGGCGTACAGAACTCGAAGCCCAGGCGAACGCCCGCAAGGTGGAAGTCGAAGCGCAAGCCAACGCCACCGCTGCGGCCGCGATTGCGGGAGCAACCAAGATCACCGGCGAGGCCGAGGCGGCAGCCACCAAAGCCCGCGGTGATGCCGCAGCCTCCGCCATCAAGGCCAAGTCCTTGGCGGAAGCCGACGGCATCAAGGCGCGCGCTGAAGCACTCGGAACCAACCAAGAGGCCGTTATCTCCCAGCAGCTTGCAGAGAACATGCCCGCGATCGTCGCGGCCGCGGCTGAACCATTTGCCCATGTGGGGCAACTGACGGTCCTTAATGGCGGCGAAGGGCTCAACAGCATGGTGGGAGGAATCCTGTCCCAGGTGGGCAACTTCCTGCCATCGATCACAGCTGCCCTCAAGAACGGGCAGGTACCTCCCAAGCGGGCGCCCACCAAAGCCCCTGATGCGTAGCGAAACCGATGCACAAAGAGGTTGATCGGAGCCTGACCGGCAAGATTGGGCGGGTTACGGGGCGAATCGGGCCAGGCACCGTGGGGGAAGTCATGCTGCCGTTCCACGGCGGCACGAGCGCCTTCCATGCGTATCCCTTCGACAAGACCAGTGTTTTCAACGTTGGTGATGAAGTGCTTGTCATCTACTACGAACCACCCGGGACAGTATTCGTTGACGAGCTGCCAGACGTACTGAGGGCGGCTAAATAGATAGCCGCCCTCAGCGTTCGTTTCAGATGTTCAGTTGCTCACCCCAGTGGCGGGGCTCCCACGCTGTCATACATCGCGTAGTCGTCCGTGATGAGGGTTCCGTTGTTGAACAGGCTCAGCCCGAAACTGATGGCAGTGGCCCCCGCGGGGAGTGCCGGCGTCGTGAGGCTGGCCTGCGTGTAGGTGCTCGTGGCTGGCAGCCACGGTCCGGAGGTCCAGTACACCCAGTTGCCGGAGGCGTCGCGGTAGTACAGCGCGAACTGCGTGACTGCGGTTGACGTGTACCACGCCCGAAGCGAGTAGGTATGTCCCGCTACGGCCGCAGGTGGGCAAGTACTGGTGTCCAGGGTCGGAAGCAGTTTCGCGTCACCACTGGAGTAGCCCGTGATGGTGAGCTTCTCCGCTTTGGTGCCGGTGTGGGCAGTAGCTACGGTGCTGAACACGGCCGTGTTGGTACCGAATCCACCTGCCTGCCAGCACTGCGGGAAGGCGCCCGCTCCTGCCGTTTCAAGGCTGGGGTTTTGCACGAGGTTGGACCCAGCTGGCGGTGGTGGCGGAGGCGGTGGAGGGTTGCCGACGTCGAACATCTCGTAGTCGTCCGTGGTCAGCGTGCCGTTGCTGAACAGGTTCAACCCGAAGCTGATGCCGCTGGCGCCGGCCGGAAGGGCCGGAGTGGTCCAGGTGGCCTTCTGATAGGTTGTAGCGGCCGCGAACCACGGGCTGGAAGTCCAATACGTCCATGAACCGAGTCCAGTGCGGTAATACAGCTCGAACTGGGTATTGGTGGTGGACTTGTACCAGGCACCCAGCGAATAGGTGTGTCCCGCAGTGGCCGTTGGAGAACAACCACCCAGGTCCAGGGTCGGCAACAGTTTCGCGTCACCGTCCACATATCCGCTGACGACCAACCGTTCGGCGACGTTCCCCGTGTGCCCGGGCCTAACTGTGGAGAAGGTAGGCGTGTTCGTGCCGTAGCCTCCGGCTGCCCAACATTGCGGCGCGCCGTTCACCAAAGTTTCGAGACTCGGGTTCTTGACCAGGTTTCCGGTGCCCTGCGGCGGGGCCGGCGGCCCTGAAACCAGCGGTTTGACGGTGCCGCCGATCACTTGGGCCACCGTCTTGACGCTCGTGGTTGCAGGGCGGGCCTTGAGCCACGTGGCGAACTGGTTGAACAGAGTCGGCGTGATGTTCAGCGCGTCAGTGCTGGTGGCTGAAATGTGGTGGAAGGTCAATTGCACCCATCCGCCTGCGGGTTCGGCCTGCGTGACAGATTTCTGCAGGTCGGCAAGCGTCCAGGTTTTGTCCACCTCGTCCGGGGCAGCCGTGTTATACGGGTTCGCGGGCGGAATGGTCTCCGCGAGGGCACAGCCGTTGCAGCTGAACCGCGTCTTGATGTCCCCAAGGTTGCGAGCACTATTGAAGCCGCAGTTCTTCACTATGGTCTCAAGAGAAGCGTTCTCAGCGGCAAAGGGATAGGCGAAGTCGGTGACTGTGAAGCCCCAATTGCTGAGGTTGACTCTGTCATTGCAGATCTGCCGAGCGGCCTCATCCGACGTCACGGTGGTCAGATCCGGGTGGGTCACGGTGTGGCCGGCAATCTCATTGCCGTTCGCCACCAGACCCTGCATGTCCGCCACGGTCATGTACCCCGGGTTGTTAACGAATCCGGAAGGAGTGAAGAAGGTACCCACCAGGCCCAAGCTCTGCAGGGTCTGCGCGGCGGTGAGTTGATCTGCATTTGCATCATCGAAAGTCAGGGTTACGACGGTGGGATTGGCAGCCAGGGCTGCAGGGGCGGTGACGCCGGCGGTAAAGCCGGCGCATGCAAGTACCACCACAACGGTGGAGAACCAGGTAAACCATTTGCCCCGGATCGTCCCTCTAAACGTCCGGTGCTGGTCATTACGGTTGAAGAGTTTCATAAGGTCTGGCTCGATTCTAGGCAGCGGCCTGGCCGGACATGCGGGCGGCGGGGTGATAACAGGACAAGCCCCAGTCATGGCCACGAAGTTCACTATGGCCTCACCGTAATTCGGGCCCGTAGCGGCGGATAAGAGTAAGTCCTACCCGTCTTTCAGCTCCGTAATTACTTAGATTGGCGCATTTTCCGTCGCTCAAGGCCCTCCACTCGGGAAAGCAACATCAATTTGTTAACCAAACCTTCCCCCCAGCGTCACGCCCATTCCCCCGCTTCGCCAACCGCCGAGCACACCGTGGAGGGGTGAGGATCGCTATCGTTGCCGAATCATTCCTGCCGCTCATGAACGGGGTCACCCACTCCATCCTGCGGGTGCTGGAGCATCTGCAAGAGCGCGGCGACGAAGTGATGGTGATTGCGCCGTCGACGTCGGACACTGCTGTCTCGGACGTCGTGAACGGCGCATTTGTCCACCGTCTCCCCTCCGTGCCGCTGGCCGGATACACAAATGTGCGGGTGGCGTTGGGCGGTGTGAGCCGGGTCAAGAGAATCCTTGCCGACTACGCACCGGACGTCGTCCACCTCGCATCCCCTTTCGTCCTCGGTTGGCGGGCTGTGCAGGCCGCGCACCAGCTCGGCATCCCCACGGTGGCCATCTACCAAACCGAGGTCCCCAGCTACGCCGCGCGGTATGGCGTGCCCATCCTGGAAAACTGGGCATGGAACCGGGTGGACAACATCCATCTCCTTGCAGACCGCACATTGGTCCCGTCCACGTTCGCGCTCAACCAGTTGCGCGGCCGCGGGATCTTGAGGGTGGGCATGTGGCGGCGCGGTGTGGATACCGCGCGGTTCTCCCCCGCCAAGCGCTCGACGGCGTGGCGAGCCTCCGTGGCGCCCGACGGCGAGCGCATCATCGGCTATGTTGGCCGGCTCGCGGTGGAAAAGCAGGTGGAAGATCTTGCCGTGCTGGCCGACCTGCCGGGAGCCAAGGTGGTCGTCGTGGGCGACGGTCCGCAACGCGCGGCCCTCGAAGCAGCGCTGCCAAACGCAGTCTTCACGGGGTTCCTGGGCGGCGACGAACTGGCCCAGGTTGTTGCGGGCTTTGATCTCTTCGTCCATCCTGGCGAGTTCGAAACGTTCTGCCAGACCATCCAGGAGGCCATGGCATCGGGTGTTCCCGTTGTGGCCACCGGCCGGGGCGGTCCCCTCGACCTCGTGGAAAACTCGCGTACCGGTTGGCTCTACGAGCCGGGTGACCTTGCCCAGTTGCGCGGCTACGTGCAGGATCTGGTGGGCGACGACGCCAAGCGCCGCGCGTTCGGAAAGGCAGCATTCGCATCGGTCCAAGGACGGACGTGGCCGGTGTTGAGTGCCCAACTCGTACAGCACTACGAGGCCGTGATCGCCGGTGATGTTCTGGTTGAGCCGGCCGTTGCGCATGTCCATCCGGCCGAGCTTCAGGCGGCTGAGCTTCAGGCGGCCGAGCCCGCCATCGTTTCCGTGACTTCCAGTAAAGGACTCTCAGCATGAAAATCTCCGTTGTCGGCTGCGGCTACCTTGGCGCAGTACATGCCGCGACGCTCGCGTCGATGGGCCACACCGTGGTGGGCATCGACGTCGACGCCCAGAAGGTTGCCCACCTGAACAAGGGTTTCGCGCCTTTCCACGAACCCGGCCTCGATGAACTTCTGCGGGATGGCTTCGCCACCAAACGGCTCACGTTTTCCACTGATTTTGCTGATGCCGCCGACGCCCAGACGCACTTCCTCTGCGTGGGCACCCCGCAGTCGAAGACGTCGGACATGGCGGACCTCTCCTACGTGATCGCAGCGACGAAGAGCCTCCTCCCCCATCTGGCGAGGGGCGCCGCCGTCGTGGGCAAATCCACCGTCCCTGTGGGAACGGTGGACATGCTCCGCGGCATCCTTGCCCGCAGGCCGGACATCCTGCTCGGCTGGAACCCCGAGTTCCTTCGCCAGGGGACGGCTGTGAAGGATTCGTTGGTACCCGATCGCTTGGTGTACGGCGTGCCGGGCGGCAAGGATTCTGGCGCCGGTGCCCCGGTAACAGCCGTGCTCGACGCCGTGTACGAACCGCTGGTTTCCGCCGGTATCCCGCGGCTGGTCTGCAACTTTGCGACGGCCGAGCTCATCAAGTCCGCTTCCAATGCCTATCTCGCCACGAAGCTGAGCTTCATCAACGCCATGGCTGAACTCTGCGACGCCTCGGGTGCCGATGTCACTGAACTCAGCGAGGCAATGGGCCTGGATCCGCGCATCGGCAACCGGTATCTCCACGCTGGCCTGGGTTTCGGCGGCGGCTGCTTGCCGAAGGACATTCGCTCGTTCCGGGCACAGGCACAAGCGCTGTCCGTGCCTTCCCTTGATGAGTGGATGGGGGTGGTCGATTCCATCAATCTGGGCCAGCGCGCCCGCGCCGTGGACGTCGCCCGTGAAATGTGCAAGGGCTTCCTGTCCGGCCGCACCGTCACGGTGCTGGGCGCGGCCTTCAAACCGGACACCGACGACATCCGTGACTCCCCCGCCCTCGACGTCGCACTCCAGCTCGCAGCGGCCGGTGCCCATGTGACCGTGACCGACCCCAAGGCCATCAACAACGCATGGATGCGCTACCCGCAGCTCCGCTTCGAAGCGTCCACGACCCGCGCGCTGGAAGACGCTGAGTTGGTGCTGCTGCTGACCGAATGGGATGAGTACCGCACTCTCTCACCCGCCGCTGTCGGTTCGCTCGTACGACGCCGGATGGTGCTGGACGCGCGGAACGTCTTGGACGCTGGGGTATGGAAAGCGCAAGGCTGGACTGTTCGCGGGCTCGGAACCGGCTCCTCCGCTCAGCCTGCGGAGACCGTTGCCGACGCAAAGCCGCCTGTCCTCCCCGCCGAACCGGTCAACACGAGGCCGTTCATCGTGGGCTCGCCTACCAAGGCGACGTCAACGCGTCGGTGACCTTCTCCGCCGCACACCTAGACCGGCCCCCACGTCCACCTAGATCCAGCAATTTCACCCCTAAAAGACCGCTCAGGCACACTGGTTTTGCCCTGATCAACACCTAGACGCCCTATTTCATCGAGACAATCTGAACGGTGGATGGCTCTTCTTAAGACAGAGTCGCCGTTCTTCAAGGCCAGGTCTGCGTTGGCCGATCGTCTCGAGAGAAGGGGTTGGAGTGGAATCAGCAACGACGCGAGCAGCTGGGCTTCACGCCGGGACTGCGGCTGCGGTGGCTTCGGTTGGAATCTTCGGCGCAAGCCTGGCCGTTTCATCGATGGTGGGATCGGCCGGTATCCCTGAAGCAGCGGCATCCCAGATCAGGAGAGCCATCGACGTCGGAGGCTGGGCACTTGTTGTCCTCGGCGCTGTGTTCGGGGCCGGAATCACCAGCGCCTTGATCACAACAGTCCGGAACCTCCTCTTCCGCGCTTGCCCGACACAATCAGTCGCCGCCTCATGACAGCTCATCTCCACGGGCTTCTTCTGCGGGTCCGCTGCTTCCCGAAGGCCGCGATATTCGCTGTCGCTGAATTGTCTCACGCAGCGGCACTTGGCCCGGAGATCGGCGTCCCATTCCAGCGACCGACGTCGGTAATAGCCTCCGTCTGCGCGCCCGGCCTGGCGGTCCTCACCATTGTGGCGTTCATGGACTCGATCCGCCGGAAGCTTCCCGAGGAAGCGTAGCCGAGAAAAGTGGCTGAGTAGTTTCCATCCGCACACCCAATTCATGGATCAAGACCACTCAATGCGAGGTAGTCCACCACCTATCGGGTGATTGCAGACCTTACGGTGCTTCTACTCGTTCCCGCGTCCTGCTCAATGCAGTGGTTGCAGAAAGGAAGGAGTTGCAGATAGGAGGACTCATGCTTACGGACGAACCCGGAAGACGGCACGATGCCGTGGCGTTGGGCGCCGAGAGTCATTGGCACCGCCGGACGAATCGGTACCCCGGATGCTCCTGCCCCGAATGGCGCTATCACCCCCTCTATCCAAAGCCCACGGATCCTGATTGCAGCGAACACGGAATGAACCAGGCATGAGGTTCAACGCGCGAGATTCAACATCACCGAATCAATGGGCGGCCGGCCACGCTCAGCGCGGCCGGCCGTCGACTCTGTCGGGTCTCAGACGACAGAGGTCCGTGCCTGCAGCTGCTGGGGCTGACAGTGGCACGCCATCGTGAGGGGTAGCCCCTCCCTCAAAAGGCTATGGCCCGGAAAGTCCACTGAGTGTTGATCTCACTGAAAATGAGCGGTGCAAACCTGGCAGATTAGGTGTTGGGGGCCAGAGAAGGCTCTCAACACCTAATCCGCTGATCTTTGCCACTCAATCGAATGAATATGAACACCTAGAACCGGCCGCCACGCCTACCGTAATTCTTAGTTTCGACCGGAAACGCGGAAAGGTATTCGGAAATTGATGTCCATAGATGTTCGCAGTGAGTCAAATGGCCCAGCGGTGAAGGCGTTTGTCGAATTCGTCGATGCCATGCACGCTTGGGGACAAGGAACTATTCGGTGATCGCGCCCTTGCTAGAGAAGCGGAAGGTCGCGATGAAGGAAGTGGATGATGCGAGAGGCGAGCTCGCGAGAATCTTCGAGAAGCACTTGGTTCCCGGTAGGTGCGACCGTCGACGAATGGATTCCAACGGGATAGGGTATCCGCCCACGTACGATGCTGACCGTGATGTCATCAAATTGGAAAAGGCACTGTCCGGCGAAGTGACATTCCGGTACGTGCAGGCAACCCGGCCCAAATCGAAATTGCGGTTCACCGTGAAGCGGGTTGCCGATGGATGGCGTGTGCACAATGGCGAGATCTTCGACGCGAGGCGCTCGAAATGGCTCACATTCGTGGTCTAGCCGAAAGGCCCAGCCGGGGAGCGTCAGGAGGCGTCAAGCCGCGACGTTCCCAGGCTATACATCCCACCAACGTGCCCTGGACTCAGATGGACTATCGCATCGCATTCGTCCCAAACGCTGCCCGACGCGGAGCTGGCCTTCACTTGCATGGCACTGACGATCTCCCCACCGTGCACGACGTCCTCTTCCCGGACAACGTAGCTCAAATGAAGCTCCGTGCTTTCACCCGGCGCTAGGGAATCTGCGATCGTCCCGGGACCTTCCGGCGCGTTGTCGTAAGCGAGATTCTCCAAGTTCGCGTTGGTGAACGAACGCCGGATGAGGGAAACCCCTGTCAGGTACTCCCGCGAGTCATTGAGGATCCATGCTGTGTAGGAGATGGTTTCCCCAACTGCGGCTGTAAAGCGGTCGGCGAAGTGGATCAACGCGATCGACGGCTCGCCGACTCCATGTGATTTGCTCCGCTTCCCATTGGCGGACGAGCCAGCACGTTGGGCAATCCAGTTGCGGATGCGTTCCATGACTCTCCTAACGTTCTCCCGCACCGATTTCACCCCCGAACCCGCCATGTGGGATTAGCTTCTGGTCTCGTCCGATATCTGGTCCTCGCCCTCGTCTGTCATAGCAGTCGCCCGTCGACGCCCAGCCGGTCTATTCGTCAATCGGGCAGGGTCCAGGATGAACAGCGCAATGAGGGCCAGGCCGGCCCCGATGGCTATAACAGTTCCGTTCCTGGATTGAAGGAACTCGGCTAGGTATCCAAGAGCAACGACGTGCCACACGTACTTGCCCGCAGTCTTGACCTTGTAGGGCTCCGGATCCTCTTTGGAGTTGGCGTCTCCCTTGAGGGTGTATTCGTAAGTGCCCGGTGCGGTCTCAACTGACTTAACCAGGCGGTGTGTGACCAGTCCAAGGTTCCGCGGTCGGTCCACCGTGACGACGGTGCCCTCCTGGATTTCCCCTGCGGCTGTTTGGGCTGAGAAAACCACCGATCCGACGGGAATAGTTGGTTCCATGGAGCCGGAGACGACTACCAGAGGTCGGACACCAAAAAGGAGTGAGACTCCGAACGTGAGGATGGACGCGACCCCGAGAATGGCCCCCAGGGTCAGCACGGTGGAGCGGAACGCCCCATAGATCCGCATCGCGGGGTGCATCCGGGTTTTCGCTTGGGCCGCCTCGTCCACGGTCACTTCTTCGGCTTCCCAAACACCGTCTGGGAGAGTCACGGCGCAGCAGAAACAGCGTCGAATCGAACAGCAATTGCTGTCTGACCGCCGTTGTAGTTCTCGACTCCGGGGCCGTCCACATACTTGATGGTGAGATTCAACTTCTTCAGGGAACCATCGGCAGCCGGACTGAATTGATCTCCCTGCTTAAGGACAGCACCCCATCGCGGCTCGAGAACTCCTAGGGCTCCCTTAGCCTGATCCCATGTGACGTCGGTGAAGATGACTTTGTTGGCCTCATCCGTCGCGCTAAACCTAAGGAACGGCAGGATATTGGGTACCCCGGCAGAAACCCTCCCGTCTCCGTTCCGGAGCGCGATCTGGAAGCTCGTGTCCGCCTTGAGGTTCGACGTGTTATTGAACACGGGAATGGTAGTTGCCACTGACTTGCCGGGCACAAGGTCCGTTGCACCGGAAACTGCCCAATCGAAGCCACCGTCTTTGTCTGCCTGCTCCACGGTGCCGTTGTCCCGCACCACTCCGATATCAAACCGAGGGGATTCAACCAGGCTCTCGCCAACGAAATTCAGCCGGGCGAAATCTGTTGCGGCGGCACTGGTCCCGGCGACCGTGGCTGCCGCGAGGACGCCCGCCGCAAGCACCAGCTTGAAGCGGCCGGCACGCGGAATGGTCCATCCCTGCAGGATTCGATTCATTGTCAGCTTCCTCATTTCGCCACGATTCCGAGATTCCACGAGACCAACCGGTTTGTAGAAAAATGTCCAATGGGCAGTCCGATCGATCCTTGAGGGTTGTATCCACGGCCCCAGAACGTCCCATCGGATTTCTGCCAGAGGTAGAAGCCTTGACCGGATCCGTACTGGACCACATTGCTGTCGATCCGGGTCGGCATCTGGGGGAACTTGCCGTAGTCGTCACTGGCCCCGTAGCCCCAAAGCTCTCCCGCCTTGTTCATCATGGCAACCCCCGTAAAGCCGAACTGCATGGAGGAGATGTTGGACAACGTGGGCACGACGCCGGGAGTACGTGGTGTAAGTGTCGGTCCCCTGCCGGTTCGGGTCGAGTCCGAGCCCCAACTGACTACCTGACCGTTGGACAGAAGCGCCGCACCCATGCCGATTCCGCCGTCGACGGCTACGACGTACGGCGCGCCGGGGGCGACGTTGCGCTGGAACCACGGGGAAAGCGGGGCAAGCAAGCGGGGGTTGGCGTCTGTGTTCTGGAGTCCTGACGGGAGGCTGTTTCCGCCGATGCCGCCCCAGTAATACACGTCCCCGTTCTCCAAGATCACAAAGAAGTTGGTGTACGCGCCTTTAAGGTAGACCGGGCGGTTGCCAGCAACAGAGGGATCGGGAAGGCCCGCGAGCTGACTTGCTCCCACGCTGGCGTTTCCGCCGTAGCCGGTTGGATATCCCCAGTGCCAGATGGTGCCATCGCTGCGTATTCCGGCACCGGCATACTCAGTCGACGAGATCTTGATGATCTTGTCCAGAATCGGGCCGGGGCCGTTCCATGCGCTATTGATCCGGACTTGCTTCGCATTGCCGTTGGGTTTGGCAGCGTCCGTGCCGTCGCGGAAGTTGTATGATCCCCATCCCCATACGGTTCCGTCTTTATCGAGCGCGTTGGCGTTGTAGATCTGACCGGTCATCTGCCGCGCTATGCCCTCGGGAATGCCTGCAACCTTCTGTGGCGGTTTCTGCCACCCGGACGTGGGGACGTCTCCGTTGATCTCGTAGTACGTGAGTCCCCAAACGTAGACGTTTCCGTCATTTCCAAGGCCCAGGCCGGTGTCGACCATTCTGGCGTTCGCTATGCCCACCATGAACGGCGGCGCTGCGACGGCCGGTATGGCGTCCGAGCGGGCGTGGGTGCGGTCTTTGTACGCTGCACTGGTGGGAACCGTGGTTGCGGCCGATCCGAAAAGTGCGCTGAGGCCAAGGAGCCCGGTCGCGGCCAGGTACTCCCTGCGGCGAAGGAATGGAAGGTTACTCATGTGAGGAGTCCTTTCGACGAACGAGGACGAAGCCTAGGCCAAGGACAAGCAGCGCGACGGCCGCAATTCCTACGGGAAGCAGGTTGTTCATGCCGGTATTGGCCAGGTTTGGCCCGGAGATCGGCGAGACGGGCGTGACGGCAGGCTTATCGAGGCTGGTCACGAAACGGAACTTGAGGTTGCCGCTGGCGCCTTGATAAGAATTACCTGCTTCCCTGGGGAGCGTGACTGAGCCGACGAGGTCATAGGTCTTGCCGACTTGAAGTTCAGGCAGCTGCAGCGACTGGCCAAGCACCTTTCCTACCGGAACACGCTCGACGACGGTCACGCCGTCGGCCGCTTTTATGCTGAGTTCCATGGGTGTCGCCCCGGAAAACAGGACGTTTGATGCGCCCGTAATCTCGAGGCCAAGGGGCAACGCGGAATCAACCGAGTTGCTGACTGACATCTTCCAGGTCTGGGTCTCGCCTGGCGCTGGAGCGTCTATCGCAACGGACGTAGGAGTGGCGTTGATGAGGTCCGACGTGACTGCCGATGCTCCTACGGACTGCAAAAGGAGGAGCAGCCCGGCTCCCATCAGGGCGATCAACGTTCGGCCGCGACGCAGGGCGATCATTTGCTTTCTCCATTAGTGAGTACGCCAAGCTGTGTGGACTTGCCGGTTACCTGCGCTCCGCTATTCTTGGCGAGAACCACCGAGAGCTTGACGCGATGTTCTTGGCCCGGGGCCACGTCCTTGAAGATCAGGCCGGCCTGGTTCACTTGGGCCGCCGTCGCATTGTTGATGGCCGGTGTCGCTGAACCGTCAAGGTAGACCGAGAACACGAGGCTTTCGAAGAGGTCGCTGTTCTGGGGGTCCGGGTCGTAGACGGAGACAGAGAGATCTCCGATGATGCCGGGCTGCCGGTTCGCGACCGTCATGTCGAACTGCACTGCTTTGGTCTCCGAGAACTCGGTCCCGGAGGACAGTGGAAGCACCACGGCCGTTGCTTTTGTGTCGGCGTCGCGAAGGATCCCGCCAGCGTCTTTCACCGCGATATCAAATTTGTTCGGATTTCCGATACCGGAATTGGCGGCGCCGGTGCCAAGGTTGACGACGGCAAAGTCGGTGTACGCGGCCGCCGTCACGCCGACCCCGAGGACCAAAGCGGAGGCGCCGAGAGCGAGCGCGAATCGCTTCCGCCCGCTTGCCTTGAACGGACTCGTTCTCACAGGTTCACCGCCTCGAAATTGAATTGGATGTCGGTTGAGGCCTGCTGCCACCGGTTGTCCACCGAAGACGGCATCTCGATCCGAACATCCAGCAGCTTGTGTTCTCCTGAGCGCAGGGGATCCGGCCAACTGATGCTGCTTAGCCGATCTGCGGGGACTCGATCGAGCAGGACTTTGCCACCGTCTGCCACAGTGAAGACAAGCTGGTCAAAAAGTTCAAGGTACGTGCCGGTCACGGGATTCTTGGCATCACCGCGTGGTTGTGGATCCAGGATCTTGAGGCTCAGATGACCAGCGAGACGAGGGCTGTTATTTTTCGCGGCGATGCGCAGGTCAAGGGCGCTACCGGGCGCCATGGTGTAACCGCTGCCATCGCCAGTCAAAGCAACTCGAAACGCCTTGGGATTCGCTTGAACCCAATCGGAGTCTCTAGGCAGCCAGGAGCTGTCAGCTTTCCCCGTGGCCACGATGTCGAAGGTGTTTCGTGAGCCATCGATGTTGACGTCGACATCGGCGTAGTCCGTAAATGTGGCGGCCGTGATGAGCGCGCCCGCAGCAACCAAGGTCCCGGTTGCAAGCGCTACCCGCATTCGACCGCGGCGTTGAGTCCTCATACTGTTCTGTCCTTCATGGATCCAGCTTTTGGCTTGTTGAGGCAGGCGATGGGTGCTGGTGGAGGCTCATGGGGAACCTCCACCAGCGGTTCAAATCGACTACGGCTTGACGGAAGTCGCGTCGAAGTGTGCCTGAACGTATGAGATCAGGCCCTGCATCGCGTTGTTGGCCGCGGGGCTGCCCTGGTCAGGAAGGGTGACGCTCACGCCGAGGACTCCCTTGGCGCCCTTGGCGTAGGTACCCAGGTTGAGGGCATCCACCGAGGACTTCGGAACGTTGGTAACAAGCGCGGTACCATCCAGGGTGACCGTGTAGCGAAGGGCGGCATCCAGGGCGGGGCTGGACGTGTAGCCGGCCCGGTCCTTCAGGGAGAAGGAGATGCTGGCGCTGAGTTCAGGGCTCTCGTTGCGGAACGGGATGTCCACCGAGACGGTGTCGCCCGGGGTGATGAGGTCCGCACCGGGGATCTTGATGTTCACACCAGCAGCCGTGTTTGCTTCCTGCCACGTTCCTGCCACCGGGACGCCACTAGCGTTGGTGCCAACAACCTGGATGTTGAAGCGGTTGTTGCCGCCGAATCCTGAGTCATCCGTGCCGTTGCCGAGGTTGAGGTTGGCAAAGTCGGTGAACGAAGCCGCGGTCAGGAGCGCGGTCACTCCCAGGAGTGCGCCTCCTGCCAGGAAAGTGCGCTTGCGGCCCGAGCTAAGTTTTGTCTTCAAAATGGTTCCTTTCACGATAAGCCGACGCGTTGCCGGCTGGGTCGAGGGCAGTGCATCGGCAAAGGAACTAAAGCGCTTCCCCCATATACGCCGTGCAACCAAAAGGAGACTATGGTTGGCCGAAGCCCACTGAGTGGTGGAAAAGCCATTTTGAGTGGTGGAAACGGGCCTACTAGGTGTTTACAAAAAATCTCACAGACCCAGAGAGCGATCCCTCCAGCTGAAAGCCGCTTCTATCGGAAGGGAGACGAATCCCGGACAAGGTCAAAGAGGGCAGCGCGGGTCGGGCTTCCGGTCTTTCGGAGCGCGTTGGAAATGTGGTTTTCCACAGTCCTGATGCTGATTCCCAGATGCTCGGCGATCTCAGGGTTGGAACGATGACCGGCCAGGGCTGCTATCTCAATTTCCCGGACGGTCAGTGGCGAGTAGCTTCCGGAATTGAATGCCATGGGCTCATCTACCGACGGGAATCGAGTCGCGAAAATGGAGTACGCCCGGTCCATCTCGGCGGCTCCCACGGTGTCGTCCACAAAGGCATACCGCTTGAACGCACCTCGGAGCAGCATCCGTACCTGGTAAAGATCAGAGTCTGGCTCGTAATGCTTGAGAAGCACCTCAAGCAATTGGTGGTCTTCCTCCACCACCGCAGCTGCAATTGCTACAAGCTGATCGTGTGCGGTGAAGGCACGTTCCTTCAAGGTATGCCGGAGGAATTCGAGGACCTTGCGACCAGGGAGAAGGCAGGTGAAGAAGAGTGCGGAGTACGTCGCTTCCAGAACATAGCCGCGTTCCAACTGCCGCCGAATGAGGCGGGCGGCTTTCCTGTCGAACACAGCGGGGATGAGTGGGCGCCCGGCGACGAGTTCGTAGACTCCCTTTGCGGTTCCCGGGAGTGGGCCGATGTCTTCAGCCTCGCGCCGCGCCTGTGTTGCAAGCGTCGCGGTGGGCAATATCGCCGACGTCGCTGCCCTCAGTCCGGCGAGCCGCAACATGGCGTCGTGGAGGGAATCCACCAGGAAACCCGGCCGTCCCATGGCAAAGGCGCTGCCCATCAGGTATTCGGCCTCGTCGAAATGGCCGCTGTAGACAAGTGCCTGGGCAGCGACGTAGGTGTTTGACACCATCCCGAATTGATCCAGGTTGCGGCGAGCTTCTGCGCGTTGGTCGAGTGCAAAGACAATTGCCTCCTCGATCCTTCCGGAGCTGAACAATGCCAGTCCCCGGATGAACGGTTCGATGCGTGGAAAGCCCCTGAATCCGCCTGAGGAGTCGATGGCGTTGAGCGCCGCGGAAGGGTTGAGGCGGTAGAGTTCCAGCATCCCCCGGACGCAGGCTACGACTCCGCTCCCGGGATGGCGATCGTGTAGACGTGCCAAGGTGTCGTCGAGATTGTGCGGCATTCGGTCGTATGACGCCACAAGGAAGACTTCTACGGCTTCCGCCTCGGCCGACCATTCGGGGCGTTCCTTCCGAAAGCTGCTGAGGGTGTGCGCCGCATTATCCAGTCCCTTGCCTGAGTGGATCGCCCAAAGCGCTTTGGTAACTGCCAAGAAGAGGAGGTCGCACGTGTCTCCTTCCGAGCTCAAAGTCTGGGAAAGCACACGCTCAATTCTCGATGCGTCAATCGGCGAACCCCAGTACACGCTTAGCAGTGCCACGGCGTTCGATACCGATTTTTCGTCATCCCACAAGTCATAGCGGTGGCGTTCGAGAACCGAGACTTGCTCATGAAAATGGCGTGCCGCGGCCGCGTCGTCTGTACTCCGTTCAAGGCGCAACGCGGTCAGCACCCTCATCAGGGAATCGGCTGGCGTGACGTCCACATGGGGTTCCTGTGGCAAGGCGCTCAAGGTCCGGGTGATTCGATTCTTCAGGACCCGTCGGCTCGTCAGCACTCTTTGAGCACGGAAATAGTCGGCTAGCACCGGTGGGGTGATCGCAGCGCTGATGTTGGTGTCGGGATCATCCATGACCGAGATCAAACCGTGCTGTTCGAGCCTGTCCAAAACGTCAGCGGGGACTACTTGTTGCAGCACATCGATGGGCGCCGTGCCTGCGATGGCCATGGTCTGAAGGCCCGTGAGCTCGTCGGACTCGAGTCCTTCAAGGAGGGACTCCACGGTGCCGTGGAGGTGCTCATTCCACAGGGTGTCGCCTGTCATGTGCCATTGACCATCGCTCAGGGCAAGCAGATTACTGAGCGAGGCTGTTTCCGCGATCCTGGCCACGAGCCTGGGGTTCCCCGCCGATTTCGTGAGGATGCGGGCAGTAGTGTCAGCGTCCGCGGGTGCCCCCAAAACGTCGGTGATGAGCTCGCTCACGTGCTCATAGCGAAGCGGATTCAAGTGGACCCTGGCTTCAGGGCCAGGACTGAGAACGGCCGGGCGCCCCTTTGCGTAAAGGGAAGAGTCAGTCATTGTCACGATAATGGGTCGCTTCGTCCTGCGCCGGACGGCATCCAGGACCGCCAAGGTCTCGGTGTCGACGAATTCCAGGTCATCGACTACAAGCACACGCTCGCCCGGCCTGGCGAGTCGTCCTGCCAGTGTGTCAACCACACCCAACACGCCCAATTGACCTATTCGAATATCAAGTCCCAGACCGTATATTCCACCAAACGGTATTTCGCGATGTGAGCGAAGGGCCGAAATAGAGTAAACCGTAGCCCCGGTTTTCTCGAGATCGGCTATAGCCTTTTGCACGACGCTCGTACGGCCGCTTCCAGGCGCACCGACAATTCGAACCATCATGCCGCGAGCAACATAGTCCAGCGTTCGCCGAACTTCCTGTTCGAACACTCGCGATCCAACTTTCTCTGATGCGCTAATCCAGCACTCTCCGGCTCCTAGGAGGTGCATGTCCAGGTCATCCGGCGGCTTCCCGCCCAAGGATGGCCGTTTTGCCGGGTGGATTCCCATGCAAGCCGAGGAACCCCCAAGGCTCTTCCACGAGCCCCTTTCCCATGGGAACCATAGATTCCGAAACAGTCGTCTAGGTGGTCTGATGGCGAATCTCCGTGTGCCCAAGCAAGCGTCTAGGTACAGCGACCTGCGGTTTTGTTAGGCATCTGAGTGTGCTCCCGCGAAAACTAGGTGGTCCCCTGACTACTACGGAGACGGGGTTCGGCGATATCAGGTTCTTCATGGTTCTCCTGGTGGTGGTCTCTTGCTTGAACGCTACGGAGACTTCGTGACCACCTCTAGGTGGAATCTCGCGCATGTGGATATTTGTTCGAATCAAGATTTCTTCGATCGAAGATACATTCGATAATCAAATACGCCCCCGCCTCACCCAGGCCAAGTCAAGGGGCTTCTTCACTCATGTGAACAACTTCTTCTTTTCTCGCATTTCGGATGCTAGAATCTGCTGACATTTGCATCAAAACAATTTCATGGGGGCAATAAATGAATACTCGCGCGCCGAAAAATAACGAGACAGCAAATCACGCGCCGCATGACTTCTTGAAATCTCGGAAGGCAACCATTCGGCTCTTCGCGATCGTCGCGTCAGCGGCCGCAGCACTCTCGCTGACTGCATGCGGCGGAGCCGGCTCCACAATCTCGCACGCGGGCGCCACGCAGTCGGCTTCATCTTCAGCTTCAGCTTCGCCAACTCCCACTGCGACTCCTACCGCGCCGAAATCCGCGTCCTGCGTGACGGAGAACGCCACTGAGAACTACCCACCTAAGGAATTCATTTGCACGAAGTCCGACGCGGGAGTCCTGCTCTGGATGGAACGATCAGAGTCCAAGAAAGTAACGGACGCGCGTGCCGCAACGGCAGCAGCGGCGAAGGCTGCGGCAGAAAAGGCGGCGGCGGACAAAGCGGCGGCAGAAAAGGCGGCCGCAGACCAAGCAGCAGCAGACAGGGCTGCAGCCGACGCCGCTGCACAGGCAGCTGCCGCAAGGGCAGCTCAAGAAGCCGCAGCACAGGCGGCCGCCAAGCAAGCGGCTCCCGCAGCGCCGTCGGGCTGCGACCCCAACTATGCATGGGCGTGCGTTCCCATTGCTTCAGACGTCGACTGCGCGGGCGGGAAAGGCAATGGGCCCGCGTATGTGCGTGGGCCCGTCAAAGTTATCGGAACTGACATCTACGGCCTCGACAGCGACGGCGATGGTATCGGCTGCGAGAAATAGGCACAAAAAAGCAGGGCCGGTCATTGACCGGCCCTGCTTTTTGAAATCCGAAGCTTAGAGAGCCTGGATGTTTACTGCCTGGGGACCCTTGGGGCCCTGCTCTACGTCGAAGGAAACCTTCTGGTTCTCTTCGAGGGAGCGGTAGCCGCCCGAGTTAATTGCAGAGTAGTGAGCGAAAACGTCCTGGCTGCCATCTTCCGGGGAGATGAAGCCGAAGCCCTTTTCGGAGTTGAACCACTTGACGATACCTGTAGCCATTTTTTCAGTTTCCTTACTGAAGGTGGAGGTTGTCCCGACTGTCGGGCCTCCGGTGTGGGGTGTTCTCCACCGTTACTTCAGAAGGTCGCGGTTGATGAACCGCGGGAACTGCCTGAACTACCAAATGCCAAACACAACAACAGCTACTAGCATACAGGGGTTTGGACGGATCGCTAGTATTTGCCAAAATTCTTCATCTACTGCCCGCCGCCCACCGGGCGAACGCGGAACCGGTGAATACCGTACTCGGCGGCATCAATCCGGTCGATGTTGCTCGCTCTGACCTGATGTGCGCGGCCACCCTTCCTGGCCGCTTGCGAAGTGCTGACGCGATCCATCTCGCAACAGCCATCAGGCTCCAGGCGGATCTGATGATCGCTTACGACGTCGACCTCCTTGCCGCGGTCGTCGATGCCGGTGTCGCTGTCCTGTCGCCCGGAAAATAGCCCGCCTCCCCCTCCTTTGGCGCACCAATCGGCGTAGAGTTCCGCCATGGAGCCGATTCGGGTGGTTCTTCTTCCAGGGAGCGTTCTTCCAGCCCAACCCGCTTATGGCGCGCTGATCGAGGCGTTGGGGCCCGACGTCGACGCCGTCGCGAAGGACCTGGAGCTGTACGACGGCGATGAGCCGCCGCCGGGCTGGAGCCTGGACACTGAGATCGACGGCGTGCTCCGCGAGGCGGACGCGCGAGGGTGGGAGACGTTCCATCTGCTTGGCTATTCGGGAGGCGGAGCCGCCACTTTGGCGTTCACTGCCAAGCACCCCGAGCGCCTACTTAGCCTCACGCTTCTGGAGCCCGCTTGGGCCGGCAGTTGGGACTGGAGTCCGGCGCACGCCGAGCTCTGGAAGGAGTATGAGGCGCTGGAGTCGCTGCCACCTGCGCAGTTCATGGCCGCGTTCATGAGGCTGGGAGTGAAGCCCGACGTCACCCTTCCGCCTCCGCCCGAAGGTGGACCGCCGCCGTGGATGGCCAAGCGGCCCGGTGGGATCAGGGCGTTCTTGCGGGACTTCAAGATTTACGATYTGGACCGGGCTCGGCTGGTCGCGTTCAATCGGCCGGTGTTCTTCGTCCTCGGCGGCCTAAGCAATCCAGACGACTATGGCGAGGTTGCCGAGCGGCTGTCGACGGTATTCCCGGACTTCCGACTTGAGGTGTTCCCGGACCGCCACCACTTCGATCCCCCGCACCGGATCGAGCCCGACCGGCTGGGCGCATTGCTGCGCGAACACTGGGAACGCGCGGATCGCGTCGTTTGACGTGGTCGAGCCGCGGCCAAGCAAGCTATTCCTGCGAGCTATTGCTGCGCTTGTTACACTGGATGATGAATCCATAAAACAGTAAAGCAAGTGTTATTTGTGTTGGGCAGGGAGACAGGCATGGAAGAGTTCTCGGATTTCCGGGCACCGCTGTACGAGGTGAAGGCCAATCTGTTCAAAGGACTGGCCCACCCGGTGCGAATCCGGGTACTGGAGCTGCTGTCGGCGGCGCCCGAGGTGTCGGTGACGGAGCTTCTGGCCGCGACGGGGCTGGAGGCCTCGCATCTGTCCCAGCACCTGGCGGTGCTGCGCCGGTATCACCTTGTCAAGGGAGAGCGGCGGGCGCTGCAGATGTTCTACACGCTGGCGTACCCGCAGGTCGCGGAGCTCCTTTCCGTGGCGAGACTGCTGCTCAATGAGATACTGCGTACCACCAGGGAACAGCTTGAGTCCTCAGAGGCGGCCCTTCCAGCAGCAACAACGGCCAGCACACGGTGAAAATCCTGGTCGCGGCCCGGGCATTCTTGCCCGGTCGGCAGGACTACGTGCTTATGCCGCGTACCTGGAAAGGGGATCTGGTTGCCGGTGTCACCGTCGGTATCGTCGCGCTGCCGTTGGCTCTGGCGTTCGGTGTCAGCTCGGGCGCGGGTGCGGCAAGCGGGCTGATCACCGCCGTTATCGCCGGCGTGATCGCGGCCGTATTCGGCGGCTCCAACATTCAGGTTTCCGGACCCACCGGAGCCATGGTGGTGGTTCTGGGGCCGGTGATCGCCGCCCACGGGCTCGGTGCGCTGGCCGCGGTCTCGGTCCTTGCCGGGGTGATCGTGGTTGTCGCCGGGCTGCTCAAACTCGGGCGGGTCGTGACGTTCTTGCCGTGGCCGGTGATTGAGGGCTTCACGGTCGGAATCGCGGTGATCATCTTCCTGCAACAGGTTCCTGCCGCGTTCGGCGTCAAGCCGGGGCCAAGCAGTAATGCTGTCGTCTCAGCCGTGCAGGGCCTCGGAACCGCGTCCCTGGCCTCGATTCTTGCCCCGGTTGCCGTGGTGGGCTTGGTGGCGGTGATCATGGTAGCTGCGCCGCGGATCCACCCTCGGCTCCCGGGCTCGCTCATCGCGATCATCATCGCCAGTGTGGCCGCGCAGCTGCTGGATCTACCTGTGGCCAGGATCGGGGCCCTGCCCGATTCCCTGCCTGCCCCGCTGATGCCTGCCCTGGACCTGCCGACGATCACGGCGCTGGCCGGGTCTGCGGGAACGATCGCGGCCCTTGCAGCGATCGAGTCGCTGCTCTCGGCACGCGTCGCGGCGTCGATCTCCGATACCGGCCCCTATGACGCGGATCGTGAACTCCTGGGCCAGGGCTTGGCGTCCGTTGCTTCCGGGTTCTTCGGCGGCATGCCAGCCACAGGGGCCATCGCCCGCACCGCAGTGAATATCCGCTCGGGCGGCAGGACCCGTTTGGCCGCCATCACCCATGCACTGGTCCTTCTGGCCGTGGTGTACCTGGCCACGGGGCCGGTTTCCCGCATCCCGCTTGCCGCCCTGGCCGGGGTGCTGATGGTCACCGCGACACGCATGGTTTCTTTCAGGACTCTGCGCAGCGTAATCGGTTCAACCCGGGCCGACACGGTCGTGTTCTTCGTTACCGCTCTCATCACTGTGTCCTTCGACCTGATCGAAGCCGTGGAAATCGGGATCGCCGTCGCCGCTTTCTTCGCCCTGCGCGCCCTGGTCCGTTCCAGCGGCGTTCACCGGGAAGAAATCCCCGGCCCGGTCCACGAAGGAGATGAGCACATCGCCGTCTTCCGGCTCGACGGGGCACTGTTCTTCGCCGCGGCCGAGCGCGTCCTGGAGCGGGTCAGCGCCATCCGGAACGTCGACGTCGTGATCATCCGCATGTCACAGCTGCAGATCCTGGACGCAACCGGAGCCAGAACCATCACAGACATCATCCAGGCCCTGGAACGCCGAGGAATCACCGTGCTGATCAAAGGAATCCAGGACCGCCACCTTCGACTCGTCACCCAAGTGGGGGTCCTGGACTCCCTTCGCCACCACAAGCATCTCTTCACCGAACTTGCCCCCGCCGTGGAACACGCCCGCAGCCACGTGGCCCGCGCAGCCACCGCGCGAGCTGGACAAGGTCCCGAGCTAAACCCGGCACCGCGTCCCGCCATCGGTTCCGACACCACCGAGGAATGAATCTGATGGAACCTCTGAGAACCATCCGCGTCCCGTTGACCGACCCCCGCGCTTGAAAGAAAACAAATGCCTTCCTTGAATGAAACCTTCGCCCGGATCCGGGCCGCCCACCTGCTCGTGCGCTCCGTCGAGGAATGGGACACCCTCGCTGATGAGTTGCTCCGCGCTTACGACCTCAAAGACAATGAGAAATTCGAAATGCTCCGCGAATCTTTCGTTGCCGCCTGGAAGTCGGTCACTCGCAACCTCCTCACCGACACGATGAACGCCATCGGCATTACAGTCTCCCCCGCGAACCATCCGTGGGGCGTCGCCACCTTGGAAGTAGAGGGGCGCAGCTGCGAGCCGCTCTTGTGCTCCCCCGAAGAACTAGCTGCTCCCTCCGAGGCAGGCGACCTTTACGGCTGGCCGCGCTTACGGAGCTTCGAGGCGGTCATGGCCGGCTACGACCGGTGTCTAATTTCACTGCTCTGGCAGTCCGAGCCTGACTTCAATTCGGCGTATGAAACCAACAAGTGGTCCTAGCTGGGACTTTGATGCGTTGCGCCGATCGGCAGGTGCCGAATGGACGTGACTCGATCCTGCCACGGTGGACATGCTTGCCAGCAAAAGGGTCCGCTGCTCTGAAGTAACGGACCCCTTGCACCTCCCACAAATCCTGAGCGCGAAGTCTCGACCATGATCGGCCGCAAAATTACTGTCGGCGGCGAATGCGAACTAAGACGATTATGGCAACTACTGCCGCTATCAAGATGAGTGGTAAATGTGCGCAAACTGAGTGCTCATCCGGCTAGGTTTAAGTGGCAAACGGCCGCTGCCGTGCACACCTGCGGACTCTCACGAAAGATCAAGCTCCCGCATATAGACTCGTCGCAACGGTGCCCTGCCATGTGGCGGGCTCGGCCACCCTGAGGGGGATGCGGTCTCGATGAGTGAAGTGAATATGCCGGCACAACCGCCGGTTTTGGACATCAGCGGCTTGCGCGTCGCCTATGGCGAGCGGACCGTCGTCGACGGCGTGAGTTTTCAGATTCACCGCGGTGAGATCTTCGGCCTGCTTGGCCCCAACGGTGCAGGGAAAACGAGCACACTCAGTGCCATCGAGGGGCTGGTTAGCCCGAAGTCCGGCCAGCTGCTGGTGGACGGACTCGATGTTCGACAAGAGCCTTTGGAAGCGAAAGCGCGTCTCGGAGTCCAATTGCAGTCTTCCAGCTTCCAGGCCGAGCTCACTATTCAGCAGATCGCAAGACTCTATGGCGGCCTCTATGGGGTGAAGCTCTCGCGGGAGCAGATCCGCGAGAGCATGCGGACTATCGGGCTTGAGCAAGAACTGGGCAAGAGATTCAAACAGTTGTCGGGCGGCCAGCAGCAACGGCTCGCGTTGTTCATCGCCACCATTCACAACCCCCTTCTTTTGCTCCTGGACGAGCCGACGGCGGGGCTGGACCCGCAGTCGCGCCGCGGACTGTGGCGTCGCATCGAGGAGCTTCGCGGTGCGGGCAACAGCATCCTCCTCACTACCCACTCAATGGAGGAAGCGCAGGCCGTGTGTGATCGGGTGGCGATCATCGACCACGGGGTGCTCCTCACGATCGGAAGACCATCGGAGCTGATCGACAAACATCGCGACGATCCACGTGTGCTTTCAGTCGCCCACGGCGCGCCCACCCTGGAAGACGTCTTCATCGGACTGACAGGAAGTGAGATCCGTGACTAACACCGGCGTCGACACTGCCCGCCCCCCGCGCGGCCCTGCCATGAACTCGCTGCTTCGCGCGGACTCCATCGTCATGCTCAACAGCAAGACCTCGCTCGTCTTGAGCGCCCTCCTGCCGATCGTCATCCTCGTGGTCACAAGCTTCGGCAAGGGACAATCACGGCTCGGCGGATCAAGCCTCCTCGTCAGTTTGGCCTTGACACTGGGCCTTCTCACCTCGTGCCTCCTCGGATACACCTTGGCCCTCGCCCACGACCGTGAGATCGGTGTGCTGCAAAGGCTCCGGGTCACGCCAGCTCCCAACTGGATGATCATGACCAGCCGCCTCGTCGTGCAGGTGGCCACGAACCTTCTCGCTTCCATCATTGTGGTCATCGTCGGCGCTATCGTTCATGGGCTGACGCTCAACGTTGGCCAGTATCTCTTGGTGATCGCCATCGCGGTCATCGGAGCAGCCATGTTCCTGGCCATCGGGCAAGCCCTGGTCGGCTTGGTTCAGTCCGCCAACGCCATTAGTGCGATCGGCCGGCTGCTCATGATCTTCCTGCTGCTCCTCGGCCTCCTCGGAAGCAGCGGCATCCTGGGCGACACGATGAAAACCATCGCCGACTGGTCCCCCGTCGGGGCCCTCCTGACACTCTTCTCCGACCTTCTGAACCAGTCTGTCTGGAGCGGTCAGGACACCGGATCGCTTCTGGCTTGCGTCGGATACATCGTCGTGTTCACCTCCATCGGAATCCGCTGGTTCCGATGGAACTCGCGTTAACGCCCGACGGCGGTTCTGCCCGGCCAGCGGTCTGCGGCACCACTTCGGCACCTAGCCCGCGGGAACGGAGCGCACTCACCGAGGCCGCGAGCGCTACCCAATTTCGCCTCCGCAGCACCCATTTCGGGAGAATCGTCCACCTAGTTGCGTCTTTGAACGGTAGCCTTCAGGAACAAACAAGGGGAATCATGATTCGACTCAACCCGAGCGGTACCAATCTGTCCGTGATGCTGACTTCATCTGATCCGGTTAACCCGGGCGCCAGCTCCTGGGCTACTCCTGTTCTCGGACTCGTCTATTTGGCCTTCGTCATCGTCGCACTCGCTCTTCTGGTGGCATCGAAGCGGATTTCTCCGCCAGTCAAAGTAGTACTAGCGGTGACCGTTCTTGCGTTGCCGTTTGCTGGTGCAGTCGCATCGATCACCTACTCGCTCGTCCGGCAGCGGAGCACTAGAAAACAGTACGTGGACTCCTAGACTGCCCTCACTCGACTGGCTGCGGCACCCTGTCCTAGGCACCGTACGGGGGCTATGCTCTGACCATTGGGGGGCGCAGGTGCTCCTGCACACCAGAAGGAGCGCTTCGGATGAGTGACTACCAGCGGCCCGACTACCAGCCCGACCAGCGCCCGTGGCCGCCCCAGCCAACCGCGCACTACGAGACACAGCCAAGTCCGTGGCCCGATCTGCGGCAGGCCTATCCCCCACCGACTCGACGCACCGAACCGCTGGCCATTGCCTCCCTCGTCTGCTCTTTCGTGATTAGCCTGCTAGGCATTGTCTTCGGGCACATCGCCCTCGCGCGGATCAGGCGGAGCGGCGACGGCGGCCGAGGCCTCGCCGTCGCCGGTTTGGTTGTCGGATACATAGGCCTTGCGGGCGGCGTGCTCGCGGCCGTGCTCGCACTGACGCTCGTGTCCACCGGGTTCACCATGACCGCCGGGCAGTGGATCGGAAGCGGGCCGATCGGAAGCCGCCCCTCGGCCACTCCCCTACTCCAACTCCCCGATCGGGGGCCGAGCCCGGCGAACATGAACGCCAACGGCGGGATCACCCTGGCCGCGGGAGGCAAAGTGGTGCCTGTCGCGGCGTCCACCGTCGATACCACCACGCTCCCGTCGCCGGATCCTCTCGCGACGCCGAACGAACAGCCCGCGCATGCGCCAGGCGTCGAGGCCGCACCGAAAGGGCAGCCGGCCAAGGTGGTCGTGTACTTGGACTTCATGTGCCCGTACTGCGCCGACTTTCACAGCTCCTACGGGCCCAGTCTCGACCGCTTGCGCAACGAGGGAAAGATCACCGTGGAATACCGTCCCGTCACCTACCTCGACCGCCAGTCCACCAATAGGTACTCGTCACGTGCGGCCGCCGCGGCAGCGTGCGTCGCCGATGCCCACCCGGATAGGTATGCGGACTTCCTTTCCCAGTTGTATGCCCACCAGCCGGCCCAAGGGTCCTCGGGCCTGAGCGACCAGGAGCTGAAGTCCCTCGTGGCGGCGGCGGGCGCCGATGCGGCCAAGTGCATCGACAGTGGCACGTTCCTCGCGTGGGCGCGGTACTCCAACAGGCTCGCCGTGGACAGCGGGATCAACGGCATCCCGACGGCATTCGTCGACGGCAAGCAGTGGGGCGGCGGCACGTCGACCGGATTGGACTTTATCCAGTTCCTCCAGGTCAATCTCAACGCCCGCGCGAGCGCCGGGACCTAGCGGGCCTGCGCTGACGTCTTGCACGGATCACACTGATGAGGCCTCCCATGCGAAGCCGTCCGGATCTGTGAACGGGCCGACGTCGCTGCTGATCGCGAGTCGGTGCGATCCGTTGCCGTCGGGAGAGACGCCGGCGTCCTTGGCGAGGGCGCGGCGCCCGTAGAGCCCCAGCTTGACGGGACTCGACGGCATGGCGAACTCGACGTATTTACCGAAGCTCTTCCCTACGGCGAGGCCGCGGTCAACGTAGAAGCGTTTGCTCGCGGCAACATCCGCGGCCGCCATCAGGAGCACGATCTTGTCGACTTCCCGGGTAGCCGGATCGGTGTCCTTCTTCGCCGACGTCGCGACCTTCCAGATCGCGCCATCCGGAGCCTGCACGACGCCGCCGTAGCCCCACAACGACTTCTCGGCCGGCTTCAGCGTGGTCGCGCCGGCTTCCACAGCGGAGTCGATCAGGCTGCTGACGGTGGACGGCTGCGCTACTACGAGCGACAGGGTGAACCCACGGAACCCGGTAGTAGGGGCGTCCGAGGCCCGGACGCGCACCCGCGGACCCAATCCGAAGGCGGCGTCGTAGAAGGCGGTGGCGGCCGCGGGGTCAGGAACTTCGAGGGTGACTGATTCGATGGAGGTCATGGCAGGTCCTTCAGTGAGTTGGGCAGCTTCGTACTTTTGACTTTATTCCGCGGCTTCCCGGATCGCTTCTCCGATCCTGACCGATCCGTTCCGTACCTAAGATGGCGACGACGGGTGGCGGACACCGCCCCGGTGATCGCAATCGCGACGACGGCGAGGATCCCAAACCCGGACACTCCCTGTTCCACCCAGCCGGCCCAGAGAGCAGCGCTCGGCAGCATGGCCATCGCAGGGATCGCGGACGCGGCCAGCGCCGCAACGTTGACCGCCAACCTCGCCCGTCTTCCCGTCCTCTGTTCATGTTGGACCGCCCCGTGCCTCCAGTCCTCCGCGATGGCCCTGGGTACCCGTGCCGCATAGGCGGCGACGTGGACGAGGATGAGCGCCAGCCAGGCCAGGAAGCTGATCACATGGATCCGCAGCAGGACCGCAGGAGCCGGCCCGGTGGCCGCGAGCGCGACGCCGCTTGCGATCACGGCCAAGGTGGAGGCCAGCAGGAGCGGTGACAGAACCCGCATCGCGGGGCGGGGCGGTCCCTTGCGCCGGTACGCCGGATCGCGGGCGTAGTAGCGCAGGAACCGCCAGCCCGTGCTGGCGGTTTTGACTGCCACGGGTCCGATGAGCAGCACGCCGACGAGAAAGTGGACAGGCATCAGGCCACGCAGCAGGACCACAGTGACGATCTCCACCGCGAACAACACCAGCAATACGGCACCGGTCAGCGCAGTGAGGCGCTCGTTGCCGGTCACACCGGAGTCACCGAGGGCTTGGGCTTCCGGGTCCTCACAGGGCGAGAGGGAATCCATTGGCATGACGGTTCCACCTCCCTGTCACGCGTTGATGTCCTCTCACGCGTTGATGTCTTGCCGCGGGAGAACGAGGGCGCTGGCCGCGGCAAAGCCGGCAATCCACAGGACACTCGCGAGCAAGGCCGCCGGATATCCCTGGGCAGGGGCAGGGCCAACCAACGGCACCGTGGCTCCGACGATGGTGTTGAACACCCGGCCGGGAAACCATTGGGACACCTGCGGCGCCACCACGGCGATGATCCCCTCGAGCACCAGGATGTAGGCCAGGGCGATCCCCACAGCGGCAACGACCGAACGGGTCAGCACTGCGATGAGCATTCCCAGGGCGCTGACGCCGATGAGGCAGAGCACTTCGTTGCCGAGGAACTCCAGGAAGATGCGCAGCCCTTCGGCTGAGGTCCAGGCCGCGGTCTGGATGCCCTGTCCCTGGGCGAGGATGARCACGAAGGCGCCGCTGACCATCAGGGTGAGCAGCATCGAGAGCAGAACGAAGAGCACGACGGCGAGCATCTTTCCCGCCAGCCACCGCAGGCGATGCGGCTCACGCACCAGCAGGTTGCGCAGGGTCCCCTGGGTCCATTCCGCCGCGAGGTTTGCGCTGACCAGAACGAGCGCAATGGCGATGATCAGGGATCGTGCCTGGCCTATGATGGCGACCAGTCCTTGGGGTGTGTGGAATGCCGCAATGAGGCCGGCCATCTCTTTGCCCGTGGCTCCGGAAGCGATCTGGTGGAAGGTCAGGTAGGCGATGAAAGTGCTCACTGCCACCATCGCCCCGGCACCGGCGAGGACACTCCAGCGCCGGAATTTCAGGACTTCGCTGAGAAACGCTCGGATGACGGAGGTCATGGACGGTCTCCTTTCACGAGAGCGAGGAACAGTTCTTCGAGACTGCCCTCTTTGACCCGGATGGCCAGATCAGTCACGCCGGCTTCGCTGGCCTTCCGGTTCAGGGTCTCGGCGAAGCTTGCGGGGCAGGCGATGCGCAAGGTGCGCTCGTCCCCGGTGACGGTATAACCGGTGCCCTCTGCGATCTGGACCACCAGTTCACGTCGGACAGGGTCTTCGGCTTCGACCGCGAGCTCGACGCGCTGGGCCAGCAGGTCCCGGGCCGGGCCGCAGAACAGCGCTTTCCCCTCGTGGAGGATGACCAACCAGTCCGCGACCTGTTCCAGTTCTCCGAGCAGGTGGCTGCTGAGCAGGATGGTCTTCCCTTGGTCGCGCAGGTGGCGCAGCAGGTCACGTATCCAGATGACGCCCAGGGGATCAAGGCCATTGGCGGGCTCGTCGAGAAAGAGCAGATCCGGATCGGGCAGCAGGGCCATCGCCACACCGAGCCGCTGCTTCATTCCCAACGAATACGTTCCGACCCGATCGCGCGCCCGATCGGAGAGTCCCACCATCTCCAGCATTTCGCCGACGCGGGAACGGGAATAGCCGCCGAGGCGGGCGAGCACCCCCAGGTTGGTGCGCCCCGACAGGCTCGGGTAGAAGGCCGGGGCCTCGACTAACGCCCCTACGCGTGCAAGGTAACCGTCAGGCTCAGTCAGGGGCGAGCCCAGGATAGCCGCGCTGCCCGCATCGGCCCGCACGAGTCCCAGGAGAAGACGGAGGGTGGTGGTCTTCCCAGCCCCGTTGGGGCCGATGAAGCCCGCGATGGACCCTGCAGGAATGGACATGGTCAGGCCATCGACGGCGGCACGCTTGCCGAAGTGCTTGCTCAGGCCCTGCGTCTCGATGGCATTCATGGGACATCTCTTCTTTTCGGACGATTGGCGATCCCGTCGAAGAAGATGCTGACCAGAGAGACTGCCCGATCGGGCGTCTGCAAGCCCTTCGCCCCCCGCATCATGCCCATGTAGAGGCCGACCAGAACGTTGACCGGCAGATCAGGGCGCACCTCGCCCGCCTCCTGCGCTTCTTCAAAGAGACCGGTGACGCGTCGCTTGATCCGGTCGAGCAAGGACAGGATCACCTGCTGGTGCTCCGGGTCTTTGAGATGTTCCCTGGCGTCGCGCAGCAGCACACTCAAACGATCATCCAGAGGCAGGGCGAGGAGTGCGGTGGTGAGCTTGGTCAACCGTTCCCGGGCGCCCTGAGCCCCGGCAAGGGCCTGATCAATCCCGCCCACGCCCTCGTCCACGAACACCGTCCGGATCATCGTGATGAAGAGCTCTTCCTTCCCTTTGGGAAAGTGGTAATACAAGGCCGCGGACGTGACCTCGACCGCTTCGGCAAGCAGTTTCATGGACACCCCCTTGTAGCCCCTTGCCAGGAAGAGATCCGCCGCTTTGCTCAGGATCTGGCGCCGCATCTTCTGGTCCCCCGGATAAGCAGGATGATGCGTCTCCTGCTGCAATGCGCCCGCCATGATGCCCGATTCACCCGCTGTTTACTAATCGATCAGTAAGTACGCGCAGAGTAACACGCGTGGACGGGGCGGGGAAGGCCCGTGTCACTTGGTGGTGGAGTCTTCGACGGCGATGTAGCGCATGACGGTTGGTACGGGCCGGAGGGGTTTCCGTCCGTCCACGGGGCCTTGCACGTAGTCTTCTTCGGTGGCAAGAATGCGCCCTGAGGTGGGGTCGATGACGAGGATGTTTCTGGAGGTCCCGTAGCGTTCGTCCTGGGTCTCGATGCTGAGCGCGATCCCGTGACGCCCGAGCCGGTCGGTGACCTCGCCGAGGACCTTCACACCGGGAAGCTTGGCGACGGCGCCTAGGACGGCGTGTTCTTGGGCGCCGGAGAGGTTCCAATACCCGAGGAAGAACCCGATGGTCTGGAACACACCTTGGGGGCCTTCGTTGACCATCGCCGAGGAACGGACCTGGTAGTCGGCGATGTAGGCGGCCATGCCGGCGTCGTCGGTCGGTACCGGTTGGGGCAGCGGCAGGGCGGGGAACTGCCCTGGCCCGAAGGTCTCCTGTTTGCTCTGCCCGGGCTGGACGTCCATCGGCCAGCCGACGGCCTGGAACTTCACATCCGATCGGGTTGGGGAGAAGGGCTGACCCACCGCCAGGGTCCGGGTACCAGACCCGTCGGCCTCCCGTCGAGTCTCGATCGTCACTGGGAGGGCGACGTCCATAGCCGGGGAGTTATCAGGGGTTTGCATGATCCCGGCTTCCCAGTGGTGGATCGTGAAATAGCCGGGCCTGTACCCCGGCCCGTCGGGAGTCTGGAGTTTCTGGCGGGCCTCCTCAAGCACGGTGGCGGCGTCCTTTGCGATGGGCTTGGGGTCGAGCATCGCCGGTGTTGCGGCGAGGACGGGTTCCGGGATCGGGGTGCCCTGCGCGTTCGGCGCGCCGGGGGTGGCTGCCTTGGTGGCCAGGACGACGCTGGCGGCCGCAGCGGCGGCAGCGGTGCCAGCGGCGAGGAGGAGAGTCCGGCGGTGGAGGCTTCGCGGTCCGCCAGTTCCGACGGTGGCCGTGTGTCCAAGGATGGCCGCCAGATCGTGTTCAGCGCGTTCGTCCAGCGACCGACGGGCGTCAACCGGTGTGGGGTTGGCGCGGCAAATGAGGTCTTCAAGAGTTTCCATGCGAGTGTCCTTTCCGCTGCAAGATGTGCTGGAGTGCCTTCCGGGCTCGGCTCAGGCGTTTCCAGGCGGTGGCTTCGGAGCATCCGAGCACCGCCGAGAGATGAGCGGCACTGAGTTCTTCCCAGTAGGTGAGGTAAAGAATGTCCCGGTCCTTGTCCCGGAGTTCGAGTAGTGCCTCTCGCACTAGGCCCCCGTCCGTCTGGACGGGGCCGGCAGCCAGCCCATCTCCGACGCGGCGCAGCAAGGCCTGTTCCCTGAACTGGCGCCGGTACTCGTTACCTAGGAGATTCCGGGCGATCCGGTAGAGCCAGGCGAGCTCGTGGGCTCCGCGCTGGTGCATCTTTGACCACGCGATGCGGAAGGTGTCCGCTGCGACTTCGCGCGCCGTCCCCCCTTGCTCAGGATTACCTTCCCATGACACTGGCTTTATTTCCGGCCGGCTCCGCATCCTGACACATGCATGAAAAAACCTTCCGGCAGCACCGAACCGACGCCCGCAGCCAGCGCCTCCGGCGAAAGTGGCGCCTGCCGCTAGGACCACGGAGAGGACTCCTATGCCAGCTGCCCGGTATCTCGTAGACTCAGGGGAATCCAGGGGGTGGGGCGATGAAGCTCAGGGTTCTGATTGCACTTGGGAGCACGCTGGCGCTGATTGCGGTGGAAATCCGCGAGGCCTTCTCGTCGGTGGCCGGAGCGGCAGATAGATACCAGTCATTCCTTCTAGGCCGGCCGACCATGGATGAGAGTGTCGAGGAAGCGGCCCAGCACACCATCACGGACAAGTTCACCACCGGCGAGTGATCTCTCGCCTGAGCGATGGTGAAGGGGAGAAGGGATCGAATCATGGAGACTGACCCGCTCGGACCCGCACCGGACAACCACGCGCGAAAAGTCGACACCCTTATAGTCGGCGGAGGCCAAGCGGGACTGGCCACGAGCTACTTCCTCAGCCGGGCCGGCGTCGGGCATTATGTCCTTGAACGGCGAGCCGCGCTGGGCGGCGCGTGGCAGGATCGCTGGGACGCGTTCGTGATGAACACCCCGAACTTCTCGCTGGACTTGCCCGGCATGCCGTACGCCGGCGCGGAGCCGGGGGCGTTCATGGCGCGGGACGACGTCGTGGACTATTTCCGGGATTACGCACAGAGGATCGAAGCCCCTGTCCGGACCGACATGGATGTCACGCGGATTTCGACGTCGGACGGCGGTTTCAGCGTTGAAACGTCAGGCGGTAGCTGGCGGGCACGCAATGTGGTGCTGGCGACCGGCGCGTATCAGGAACCGAAAATCCCGGCCCTTGCCGCCGGGCTTCCAAAGAGCGTCCTGCAGCTTCACACTCACGACTACCGCAATCCGGAGCAACTGCCGGACGGCGCGGTGTTGATTGTCGGGACCGGGCAGTCGGGCGGGCAGATCGCGGAGGACCTGCTCGCTGCCGGCCGTGAGGTACACCTTGCGGTGGCCACCTGTCCGGAGGCGCCGCGCCGCTACCGCGGGCACGACATCATCTACTGGATCCTGCGGGCCGGCATCCACGGACCGGAGTACGGGCTCAACACCCTGACGGTGGGGCAGTTGCCCTCCCCCGCGGCCCGGTTCGCCTGCAACCCCCTGCTCTCGGGCACCGACGGCGGCCACACCATCCACCTCCGCGAACTCGGCCGCCAGGGCATCCGGCTGCACGGGCACCTGGAGGCAGCCGACGACGGCGAACTCACGTTCACGGACGACCTCGCCGAACGCCTGGCAGCAGTCGAGGCCGGGTTCGGCCAGCGCATGGGTCGGGCGCTCGACGCCTACATCGCTGCCGCGGGGATCGACGCACCTGAACACCAGCCGGCACCGGCGGACGACTGGCTCCCCGTTTCCCCGCCCCGGGTCAACCTGGCCGCCGAGAACATCACCTCGGTGCTTTGGGCCACCGGCTACAAGCTGGACCTCAGCTTTGTGGACATCCCCGTTCTGGACGCATGGAGCTATCCACGCCACGTCCGCGGGGTCACCGAGCAGCCGGGGCTGTATGTGGTCGGGCTGCCGTGGTTGACGGGACACTACTCGTCGATCCTCGGCGGCGTGGGCGTGGATGCGGAGTATGTCGCGGGGTGCGTCGCGGGGTGCGTAGCGGGGCGGTGAGCCTGCCATACCCGAAGGTCTTTGGCCAGTATTCCACCGGCGAGCACATCGAGATTGAACGAGAAGTCTGAACTCACTTGGCGCCTGCAGGCACCTAGTATCGTCCTTTTCGACACTCATTTTCAGTCTTTTGGCACTCATTTTACGACTTTCACCACCTAGCTGCCGATTCTGGTCATAGCATTTGCCCACGGAAACTGTGGGTCTCGCTGGGACTTGTCACTGCGAGCCGGTCGCCGTGTGACAGCAAGGAAAATGACACGGCACGAGAGCGCCTTCTGAGTATCGTGCCCACGTCTGAACCTAAACCACTCATAGGGGGATTGAATGCAAGGAAAGACAAAAGCCGGACGAGCAGTCGCAGCCGGCATTATTGCACTTGGGTTGTGCCTCGCCCAGCCCACCGGTGCATTTGCAGCTTCACCCACATTGGAAGACGCTAACAACCGTGAAGCAGGGCAACGCCAAGGACTCGGCGGCCAATGTCGTCCCCACGACATTGGAAATTAGCTCTACTACCATCACCCAAAAGGCACAGCCGACGAGTGCAACGGTGTATCCGCTCGTCATGGCCGCTCCGTCGTGGGTGTACAACTTCGAGTTCCCGCTAGGCCACGGCAACAATGTAGAGCCATTTAATCTGCTCCGAACCTGTTTCAATTGCTATTTCCCGATCAACGGCGCAACATCAACCTACCCCTATGTCGGACAGGTCTTGAATCTAAAAATCCTGGTTGCCGGCGCAATTGAAGTCCCAGCACCGGTGAAGATTGGGTATGCGGGAGACTTTTATTTCCAATTCACGGCACTGGCAGGACATTTCGACGGCGAAGGATCCGTCATCAACTTCGCATCGATCCCCAAGCCCAACGGCGAGAGGGCATTGAACGTCAACGCGGCCATCGTCATTGACCGCGGGGTGTGGAACGCCGGGAACCAACTCGCCGCGCATGGCCAGTGGTACCAATTTGCCAGCAACATGTGCATGGGGCTTTGGAGGACGAATGCGTCAGCCTGCAACTGGCCTGCATTCTATCCGCCCTACTAACTAATAGGCCGTGGTTGGGGAGCCTATCGGGACTCCCCAACCACTGTCCTCTCCCGAGGCCACGCCAGTCCACCAATAACAGCTGCAACACCCGCCGGAACAAGATGCGTCCACCATGGCCACTTTGAATCCGAAACCGACGCCAAAGCCACAAGGATCAGCAAAGTCGAAGCCCCGGCAATCAAGGCCGCAATGGCCTTTTCACGGTCACGTCGAATTCTGGTCAGCCGACCGATGCCAAGGGCCAACGCAGCGATGATACAACCTGACACGGCACCGACCAGCGCGCCACCTAGCCCGCTGAGTATCGCCAAGCCCGGGCCACTGGACCCGCCCAAGAGAAGAACCACCAGCGCGTAGGCGCATCCGAACCCGGCCCCGAAGAATAACCCCCTGCTTACTGGACTGTTCAACGTTTTCTCCATCTCTGGCGGGTGTTCTGAATGCGGCAATAGTCAAAGTCTATTGCTGGCGCCACCCAAGTCGGCGCTGCACGATATCGGAATGGCAGACTCTGAAATAGTTGGGCTCTTCCCCGGCGTGGTGACGGGCGGCCCGTGCTGCGATGTGGACAAGACCGGGATTAGACAATTGTCGATCAAATCCCAGTTGGTGGCCCCGAGGACTCCGTGGGGATGGTTGTGCTTTTTTCGTGGCGTTGGTGTCACGTCGGCGGACAAAGAAGCAGTCGGGACTAGCCCGACGGGCGTCGAGGACTTCCCCCGAAACGCTCAGGGCACAATGCCTTGACGCTGGCAGCCCACATCCCGCCGTCGTATGCTTCAGGCAGTCTAGGCTTTCGATCCCCTACCCCGGAGCAGGCACATGCAGATCCCCAAACCGTCCGACGCCGACAAAGACCGCTTCCGCGCGGTGGTGCCAGACAACCCCGAAGTGGCCGTCAAGCCGATGTTCGGCAACCTGGGCGCCTTCGTGAACGGGAACATGTTCGCCGGGCTGTTCGGCCCGATGATCGGCGTCAGGCTTTCCGACGCCGACAAAGCGGCGCTGGAGGCCGAGCACCAAACGCTTCCGTTCGGCCCGGAAGGTCGTGCCATGGGCGGCTACGTCGGCCTGCCCGAAGCCTGGAGCGACAACGAAGAGCAAACGGCGGAATGGGTCGAGAAGGCCTTCGAATACGTCGCAACTCTTCCTCCGAAAGCCGCGAAACCGCGCTCGTCGAAGAAGTGATCGCCACGTTCGGCGACCGTCAGGTGCATCCGGCGCTGTCTACCCAAATAATCAGTTCGCCAGGACCCTCAGCGGATTGGCGATGCGGAGCTGCCCGCGTTCAATCAGCCAGGTGATGGATTCCCGGACAGCTTGTTCGGGCTCGTACCGGGGAGCGTAGCCCAACAGGGACTTGGCCTTTTCGATCGTGAAGCAATGGCTGCGGTAGAGGTGGTCCCAGCTCGACTCGGCATACTCCGGTGTGGTCGATTCCCGGAAGTGTTCCCACGTGACCGTCGCCAAGGTGGCGGACTGGCCGAACCAAGCGGCGGCGATGTCGGCGTATCCGCGGACGTTGAGGGCAGTGGGGGCGACGATGTTGAAGTCCTCGCCGGCTGCCGCGTCGCGGTTCTGGATGGCTTTCTCGAACGCCTGGGCGACGTCGTCCGCGTGCACGTGGTGCATCAGTTCAGCGCCGCTTCCGGGGACTTGCAGCGGCTGGCCGGCAGAGAGTGTGTACCAAACGGCGGGGTCGAGGTTCCCGAGCGGACTGATCGGGTGCCAACCGGGCCCGACAATATGGCCAGGGTGCACGGACGTGGTGACCAGACCGCCGTCGTCGGTCTCCTCTTTCAGCATCCGCGCGATCCGGTCCTTCTGAATGCCGTACTCGCCGAACGGGGCTGCCGCCGATCCGGAACCCTCGGCGATCGGCAGCTTGAGGCTCTGGCCGTACCGCCACACCGAGCCGCAGTGCAGTAGGTGCCCGGCCTCCCCGCGGAGCCGGTTGACCAGCGAGCTCGCCGACTCGAACGTGAAACAGACCAGATCGACGACGACGTCGGCCTGCAGTGCCGCAACCCTGTCACCGAACGTGCCGTCCCGGTCTTCCTGCTGCCGGTCGGCGACGACCTGACGCACCTGCTGCCACTCGGGCGCCTCGCCAAAGCTTTTGTGGGTGCCACGGCTGATGTTGATGACTTCATGACCGGCGCGCACCAGCCGGGGGACGAGGAAGGATCCGATGTGACCGCTGCCGCCGATGACGATGACCTTCATTGCTCTCCAGTGCTTCGTGATGATTTAGCTGTGAGTGTTTGGTTCTGGGCGCCTGTTTGGGGCTGGGCGGGGTGACCGGACGACGGCGGCGAGGGCCTTCGCGCGGCAAGCTGGTCGTTAGTGGCGGCCCAGCTGGCGAGGAGCGCCAACTTCTCCGCGGATTCGCTACCCTCCTCGACGCTGTAGATCCCGATCCAGAGCCCCTTCTCCCCCGGCATCTCAAAGACGTCGTAGGTGACGTCCACGACCCCCACCACCGGGTGGTTGAACAGCTTCCGACCGGTGCGGTGCTCGTGCACGTCGCGCTCAGCCCAGTTCGAACGGAACTCCGGGCTGCGGGTGGAGAGCTCCCCGATCAATGCGGTCAGCTCGGCGTTCAGCGGATCGCGTCCCGCTTCCATGCGTAGCATTGCCGCTGTCATCTGCTTGGCCAGCGGCCAGTCCACGTAATAGTCCTTCGCCCGGGGGTCTAGGAAGATAAACCTCGCGAGGTTTGGACTGTCGGATTCGAACTGCGGTGAGTACAGCGCCCGCCCCATGAGGTTCGAGGCGACGAGGTCATGTTGACGGTTCCACACCACGGCCGGAACACTCATGCTGTCCAAAACCCGTTGCACCGATTCGCGCACTACCGGCTTCTTCTGCCCTGCCCGGGCAGGGGCGGCGGTCGTGGCGGTGCGGGCGAGTCCGAAGAGGTATTCCCGTTCGAGCTCGTTGAGCTGCAGGGCATTGGCGAGGGCGTTCAGTACATGCTCTGACGCCCCGCGGAGGTTCCCCCGTTCAAGGCGGGTGTAGTAGTCGAGGCTAACCCCTGCAAGGATGGCCACTTCTGAGCGTCGGAGGCCGGGTACGCGGCGCTGCCCGCCGAAATCCTGCAGATCGGTCTGGGCTGGGGTGATGTTTGCGCGGCGGGACATCAGAAAAGCTCGCACTTCATCTTTCGAACTCATACCTTCCACGGTAGGGGTTGGACCGGCAACAGTGGGAGGCCCTGTCGGGGCCCCCTTTTGGGCCTGGGTGGGGGGTCCTCAGGGGGCCTCTCAGTGTGCGCCTCGATTCGGATACCGTGAATTTGACCCTCCCCCATCCTCAGCACGCCTCGGGCGTTGCCTTCTGTGTTCCCCAAGAAAGTGGTGCCTCAAAGCATGTCATCAACGGATCTGAAAACGGCCGGGTTGAAAAGGGCCGGGCATTCACGCGGTGGACTGCCTCCGGTGGTGTTCGTTCTCACTGCCGGGACGTTTCTGATGCAGACAACCGAGTTCTTCATTGCCGGTCTGCTGCCAGAGCTGGCGAGCGACCTCGGGGTCAGTGTTCCTCATGCGGGCCTCCTCATCACCATCTTCGCCGTGGGGATGATCATCGGTTCCCCGGCGATGATCATTCTGACCCTGCGCCTCCAACGTCGGCTGACCTTGATGCTCTCGCTACTTCTGTTCGCGGTTGGCCACGTCCTGGTCGCCGTCAGCCCGAGCTTCGAAGTCATCTTCGCAGCCCGTTTCGTCACAGCCTGTGCCACGGGCGCTTTCTGGTCCGTCGCCGTCGTGGTGGCGACCCGCGCGGCAGGCCCCGCGGCCGGATCGCGCGCGCTCGGCGTCGTCATGGGTGGAGGAAGCCTGGCGACAGTGGTTGGCGTCCCGCTCGGGGCGTTCGCGGGGCAGATCGCCGGGTGGCGGGCGCCTTTCTGGGCCTTGGCCATCCTCGCGGCCGCCGCGGCGGTGTTCATCGTCCGCTTCGTCCCGCACGAAGAGCCCAACGGGGCGACGCCGTCCCTGAGCTCGGAGTTCGCAGCGCTCCGGTCTGGACGATTGTGGCTGGCCCTAGCGTCCTGCGCCTTGATCATGGGAGGCGTCTTGGCGACCTATAGCTATATCGCGCCCCTGTTGACGGACCGTGCCGGCGTCCCGTCTGCGATGCTGCCGTGGGTGCTGTGCTGCTTCGGCGTAGGTGCGCTCCTCGGCAACTACACGGGAGGCAAGCTCGGAGACCACCGGCCGTACGCCACCACGATCACCGCCGCCGTTGCGGCCACGGTTTTCCTGCTCGCATTGTGCGTGTTCTCCGAGCAGGCCCTACCTGCTGTCATCCTGATCACTCTGGCAGGCTTTGCAGGCTTTGTGGTGAATCCCGTCGCGTTCGCACTTGCGGTCAAGTTCGCGGGGAAGGCCCCGACGCTTGCCTCCGCGCTGACCACAGCCTCGTTCAACTTCGGCATTGCCGCTGGCTCGTGGGCGGCAGGCCTCGCCCTCAGCTCCGCGGCAGGCGAGACCGGGCCACCGGCAGTTGGAGCGGCGATTGCGTCTTTGACCATCGTTTCGCTCGGGATGCTGGCGGCGAAGCAGCGACCTTCGGCATCGCTGTCCGGCGGGAACGCTGGCAGCGAGCCATCCGAGGAAACGCCGGAAGCTGTTGGCTCGTCGCGGTAATCATTCGGGCCACCGAACTCACCTTTCACGGACGACTTCCCAGAACGTCTGGCATCAGTCGAGGCCGGGTTCGGCCAGCGCATGGGGCGGGAGCGCAAACCTAACCGACAACGTGTACGTGACGTCTACACTGAATGCAGCCGACTGCACAGTTGGCGGCCCAGCGCAAGCGGGAATTGCTTTCTCTTACGAGGCAAATCGTGGTGGAAGTATCGCTAACGTGTCTGTTGGTTGGGGTTTCTTGAACATTGGATACAACAACCAGGGCGATGTCCGGCGAAAGTCTCTCAACCAATCTATGGAGCTCTCTAACTTGGATCTTACTCTGACGCTATTCGTGCCGATGATCTTTGCTGCGATATTCCTGTACGTCCTCTATGGTGTCATTTATCGTGCCGTAAAGAATGCAATCAGGGACGCTCGACGCGAACTTGATCAAACAGAACTGCCCGGTCATGATTCCGGCGGTAACGAATTGTAGGGTCTAGTGAGAAACGCATGAGTAGCAGTAATAGCAATGGCGATTCTGGCTTTGCCCCTTGTAGGCGCAGTCACCTGGATCGCTTACTGGCTGGTCCGGCGGCGTAATACGGTAAAGCAGCGCGAATCCCGAGCCCAAAGCCTTCGGTGAAGTTCGCACAGCCAGGAAGCGCCTCGGTGCATCCGAAAACTACGCCGCTACCTTCCGTCGCCTGCGGGCTGGAAGCCTTGGACGCACCGGACGCCCCGGGACAACCGCGACAACAGCCGCGCTGAAGCGGGAGGCGCGGCGGGAGATGTGGTGCGTATCCGGCCGACGACGGACAGGCGTGGGAATCTCCGGAAGCTGCTGCGCCGCCCGGGCGAAGAACCACTGCTTGGCGAATTCCACCATGACCATGTAAACAACGATCATTCCCAGTACCGCCAGGAAGAACGGGACCGGCAACGGGTCGAAGCCGAGCACGCCCGCCAGCGGTGACAACGGCAGGAAGATCCCCGCGGCCACGACGCCCAGGGATGCACTCAACAGGCCGGCCGAGGGACGGCTGCGGAAGAAGGGAACACGTCGGGTCCTGATGGCGAAAATGATGAGGGTCTGCGTGGCGATGGATTCGATGAACCAGCCGGCCCGGAACTCCCCTGGGACGGCGTTGAAGACGAACAGCATGAGCGCGAAGGTCGCAAAATCGAAGATCGAGCTGATCGGCCCGAAGAGGAACATGAACCGCCTGATGAATGCGATGTTCCAGTGCGACGGTGCCAGCAGCTGTTCCTTGTCCACGCGGTCACCGGGGATGGCCAGCTGGCCGCTGTCGTAGAGCAGGTTGTTGAGCAGGATCTGCCCCGGCAGCATGGGCAGGAAGCTCAGGACCACCGACGCCGTGGCCGCGCTGAACATGTTGCCGAAGTTGCTGGACGTTCCCATCAGCACGTATTTGATGGTGTTCGCGAAGATCCTCCGGCCCTCCATCACGCCTTCGGCCAGGACGCCCAGGTCTTTTTCCAAGAGCACGACGTCGGCCGCGTCCTTGGCGACGTCGGTTGCGCTGTCCACGGAGATGCCGATGTCCGCTTTGTGAAGGGCCAGGGCGTCGTTGACGCCGTCGCCCATGAAACCCACGGCCCCGCCGCTTTGGCGCAGCAGCCTGATGATGCGGGCTTTCTGCTCGGGTGAGACGCGGGCGAAGATGGTGGCTTCCCGGGCGGTGGCGGCCAGCTCGGTATCCGATAGGGCGTCCACGTCCGCGCCGGTGAGGGTTCCGCCGGAGAGTACGCCGAGCTCGGAGCATACTTTTTCGGCGACTTTGGCGTTGTCCCCGGTGGCGATTTTCACGGAGATGCCTAGCGTGGCCAGCCGTTCGAGGGACTCTTTCGCGTTTGCCTTGGGCCGGTCGAGGAAGATGAGGAAGCCGGCCAGGACCAGGTCCTTTTCGTCATCGGGAGTGATGCGGCTCAGCCCGGCGGCTGGGCGGGTGGCCACCGCGACGACGCGCGATCCGGCGTCGAACTGTTCGTCCAGCATTGCCTGCACGGCGGGCGACGTCGGCCCGCAGAGGGCAAGGACGTCCTCGGGGGCACCCTTGGTGACCAGGCGCGCCGGGCCGCCGGCCTCCCGCACCAGCACGCTGGTGCGACGGCGCTGGTGGTCGAAGTCGATCAGGTCGAGGCGCTCGAAGCGGGCGGGATCGAAGGCGGCCGCCCCGGCGCTTTCCCAGAGTGCGGCGTCGAGCGGGTTTTGCCCGGCCGTGGATTGTTTGGCCTCGGAGTAGTCGGTTTCGGTGGCCAGCAAACCCAAGGTGAGGAGTTCGGCGTCGGACACTTCCGGTGAGGCGGGCAGCGCGCCGGTGAAGCTGATCCGCCCCTCCGTGAGGGTGCCGGTCTTGTCGGTGACCAGGATGTCCATGTCGCCCAGGTCCTCGATGCAGACCAGTCGTTTCACGAGGACTTTCCGCCGGGCGAGCTGACGCGTGCCGGTGGCGAGGCTGGTGCTCACGACGGCGGGCAGCAGCTGCGGCGTGATACCGACGGCGATTGCCAGGGAGAAAAGCAGCGACTCGATCAGCGGGCGGTGCAGCAGCAGGTTGGCGATGAAGATCAGCGTGGTGAGCCCGATGGCCACCTGCAAAAGAAGGAACGAGAACCGCTTCAGCCCGAGCTGGAATTCGGTTTGCGGCTGCCGTTCTCCTAGGCCCAGCGCGATGCGGCCGAATTCGGCGCGGCCGCCGGTGGCCACCACCACGCCGGTGCAGCCGCCGGACTGGACGACGGTTCCCATGAAGACACAGGATGCGAGGTCGCCCAGGGACGAGCCGGTCGCCACCGCGGCCGGATCCTTGCCGGCCGGGAGGGACTCCCCCGTCAAGATGCTTTCGTCGCAGAGGAGGTTCTTGGTGCTGAGGAGTCGGATGTCGGCGGGGATGATGGCGCCCAGACTCAGGTGCACGACGTCGCCAGGCACCAAGGCGGTCACGTCGACATCCTGCGTGGTTCCGTCGCGGAGCACGACGGCGCGGTGGGTCACCCGGGAATGCAAGGCTTCGGAGGCCCGTTCGGCACGGAATTCGTTGGTGAAGCCCAACCCCACGCTGACCAGCAGGATCACGCCGATCACGATCGAATTCGTGGCATCGCCCAGGAAGAGGGACAGCCCGGCCGTAATGATCAGCAAGATCAGGATGGGGCTGGCGAACTGCCGGCCCAACACCGCCCACCCGTTGGCCCGGTGGGTCCGCACGGCGTTCGGGCCGAGTTCTTCCAGTCGTTCCGCGGCTTCTTGGTTTGTCAGGCCCGCCGGGCTGGAGCCGAGGTGATCCAGTACTTCGTCCGGTTGGAGGCACGCGGCCTCGGTGATCGGCAGCTGCGTGGAGTGCCGCTCCTGGACGTTGAGATCTGACATGCCGTATCCGTTCGAATGCGTCGCCTGAGGGAGTCGCCCTTGGGATAAGGGTACGGCTTGGGGCTGGGTGGGTGGGGTGGAAGGGTGTCATGGGTTGGGATGGGTGGGAGGGTGTCATGGGTTGGGATGGGTGGAGCGGTTGGGAGCGACCGACGACTGCGGACTCGGCCTCTCAGATGCGGTAGGACCCTAAGCGACGGCGGATGAAGGTCGGCACCAACACTCGGACACGCAGCATACTCATCAGGCTCTTGAACGCCACCTAATTTCGCCTCCGCACCACTCATTTCGGGGGCTTTCTCCACCTAGTTGCCAATTTGAACCATAGCCTCTCTCGCACGGAGACACTGTCTTTCGTCTGAATCCGAGTCCGTTGGGAGAAGACATGGCGATATCTGAAACCAGGCCAGCGCGTAGTCCCAAAGCTTTGGTCTGGAATTGCCGGCCAATCAGTAATCGTCGTTGCCTTATTTGCCGAAGCCGGAGGCATCCTTCCTGGCGGCCCGCTGGTCGCCCTCGGCATCTTGGCCGTGACCTGGCCAATCGTTCATGCGACCGTCTCCATCGCCTCCGCGGAGAAGAACATCGTCGTATTGGAGCCGCAAACCGCCGATGGATCATCTCCGCGCCCCATCCCGAGGAGGTCGCGTCAACAATTCGAGATCAAATGACAACTAAGTGAACAACTGCACTGTCTAAGAAGATGAATCAATTCGAACCATCTGGGGGAACGAAATGAAGTTCAGAGGAAAACTGTTATCGACCGCGATGCTACTAGCCGCAGGGCTTTTCGTGTCCGCTCTTCCTTCCACGGCGGCCGAGCGGCCTTCGGATCAATCGGCGAGAGCGCTCAGTGCATTGGAACGAGCCGTCAAGCATTCCGGGATCGCACACCAAAACTCAAGCACGAGTTCCGCGCCTCTGTCATCTGTCGAGGGAAAGCGCGATGTCGGCTCGCAGTCGGCTCTTGGGCGCTCAATTCGTCTCGTTGATCGAGGAACGGAAGCCGATCTGCCGGGTGGCACGCTCCAGATCCGCTTCCGCGACGATTCCGTTCAGGACGCCGATGCCAGCAATGGGACCTTGACCGTATTCGGATCGAAGTCCTCGGATTACAACTACGCGGCAGGTTCCGTGGACGGTCGGCTCGCGGGATACACCATCATCAACTCTGCTAATAAGAGCGGATTCGAATACGAATTTATTGTCAACGGAGCTCCAGCCGTCCTCGAGCCGCGAAGCAATGGCGGTGTCGCGGTCTACTCCGTCGACGGCGTACTGGTCAACGCGATACTCCCGGCCTGGGCCGTGGATGCCACTGGCAAGAATCTGCCTACGTCTTACTCCGTCAAAGGAAACATCCTCCGACAGGACGTCAATTTGCACGGGGCGACTTTCCCGGTGGTTGCCGACCCACAGACGGCCTGTGACCTCTGGTTTTGCACAGTGGAGTTCAATAGATCCGAAACCAAGACCATCGCGGACAATGGATGGCAGGCGACTGGGGTAATCTCCCTCGGGTGCGGGCTGCTGACGCCGGGAATGGCCGTGCTGTGCGGGGCCATTGGAGGGGCCGTCACAATTACAGCGTCGCAGGCATACAACCAAGGCGAATGCATAGGCATCCGGGCGCCTCGGTTTGCTAGTCAGGCTGCCTTCCCTGTCATCTACAATGGCAGAAACTGCAGGTAATCAGGGGCAAAGGAGCCGTGAAATGATCACCGCAGAACAAGCCCGACACGTCATGCTTCACGGTTGGAGCGGCTGGCTGACGCTCGCAATAGCGCTCTTGGGCGTAGCCATGATTTTCATTAGCCCCCTTCGCGAGTTGCTTGGACCACTCTGGACGGGATATCCGGCGATAGCGTTTGGGTACATCTTTCTTGGCGTCCCGGCGATTCACCGATACCGGTTAGGAAAAGCCGGTCAGAGCCGCTCTCTTTAGGGCTATCTACTGGCAAAGACACAGCAAACCGGCTGTCGCTCTGAGCCCCAAGAAGCAGCTTACTCAACCCGGAGCGGCCACCCTTGCCTCTACTGCTAATTCGCGGGCAACGATCACCACCGCAGGCTAGTCGGGCCGGTCCTGCTGGCAAGGGGGGTTCGCCATGGGAGGCTATTCGGCTGCGACTGGGGCGATCTGCGGGGCCGTCGGGGCGTTCAGTCTCGGCATTGGATGGGTAACATGCGCCGGATTCGGAGCATTCGGCGCGGGAATAAACTGGAATGACGCTTGCAGATAAGACGGGAGCCGCAGAATGTCGGCCAGACCTAAGTTAACGACCCCAAAGACCGTGTGGGGACGAATTTATGTCTACCTCGCTTCGGTGGGCGGTATGTGGGCAGCGCAATGGTTTCTTTACTGGGCCACCTCTGGTTGGACACCCAAGCCGACTCTAACCAGCTTGGTAATGTTCAGCATCATCTTCCTGTTCTTCGTCCGTGCCATCAAACCAGGAGTTCCTTGGTTCCCGACAAGAAGGAAGTAGGCAGGTTAGTTCGGTCGGGCGAGTAAGTCCTGGACTAGGACTGTAGGCGCTTTACTACCCGGTACTGATTATCGCGGACCGGTCAGTCGCTTGTAGATCCGAGTGACCTGTGAGCGGCTGACCGGCAGGTCGCGTGATGAGTAAGTCTGGCTCGCTGACTCGGGTCGAATCTAAAGCGTCGCCCGGCACCAGAGCGGTCACGTCCACGTCCTGCGTGGTTCCGTCGCGGAGCACAACGGCGCGGTGGGTCACCCGGGAGTGCAGGGCTTCGGAGGCGCGTTCGGCGCGGACTTCGTTGGTGAAGCCCAAGCCCACGCTGACCAGGAGGATCACGCCGATCACGATCGAATTCGTGGCATCGCCCAGGAAGAGGGACAGCCCAGCCGTGATGATCAGCAGGATCAGGATGGGGCTGGCGAACTGCCGGCCCAACACCGCCCACCCGTTGGCCCGGTGGGTCCGCACGGCGTTCGGGCCGAGTTCTTCCAGGCGTTCCGCGGCTTCTTGGTTTGTCAGGCCTGATGGGCTGGAGCCGAGGTGTTCGAGCACTTGGTCCGGCTGAAGGCATGCGGCTTCGGTGATCGGCCGCTGTGTGGAGTGCCGCTCCTGGACGTTGAGATCTGACATGCCGTATCCGTTCGAATGCAAGCCTGAGGGAGTCGCCCTTGGGATAAGGGTACGGCTTGGGGCTGGGCGGGTGGGGTGGGGCGGGAGAGTGTTGTGGGCTGGGTTGCGTGGGGCGGTTGGAAGTGGTGGGGCGACGGCGGACTCGGGTTCACGGATCAGCTCGCCTTTCAGCACGGAGTTTCGTTCGTCCAGCACTCAATTTCGATGGAAACGACACCTAAATCGGCCCGGATCGACACCTACTTGGGGCGAGGGCGCCTTATTTTGCTCTTGATGAAATTTCTAACTCTCTCAGCGGCGGTCACCTCCTTGATCGTCGCCATCATTGCGTTCTTCCTCAACAACCTGGCCATGGGGGTCTTATCCATGGCTGCGGCGGGGGCGAGTCTTGCGACGTGGTTTGTCTACAAGAAGCAAGCAAAGTGAGACTGCGCTGCTTCGCCGTTGCAGCTTCGGTATACAGATTGGAGCCGGACCATTGTCGGTCAAATCAAAATTGCAGACGCCGAGGACCCTGCGGGGACGGCTGTACGTACTTGCGGCCTCGGCGGGAGGGCTGTGGGGAGTGCAATGGCTCGCTTTCTGGGCCACGTCTGGTTGGATACCCAGGCCGACAGTCGCGAGCCTGGAGATGTTCAGCATCATCTTCTTGTTCTTCGTCGTTAGCCTCAAACCAGGCGTTCCTTGGTTCCCGCCGCGAAGGGATTAGGCAGGGTATGTAGCGGCACCAACCCAGCCCGTTCCTTACGATTCCTCAACAGAAAATTGCCGCTCGAATCCGCTGTGTAGCCGAACGTTTGGCGTTACGATCTGCCTAACGGGGCACGTCGCATGCGGCACAAATTGAGCCGCTTTCTTTGGGTGCACGATGTTGGAACTGAACCGCATCTATTGGACCCGCAAGTCGCTCCACCTCGGCATGCTCCGCGCAGTTGCGTGGTTCTTTGCCGCCGGCATCCTTGCCGTTACTCATTCTCCGATTAGCCAGCGACCCACCTCACTTATCGATATCCTGCGTCCGATTTTCGACGCCGCTCTTGCTGCGGTCGCCGTACCGTGCCTGATCTTCGTTGCCCTCGTTGCGGTTTCCGCCGTCATTCGTGGCAGCGTCGTCCGGCGTCGCGACCCTCTAGGTCGCGTCCTCCCGTCCGCATCGACGTCAAAGGGCAACGCGTGATAAGGATGAGTCATGTACCCGGTCTCAAGCCCTGAGCTGTCAAAAATCCTTCCGGTCGGAACAACATTCTGGACGCCGAAAGGATCTGACATCGATGAAGAAGGCTTTGGCTATTTTAGAGATGTCTTTGATCTGAGGGGTACGAGTGCCAAGGAAGCTCGGTCGTATCTGAGAGCTCACCAGCGCGTGTTGCATTTCGTTTGTGATCACGCTAGATCCGACGAAGAATTCGACAAATATGCGCAAGCTTTCGAAGCTGGCGAGGCGGCCGATGTCGGCTTGTCTGGAATTGTCGCCGATCAAATCGATGATCTTATCAATTCAGAAGACTGTGATCTCGGAGGTTTGGAGCTTGGAGTCGGAGCTCTGGCCTATGCACTCTCCGCAGCCAAAACGTTTCCGGCTGCTAGCTGCAGGAGCCATATTGAGCGAACTTGGTCACCTTTTCCGGTTCTGTATCTTGCAGCTAACCAGCCACGATCGCTTCTTCTGGAAGAACTCGTCGGAGAAACGAACTGCGGATTCGTTCAGGACACGAACCGCCCCGATTTCATCGTCATTGCAGCCCCATCTCTGCAGAGCATCTTGGACCTCGCCCAAGCTCTCGTGGACCATCTGGCCAGATTCAAAGCCCTGACAGCTCGAAAGCAGACCACCCGAAGGGTTGGAACAAAATATGTTCAGCCATCGATGCTGGACGGCTGATGTTCCCCGCGGCCCCAAAGATGTTGACAAGCAAACTTCGCCGTCGCCGCCAGCTAGTATCCAAAGGACCGAGCATCCTTATCGGCACGAACTACGACTGGGGGGTCAGTGACAACCGAGCAAATCCTTCCGCCGGATCCGCATCTCATGGAATCCATGCGCGCCGTCGGATACACACTTCAGACAGCCGTTGCCGACCTCATCGATAACTCGATATCCGCCGGGGCCACTAACGTCGACATATTCTTTGGCGATCAGCCTGATCCGTACGTCGCCTTGGTCGACGACGGCAAAGGGATGACGGCCGAGGATGCCATTAAAGCGATGCGCCTAGCGGGTGCCAGCCCGATGAATACAAGAAATCCGAAGGACTTGGGACGCTTTGGTCTCGGACTGAAAACTGCGTCGTTGTCGCAGTGCCGAGACTTGGTCGTCGTTTCCAAACGTGACGGCGTCTTGTGCGGCTTCGAATGGAACATCGATCATATGATCGGACAGCAAACCTGGAGCCTCCTCGTCCTTGCTGAAGAAGAACTGCCGAGTCTCCCCAGATTCAACGAACTTGCCGGGCTCGCCTCAGGGACACTCGTCGTTTGGCGAAATCTTGACAGGCTAGCAGCGACCGTTGGGGACCTCAGCTCGTCGTTCGATGCCGCCATGATGGACGTCAAAGCCCATTTGGCCCTCGTATTCCACAGATTTCTTGCCGGTGAACCTGGCCAACGCTTTGGCATCTCGCTGAACCGCGCCCCTGTACAAGGCTCCGATCCTTTCCTAGAGTCCAACAAGGCGACCCAACTCGGGCCATCCGAGTCTTTCACCGTCGACGGGGAACGGATTGACGTCCAGCCGTACACGCTGCCGCATCTAAACCGAATGACGACCGCAGAAAAGAAACGGGCTCAAGTCGCGGGCCGGGTCCGCGACAGCCAAGGCTTCTATATTTATCGCGGAAAACGCTTGGTCATTTGGGGCACGTGGTTCCGTATAGCACCCAAGGACGACCTGGGGAAACTCGCCAGAGTCAAAGTCGATATCCCGAACACGTTGGATCACCTGTGGTCTTTGGACATTAAGAAGGCTTCAGCGGCCCCACCACCGCAGATTCGGGACAATCTTCGCCGGATCGCAGGGCGAATCGTAGAGCCAAGCAGACGTGTCCACCTCTACCGTGGCCGCATCGTCCAGGAACAGTCCCGCACGAGTCCCGTGTGGAACGTGGTCGATGACCGTGGCACCTTCAGATATGAAATCAATCGGCAGCACCCAGTTTTGGAGATGTTGGCCGATCAGATCAGTCCCGACGATGTGGCGCAGATGTCGATGGTTTTGTCGCTTCTGGAATCAACATTCCCAGTTGAGGATGCATACAACAGACTCGGCCAAGACGAGAGCCACTCGCCGCAGCAACCATCTGCTCCAGAACTCGAAGCCTTGGCATCGGGCCTTTGGAAGGCCCACAACGCCAGCGGAGGGGATCCAGAGCAGTTTGTCTCTTCCATGGCTTCGATTGAACCCTTCGCTTTCGCATCCGCCCCCACTGAACTACTTTGGAAGGTCGTAAAAAATGACTAGTCAGGCTGCCACCGACCCCAGCGTAATCCGTTCTCAGATGGAAAAACTCGAGACTGTGGTAAGCGCTCTGCTCAGCGATGACACATACAGCGAGTCTCACCTACACGACCAGCTGGAAACATTCCGCCCTGTCGTAGCTCCCGACGTCTCTGACAACGACATCACAGCAGTTCACCGACGGCTTGTGAGCAAATTGAGCATCGATGTGGAGATCGGTGTCGGTATCACCGACAAGGATTTCAAGCCTTGGCTCGCGTCGAAAAAGCATCACATCGAATGGACTCGGTGGCTCACCTACAAGCAATGGCTACGTAACAACAATCGTTCTCCACGAGTCCTCGAAAAGATGGAAGAATTCACTGACGAAATCCTCGACTACGTCGGAGACCCGACGCTGCCTGGACCTTGGGACCGAAAAGGCCTAATCATCGGTGACGTGCAGTCAGGCAAAACACAAACGTACTTGGGTCTACTTAACAAGGCAGCCGACGCGGGTTACCGCTTGGTCGTCCTTTTGGCCGGCAATACGGAGTCCCTGAGGCAGCAAACACAGATTCGTGTCGACGAAGGATTTCTGGGCAAAGATTCAAGCCGAAACGTTTCTAGGTCAGGAACGGGCACCGCCGCCGATAGGTTTGTTGGGGTCGGACGGCTAAACAAACAATTGACGTACGCGACCGGAATGACGACAGTCGTCCAAGATTTTCTGCAAGCCAGTAAGGATGCCACCAGCATAAGTGTGTCCGAGGAATCGCCCAACCCGTTCATCTTCGTCGTCAAGAAGAACGTCCATGTCCTAAAAGCGCTCATTGACTGGACGAACGACCAGCCAAAGTCTCATGGCCGGATCGACCTGCCTCTCTTGCTCGTCGACGACGAATCAGACTACGGCTCGGTAAATACGGGCAAGGAAGACGACCCGACTAAGACGAACTTCCTTATCCGTAAACTCCTAGGAAAGTTTTCTCGGAACTCCTATGTCGCTATTACGGCGACTCCGTTCGCCAATATCCTCATCGACCACGAAGCTGAGACTGTCAAGGACGGCGAAGTTCACCCGGATCTGTTTCCGAAGGACTTCGTCTACGGGTTGGAAGCTCCAACAAACTATGTGGGAGCCGATAGAGTCTTTGGGACCGAGGACGACATCAATGAAGAGAGTGTCATAGATCTCCACGACGTCGAGCCATTACTGCCACTCAAGCACAAGCAGAACCATTCCATCCACACAATCCCTGACAGCCTAAAGACTGCCGTCCGCGTGTATGTTGTCGCGAACGCCATTCGTGATCTTCGAGGACACGAAGACAAACGCCGCTCTATGCTCGTCAACATTTCCCGTTTCAAGCGCGTTCAAGTGCACTTGCACGACCTCGTGAAGCATGAGCTCGACACCATCAAGAATGCGCTCGAAGCCCACGCCATCCTTTACACGGAGGGCGTCGAAAATCAGATCATCGACGGTTTAAAGTCCGCCTTCGAAACGCACTTCTCTGCTGATGGGCCAACTTGGTCGGAAGTCTTGTCCGCACTACCAAGTTCAGCCAATGAAATTACGGTCAGGACGTTCAACTCGGACACAGAAAAACTCCTGAAGGATCAGCAGCAAAGCGCTGAGATGCCGAAGCGCGTCATCGCCATCGGTGGGGACGTTCTCAGTCGCGGTCTCACCCTCGAAGGTCTCATGATCAGTTACTACTACCGAAACGTCCGAGCAGCGGACACCATGATGCAGATGGCTCGTTGGTTCGGATACCGGGACGAATACGAAGACCTCTGCCGCATCTGGATCGATCCTGGAGTCGCAGCTGATTACCGGTTTATCGCTGACGCTGTAGCGGAACTACGTTCGGACCTGAAACTCATGCGACGCCAATCCCTAACCCCCCTTGATTTCGGACTATCTATTCGCATGCATCCGGGCGCCCTTCTGATCACGGCAAAGAATAAATCCAAGTCGGCAGCGGTGGAGCCCAAGGTAATCAGCCTTATCGGGCGGCGCATTGAAACCTCCCGGCTCGACCCGAGAAAAACCATCGTGAAGGAAAACAGGGACGCTGCCATCGGGCTGGCTCAAGCCCTTATCGGCACATTCGGCCAGCCCAGCCAAACCCAACGAGGCTACCCGCGTTTCACTGACGTCCCGCAGGCCATGGTCGCCGCCTTCCTCGACGAATACACAGCACACCGGATGGACGAACTCTTTTACGGCAACGCCATCAGTAAATTCGTGAAAAACAACAAGACGGCCAAGTTCTCGACGTGGGATGTAGTCTTCGTCAATGGTACAAAAACTGCCAACTCTGAGGAACCGTTTGGCGGCGTGAAGATCCATCCACCGACCCGAACTATGACCGTCGGGGCCGCTGACGAACTGCTCGTCTCAGGGAAAAGTAGCCGGCTAGCAGGTAGTGACGACCTAAGAAAAATACTCGACGCCGGCACAGATGACTCCCTAGCTGAAAGGTTCAAGGAGGAATATGCGGGCAAGCAAATCCCAGAATCAGCGATCTACGAGCATCTCCCGAGACCGACCTTGCTCATCTATGTGCTGGTGCCTAACTTCAAGGAATTGCTTGAAAAGGAGCGCAAGAAAGTCGCAAACATTGAGGGCGAGCGAATCGTGGGTGTCAAGCTAGCGTTTCCGGGGAACCGCCTCGACGTCAACAACCGCGACGGCGATGTTCGCTACCTCATCAACACTGTCGCTCAGCAACAGTGGTTCGTAGAGTACTCCGGCACTGACGAGGATGATGATGTCTAATCCCGTCGAAACCACATGGTTGAGCGCCATCGAGCAACGGCTACCCAGAACACTTGAAGTCGATCCAGAGCTCGAGCTTCGCCTCGTCTGCGGTACTGATCAAGCTGGACAACCGATGTTCTGTTCCATCAGCAGCCTCAAGCCGGCTGTTCCGGAACTGTCAGATGCTGTTGATGTAACACGCACCCAGAGAAGCATAGACGGCCATTGGGTACTCCTGCTGACGCTCAAGGCGTCCAAGTTCACGGACGTGTTCGTTCAGCTCTGCGCACATATCGTCGATCGTGTCTCCGAGACCAGTTCTGAAGCCCATGGACTTGCAGCATTCATGGCAAGTGTCGAGGAGTGGCGGACACTCCTCCAAGCTCCCGCAAGTCAGCGGCTTTCCTTGGAAGCCACGCGGGGCCTTTTCGGCGAGCTTTGGCTCGGCTTTTCCAACCTGATACAGGGGTGCACTGTCGGCCACGTCATGGACGCGTGGCACGGCCCGTTCCAAAGTGACCAAGACTTTCAGTTCCCAGGCGGGCCGTTGATCGAAGTAAAAACTGTCCATAGTCGCGCCCGCCGCATTCAGATTTCCTCAGAGAACCAGCTAAATCGCCTGCCGAATGAGCAACTCTTCGTCTGCGTCGTGGCCGCTGACGACGCCGTGGCAGATACACCGGGGGCCATGACGGTTGTTGGGCTACTCAGCCAGACTGACCGGCTGCTCCAAGATTCTGGAGTTGCGCAGTCTGAACTTGCACGCCGTCTCGCCGAGCTCCGTTTCGATCGATCGGACGATGTCTACGCTGATATGTACTTCTTCCCGACAGGCGTTCGATATCTGGAGGTAACTGACTCCTTCCCACGGATCGAGCCCAGCCTGCTCCCAGCCAGTGTCAGCCGGGTCTCGTATTCCTTAGACTTAGCTGACCTAGCGCCTTTTGAATGCGATTTTTCACAGCTGGGCCTGCCCGGACCGGAACTGAAGGTGTCGTCGAATGAATCTTGATGATTTCTACTTGGACCTACAAAACACCGTCAATGCTCGCGCGGCAGTCGATAACGACTACACCTCAATGGCCTTCATGGCAGAAGTGTCGGAACGGTTCGCCGAAGCTGGTGAGGTTGAAGACTTTACGGTGCTTCAGTTTGAAGGCTCGGGTCAGCGAAACAAAAAGCTTGCAGTCAACGCATACGACCTTGACGATGCCGATGATTCGATCTCACTGGCCGTGCTTTTGCACTCGAACTCCGACTCGATCGAGGTGGTCACCGCTACCGATGCTAAGAAACGTTTGACGGCACTCGAGAACTTTCTATTGGAAGCGGTTTCCGGCCAATTCATGGCTGGCCGAGAAGAAAGCTCAGCCGCCTATCAGCTGGCCGAAGACCTCAACCATCGTGGCCGCGCTGTTTCGCGTTATCGCCTTTACCTCGTCACCAACGGCCGACTCAGCGACCGTATCAAGGAAGTCCCATCATCGGTTCTTAACGGTGTTCCTGTAGATTTCCACCTCTGGGACCTGCAAAGACTCCACCAAGTCCAGGAGTCCCAACAGGGCCGTGAAGCCCTCGAGATCAACTTGACGAATTGGGTTCCGGAGGGGCTACCAATACTAGAAATTAGCGGCGATTCCACGGACTTCGCCACATATATGGCCGCTGTCCCAGGCGCCCTCGTTGCCGACTTGTACGCGCAATACGGAAGCAGACTGCTGGAAGGGAACGTCCGTTCTTTTCTAAGCGGTCGGGGCAAGGTCAATAAGGGTATCAAGACGACCATTCTGTCCGAGCCTGAGATGTTCATGGCGTACAACAATGGCATCACCGCCACAGCCACCGGCCTGACGCGAACTTCGGACGGCCTCAGAGCAACGTCCCTCGTTGATCTCCAGATTGTGAACGGTGGACAGACCACTGCTTCGCTTTTCTACGTGGCAAGGGAAAGCGCCAAAGGCTCCGTACTGAGTGACGTGTTCGTGCCAATGAAACTTGTGGTGGTGGACCCCGAGAAAGCTGTTGACCTCGTTCCAAAGATCTCGAGGTTTGCCAACAGCCAGAACCGGGTGAGCGAGGCAGACTTTTTCTCAAATAGCCCATTCCATATCCGGCTGGAAGAACTGTCCCGGAGGCTGCTCATCCCGGCTCGCCCGGGTGTGAATTACCAGACCAAGTGGTACTACGAGCGAACTCGCGGACAGTACCTCAATGAAAGGAACAAGCTCGCCACCGCCGACGCCAACAAGTTCTTGGCGACCTATCCGCGAGGTCAAGTCTTTACAAAAACGGATGCGGCGAAGTACGCGGTCTCGTGGGATCAAAAACCGCACATCGTGAGTGCCGGCGCCCAGAAGAACTTTGTCGCCTTCGCCGAAAGCGTCGCCAAAATCTGGGAGTCCTCGAACGAGGAAATCAACGAACAGTACTTCCGGGACCTCGTCGCAAAAGCGATCATGTACGAGGAAATTCGACGCTCCGTCGCCAAGGCAGACTGGTATGACAAGGGCTATCTCGCAAACATCGTCACCTACACGATGGCCAAGTTGGCGTTCGAAATCGGCAGACAGACGCCCGGAAGGCACTTCAACTTTGCGGCGGTCTGGCGCCAACAAGCCCTGTCCGAAGCGATGCTAACGACAGCTCTTCCCGTGGCTGAACTCGTCTCGGAATTGCTTACCTCGCCCACCCGCCGGGTGGCGAACGTAACCGAGTGGGCGAAATCGCTGGCATGCTGGGAAGTAGTGCGGACAGCCCCCTTCAAATTGCCAGGCAGTCTCGTGGCCGAGCTCGTCGATTCATCAGTTCGAGCTGAAGCTCAGAGTGCATCCAAAGCCGTTCAGAAGATTGACAACGGCATTGATATCCAGAAGCAAGTTTTCTCTACTACTAAGGAGGAGTGGGAAAGCCTGCGTACTTTCGCTCTCGCAAACCGAGTCGCAGGCCCCACCGACATCGGTATCCTCGATGTGGTCACTGGGCGCAAGGGCGGATTTCCCTCTGAGCGGCAAAGCGCTCGACTCATCGCAACCCTGGAAAAGGCACGGGCGAAAGGCTTTTCCGACTTCTAGTCTTCGCTTCCGTACTCATTCGCGGAAAGGCGCAAGGTCTCGACCACCTTTTCCGCAATGAGGCGAGCCAGCAGGGGAGGCACGGCATTTCCTACTTGGTGGAACTGCGCAGTCCGACTACCCTCAAAAAAATAGTTGTCGGGGAAAGTCTGCAATCGTGCTGCCTCACGCACAGTCAAGCTCCTCATCTGCTTCTCATCGGGATGAATGTAGTAATGACCGTCCTTGGAGATGTGGGACACGATCGTCGTAGACGGCGAGTCCCACACTTGGACCCGGAACCGATCCATGAATGGCGTGTTATCCTCGGCGATATTCTTGTGGTTCGGCTCCAAGCCGTCCGGGAGATGAGTGAATTTAGGGCTCTTCCCCAGTTCAAGGGCCTTCCACGCTAGAAAGCCATACCTCTTGATATCGCTTGCCATGTGACTTCGCGATTTGTGCTGGAGCGGTGACGTCACACGAGAGTCTTCGACCCACTCCCGGTAAGTCTTGAGCGCAGTATTGACTTCCTCAGCGTCCACCGACGCCGTGGTTTCCTGCGACACTGTCTCAGAAAGCGATTCCGATCGCAAGGCGATGGTTTCATTTCGAAGGATTAGCCAAGCTTCTTCGCTGTCCATTTTCGCCGGCGATATGTGAGATCGGCAACTCGGCAGGTCGGCAATCGCATCCCTCACCGTAACTGTTGAAGTCTCCGCGAGGACGGCGCGGCCTGTCCGCTCAACAACGTCTGATCGAATGCCAAGCAGGATGATCCGATGTCTCTTTTGGGGTATGCCGTACTTCTCAGCCGGGATAACGAAATCTCGGGGCTGGAGTTTATGCGCTTCCTCGTCGACCACGAGGGACCGGATCTCGTAGTTCAGCGCAGAATTTGGATGGCGCAGATCACGGAGGATCTGACCAAACATACCCACGCCATGATTGGTTGAAGACAGAAGACCCTTGACGTTCTCCATGACAAAGACGGCTGGCTTGAATCTCTCAATTATGTGGAGGTACTCCTCATAGAGGAAATGCTTGTGATCAAAAGCAAATTGAAGATCGTTCGTCCTCCGCGAGCGTCCCGCCAAGGAGTAGGCCTGACAGGGCGGGCCCCCAATTAGCACCCAGTCCGCGTCCTCGTCCGCACGGGCGGCCTTCAGGGCATCGGCGATCTTCGTGTCGACTTCGTCACGGGTACTCTTTCCAAGCTCGACCTTGTGGACATGCTTCTTTGCCTCGGCCAATGCCCGCGAAACGGCTTCGTCTTGCTCGAAGTCCTCGCGGGTCGTCTTGCCGGAGATGTAGTCATAATATGCCTGCGGCACACGCCCCGCCCGCTTGAGAAAGCGGAACGCCGAGCGAAGCGTCAGTGTCGATACGGCGTTGCTTTCCATCTCGAAGGAACCGACAGTGCGAAAGATGGGTCCGGCGTCGTCTTCACCTATGCTCGAGAAACCCTCGTTCAGGCCACCAGGGCCAGCGAAAAGGTCAATGACTGGAATCGGTGCCGAGGGCGGCGTGGGTACTGTGGCTTTCATCGTCTGACCAGGTTACCAAGATATTCGAGGCATGAGGGCATCCACTGAGCAGATGTGGATAACTGGCCATCGCCAGCTGAAGGGTGGGCTCGGCTGGATTCTCCGAATCGCATGCCTCCACCCTCGCTACTTGGTCAGGTCGACCGTAGTCAGATCTTCGACGTTGTGGCGACACCTGCTCCACATCGAATGCTCTGCGACTGCGGCAGCGATCGCGCAGCCGCCTCAGAGGGACTTGACCGTATATGCGGAACGCCAAGGCTATTGAGGACACTTTGCGGACTGCAAGCCCCCAGAATCAAGAATGCTCCTTGGGCCAGGTACTCGCTTCGCGGACCGCGAGCAAAAAGGGACGAGTGGGACCCTTTTTGACGAACCGCCTTGGCTTGACACGTCCCGCTCCAAGCGCGCCGTCAGAATATATACACTGGCAAAGCGTACAGTAATTAAGCATTATCCGTCGGAAAGCAAGGAACCCACGTTGACACAAGAGAACTACGAAGGCCAACCAACTCTCTGGGCGGACGACTATGATGCGGAATCGGATCTGAAACTGTCGAACGGCCACCAAGCAGTAGTCACCGGAACCGACTGGACCGTCGAGACAATTCTCAGTCAAATGCGCCGGGGAAACTTCGATCTCTCACCAAAGTTCCAACGAAGGGACGCTTGGGACGCTGTCAGAAAGAGCCGCTTTATCGAGAGCCTAATCTTGCAGTTACCTGTCCCCCAAATCGTATTGGCAGAGAAGGCTGATTCGAGGGGACAATACATCGTATTAGATGGGAAGCAGCGCCTTCTCGCAATCCAGCAATTCGCCACTAATTCATCTCTCGATCCAGGTGGCAACGAATTCCGCCTACTGAAACTTTCCGACCTTGACATGCGACCGGACTTAGTTTCCATGAGTTTGAGCGATCTGGAAGAATCGGTGGAATTCCTGGATGACCTCAACTCATTTCTAAACCAAACGATTAGGACCGTCGTGGTTAGGTCTTGGCCGGACGACGATTTCTTAAACCTCATTTTCCTTCGCCTCAACACTGGAAGCGTGGGATTATCTCCCCAGGAATTAAGGCAAGCTCTGGCCCCCGGACCCTTCACGGAATTCTTGGATGACTACGCTTCTAATTCGGAGCCGATGAAGCGGGCGCTCAACCTCCAGCGTCCAGACTTTCGTATGCGCGATGTAGAAATTGCCTTAAGGTTTTTTGCTTTCGATTTTCTGCTTAGCAGCTACCAAGGAAACTTGAAGAAATTCCTTGATGATGCAACTAAGCAGCTGAACGCGACGTGGCCTCAACGCTCGGATGAAATAGCACGCTCAGCAGATTCCCTTGACGCTGCGATCGAATGCACCCTCAACATTTTTGGCAAGAATGCATTCAGAAGATGGGCAAACAGTGAATATCAAAGAAATTTCAATCGTGCCGTCTTTGACACAATGACATACTTCTTCAAACTCCCCACAGTACGTTCGCTTGCAATGGAACATCGAATAGAAGTTCAAAGAGCTTTCGAAGAATTAAATGATTCGAATGTCGAATTTGTCAACTCAATTCAGACAACTACGAAAACTCTAGGCGCCACTAGGACGAGACTTAAGGCTTGGGGCGACATTTTAGAGAAAACCTTGGGGACAGCAATTCCGGAATTGCGCAATGTGGAATCGTTGGGGGAGAAATCCCGGCGATGACGAATGGAACGTCCTTGAGATACCGATCTCTTGTAAGCGGAATTGCGAAGCTAAAGCGATTGTGGCTGCCCCGGCGGCTCGACCCGACCGGATCTTATCCTCAACGCGTGCACGATAAGGTAGTGGTATTTAGGATTTTTGCGCATGCGGAAGTGGAACATTATGTTGAGGACCGAGTCAAAGAGGTTGCTCTCCTTCACCAGCGACGGTGGAAAACCAACCAAGAGGCGAGCCGTGTAATCTTGGGGCTTATCGGCTACTACTCCGGGGACCGTAAGGTTGTGTCAAACTCAAAAAAACAGGCTCCCGTCCTCGAAAAAGTTCAGGATATCGACTTCTACATCGAGAAGGGAATGAACGAGTTAAGTCACCAAATTATCGCCAACAACGGCATCAAGGAAGAAGACATCTTAGCCCTGCTTACTCGTGTAGGTATTCTCGCGAGCGATCTCGAGCAAACATGGCTCAATCGCATGAGTTCTTGGGGTACAGAGCGCGGGGATTTTGTACATCGGAGTCCGAGCCTCACATCTCGAACGCTTGACCCCGCATCGGAGCTCCAGGCCATCGGTGAAGTGCTTGCAGGCTTGAAAGCAATCGATTTGAAACTGTCGACTTTCTAACGGATTTTTAGCTCTCGCGGGACTTACTTCAAAGGTTTGATCTGCCTCTTCGATACATTTGCCTAAGAGCAGGAATTGAACACGTCGCCGTGTCAGCTCCCGCCCCGCCACTTTCCCCTTTGCCGGCTTCCGCCACGCCAACAGCAGCACAAAACACCACCACGATCAGCCCCCGGCACCATGGGGCTGGGGCTCGGCTGGGCCCCGCCAGCGCCGCGTTAATCGGGTCCCGACGCAGTAGTTGGTCTGGAAAGCCCCGGCAGCCACTCCCCTCGCCTCGAGCGGTGCGAGCGCGTACAGGACCTAGTCCGATGCCGTGCTGACCACGCCATGCTGAACCCCCATGACCGCCGCAGGCACCAGCAGCGGTCAGAAGGACAAGATCAGCAAGCGGCACGCCGACGATCATCACGGACCGCACGCCGAACCGCTCAATGAACCGAACCGTCACCGGCGTCATGAAAACCGACATGGCAGCAAGGGGAAGCATCAGCCGACCGCCCACGCCGACGTCGTACGCCTGCTGCAGCAGCCGCCATCGGTCGAAAGCGCAAAGTAATACACCTTGCTGAAACAGCAGCTGCCGGTTCCGGCCAGCCCGTTGTACCCCCTCCCCCAACGTGCCTATAGTGGCAGTCATCGCACTCCTCTCTGAGCACCGTCCTGCCGTCCAGCACGTTCTGCCATCTACAGGAGAGAACCCCATGGAAAACCGCGCGCTTGGTTCATTGACCGTTTCCGCCCTCGGCCTCGGCTGCATGGGCATGAGTGAGTTCTACGGCGAGGGGGACGACCGCGAATCCGTCGCGACCATCAACGCCTTCCTCGACGCCGGCGGCAGCCTGTTGGACACCGCGGACGTGTACGGGCCATTCACCAACGAAAAGCTCGTGGGCCAGGCCATCGCCGGCCGCCGTGACGACGTCGTGCTGGCCACGAAGTTCGGAAACGAACGGCGCGAGGACGGCTCCTTCGTCGGTGTCAATGGCAAGCCCGAGTACGTTCGCTCCGCCTGCGACGCCAGCCTGCAGCGTCTCGGCGTGGACCACATCGACCTGTACTACCAGCACCGCGTGGACAAGACCGTCCCCATCGAGGACACCGTGGGCGCCATGGCCGAACTCGTCCAAGCCGGAAAGATTCGGCACTTGGGACTCTCCGAGGCAGCACCGGACACCATCCGCCGCGCTCACGCTGTTCATCCGATCACCGCATTGCAGACCGAGTACTCCCTCTGGGAGCGGGAGCCCGAAACGAAGGTCTTCCCGGTCCTGGCTGAGCTGGGCATCGGATTCGTTCCCTACAGCCCGCTCGGCCGCGGCTTCCTGACCGGGCAGCTGCGCACCGAGGCAGACTTTGCCGTGAACGACTTCCGCCGCCACTCCCCTAGGTTCCAAGGCGACAACTTCAAGCGCAACCTGGAGCTGGTGGACAGGGTGAAAGAACTCGCCGACCAGAAGCAATGCACCCCGGGGCAGCTGGCCCTCGCCTGGCTGCTGGCCCAGGGCGCGCACATCGTCCCGATCCCCGGCACGAAGAAGCGCGAACGCCTGGCAGAGAACCTGGGGGCCACCGCCGTCGAACTTTCCGAGCAGGACCTCAAGCGCCTCGATGAACTCGCGCCGGCCGGAGCCACAGCCGGAGCGCGCTACCCCAACATGTCCAGCATCGACACCTAAGCCCGCTAACCAGCCACCGATTCCTTACCCAGCACCACGTTCACCGGTGCCTCGCCGGCAAGCAGAAACGAAATCTGCTTCTTGATCAGCCGGACCATCCGAGGAAACATTGCCGAGCTCGCCCCGCCCACGTGGGGTGTGATAAGCACACCAGGGACCGTCCACAAAGGATGGTCGGCCGGCAGCGGCTCCGGGTCGGTCACATCCAAAGCGGCACGTAGACGTCCCGATGAAGTCTCCCGCAGCAAGGCTTCCGTGTCGGCCACGGGACCCCGCGCCACGTTCACCAACAACGCCCCGTCCGGCATGGCCGCGAGGAACCGAGCATCCACGAGCCCACGGGTCTGCTCGGACAGCGGCACGCTGACCACCACGATCTCGTGCAGCGGCAACTGCTCGAACAGCGCATCGACGCCGAGAATCCGGCCGTGGTCATCGTCCCGTTCGCGGCTCGCCATCCGCGTCACGTGGGTTTCGAACGGCAACAGCCTGGCTTCAATGGCCTTCCCCACTCCCCCGTAGCCCACCAGGAGCACGCGGCGGTCCGCCAGGCTGGGACGCTGGCCAGCACCCCACGCACCGGACGCTTGGTTCCGCGCAAACTCCGGAATCCCACGCTGGCTGGCGATCATCATTCCCAAGGCGAGTTCCGCCGTCGACGTCTCATGGACTCCTGCCGCGTTGGCGAAAACGCAACCCGACGGCAAGACGCCAGCAACGCCGTCGTACCCGATCGACTGGCTCTGCACCAACCGGACCGTCACGCGGTCCAGCTCTGCGAGGGCGTCCGGCCGGCCCATGTACGGCGGCACCAGCAGGTCGAAACTGTCCGCCGGCGCGGGACCGGTCAGGTCCCACACCACGAACTCGACGTCGGCGGACGGCTCCATGGCGTCCAGGAGCTTCTGATCAGGCAGGCATACCCGCAGCGGGGCGGTCATCGTGCCGTCACCCTGATGTTCGCGGCACGCCGCGCGGCATCGCTCATTTTCCTTTTCCTGCTTCCCTCAGCCGGGCCAATTAGTCAGATGGCATGTTGCAGTTCCAGCACAAATCTACTGAGTGCCTTGCTCAACGGTTCGTGATCGGTGCGGCGCGCCAAAGCCCGCTACCCCAACGTGTCCTGCGTCGACACCTAAATCGACGCTTTCTGGGGTAGCGGACTCCGCTGGACTAACTATTCGGCGGCGGGCTCGCCCTGCTTGACCAGGGCAGCCTCAAGATTGATCTTCACCTTGTCGCTCACCAGAAAACCGCCGGTCTCCAAAGCAGCGTTCCACGTCAGTCCGAAGTCCTTGCGGCTGATGTCGGTTTCGGCGGAGAACCCGGCGCGCGTGGCGCCGAAAGGATCAACGGCGACGCCGGTGAACTCCACTTCCAGCTCCACCGGTTTGGTGATCCCGCGGATGGTGAGATCGCCCGTGAGAGTGTAGTCCTCGCCGTCGCCCTCCACACTGGTGGCCCGGAAAGTCATCTCCGGGAACTTCTCGACGTCGAAAAAGTCGGCGCCGCGGACGTGGGCGTCGCGGTTCGCATCACCGGAGTCGAAGCTCGCTGTCTTGACGGTTGCGTGGAGGGAGGCGTCGGCCAGGGACTCGCGTATGCGGGCCTCGGCGTTCGCTTCAGTGAAACGGCCGCGGACCTTGCTGATGCCAGCGTGCCGCACGCTGAAACCAATTTCGCTGTGGGACATGTCCAGCAACCAGACGCCGGAAGTCAGACCTGAGGGAAGAGTCATGGTGGATCTCCTGATTCGCAAGAATTTCGCTTGGATCGGTCCTCTCCACCCTTGTAGAGCCACTCGATGAAGTCAAGGATTCCAGCGCTGGCCTCGGGGAACTCCCAGTTGTCCGGGGTTCGCGGACACTGTGGTGGTGGTGGTGCGTTCAAACGGTGGATGCACGCAGTCACCCTTCGCGGCAGCGCGGGCGGGTAGGCTGAGGACCGCCAAGCCATTCAGGATGGGCGGCTTCTACGGCCGCCCCTACGCAGACGTCGAACGCAGGCGTCGCCACGAGAACTGGAGACTGCACCATGCCACATGTGCGACGCTTCGACCACGTCGGCATCACCGTCGCAGACCTCGACAGGGCAACGGCGTTCTTCGTCGGGCTGGGTCTGGAGGTCGAGGGCCGGATGTTCATGGAGGGCGAGTTCGTGGACACCGTCATCGGCATCCCCGATTCCCGCAGCGAGATCGTCATGCTGCGGCCACCTGACGGAGGCGCTGGCCTGGAGCTGTCAAGCTTCATCCGACCCGACCACGAACCCGGGTCTCCCGCCGCGATGTCCACCGAATTAGGGCTGCGCAACGTGGCCTTCGAGGTGGACGACCTTCAAGCAGCCGTCGACCGGCTGGCCGCCGATGGCTACGGCCTGGTGGGCGGCGTGGGTCAATACGAGGACATGTGGCGCATGGCCTACGTGCGCGGACCGGAAGGAATCATTGTGGCCCTGGCCGAGCGGATCGGCTGATACCGCCGTCGGCGAGTCCGCCACTTTTCGCCTCGAGCCCACCCCACTGCCCCGGCATCAATTTCCAACGAAACAACCGCGACCTGGAATATTGTTGACCGATGTTTGAATCGCGCCAACTTAGTGAAAGCGTCAGCATGCGTGTGCTGCGTCCGAGTGATGCGGCAGCGCTTGCCACCGCATATGTGCGCAACCGCGCTTACCTTTCACCGTGGGAGCCAGTACGCCCCGAGGAGTACTACACCGAGGCATGGCAGGCCGCCGACATTTCCAACCGCCTCGTTGCGCATGAAGCTAAGGAGGGATATCCCTTTGCCCTGTTTGCTGGCGATATGCTCGTTGGCCGATTCACCCTGGCGGGGATCGTGCGCGGCCCCTTCCAGAGCGCCGGGCTGGGTTACTGGGTGGATAGCAATTATGCAGGCCGCGGGCTGGCGACCGCTGCGGTCCAACCGATCGTCGAAATCGCACGCGACGAACTCGGACTTCACCGCATCGAAGCGAGCACTCTGCTGCACAATGGTGGCTCGCAGCGGGTGCTGCTGAAGTCCGGGTTCCGGCAGATTGGCATGGCACCGAGATACCTGCAGATTGCCGGACAGTGGCAAGACCACAACCTCTATCAAATAGTCCTGCACGACTAAAGCAGCCAGTTCATCCGAACCCAGCAAGGAATGCGCGGCGCCCGTCCCCTTGACTGACAACGCCCGCCGCCCGAGAGTGTCACATGTGAGGCGTGATGCCGTTCGGGAGTATCTGGCGAGTGCGCTGTGGGCGATGCCGACGTGCGCTGTCGTCCTCGCGATCATCGCGGGGGCGAGCCTCTCCGCGGTGGAGCTCGACGTGGCGTCGCCCTTCGCCGTCCTCCTCTTCCAAGGGACATCCGACGACGCGCGGAACCTGCTCATCGGGATCGCGAGCACCATGGTGACGGTCATCGCCGTCGTACTCGGGCTCACTGTGGTGGCACTGCAGCTCGCGTCGACGCAGTTCAGCCCGCGGCTCCTGCGGAACTTCCTCCGCGACATCCCCAACCAGGTGACGCTCAGCGTGTTCGTGGCCACGTTCGCATACAGCACGGCCGGGCTCTACACAGTGGGAATCGCCGCCGGTCAGCGCACCGAGAACTACCCCCGCCTCGCCGTAAGCGGCGCCCTGCTGCTGCTTTTCGTGAGCATGGTCATGCTCGTTTTCTTCGTCCACCACCTCTCGCATTCGATCCAAGTGGACCAAGTCATGAAGGGCGTCGAGCGGGCGACGCTCAAGGTGATCGAGCGATCGTTCGTCCCGGGCGATCCCGGTATTCGCATGCCAAACCCGCCGCCCGGCGCCACGGCGTTGCTGGCACCCCGATCAGGGTATGTCCAGGCGTTCCATGTCGAGGCGTTCGTCGGGGTGCTCGCGAGCCACGGCCTCCGTGCCCGCATGGTGCCCATGGTCGGCCGACACGTCATCGCCGGGTCCCCGCTCGCTTGGGTGTGGGAAAACGCGGACGACGGCGGCCGTCCCCTTGCGCCCGACGGCGGCGCTGAACTTCGGCGGGCACTCGCACAAAGCGTGCGGATCGGCTACGAACGGACACTCGAGCAGGACGTCGCCTTCGGGATCAGGCAACTCGCCGACGTCGCGTCCAAAGCTCTCTCCCCCGCCATCAACGATCCCTACACTGCGAACCAAGCGGTGGACCATCTCGGCTCGATCCTCGCGGCCCTCTCGCTCCGGCAGCACGGCCCGCAGGCCGTGGCGGATGCGCAAGGCACCGTGAGGCTGCACCTGCCGGCCCGCGATTTTGCCTATCTGGTGGATCTGGCCCTCGGACAGGTGCGGCGGTACGGCGCGAACGAGCCTCGCGTGGTCCGGGCCCTTTTGCGAGTGTGCGGCGATCTCGCGTGGTTCGGCGATGAGGCCCACCGAGCCGTCGTACGGCAGTACGTCGAGACACTCCTGAGCGATGCGACCAGACTCGTGGCCCAGCCAGCCGATCGCGAACCCCTCCTCGCGGAGGGCGCGGCGGTGCTTGAGGCCTTCAACGCTTCGGGCGGCGCGGGCGACTCCGTCTAGTTGAGGCGGTGGGTGCGTCATTCGGTTTCTGCTTCCGCTTCTGCGTTGCGGATGCCGCGCGGGCGTCCTGTTTTGGTCCAAGCCCGGTAGAGGACGCCTGCGATGGCGAGGGTAGCGACGAGACTGACGATCGGGAAACCGCGGGAGAGGTTGGCAATGAGAGTGAAGGCCACGACGAGGGCTCCGACGGTGTTCAGGATGAGGAATCCCGGTCGGTGGTGCCTGCGGGCAAACAGTGCCATGGAGACCAGACCGGCGAGGAAGCTGAGGAAGATCGCGACCGCGTAGAACAGGACAAGCTCCTGGTCGTTGCCACCGGCAACGGCGGTGATAGCTCCGGCCAGGAAGGTGAACAGGGCGACGCCCCAATAGGGCGTGTGATGGGTGTTGGTGCGGCCCAGGGAGGAAGGAAGGATGCCGACAGTCTCACCTTCGCGGTTGATGTGGCGTGCCAAAGCCTTGAGTAGGCCCGGTCCGGCCTGGAAGCCCGAGGAAGCCGCCGAGAGCAGCAATAGGGCAGTGACGAGCTGGAAGGCGGCGAACACGGGTGCCGGGGCAGTGAGGCGGGCGAGTTCGGCGATCTGCGTGCTGTTTTCCGGAGGTATGCCTATTTGGAGTTGCGCGGCCTCAAGAGTGAGGCCCAGCGTGATCGTGCCGACGATGGCGAGAGTCAGCCAGAGGGTGAGCTGCCCGAAGCGGCGCTTCCCGTCATTGTCGAGCTGCCCGAGCTGGCCAACCGCCGAAGTCGCCGCTTCCACACCGGTGGCCATGGCCATGGCGACCGGAAAGGCAAGGACCACGGCAAGGACCGGTGGATGCCTAGGGAGGATTGTCGTCGTGACGGGCTGTTGAGGTGTTCCGCCGAGACCGTAGAGGAGGACTACGGCGGAAACGACAATGAAGGCCGCGGTCATCGCCGCGAAGACCAGGCGACCCAGGTGTCCGAACCAGCTCGCTGCACCGACGAGGACCACCAAGCCCAGCCCCAACAGCAGCCGCCACGGGGCAAGCGCAGGGAAATAGGCGATCACCGCCGAGGACCCCGCCGAAACGCTAATCGCGATGGTGAGCACGAAATCTACCACCAGCGCACCGATCGGGATGAAGGACCAACCATCTCCGAATGCCTCACCCACAGCGGCGGAAGCCCCGCCCCCTTGCGGATAGCGGGAGACAAGTTGCCGGTAGTTCACGATGACCAAGCCAACGATCGCCACCACCAGGACCATCGTCGGGACCAGCAACGCCAAGTCACCGTTCAGGGCGCGCAGGGCGGCTTCGATGGCGTATGCGACAGAGGAGACCGGGTCTGCCATGACCGCGAAGGCAAACGCCAACAGCAGCGCGGTGCGCGAGCGCAAGCCCCTCCCCAGGCCTCTCCGAGTGGACGTTCCGCGCAGGATCTTCACGGGGATCTCCGGTTCCATGACAGACTTATCGACCTGCCGACCAGACTTCCCGGCTCACCTGGGACAAACTCTACCGCCGACGCCATCCTCGGCGGAGGTCGAGTGGCACCTGTGAACCGGTGCCACTCCAAGTGCCTCCCGCCCGCAGGCTAGGAGCGCGGGCGGGAGACGCTATTGGGGAATCGCGCCGATCTGCTGCATGAGGCTGAGATTGTCCGTGGATCCCCAATGCTCAGCAACTTTGCCGTCTTCGACGCGGATGATGTCGGTGCTGCCGAACTCGACGCTATTGCCGGTCGCCGGAATGCCTGCCATTTCCCCACTGTGGGTGCCCGTGAGAACGACGTAGCACGCCTCCAGGTTTCCGTCAGTCAGTGTCGGCTCGATCGTCTTGACCTTGATATCCGGGAACGCCGCTCGGATGGCGTTAACGAAGAACCGGGCGCCCTCCTTGCCTGGCGGTTGCCCAGGAAGAGCCCGTTCGTGATCGACGAGGTCCTCCGTTGCCAACTCATCAATGAGATCGAGATTTCCACCCTCGAGGATCTCCTTGTAAAAACGCTCAATCAGTTTACTGCCAGCCATTTCCGACTCCTTAAAGATTGAGACCGTCCCATTTTTCCCCCACGTGAACCTGGCGCTTCGGCGGAATCCCGGAGCCGCCGTCGCGCGCTCACGGCCGCGCCGAAACGCTCCGCACTTACATCCCAACTCCAGGCACCATCCCCGGCGCAAAGACGAAGGACACGGCGATCAGGCCCAGCGCCACCGCGACCGAGCGATTTAGCGAGCCGTTTCCACGGGAGCATCTTCCCCAATGCAATGAACACCCCGACCAATGCCATCCAGCCGACGCTCATCACGCCGAGTGCGAAGAGCGCCAACATCAGTGCCCAGCAGCACGCGACGCACCACGTGCCGTACTCCAGTCCAAGGCGGTGGCAGCGCCGAAAACACTCACAACGAGACCACGAACCTCGTAAGGCCGACCATATTCCGGCGCGAAATGGGGTGTCAATATGTTCTGCAAACCCCGGTTGAGACGGCCCTTGCTGGTGTCCACGGGGTAATCATGACGCCGACAAAACCGCAGGTCAGGGGCGCGTTGCCATTACGCCCCCGGCTTCCGCCACATCACTGCCAACACAAACACCACCGCGCTCAGCCCCAGCATGACCAGCACCATCAACCCCCAGTTCGGCTGATTCACTCCGGACCCGTACAACACGCCAATGAGTACCGTCGCCGTGATGGCCCCGAGGTATCTGCACGTTTGGAAAATCCCGGCTGCCACTCCCCTATCCTCGGGCCGCGCAGACACATACAAACCCTGGTTCGACGCCGTGCTGACCACGCCATATGGAACACCCATCAACGCCGTAAGCACGAGCACCAGCGGCGGCCAGAAGGACAGCGTCAGCAACCCCAATGCCCCGGCTGCCAGAGCCAAAAGCAAAACCCCGACGATCATCACGGAACGCACGCCGAACCGCTCAATGAACCGCACCGTCACCGGCGTCATGAAAACTGACATGGCAGCAAGGGGCAGCATCAGCAGGCCGACCACGCCGGCGTCGTACTTTCCCGCCTGCTGAAGCAACTGCGGAAGCCCGAAGAAGGCAAAATAGTAGACCGCGCTGAACACCGCAAAACCCAAGTACAACAGCAGCAGCGGCCGGTTCCGGCCGAGCAATCGCAGGTCCAGGAACGGCGGACTGAACCGCAACTCGCGCCACGCGAACAGCCCCGCCAACACAACCGCGACGGCGATGAACCACCAACGGTAGGCCGGCATCACGTTGAGCAGCGCCATCATCGCCAACGTGAGCGAGGCGATGAAAGCCAGGATGCCCGGAATGTCGGAATCGCGCAGGAGGACGGAGAGCTTGCCGCTTTCGCGTCCGACGTCGGGCGGCGCCACCTGGCGCACCACAATCAGCGCCAGGAGCGAGATCGGCACGTTGATCGCGAACAGCGCCTGCCAGCCGACAAGACTCACCAAAAGGCCGCCGACGACGGGTCCCACCGCAGCGGCCGAGGTGTTCGCCATCTGGATGCGCCCCAGGGGGCGGGTGGAGCTGATGTTCGCCTGCCGGCTGAGCGTCGAGACCATGACGACGGCGCACGGGTACGCCGTCGCTGTCCCCACCGCCATGAGCGCCCGGGCCACGCAGACCAGCGCGAAGTTCGGCGAGAACGGCGCCAGAGCGCAGGCAATGGCCACGACCGCCATGCCGAAGGTGAACAGTCGCCGCGGACCGAAACGGTCAGCGAGCCTGCCCATCAGCGGCTGGCCCGCCGCAGAGGCGAGGTAGAAGGACGTGATCACCCAGGTGACCGTGGCGACGTCGAGCGCAAAGTCCTCGCGCAGCACCACCAGGGCGACCGCGATCATGGACGAGTTGAGCGGATTCAACGCCGTCCCGAGACTGAGTGCAGCGATCGCTAGGCCGGGGCGTGGTTTATTGCTCACGCCCCTAAGTCTGGTCCATGGTTGCCTTGGGTCACGAAACGCGGCGCGACTCGGGCGTTTCAGCCCTGCGGCTGCAGCCGCAGCGGCTTCCGCTTCCCGTTAACATCCGTCGTTAGAGTCGGCACGGGCGGCTTCGGCGGGGCCACAACCGGTGCAGGCGGCGGGGGCGGTGGTGGTGCAGGCGGAATGCACGAGTAGTTGTAGTCGAAATCCGTGGTGAACTGGGTGAGCGCAACGACACCGCCGGCCGTCAGCGGAGGGGCCGAGCAAAGTTCCACTGCGGACTCCGGTGACGTCGCTCCGGCAAGCCAGCTCTTCAACCCGTTCAGCCTGCTGCCTGCCAAAAGCTGACCGGCAATGATTCCGAACTGATACGAGGTGGAATAGATGCCCACCTGGGCACCGATGCTTTGCAGATATGCAGTCATGCCTTCGAGGTCGGCCTCGTTCGCAACCTGGTCAGAGGACCAGGCGTTCCCGGTCTCCACGTCCAGCCACCACAGGCGCTTGGCGGGGTCGCTGACGCCACTATAGTTCACGTCGTTAAAGGCCATGACGTAACCGTAGATGTAAGCGCAGGCCGCGGCGGCGCTCCCGTCACAGATCCCATAAGGATTGGGAACGTCCGCACCCCCGACCACGTTGGATGCCGGCCACCACGCGGACCCAGATTCCGCGGGATTGGCGGTATTGACATACAACGCGGCCGGGGGTTGGCTTGTCCCTCCCACCGAGCTGGCAGCCCACTGGAGCTGCTCGGCCAGGCAGGGATTTGCATCGTCCGGCCGTCCGCCGTTCACCCCGACGATCCCGAACGCTTGGCCACCGGGAAGCCCGCCCCCACATTGGGGCCAGGAAACGTCGCTGCCCAACACGATGTCCGAGGCCTCCATCGGCGCGGCATTCGCGGCGGAGACCGGTGTTGCTATCCAAGCAAAAAGGAAGCAAGCGAGAGCCATGAGTTTTGCAGTTTTCATGATGTGCATCCTCGGCAGGGTCAGGACCCAGACGGGTTGGTACTGCCGCACATTGCTTCCCGAAGCAATGGCAGTGAGCCCATTTCCGGCTCACTTTGGATGCTACGGAGCCCTTTCCGGGCAGCCGTGAGTGATTTCTACTGGAGTTAGTTAACGAGTTTGCGAGTAAGTGGTGCGTTGCACTTGGAGTACAGCTCGGACGCAGGAGTACTCAGCGGCCCCTTGTGCCGAGCGCGAAACGAGGGGCAACTTATGGTCGGGGTGAAGGGAGTCGATCTCCTGCAGTCGGTTCAGTGACGGATTGCGAAGATGTTCTTCATGCGATCCCAAGCGTCTGCGCGGACAAACACCGGGATACGGTTTAGAGGAGCGGGCACATCTACTGCCTGTTTTCCCGCGTAGCTGTCCCCGGTCCATGCGTCGATCCAGTCCCCGGAAGGCAGGTAGGTTGTCCAAGACCTGATCCCCTCCTGGGTTACGGGTGCAACCAGAAGGTCATCGCCGAGCATCCATTGCAGCGGGTGGTCCCAGACCTCCTGGTCTTCGGCATAGTCGAAGTAGAGCGGCCGCATGAGCGGCGCCCCAGTGGCTATTGTCTTTCGGGCTTGCTCTGACAGATACGGAATGAGGCGCTCGCGAAGCTCCGTCAGTTCGCGGAATACCGGAACCACGGTTTCGTCGCCGCTTCTTTCCTGGATATTCCAAGGCGTCCGGTCACGGGATGGCGTGCGGTGATGATTGAATTCGGAGTGGTACTGCATGATGGGGACGAATACTGCCGCCGCTGCCGAGCGCAGATACAGTTCGGAAGTCGGCACGTCGCCGGAGAACCCTGCAAAATCCCAACCCCAGTACACGATGCCACTCGCGGCGGCGGACAGGCCGGCAAACATTGACCAGCGGAATGCCTCCCAGGTGGAGTCCTCGTCACCCGCCCAGAAGGCTCCGTGGGCCTGGGATCCAGTGAAACCGGCCCTGCTGAAAGTGACCGGAGCCTTGCCGGCAGACTCGAGCAGATCGCCATAGGCTTTGGCGTACGCGACCGGGAACAGGTTGTTCCCTTCGTCCCCCTTCATCCCATTGAGGTAGTGAAGATCCTCGCCCCAGGCGTGCTCCCCTCCGTCAGTTTTGAATCCGTCGATGCCAAGATCCTCAACCAAATATCGCCGTTTCTCCGTCCACCAGCGTGCCGCCTCCGGATCGGTCAGGTCCGGCATGAGTCCAAGGGGGAACCACCATCCACGGTTCCGGTAGGGCCGCAGGCTGCCATCCGGAGCCTCCTCACGAATGAGCCTGCCTTCGCGGATCGCGGCATCGGCATCGTTCCATGCCTGCCCTTGGGGGTGCGGTCGCATCTTGATGAGCGGGATTTGCCACAGGACCACGCGAATGTCCCGACCGTGGAGCTCGTCGACCATCGCTTTCGGGTCTGGCCAGGCCCCCGCCTCAGGGAAAGTGAAGTCATTAAGCCGGAGAGGGCCCCCATCGGGGCTGGGATCATAGACTGCGTCACGGAACGCAGTGAAGGTGGCCTCGTCACTCCATGCCTCAATGACCACGGATCCCACAGGGATTCCAGTTTCGCGGTGCAAATCCATCTGCCGCATGACTTCTTCCTGGGTGTTCCATTCGTTCCCGCTCGCCCAGAGCTTGAAGACCCAATCGGGAAGCGCCTTGGGTCCCCCTATTTTCGAGAGGAAGGAGTGCAGGACCTCGGTGGGCGTTCCATCGAAGATCTGCACGCCCAGGAGGGCCTCACCGAGCACGGCGTCAGGGCCGACTTCGGCTTCAACGACGAGGCGGTTTTGGTCGGCTGCGCCGATGTCGTACCAAGTGCGCCGGGAGGTATCGAGGTGGAATCCCCAGCCGTCTCCACCGACCACGTGGGCGAAGGGCATAGGCAAGTAAGTTTTCCGATGCGCGCCCTGGCTCTTGTACTGCTCAAAGACGACCGCATCCAGCGTGGTACCCCGGTGGTCGAGGGCATCAAATCGTTCACCGAAGCCGGTAACCCGTTCGTTCGGGGCAAGGGGCAGCGCGAACCGGACCCGAAGAGGCCGGGAACCGTCGTGGAGCACTTCGACGGAGCCGCTGATCACCCTGTCGGTACCAATAATGTCCAGGGCCCGTTCCGCAGGTTCCCACGTTGCAGCTCGATAACTGAACCATCGGGTACGTTCCTTCCGGCCCGCCGGGTTGTCGGCACTGAAAAGATACTTGTAGCTTGTCAGAGGGTCGGCCGGCCCGAGGGTGGTCTGCCAGCCGCTGGCCGCCCGGGCCAACTTGGCCTGGGCTGAGGCGAGATGGCCGCCGTCGACCACTTGTCCACGGGAGGCCGCCGGCACCCGGGTGAGCGGCACGGTTGAGTTGGTAACCGAACCGTCCCCGTGGATTTCCGCCAATTCACAGACCACATTTGTCAGCTCAGGCGAGGTTCGTACCCCCAAGGTGACGGACTCGCCAGCTTGGGGGCGGACTGGGCTGCGCTGATCGGTGTCGTTGACGTAGGGGTGTCCTGAGCCGAATGGTTTGTGGCGGATCAATTCAGAGTCCTTTTTCGTTCGTCTGGAGGCCGGATTCCGACCGGTCAATGGGGTGGATGGTCTCGAGTGCTATCGCGAGTCGGATGAACATGGCGTGGCTCCACAGCAGCGGACTGGCCGAGGGCCCCCACCGATCAATCCAGGGCTGCAGGTATTCGGCGTCGAGGAGGTTGTCTTCGACCTGTTCGGGGAGTTCGGTGCCGTCCCGTGCAACGGAACCAGCCCAGAGAAGCAGTTCACGTGCCCGCGATCGGTTGCCGGCGGCTTCCTGCGCCAGTCCGAGGAAACAGCTGAGGAGGGGCCATTGGCCACCGCCGTAGTAGCTGTCTGCCAGATAACGGTGAACACCGTTGCGGACGGTGAGCTGCTTTTCGACGGCGGAGACGGTCCCTTTGCCTAGAGGACTGACCGGTTCAAGGAAGTTCATCGGAGCGATGAGCGCCAGGAGGCTGGCGTCGACGGCTTCGGTTCCGAGCCATTTAGTGAGGTGCCCGTTCCTGACTCCGTCGTTCTGGACGCGACGTCGGATCAGTTCGACAGTCCTGGTGGCCCGCCGGGCTCTTGCTTCCTCCAGGTCCCCTGCCGCAACAATGCTGGCCAATCCTGAGGAAATGCAGCCGAGAGTGCTGACGTGCACTTGTTGGGGGGCTTCTTCCCACCAGTCGTAGCAGGGCCGGTCCCAGGAGCATGTCAGATAGTCGACCGTGAGGGCAATGGCCTCGGCCCAGCGTTCCATCGAGCGGCCATGCCGGACGCTGTGTTCAGCCAAGGCCCAAAGCCAGGTACCGTAACCGTCGAGCTGAAAGTCCCACCACTCGCCGTCCCCGTCGTCCCCTTCGAGGGTGAACCGGGTTGGGAGCATGTGCTCATCGGCTGAAGGCCTGCCGGCCAGGCTTTCAGCCACGATGTACCGAATTTTTCCGGAGCGGGAAGTCAAGACTCCCGAGCACCAGTCGAAGAACAGCTCGGCGGATTCGATATGCCCGGCGACGGACATAGCGTCAGCAATGAACGAGCCGTCACGAAACCAGCAGTATCCGGCGTAGGCGGAAAACGATGGGCTCGCGGGGTATGCGCCGTCGGGGGTCTGCTGTTCCAAAATGAGCTCGGTGCTTGCCCGGACTATCGAGCGGATAGTGGCATCGCCAATGGACGTCACCGTTGAATCTGGCATGGACTTGTCGATCATGTTCTTCTCTCTCAGCCGGTGGGCCTTCAGGCAATGAGCGGGTCGCGGTGCCGGCAGTCAGGGTGACACCGCGACCCGTACGCCGGGCGTCTTCAGTTAAGGCCGGCCTATTTCAAGAGAGCGTTGATTTGGTCTGCGGCACCCTTCAGGGCATCGGAAGCGGTGGAGCGCTTCGCTTCGACTTCGCCAAGAGCGTTGGTGATGATGTCGACCATCTTTTGCTGGTTGTCGCCGATGACTGGCGTGAGAGCGACGTGGTCGAGTGCATCGAATATGGCCTTGCGGTTTGCCGGCTTGTCCTTTGCGAAATAGGGCTTCAGGAAGGACTCATCGGAAGTAGGAGGCAGTTCCCATCCGGCGCTGATGCGCGTCTGTGCCATGACATCTGAACTGGTCATGTATACGGCCCATTTCTGGGCGGCAGCCTTGTTCTTGGAGTTGGCAGCTACCGCGATCGCGTTGGAGAACTCCGCACTTGCCTTCTGCGTGTCTCCCGGCTCAACGACAATGTCCCAGTTTTTGGGTGAATCAGCGAAGCTGCTTGCCACCCAGATGCCGCTGTGGAGCATGCCGAGTTTGCCGTCCTTGAATAGCTTTGTGTCGAAGTCCGGGGTTCCTGCGCCCTGGGCGGGTGTAGGCATGGTCGTTCCGCTCTTGCCCGCCAGCCACTCGGCTGCCTTGATGCCCTGCGGCGAGTTGAACGCGACGGATTTGCCATCGTCGTTGAGGAACTTGCCACCGGTTTGGGCCAATGCTTTGTAGAACTCGTAGAAGCTCACGTTTTGGAAGTCTCCAAAGACGCCGGCACCGCTGTCCGTGATCTTCTTCGCGGCAGCCGTCTCATCTGCCCATGTCCAGCTGGACGTGGGGTACGCGACCTTCGCGGCGTCGAAGAGCGCCTTGTTGTAGTACAGGACAACATCGGAGAAGGAACTGGGCAGCGCATACTGCTTGCCATCTGATTGGTAGGACTGAAGCAGAGACTGCTTGTACTTGGAACCGTCAACTCCTTCGAGAGGAGCTACTGCCCCATTCGACACGTAGGAGCGCAGGTTCGCATATTCGATATCGAACGTATCGGCTTGGGTTCCGGCGGCCAGATCAGTCTGGAGTGCTGTGGCGTAGTCCTTGTAGGGCAAGGTGGTGACCTGGACAGTGATGTTGGGGTTGGCTTTTTGGAAGGCCTGAACAATGGTGTCCAGATTCTTCTCATTTCCCCCGTTGGACGTGAAGTTTGAATACCTGATGGTCACTTTTTCATTGCTTGAAGCTTCAGGACTTCCTGCGGAGCCGCAGCCGGTCGTTGCCAAGATTGCGGCCAGGGCGATGCCCAGAGCGGCCAAGGGCTTCTTGTTCATGTCTATCTCCATTGATAAGGGGGAAGCAGGGCGGTCTATTTCAGTCCGGTTCCCGCAACCCCTTGGATGATGTACTTCTGGGTGAAGATATAGAGGGCGAGCATTGGCAGGACGCTGACCACGGATCCGGCCATGACGATGTCCCACTGGGTTGTGTACTGGCCCTGGAGTCCTGCCAGCGCAACGGGAAGGGTCTTCATTGCGGGAGTGCGCAGGATAATCAGGGGCCATAGGAAGCTGTTCCAGCTGTTCAGGAATGCGAACACGGTCAGCGTTGCCAGGGCTGGGCGGACCAAGGGCAGAACGATAAGCCCAAAGATCCGGAAATGGCCCGCACCATCCAGCGTTGCTGCCTGATCGAGGTCCGTGGGAACGGAGTTCATGGCTTGGCGCAGTAGGAACACCCCGAATGCGCTGGCAATGCCCGGTAGGAGGACGCCCAAGTAGGTGTTGATGAGGCCAAGGCTTTTCATCTCAACGAACAATGGAACAACGAGGACCTGCAAGGGAACCATCATGGTGGCCAGATAGACGGCGAACACGGCATTGCGCCCTTTGAAGGGCATCCGTGAAAAGACATAAGCGGCCAGGGAGCTGGTAGCGAGCTGGAACACCGTGGTGAGGACGGCGAGGATCAGGCTGTTAAGGACGATCTGAACGAACGGGAGCCGCTGGAACAACTCAGCGTAGGCGGACAGTGAAGGGTTCTCCGGGACCAGCTGCGGGGTGGCGGACAGGCCAGCCCCTGGGCTGATGGACGTTACGAGCGCCCACAGGAAGGGAAACACCATGACAGCGGCGCCGACGACCACAAGAATGTTTAGTGCGATCAGGCGCGGGAACTTACGCATAGTTCACCCACTTCTTTTGGCCCCGCACCTGGATCAAAGTGATGATCAGAATGAAGAGGAACAGTAGCCATGACAGGGCGGATGCTTCGCCTGCCTTGCCGTAGCGGAACGTGAGGTCATAGATCTGCTGCACTACTACCTGGGATGAATTGTTCGGCCCGCCTCCGGTCATGGCATACACCTGGTCAAACACTTGAAAACCATTAATTAGTGACAGGACGATGACGAAAAACGTTGATGGAGACAGCATCGGGAGAGTAATGCTGAACAGGCGCCGCCAGGGGCTGGCGCCGTCCACCGTCGCCGCCTCATAAAGTTCTTCCGGAATGGCCTGCAGCCCGGCGAGCAGAATCACCATGACGAACCCAAGATCTTTCCACGCCGAGGCAAGGATGATCGCCGGCATCGACCAAGCCGGGTCTGTCCACCACCCCGGGCCGGCAATGCCGATCAGCCCAAGCAGCCAGTTCACGATGCCCGTACTGGGGTTCAGCAGCCAGCGCCAGACGAGCGCTACGACGATCCAGCTAGTTACCACCGGAAGGAAATAGAGGCCCCGAAGCATGCTGCGACCTTTGATACGTGTGTTCAGCGCCAGGGCGATGGCGAGGCCACCGATGTACACCAAGGGCAGGTAGCCGAGGATGTAATAGACCGTATGAAGGAACGCGCCCTGTGTGCCTGGGTCCGTGACGAGCCTGGCATAGTTGTCCAGGCCCACCCACTTCATCGGGCCCACCAAGTTCCACTGGTTCAGGCTGATCCAGAACGCGGACACCATGGGAACGATCGTGAAGAACAGCAGTGGCAGCGCGCTCGGCAGCAGGAACAACGCAACGGTCAGTGCGTACCGAAGACGCGGGGCCGCCTTCCGCCGGATGGGTGCAGGATTGGTTTTGCGAGCGTTGGTGACCCTGAGAACTCCTGGTTCGGAATTTCCAACAGTTGTCATGACCCGATGGCCTCCACGGCGGGCGTGCTGAGCCGGGCCCGCACCCTACGCCCTTGTTCGCCGGAGCTTTCACCGCTGTAGAACGGGGTGGATGCCACCAAGGCCGCGGCGCCACGAGCCCAGCCTTCGTCGTCCCAGGACTCGACGATCACGGGAATGCTCCTTCGGTCGGAGGTCAGCGCAGAACGGAATGCCTGCTCAAAGCCTTCCTTCCAATGGCTCCAGGCCGTGGTGCCCTCACCGCTGACAATCACGATCTCCGGGTCAAGTACCTGTACTAGACCCGAAACGATCCGTCCCAGTGGTTGGCCCGCTTCGCTGAAAATGTCCTGTGCCATGGGGTTGCCCCTATCCGCTTCGGCTTGCAAGTCAGCCACCGTGCCTGCGGGCTGAATCACGCCAGACCGGCGTGCCTGAGCGACGAGCGCCGCTTCACCTATCAATGCCTCAATGCAGCCACGGTTGCCGCAAGTGCACAGCGGTCCGCCCGTCACAGCAGCGATATGTCCGATTTCGCCGGCACCGCCGCGGCTCCCGCGGACAACAGTGCCTCCGGTCACGAATCCGGCACCGACGCCCTCACCGATGGTTACGACGAGAAAGTCGGCATGATCGCGACCTGGCCCATAGAGCCGTTCAGCCACAGCGAGGGCGTTGACGTTGTTTTCGACCAACACCGGCACACCGAGCTCACGGCTTAGCACGGCCCCGAGAGGAACTTGCCGCCACCCAAGGAGGCTCGAATCGACCACGCCGCTTCCCTGGGCGTCGACAGAACCAGGCACACCCACCCCCACGCCCAGAATTGGAACGACACCGCCGGAATCCCGGAACTCACGCACGAGTTCGACCAAGGCCGAGAGGAATGTGACCGAGGAGGCGTTGAACGGCCGGCTCTCGGCCCGCAACACCTGTCCCCCAAGCTCAGTTTCCACCAGAGCTACGTGGTCATTGGCAACTTTCATACCGATCACCCGCCCTGCGGAAGCCGCCAATCCCAGTAGTCGGGCAGGACGCCCGCCGTTGGATGGCGACATCGCCAACTCCCTCACGAGACCATCCGAGATGAGGTCTTTCACAAGCTGGGTCATGAGCGCCGGCGAGACCCCCAGCCCCCGCGCAAGGTCGGCGCGGGATGCGCCGCCAGAGGTGCCCAGGAATGCCAAGATCGCAGAGCGGGTAACGTCAGCGTTGCCACTCGGTCGCGACACGTGAACTCCTTTGTTTAGAACTAAATAAAGATTAGAACTATGTTGTAGGTCACGTCAAGAGATCAGTGAAAATCTGGAGCGTTCTGCGTGCCGCCGCGTCCACGCCGTGCGCATCCGGGGTGAGGACGCCGCGGCCAAGGGCACCAAAAGCGCAGGAGGGTCGCCCGAAAAGGCACCAAAAGTGCAGGAGGATCGGGGGCGAGCTTGAACGCTCCCCCACGGCCGTCAGGAAGCGAGCAGTCCGTCCGCGACGATCTCGAGCATCGAGGCCGCTGCGTCGGCGGGAAGCTCGCTGTTGTCTACGACTGCGGCCACGCCACCGACGAGACGGCTGATTTGCATCGCCTCGACCCCCGGACGCAGAGCCGAGTCCAACGCGTCGATCACTCGCTGGTTGGCACCGAGATAGGTCTGGCACTTCGCTGCAAACGGGGATCCTGGGTCGCCCAGCGCAGCGGTGATCCGCGCGGCGGCGCCTTTATGTTCTGTCAGCATCGCCGCATAGTCGGTCAACCAAGTGACCAGCTGCTCCCGCGCCGGGGCGTCGAGGGTGAGCGCACGCTCGACGGCGGCGTTGACTTTCTCCGCCCAAGCCTCGAGCACGGCGTCGTACAGTGACTCTTTGGTCGGGAAATGCCGGTAAAGCGTGCCAGGGCCTACCCCCGCCGCCTTGGCGACCTCGTCCATTGAAACGGATTCGAAGCCTTTGACGCGGAAGAGGGCACGTGCAACCTCCACGATTCGATCGCGGTTACGTTGAGCGTCGGCGCGCACGGAAACCAGCCTTCCAAATACATCCAAGACAAAACTGTTGCAAAGCGGAGAGTGTCTCCGTATAGTACTAAGCGGAGCATCTCTCCTCTTAGTGTACGTCAGCCCCTCCGGCTAGAACAGGACACCTCCCATGACATCAACAACCGCCACACGCGCACCCGCCGGGATCGCCCGGAGAAGCGGTAATCCGCGCAGCCGCGCCGCCAGCATTGGCCTCTGGCTCGTCATGCTGGCCCAACTCATGCTTGTCCTCGACGCGACGGTCGTGAACGTCGCGCTCCCCCACATCGCCACGGACCTCCACTTCGATCGGGCCGAGCTCAGCTGGGTCTTGAACGGCTACGCCGTTGCTTTCGGCGGCCTCTTGCTGCTCGGCGGACGGATCGGAGACGTCTTCGGCCGTCGCCGCACCTTCCTCCTGGGCGTCGCAGCCTTCACGCTCTTCTCACTGCTCGGCGGGCTGGCCACCTCGCCCCTCTTGCTCGTCATCGCACGCGCACTTCAAGGTCTCGGCGCCGCGTTCGCCGCGCCGAGCGTGCTCGCGCTCATCACCACGAGCGCACGGGACGACGGCGCGCGGAACCGAGCGCTCGCATTGTTCTCCGCCATCGCCTCGATGGGTGGCGCGCTCGGGCTCATCCTCGGGGGCTTGCTCACCGACACCACCAGCTGGCGGTGGACCCTCTTCATTAACGTGCCGATCGGCGTCGTGGTCCTCATTGCGGTGCCGCGCCTCGTCGCCGAAACTCCCCGCAGGCCTGGTCGTTTTGACATCCTCGGAGCGGTGACCGCCACGGGCGGCGCCGTCGCCATTGTCTGGGCCCTTATTCAAGCGGGCGACGTCGGCTGGTCCAGCCCGCGCACTATCGGCGGCCTCGTTGTCGGCGCGGCGCTGATCGCAGTGCTTGCCGTCACCGAACGCCGCGTTGCGCATCCGCTGCTCCGCCCCCAGCTGCTGCGCAGCCCGAGCCGCGTGGCCGCGCTGGCCGCGATGGCGGCGACCTACGGCGGGATGCTGGCAATGTTCTTCCTCATGGTCCAGTACCTCGAAGACGATCTGCATCTCACGCCCATGGTGACCGGGCTGGCGTTCCTGCCGATGCCGCTCAGCATCTTCGCGATGTCGAGGATCGTCCCGCGACTGCTTGAGCGGGTAGGTGCGGTCCGCCTGGTCATCTTTGGCACCGCCCTTCGGGTTGTCGCTTTCTTGCCGCTGACGCAACTCAACGCGAACACTCCCTTCGCCCTTGTTGTGCTGGCCCTTCTGGGTACCGGAATTTCTGCCGGCCTGACGTTCATGCCGCTCACGACGCTTGCGCTTCGCAACGTCGAACCTGAGCACGCAGGATCCGCCTCCGGGCTTTTCCAGACAATGCAGCAACTTGGTGGCGCAATCGGCCTGGCCATCGTGGCTTCGACCTACGCGGCCTTCGCCATCCCCGGCGATTTCCTGATCGGCGGGCGTGCCGGGTTCTGGTCCGCGACCATTCTCTCCGCGCTCGCGCTGGCGGCCGTCGTCGGGCTGGTCTTCAAACCCCGGACGGTGGCCTGAGTCCGCAATCAACGCTTCCTCGCCGGACACTTGACATGGCAGACTTCGGCCATGAGTATCGAGCACTGGTGGCCGAAGCTGACGCCGTCCACCCAGAAATGGCTGATCGAGAACAATGGCGACGGGGTTCCCCCGGAAGTGGTTACTGAGATCACCCAAGCTGGCGGTCCGACCACTTCCGAGGGATGGTGGATTGCCCAGAGCGGGCCCTCGGGGTTCTATTTCCCGGACGAGGCGGTCGACTGGGTCGAGGCGGTAGGAAACGGCGAGGAGCCTGGCCGGCCCTGAAAAGGCGGCGTGCTTTGGCCAACTGAACAGGCCAAGCGTGTTTCCTCCCTAACTGTCCGAGGGCTTCAGGCCCTTGGCGTAGGCGGCCTGCCCCACGTGCTGAAGGCAATCGGCAATAGTGCTGACCAGCCGCACCCCTAGAGTGACGGGCGGATCCCAACGGGTGTCCACGATGCGATCGAGGTCCCCATCGCCGAGAGTGTTCAGATAGCCGACCGTCTGCCGGTGAACGGCGTCGTAGTATTCGAGCAACAGCTGCGGCGAGGCCTGCACCGCGTCGACTTTATCGCTCGAGTGGCCGTAGCCGGTATCGCGTTGGGGCAGCGGCAGGTTGAAACGACCGGCAAACTCCTGCGAGGTCCAAACCTGTTGCAGGCCGGCGGCGGAAGCGAGCTGCGCGTCCTCCACGCGGCTGAGGTGCCAGATCAACCACGCAATCGAGTTTCCGCTCCCTGCGGGCCGGCGGAGCAAGGATTCGTCGTCGAGCCCCTCAAGAGTGACCTCAACGATCTCACGGATCCTGCCAAAGGCATCCAGCAGCAGTTCGTTGGATTTCATGGAGGCCCCTCACTGTGCGTTCTCGGTGAGCCCCATGCTTCCATGATCTGCCGGCGCTCGCTATCGCGACGACGGCCACGATCGTTAGAGCGGCGGCGCAGCCGTGACGGATCAGAGGCGGTCCGCGCGTCCTTGCAGGTAGCGGCGTTCCGGTGAACTCAGCGTCGCGCGGGCCGCCGCCTGGTAAGCCTCCCGGGCGGCACGAAAATCTCCCGACAACTCCAGGAGGTGTGCTCGCACCGAGGTCAGGCGATAGTGCCCGCCGATAATCGGTTCCTTCTCTAGTCGGTCGAGCAGCCTGAGCGCCGCTTCGGGGCCATCGACCATCGCCAGTGCGACGGCACGGTTCAGGGTCACCATCGGGTTGGACACCATGTGATCGAGGAGGCTGTAGAGCTGGAGGATCTCCTCCCAATCGGTTGTCCCGGTCGAGGACGAATCGGCATGGATGGCCGCGATCGCCGCCTGAATCAGGTATGGGCCTGCCGTCGAAGACTTCAATGCGGGGATCAAGAGTTCCTTTGCCTCCGTGATGGCCTGCCGGTTCCACAGGGAGCGATCCTGTTCATCGAGGGGGACCAAGTCGCCGTCGGGCGTGGTTCGCGCGGGTCGTCTCGCGTCCGTCAGAAGCATCAGGCAGAGCATTCCGATGCTTTCGCCGTCGCCCGGCTGAAGTCGCACGAGTTGCCTTGTGAGCCGGATCGCCTCGGCCGAGAGATCCACCCGAGTCAACTCGTTACCGGCAGCCGCGGTGTATCCCTCGTTGAACATCAAATAGAGAACCCGCTTCACGGCATCGGAACGCTCCTGCCTCTGCCCGGGAGAGAGCCGTCCGAACGCCGCGCCGGCCGCTTTGATGGTTTGCTTCGCCCGGCTGATGCGTTGAGCCATGGTCGATTCCGGCACCAGGTAGGCACTTGCTATCTCGGCGGTGGTCAGGCCACCTACTGCGCGCAAGGTCAACGCGATTTGAGATGAAGCGGTCAACGCGTCGTGACAACACAAGAACAACAGGTCCAGCGTGTCGTCTTGGTTTGCTGCCGCCTCGTTGACCCCTTCGACTGCCGCGGGATCGTCCCTGACGTAGTCCTCTTCCCTGCTCCGACGCGCAGCCTCACTCCGCACCACGTCGATAAGCCGGTTGGAGGCAACCGTGTACAACCAGGCGGCAGGGTTGTCCGGGACGCCCTGTTCCGGCCATATGGTCACAGCTTTGATCAGGGCGTCCTGCACCGCGTCCTCAGCGGTGTCGAATTGGTGGTATCGGCGGATCAACCGCCCGAGAACCTGCGGCGCAAGCTCGCGCAGCAGGCCCTCCACCGGGGTTGGCGTGCTCAGAAATCGGCCGCCTTCGAGAACATGATCGGCCGGACCTCGATGGCCAGGCCGTCGATCTTCGCGTCGGGGATCAACTTGGCCAGCTCGAGTGCGCGCTCCTTCGAGTCGACATCGACAAGGTAGAACCCACCCAAAAACTCCTTTGCTTCCAGGAAGGGGCCGTCGTGGATTTCCGGTACCCCACCCGAACTGCGAACAACGCTGCTTTTCGAAGGGTCGCCGAGCGCCTGGGTCAGAATGAACTCGCCGGATGCCGTGATCTCATCAATGAAGGCACCGTGGCCTTTCCCAATCTCCTCGCTCTGGCTGGCAGACAGCGACGCCAATACATCAGGATCGACCTGCATCATCAGGAGGTACTTCATGGTTTCCTCGTTTCATTAATCGCTGGTTCATCGTGCCGGAGAGGCGCGATCACCAAAGAGACGTAACGGAGCGCGGGACTTCGACACCACCCTACAGATTCTTCTGTCTCACCTGGTTCTTTCTGTCTCACCTGGCGAACCGCAGGCATAAACTACAAGCAGAACGCCTCTTCCGACGCCGGGGAGCTCATCATCATCATGGACACTGAATTCGCCGATGTCATCGGTCATGACGTCACCACCATCACGTGCTTGTGCGGTAACACCGTGAGCAAAGAGGGACTGATTCAGGCCAACTCAAACGGCATGCCCGTTCATGTAGGTGGAAGCACCCCTGTCCCGGCCGGACTGGCCGCATGGCCCGAAGATGAGGATCTCTACACCCTGTGTCCGTCATGCGGCCGGGTTTACCATGACACGGTCATTGAAGCGACAGGAACCGCGCCCGTGGCCTTCCAGGTCGACGTCACCACTGGCCCGATCGCCGAGGCGATCCGGATCCATTGGGACCTCAGCACCTAGTCCGCGGGGTTCGGCTTGTCCCACAGACTTCGGTCGACCGGAATCGCGAGGCAACAATCGCGAGGGCTAATAATGTCCGACCCTCCTGACAGGGTTGATTCATGGAGGGCATCGGTCAATTGGTGTCGAAACCATTGACATGTGACTAAATGGTCACCTATCCTGAATCCATGGACGCCGTCTTCAAGGCACTCTCCGACCCCACCCGCAGGGACCTGCTCGATGAGCTCTTCCGCGAGGACGGTCAGACGCTGAGCGCGCTTGAAGGACGGTTCGATATGACCCGTTTCGGGATCATGAAGCACCTCAAGATTCTTGAGGAGGCCGGGCTGGTTGTGACCCGCCGTCGTGGTCGCGAAAAGCTCCATTTCCTGAATCCGGTACCCATCAGGCTCGTCCACGACCGCTGGGTGAGCAAATATGCAGAACCATGGGCCGCTGCGTTGAGCGACCTCAAAACCAGATTGGAAAGTCCCGTGGAAAAGATCTTCGAAATCTACATCAAGACCACTCCGGAACGGCTATGGGAAGCCATCACGGACAGCGACATCCGCAGCAAATACCAGTTCGGAAACACCCACACCGCGGACTGGACACCGGGCGGCCACTACGAGATGCACAATCCCAAGGCCAACGGAATGGTCCTCGGCGAAGGCGAAAACGTGGAGGTCGATCCCCCACGCCGGCTCGTGCAAACCATGCGTGCACTGTGGGGCGAGGACGTCAAGGCCGAGGGCACCTCGCGCGTCACCTGGGAGATCGAACCCGTGGGCGATTCCTGCCACTTGACCGTCACCCACAGCGATCTCCGCGAAGGCGGCAACGACCAGATCTACGGCGGTTGGCCGATGATCCTCTCCGGCCTGAAGACCTGGCTGGAGACCGGCGATGTCCTCACCACGCCGGGCTCGCTCATGTACTTGTGAGAGTCGACGACGGCACGGCCGGCCGCTGTTAGGCCCTGGCGGCCGGAACGAGCGCCGTCTTGAGATACTCCAAGTGCGCAGGCGTCGGGGCAACCGTGTTCGCCGCATATTCCGGGTGCTTGGTGAGAAACTTCTTGATGAAGGGGCACACGGGCACAATGCGCAGCCCCTCACTCACCGTTTCATTCAGAGCCACTTCGGCGAGCCGTCCGGCGAGCCCTTGTCCCCCGTACTCCTCATTGATCACGGTGTGGTAGAAAATCCGCTGCGGCGACCCGCCGTCGTCGTACGTTTTGTACGCCGCCTTGCCGATAACACGTCCGTCAGCGAGCACTTCAAAGCGCTCGCGGTCAACGTTGTGGCGGATGGTGACATCAGTCATCGCTAGCTCCTTGGTTGAGGCCTTTGACATACCCTAACCTCGAAGCCGGGACGCTTTGTTCCCGGCACCAGGCTTGTCCAGGCGGCCATCCACCAACCGGATGTGGCACCGAAGGCGCCTAGCTCCCTGCTCTCTCCAGCAATCCCGAATTGTTCCGTGACCACAAGTTGTTCTGCGCGTCCCGGAAGGCGAGATGCGTAACGCACCAGTTCTCTTTGCGGGTGATCGGCCGGGTAAAGCCGGCCAGGGCGCTCGTGTGCTCCGCCAGCGCCCAGCCGCTGCGGTCCTTGTGCGACTCGACGAAATACTGCCCGGGCGGGAGCAGCCTTAGAGTCAATGGCCGGAGTTTGCCTGGGACGTCCTGCGCTTCCAGAACAACGTCAAAGATCGGCGTAGTGGAGCCATTGTTCACCACCACCCCGTAGGCCAAGGCCGATCCCTTTGCGTCAAGGTGGACCGCGCTCCAAGCCGCTACTTTGCCGGCTTGGGCCTTGAGCTTGTCCTCATCAGCTTTGACGTCCCTGTCTCGTTCAATCTTGTGAACGCGGGCCGCAGTTAAAGCTGCCCACGCGGCCGCAACCAAGGCAAACAAACTGCAAAACGCCGAAATCCATTCAGGCATACGTATCCCCCTACGTGTAACAAATCCACGAGGAAGATTAGGGACTGGCGTGCTGCTTGTCGAGTCAAGTGGCGGGCGTCACACGCGAAAGCGGCTTCGCACGTCCAAGTTTTCCTCCAAGTCCAAAGTTGGACTTGGAGGAAACTTGGAAAAGCAGTTACGCCGTGACGATGTCGCGCGTGGCGTGATCGTACGTGAAGATGACCTTGCCACCGTCGTGCTTTAGCTCGTGGTTGGCGCCGTCACGCACGCCGAACGCGCCGTAGTTCTCGTCCCACGAGCGGTTCAGCGCGATCTTGTACGTGTAGAAACCGGCAGGCAGCGTTGCGGTGAGGGTCCAGACCTTGCGGCGTGCATTGAACTTCATCTGCACCTCGTCGTACTGCGGGGCCCAATCTTCCGCGGCACCAAGGATCGTGTTGAAGTCACCTGCGATCGCGACGGCGGACGGCTGCTCGAGCTTCTCGACGGCGGCAGGCGCTTTGGGTGCGGCAGCTTTCTTGGGCGCTGCCTTGGCAACCGGGGTCTTTTCGGCCGCGGGGGCCTTCTTGGCCGCAGGCTTCCTGGCGGGAGCCTTCTTAACGGGGGCTGCCGGGAGCGGCGTATCCGCCGGGACAGGGGTTCCCTCAGCTAGGGCCGTGACGAACTCATCCGGCTTGGCGAAAGCGACAGTGGCACGAAGGCCGTCGTCGGTGATGGTCCAGCCCGCACGACCCTTGACCAGCCAGCCGGCCTTGACCAGCTTCGCGGTCTCGGTCGTCAGGCTCTTGTGACCGCGTGGAATGCCTCCGCTGAGGAGCTCACTTTCGCGCTCATCCAGCGGGACACGGACAATCGCCTCTGCCAGGATCTCGCCGGCATTCAACGACTTCTCGGACCACGTTCCCTCAGCCAAGACGTCCAGGACGGTCTTGAGGCGGGCACTGCTTTTTTCGACGGTGGACTTGGCCACTGGGTCTCCTTCAACGGCGAACATTCCTTCAGCAGTCTGCCAATGTTCTGTAAATTCTGGCGACTGTTCTTGGTAAACACCGTGTGTCGTGACCCACTATTACGCCCAAACGGGAACAAGTGATGGAGGGGTCTCGGGTACCGGTCAGTAGCCAACGGATTGGGTATGCTGGACGGCCTTCGGCACGATAGCGAACCAAAGACAGTTCTGGCCTTGATTCGTGTGATCGGACAAACTGGCTCCATGGCCACTATGGATCTTCGGATTTCTGATTTGGCGCAGGATTCGATTGAACGCAGCCGTCCGCATTTGGATCCGGACAGGGTGCGTTACTACCGCGCGCATCTGGACGAAGCCACCCCGATTGTGGTGTTCGACGTCGACGGAGTCTTGCTGCTCGCCGACGGTCATCATCGGGTTGCAGCGGCAGTACTGCTGGGACGGTCAACCGTCCGGGCCGATGTCCGGAAAGGCCATCGACATGATGCCCTGAAATACGCAGTGGAACACGGCAAAAACCAGCGCGGACTTACCGATCAGCAAATCATCGAGGCAATCGCGCGGCGCGGCCAGCGGCCTGAGCGGACTAATTGACGGATGCCTTCTCCCATTCAGAAACCTCGGCCAAGAGTTCGGCCTTGCGGGCCTCGTCCGCGAACGATGAACGCACCGAATTCGCCGCCAGCCGCGCCCGATCCCCAAGAGACAGCCCGTGCACTGCGACGAGCTGCTCGAAGTTGTCGTCCACGTAGCCGCCGAAGTAAGCGGGGTCATCCGAGTTCACGCTGACATTCAACCCAGCAGCCAACATCGCTGGCAGTGGGTGATCCGCCAGGGTATCGACCGCCCGCAGCCGCACATTGGACAACGGGCACACGGTCAACGGAATCTGCTCGGCCGCCAACCTTTCCACGAGGGCCGCATCTTCCATGCAGCGGATGCCATGATCGATCCTCTCCGCGCCAAGCAGATCGAGAGCCTCGTATACATAGGACGCGGGCCCTTCCTCGCCGGCGTGGGCGATCCGTCGCAGTCCGGCCTCCGCCGCGCGGCGGTACAGTCGTTCGAACTTCGACGGCGGATTGCCCACCTCAGCTGAATCCAGGCCGATGCCGGCAATTGGCGCGTTCATGGCGAGTAGCTGTTCCAGAACCTCCAGCGCAGACTCCTCGGACATGTCCCTGAGGAACGCGGCAATCAGGAGCGTCGAGACGCCGAACTCCTCCACCGACGTCGCGAGTGCAGACGCCACACCATTCACGCACGTCTCCAACGCCACCCCGCGCGAGATGTGTGCCTGCGGATCCATCATGATCTCCACGTGCCGCACGCCACCAGTCGCTGCACGGGCCAAATACGCCCTGGTCATGTCCGCGAAGTCCTGCTCGGTCCGCAGCACGGCCATGTTGGCATAGTACAAATCCAGGAACGACTGCAGATCCGTGAACTCATATCGCGCCCGCAACTCGTCCAAATCCGCGTACGGAAGCTCAATCCCGTTACGCTCCGCGAGCGCGAAAATCAGCTCGGGCTGAAGTGTCCCCTCGATATGCAGGTGCAGTTCGGCAACCGGGGGTGCCGCCGTCGTCGTCGATTCGCCAAAAGTTTCCACCCGACAAGAGTAGGACGAATAGCCGAGCGAGCCGCAGCAGTACCGCCCGCAAAGCGGAGTTCAGGGCAAATATCGGTTGATCCAGCGCAAAAGTGATCCGAAGATAGGGTGGTGCTGCAACCGGCGCTTCATGACCGCACCCGCTCACTTATTTTTACCTGCTGCGATCATCACTCCCCTGACAACGCCATCGAGGGGAAGACCACACCGCGCCAACTTGGTTCTGCGTCCTTCGGCCCTCAAACTGAAAGGATGCAGACCTTCCTCCCGTTCCCCGATTTCAAGCAAAGTGCTGCCGTCTTGGACACCGCCAGGCTTGGCAAGCAGCGTGTCGAAGCACTGCAGATCCTCCGCGCACTGGTGATCCCCGAGTTCGGCCGCCCCTCCCATCCCGCGATCCGCATGTGGATGGGCTACGTCCCAGCGCTTACCCTCTACGGCCTGGCGATGGTGGACGAGTGGGTCGCGCGCGGCAATCCGGACAACACCCGCGCCAGCATCACCGAATTCGCGCCCCAGGCAGCCCACCCGGACTATGCCTCCAAGATTCCGATGCCGCCGTGGCTCGGCGACGCCGATTTCCACTTGAGCCACCGCTCCAAGCTGCTCCAGAAAGAGCCCCGCTTCTACGCCGAGCTCTTTCCCGACACTCCGACGGACCTGGAGTACCTCTGGCCGGAGCCCAGCCACGAGTTCATTCCCGAGGACCCCTATGAGGACTTTATCTGGGTGCTTCGCGCCCCCTTGGGCGACGTGGAACCAGAGAAGATCGACAAAGTGGGGATGCCGGCCGCAGGCAAGGCCAAGGCCGCCAACAGCGACGGCGACGGCTACCAATTCGTCTACGAGTCCGAGAAGTCCCGCCGCCCCGGCAAGACCGCCCGCAAGGCGCCCAAGCAACTGGTGAAGAAGCCCACCCGCAACCGCCAGCGCCAGGACGAGGCCTTCAGGACGCTTCCGGGGAACACCCCCGTCCTTGTCCCGGTTGAGGGCGGCGCCAAGTTCGCCCTGGGCAAGATTCACGGACGGCCGATCACCCTGGAAGACGGGCGTTTCGGCCGCAACTTCGAGGTCACCAAGATCATCGACCGCTCGGACTTCGACTACCCGGCCCTGTTGCAGGATCCGCGGGCGTTCTTCCCGATTCCGGCACCCTAGCGGGTCGCATTAACCGCGCACGACGGCGGCGCTCCGGTTCAATCCTGCATACGCACATCCTATTGAAACTGGCCCGCCCCTGGGGATCAGATCAGGATTGTAGTGTGCCACGTGGCGACCCGAAATGTAGGTATCAAGCCATCCGTGACATGCCAAGATCTCTTTCCCGTTCCATCCCACGGTGACTCCGTTATAGCCCGTGCAATAGTAGTCATACTGTCCGGTCGACAGAGGGGCAACGGCACCATCAGATGTCTTTTTATTGACGGAGAAGTTCCTGCCACGGAAGTCATCCCGCGTGTCAACCCGGATTTTCAGAGCAGCCTGGGTCTCCGCGACCTGAGGTCCGTCAAGCAGCATTGCTAAAGGGTTTGTATCGCCATTGAAAGCCTGGTTTATCGCGTTTTGAATCTGATCCGGCGTCTGTATTTGCAATGCTGTTGAGGCCGGCGGGAACGGTGGAATCGTTGCGGCTGCCGCGCCGTTCATCCCGCCGAGTAACAGAGCAGCAGTCGTCATCAAAACCGCGCCGACGCTTCGAAGCTTCTTCCCAATGCTCATTTCTCTCCCCTTGAGTTGCAGCAAATGAGTGATCAGCGTAAGCGGACTTAATCGACGAAATTTCAGATTAGGTGCCCTTAGCGCCGAATTAGGTGGTGTTTCGCAGCTAATTGAGTGCCGACACGGCGAGCCGGATGAGTATTCCACCAAAGGAGTCGCATGCTCGTTGGAACATGGTAGAAATGGCCGTGTTCTGCCGGCGAAAATATTGCCTAACCCCTCAACCCTGCCGATCGCGTGACCGCGGATTCATCGACGCTTTCGTGCTCTCCCCGTCAGGCTGCGGCTCGCCCCATTGCGCCCAATCCCCCGGCTCTACAGAGGGCCGCCCAAGTAGGTAGCCCTGCCCAGCAGTCATACCGAGCCTGGAGACGGCGGTCAACTCCGCTTCGGTTTCGATCCCTTCGGCCACCAAGCCGGCTCCGATCTCCCGGGAGAACCCGACCATCGCAGCTCCCAAGGCGCGTTGGCCGGGGTCCGTGTCGATCCCGGCGATGATATCCCGGTCCAGTTTGATCAGCTCCGGCTTGAGCAAAAGTATGTGGCGCATTGACGCGAAGCCCGCTCCGGCATCATCTACGGCAATCCTCAGGCCGCTGTGACGTAAGGGTGCAAGCGCAGCTGCGAGGGGGCCGTAATCAATAACTTGGTGCCGTTCCGTCACCTCAAGCACGATCCGCTCTGTCGAAATGCCGGAGTTCGCAAGAATGTCGGGAAGCCGTGCATCAAGGCATGCCCGGGGTGAAAGATTTATGGAAACAGACAACGTGGACGGCAGCCCGATCGCAGTCGCGAGTGCGGTCTCCAGGGCAAGGAGCTCAAGATCAACATCCAGCCCCACCGCGGCGGCCTCAACGAACCACGCCTCCGGCGAAAGGCCCGGAGAGTCCAGAAACCGGGTCAAGGCTTCGGTTCCAATGATTGCGCCTGTCTCCAGGGAGCATATGGGTTGGAAGGCTGTCAGCAAGGAACGCTCAGCCAGCACTTCTTCGATCCGGCTCTTGATCTCCCCGGCCGCAAGCGTGTCGGTTATACCGGGATCAAGGATCCTGCTGGTTCCTTCGAAACCATTGGGTCGCCCGGAAGCGTCGGTAAGTGACCTTCCCGATACGTCAACCAGGACCCTGCTGCCGTCCTTGCGGCGACACACAGCACGGAGCCCGCCCCAACCGGCAGCTGGGTCCTGGCCGGGCGTTCTTAGCTGCAGAGCATCGGCCAGATCGTCAGGATCGATGATCATACTAAAATGCCTACCCAGCAATTCCGAAGGCTCATATCCAATCAATTCAACGCCCGCGGGACTGGAAAAAGTAAAGCGTCCGTCGGGTCCTATGGCCCATAACCACTCCCGGCTGGTGGTCAGCACCGTATCCATCAGGCGTTTCGCCTGGGACGCCTGAGCCCGCTCCCGGAGCTGCTGCCGTACCAAGGAAAACGACGCATAAACCACGATGGGAACCACGAGCAACGCAACAACGTCCGGTATCCAGACGGGCAAGCCAAAGGCGTCCCAGGGCTCCTCGCCAATGACCAACGGAATTCCGACTGCCAAGGCGACACCGGCCTCCATCACAATGATGACGAGCAGCCACCATTTGGGCATGGACGCCTGAATACTTCTCTCCGGCCTGCGCATTTGAATCATGCCTCCCCCTGGCACACAAACTAAGGATGCTGATCTTCTACATGATGCCACTCGTAGTTCGAGAATCAGCAGCCCTTCTTCGAAATCATCGGCCCCTCGGGCGGCCCGGCCTACTTCCCCAGCCCGGCCCGGCGGAGCGCTTCCGCCATGGCCGTGTTGACCGGCGCCTTGGGCTCAGCCTTCGCCGGCGCCCCCTTTGCCGGAACCGCGTTGCGACCCGACGAACCCTGCCCAGCCTGCGGCGCCGAACGCCGCTGGCCGCCGCCACGCTCACCGCCACCACGCTCACCCCCACGCTCGCCGCGGTCACGTCCGCCGCCACGCGAACCGGAGCCGCCCGCGGTGCCGGGTTCGTCGTCGAGCCTTAGCGTGAGCGAAATCCGCTTCCGCTCCGGATCCGCCTCCAGGACCTTCACGCGCACTACCTGTCCGGATTTCACGATCTCGCGGGGATCGGACACGAACTTATTGGCAAGCGCGGACACGTGGACCAAGCCGTCTTGGTGCACGCCAACATCAACAAACGCGCCGAATGCCGCCACGTTGGTGACAGTACCCTCGAGGATCATGCCCGGCTTGAGGTCCGAGATCTTCTCGATGCCCTCGGAGAAGGTGGCTGCGGCGAAGGCAGGGCGGGGGTCGCGGCCGGGCTTTTCGAGCTCGGACATGATGTCGCGCACGGTGGGCAGGCCGAACGACCCATCCACGAACGCCTGTGGATCGAGCGAAGACACGGCAGCCCCGCGGGAAGCAGCCACGATCTTCCGGGCCACCGAATACGCCTCCGGGTGGACGCTGGACGCGTCGAGCGGTTCTGCTCCCCCAGTGATCCGCAAGAAGCCGGCACACTGTTCAAACGCCTTGGCACCGAGCCGCGGCACCTTCTTGAGGTCGGCTCGCTTGGCGAACGGACCGTTCTCGTTGCGGTACGCCACAATATTTTCGCTCAGGAGCGGCCCGACGCCAGCCACCCGCGCCAGCAGCGCGGGCGACGCCGTGTTCACGTCCACGCCCACCGCATTCACGCAGTCTTCGACGACGGCGTCTAGGGAACGGTCCAGCTTCGCCGCCGTGACATCGTGCTGGTACTGCCCCACACCGATCGACTTGGGCTCGATCTTGACCAGTTCCGCCAGCGGGTCCTGCAGGCGCCGAGCGATAGAAACAGCTCCGCGCAGGGACACGTCCATTCCCGGTAGTTCCGCAGCCGCGAGCGCAGACGCCGAGTACACGGAAGCACCGGCCTCGGACACCACGAGTTTCTGCAAAGTAGGACCGCCGGATGCTGCCAGCGCTTTGATGAGTTGAGCGGCGAGCTTGTCCGTTTCGCGCGACGCCGTTCCGTTGCCGATCGCTACGAGCTCGACGTCGTGCTGCCGTGCCAGGCGCTCCAGCGTCACCAAGGCCTCGTCCCACTTCTTGGCCGGGGCGTGCGGATAAACGGTATCGGTGGCCACGACTTTGCCAGTGCCATCGACGACGGCCACTTTCACACCCGTGCGCAATCCCGGGTCCAGGCCCAGGGTGGCACGGTTTCCAGCTGGCGCGGCGAGGAGCACGTCGCGGAGGTTGGCTGCGAAGACCCGGACGGCTTCGTCCTCGGCCTGTGCGAACATGCGGCTACGCAGATCGTTACTCAGGCGGTCCAGGATCCTCGAGCGCCATGCGATCTGTGCGGTTTGGACGAGCCACGAATCGGCGGGCCGGCCGCGCTCGGCGACCCCAAGGCACTTGGCCACAGCGTTCTCGTACCGGCCGCGAGCCGCGGCCAGGGCGTCGTCGTCGGCTGGTTCTGCCTCGGCGAGATCCAGCTCGAGCACGCCGTCGTTCTCGCCCCGCAAGAGGGCGAGCACGCGGTGGCCGGGCATGCCGGAAGGCACCTGAGAGAACTCGAAGTAGTCCTTGAACTTCTGCCCCTCAACTTCTTGGCTCTTCTTCACACGCGAAACCATTCGGCCCTGCGTCCACAAGCGTTCGCGCAGCGTCTCGGCGAGGTCGGGGTCCTGGGAGACCCGCTCCACAAGGATCGAGCGCGCACCGGCGAGCGCCGCGGAGGCATCGTCGATGGAGTGCTCGGCGTTGAGGTACTTGGCGGCCTCGCGCTCAGGTTCGAGCTGCGGGTTCGCGAGAAGCGCATCGGCGAGCGGCTCGAGGCCGGCTTCGCGGGCGATCTGGGCTTTGGTGCGGCGCTTGGACTTGAAGGGCAGGTAAATGTCTTCCAGCCGCGACTTGGTATCGGCGCCGACGACGGCGGCTTCCAGTTCCGGGGTCAGCTTGCCTTGGGCGGCAATCGCCTCAAGGACCGTTCGACGGCGGTCCTCCAAGTCCCGCAGGTACCGGAGCCGTTCCTCGAGCTCGCGCAACTGGGTGTCATCGAGCGTCCCCGTGACTTCCTTGCGGTACCGGGCGATGAACGGAACGGTGGATCCGGCGTCGAGGAGTTCAACCGCGGCTTTGACCTGCCAGGACTTCACGCCGAGCTCTTCGGCGATCAGGGTGTGGATGGCGGCGTCTGCTGACTGGGGCTGTGGAAGATGAGTCACCCTGACATTTTGCCCTACCTAAAGACCGCGCGGAGTGCTGTAGTGGAAAGAGCCGCCGTTGATTCGGTCAGGAATGCTACTCAAGGAAGAGGCGCATCATGCAAGAACTGCTCATCATCCTGCAGGACGGCTTTGACTCCGATGACGTAGAAGTCACTGTCAATCACAAAGAGGCCCACCACGAGCGCGATGTTTCCACCAGAACGATGTTGGGAATGGCAGCCGAGATCTCCGTGGAGTTGCCCGCAAAGGGGTCCACCGTGGGCGTGGAGGTCACCAGCCGCAAGCTGAGCGCGAGCAAGAAACTCCACGGAAAAGCAAAGAGCCTGCTGGTTTCCATTGAGGACGGGGAACTGGTGCTCAGGGAAGGCACGGGCCGGGAGGCGTTTCTTTAGCCTGGTGTTCTAGGTGCGTCGGTCTTGGCCCGCAGGTCTTGGCCTGCAGGTGGAAGCGCCACGGCTTGAGAGCCGTGGCGCTTGATAGTACGGAAGTTGCAGTTAGCCCAGTTGCGCCATAGGAGTCTTGGCCGAGATGTGCTCCACCAATTCACCCACACGCTCCTCGGTGTAGTTGCGGGCGATGTCGCCCTGGCTAATGATGCCCACCAGCTTGTGGTCGGTGATGACCGGAAGGCGCCGGACCTGGTGCTTCTCCATCAGGTCGATGGCGGCGTCGATGCTGGCATCAGCATCAATCCAGATTGGCGTGCCTTGGGCGAGGTCGGCCGCTGTCTTTTGACCGGCATCCCATCCCTCGGCAACGCATCTGACCACGATGTCGCGGTCAGTGATGAATCCCTTGAGTCTTCCATCGCTGCCGCAGATCGGCAGGGAACCGACGTCCAGATCGCGCATCAGGACAGCCGCGTCACGCAACGACTGTTCTTCCTTGACGCACTGGGCATTGGTGGTCATGAATTCGCGCACAACACTCATGAGTCCTCCTTCATCGATTGGGTATCGACGCGGACCCCCCGGCACCGACGCCGATGCTGTCAGCCTACGCTTGGGGTTTGGCTGTGGCCAGATGTTGTTTGCTTCCCCACGCCGCCCACGCCGCCCGCCACCAGCTATTCGGCGATGTCCTCCGCCCACAGCTCCGGATTCTCTTCCTGGAAGGTGCGCATCATGTCCACGCACCGCTGGTCATCGAGGACCACCACCTCCACGCCGCGGGACCGGAGGAGCTCGAATTCGCCGTCGAAAGTGCGGGCCTCCCCCACCACCACGCGCGGGATCTTGAACTGAATGATGGTTCCTGTGCACATCGCACACGGCGCTAGGGTCGTATAGAGGGTTGTATCCCGGTAGCTTTTCTGCCGGCCGGCTGTGCGGAGGGCCGACATTTCCCCATGAGCAATCGGATCACCGTTTTGGACGCGTTCGTTGTGCCCACTCGCGATCACCACGCCGTCACGGGCAAGCGCTGCACCGATAGGAATGCCACCTTCACCAAGGCTCTTCTGGGCTGCCTGGTACGCGGCTTCGAAGGCCGGATCTGGTGAAGGTTGCGCATCGGGCTGGGTCATGGCGGCCTGCTCTTTCGGGTGGTGGGGAACGGGTGGGCGGTGTGCGATAGGACATGGCCTGCTGTATTGGCCCCAGCGTAACGCCGAAAAGCGCAGGCCCATTGGTCGGGGACCTGCGCTTTTGCCCATTCTTGCTTAGGCGCTTGCCACGGGTGTCCTAGTCTTTGCCTCGCTGGGGGCATTTCGGGGGGTGGACTTCCTCTGTTGGCGGCCGCTCCCGTTCGACGCTCCGGCGCGTCGTTTGTTGAAGACATCGAAGGCGACGGCGGCCAAAAGTACCAGGCCCTTGATCAGCTGCTGGTATTCGGTGCCGACGCCAAGAATGGACATGCCGTTGTTGAGGATGCCGATGATCAAGCCGCCGATCAGGGCGCCCATCACCGTTCCAATTCCGCCGGTGACGGCAGCGCCTCCGATGAAGACCGCAGCGATCGCATCAAGTTCGAAGCCGTCTCCGGCTTTGGGGTTGGCCAGGTTCAGCTGCGCGGTAAAGACGAGGCCGGCCAAGGCCGCCAGGACACCCATGTTCACGAACAGGGTGAACGTGACCCGCTTGACCTTGACACCCGAGAGTTCTGCGGCGAATCGGTTGCCGCCGATTGCGTAGATGTGGCGGCCCCAGACGGAGTTGGCCATCACGGCTGAATAGGCGACGGTGAGCAGGCCGAGCACGATAAGCACGATCGGAGTTCCGCGGTAGCCTGCGAGCAGGAAGGTGATGAGCAGGATCAGCAACCCGGTGAAGATCATCTTGCACAGAAACCAGGCGAACGGCTCGTCCTCGAGGTTGTGCTTTCGGCGCGCCGCCCGTTGGCGCAGGTCCTGCACAACGAGAGCAATGGTTGCGACGATTCCGATGATCATGGTGAGTGGCTCAAGGGCGGAGGTGCCGCCCCCAAGGTCAGGAAGGAAGCCGCTTCCCAAGGATCGGAACTCGTCCGGGAAAGGGGAAATCTGTTGGTTCTGCAAGGCGATCTGGGTTAGCCCGCGGAAGGTGAGCATACCGGCCAAGGTGACGATGAAGGCCGGTATGCCGAAGTAGGCGATCCAGAAGCCCTGCCACATGCCAACGAGGGCGCCGATCGCTAGGCAAAGGATGATGGCAAGCCACCAAGGCACGCCCCACTGGGTAATCATGACACCTGACATTGCTCCGACGAAGGCGACCACGGAACCGACGGAGAGGTCGATGTGTCCGGCGATAATGACCATCACCATGCCAACGGCGAGAATGAGGATGTAGCTGTTCTGCACGATCAGGTTCGAGACGTTGATCGGGGCCAGCGTGATGCCGTTGGTGGTGACCTGGAAGAACAGGATGATCACAATCAGGGCGATGAACAGGCCGACTTGGCGCAACTGGCCGGCCAGGTAGTGCAATGCGGAGCGAAGCGCAAACATCAGGCTTCCTTTTCTAGGGTCATGTATTGCATCAGGTACTCGGCGGTGGCCTTTTCCCGTGGAATGTTGGCGGTGATCCGGCCCTCCGAGAGGGTGTAGATCCGGTCGCAGATGCCCAGCAGTTCAGGCAGCTCGGAGGAGATGACAACGATGCCCTTACCCTCGTCTGCCAGCTGGTTGATGATCGTATAAATCTCGTATTTGGCGCCGACATCGATTCCTCGGGTGGGCTCGTCCAGGATCAGTACGTCTGGGTTGGCGAACATCCATTTCGACAGGACGACCTTTTGTTGGTTGCCGCCGGAGAGTTTTCCGGTGACCGCGGCGACCGTGGCTGCTTTGATTTTCATGCTGCGTCGGTAGCCTTCGGCGACCAGGTTCTCCTTGTTGCTGTCTACCCAGCCCCAGCGGGAGAGCTTGTCCAAGGCGGCGCCGGAGACATTACGCATGACGTTGTCAAGCAGGTTCAGTCCATAGTGCTTGCGGTCCTCGGTGGCATACGCGATGCCGTGCTTAATCGCGGCGGCCACGGTGTTGGTTTTTATCTCCTGGCCGTTTTTGTAGACGTGGCCGCTGATCTTCGCCCCGTAGCTGTGGCCGAAGATACTCATCGCGAGTTCGGTTCGTCCGGCGCCCATCAGTCCGGCGATCCCGACTATCTCGCCGGCGCGAACATTGAAGCTCGCGTTCTTAACCACCTTCCGGCTCTGGTCCACCGGGTGGTGCACAGTCCAGTCCTCGACCCGAAGGATTTCCTCCCCGATGGAGGGCTCGTGTTCGGGATAGCGATGGTCGAGGTCCCGGCCCACCATTCCCTTGATGATGCGCTCCTCTGAGATTTCATCGCTGTGCATGTCAAGAGTCTCGATGGTCCGGCCATCGCGAATAATGGTCACCTTATCCGCAATGGCTTTGATCTCGTTGAGCTTGTGGCTGATGATGATCGAGGTGATGCCCTGGGCCTGCAGATGCTTGATCAGGCGCAGCAAGTGTGCCGAGTCCTCGTCATTCAGGGCTGCGGTCGGCTCGTCAAGGATGAGGAGCTTCACCCGCTTGGAAAGTGCTTTGGCGATTTCGACCAGCTGCTGCTTGCCCACGCCTAGATCCGTGATCTTAGTGATCGGGTTGTCGTTGAGGCCCACGCGCGCGAGCAGCTTTGAGGCCTCGAGGTTTGTCTTGTTCCAGTCCACGAAGCCGTTCCTGGCCTGTTCGTTGCCGAGGAAGATGTTCTCGGCGATGGAAAGGTAGGGGCTCAGGGCGAGTTCCTGATGGATGATCACGATGCCTGCGGCCTCGGAGCCTTTGATGTCTTTGAATTCGCAAAGCTCGTTTTCGAAGTGGATTTMGCCTTCGTAGGTTCCGGCCGGGTAGACACCGGAAAGTACCTTCATCAGCGTTGATTTGCCGGCCCCGTTTTCACCGCAAATCGCGTGTACATGGCCCCGCTGGACCTCAAGGGAAACATCCTGGAGGGCCTTGACCCCCGGGAATGTCTTGGTGATGCCGCGCATCTCGAGAATATTCGTCGTCACGTCAAGTCCTAGCTTTCGCGTTTTTCACGCTATGGATCTCAAAGGTGTGGTGGTGGCGGTAGGAGCCCSCCACCACCACGGTTCAGGGCAGGACTACTTCAGGTCCGACTCTTTGTAGTAACCACCGTCGACAAGGACGTTCTGGTAGTTCTCCTTCGTGACGACCACCGGCTGCAGCAGATACGTCGGTACGATCTTGGCCTTGTTGTCGTAGCTCTTGGTGTCATTGGCCTCGGGAGTCTTGCCCTTGAGCAGGTCATCAGCCATGGTGACCGCCTGTTTTCCGAGGTCGCGGGTGTCCTTGAAGATCGTCGAGTATTGCTGGCCAGCGATGATCGACTTCACCGAGGCGGCCTCGGCATCCTGGCCTGTGATGACTGGCAATGCCGAGGGTGAATAGCCCGAAGCCGTCAGTGCCGAGATAATGCCGATCGAGAGACCGTCATAGGGAGAGAGGATTCCCTGCACCTTGGCGCCGCCGGAGTAGGTGCTGGCGATCAGGTTCTGCATGCGCTTCTGGGCCGTCGCCGGATCCCAACGCAGCGTGGCGATCTGAGTAAAGCCCGTCTGGCCGCTCTTGACCACAAGGGTGCCGTCGTCGATGTACTTCTTCAGTGTCTCCATGGCGCCGTTGTAGAAGAAGGTCGCGTTGTTGTCGTCAGGACTGCCTGCGAAAAGCTCCACATTGAACGGGCCTTTCTTCCCGGTTTCCTTGCCGTCCTTATCGAGGATCCCCAGCCCGGTCAGCAGCGAGGTGGCCTGCTGGACCCCGACCTTCTTATTGTCGAAGGTCGTGTAGTAGTCAACGTTCTTGTTGCCGTTGATCAGGCGATCGTACGCGATCACCTTAATGCCGGCCTTGGCCGCGTTGTCTAGCTGGTCGCTTAGCGCCGTTCCGTCGATCGCGGCGATGATCAGCACCTTGGCGCCCTTGGTGATCATGTTGCTGATCTGCTGGACCTGCTGTGGAATCTTGTCGTCACCGTACTCAAGGTCCGTCTTGTAGCCCATCTTTTCCAGCGAAGCCTTGATGGCATCACCGTCCTTGATCCAGCGTTCGGAGGTCTTTGTCGGCATCGCAATGCCCACCAAGGATCCGCTGTTGTCCCCTCCGCTGCTTTCGGCGCTAGCGCCGCGGCTACCGCAGGCGGCAACGCTGAGGGCCATACTGACGGCCGCAGCGCCGACAATAAGCTTCCGTAGTTTCACTTTCAGTCCTTCGATTGCAGTTGACGTCGTTGTCGAGAAAACCCCGAAGATCACCCCTCATTGACCTGCGTCACATGTTAGCGCTAACAAGCGCTGTTGGGCAACCACTTATTGTCCGACCCCACTGATAGCTTGGCTTCATCAGCTCAACGGTCTGGGGGCACGGTGTTTTTTCTCGATTCAGAAGTTGCAGGGCACGCGCAGGACCTGGTGTTTTCCGCCAGCGACCTCGTCACGGCTTCCACCTGCGAGTACCAGTTGCTGCGCAAGTTGGACGAGAAGCTGGGCCGATCACCGAAGCCGGCCTTCGAGGTCGACGAGATGCTGGAGCGGACCGCCGCGCTCGGCGACGTTCACGAACACAGGGTGCTCGACCGTTTCGTGGCCGAGTTCGGCACCTGGGACCCGCTTACCGGGAAGGGGGTGTTCGACGTMGTTCCCGCCGAAGCGATGGACCGCGCCACCCTGCGAGCGAAGCATGCAGAGTCCATCGAGGCGCTGCGCTCCGGCGCGGATGTGGTCTTCCAAGCGGCGTTCTTCGACGGTCAGTTCCACGGACGGTCCGATTTCCTCGTCAAGCAACCCAACGGAAGCTACGCGGTTTTCGACACCAAGCTCGCCCGCCATGCCAAGGTCACAGCCCTGCTGCAACTGGCTGCCTACGGCGACCAACTGCTCAAGGCGGGGATTGCTCCCGCGCCGGATCTGACCTTGGTCCTCGGGGCTACCATTCAGCGGGACGTTCCGGGCCCTAACGCTGCCGGGGCGGACGGCCAGGCGGGCTTCGACTACGTACACAGCAACCATCGGCTTGCCGACGTACTGCCGGTGTTTCGCGAACGCCGCGAGCGCTTCCTGGCATTGACTGAGGCGCACCGATCGCGGCTTGAGCCTATCCAATGGGGTGCACCTGGGATCACGGCCTGCGGCCGCTGCGACTACTGCAAGGAACAAGTTCGCCTGCACCGGGATCTGCTCATGGTGGCGGGGATGAGAATCACCCGCCGCAAGAAGCTCATGGAAGGGGGCATCTTCACGATCGACGCGCTTGCTCGGATGCCCGACGCCGCCGATTCCGCTACGCGGCGCTTGCAGGAACAAGCCCGGCTGCAGACCGGAACTGCCACACCTGATGGCACCGTCAATTACACCGACAAATCCGGCGAGGCCAAGAGCATCAGCTATTCCGTTCTGGAATCCAACTCCCTGGCCCGGCTGCCCCGGCCCGACGCCGGAGACATCTTCTTCGACTTCGAAGGAGACCCGCTGTGGCAAGACCCCGTGACCGGCCGCTGGGGATTGGAGTACTTGTTCGGGGTGGTCGAAAATCCCACGGAACCGGGGGGAGAGCCTGTTTTCAAACCGTTCTGGGCACACTCCCGGGCTGAGGAGCGGCAGGCGTTCGTCGACTTTCTCGACTACGTGGAAGAACGCCGCATGAAGTATCCGGACATGCGGATCTACCACTACGCCGCCTACGAGAAGACCGCACTGCGCAATTTGTCGGTCATACACACCGTGGGCGAAGCCGCCGTGGACAACCTCCTTCGCGAAGGCGTCCTGGTCGACCTCTACGACACGGTGCGGCACAGCATCCGCATCTCCGAAGACTCCTACAGCATCAAGAAACTCGAGCCTCTGTATATGGGCGAGCATTTGCGTTCGGGTGACGTGACCGACGCCGGGGCCTCCGTGGTTGCCTACGCCAATTACTGCACGGCCCGGGACGCGAACCGCGAAGATGAAGCGGCAACGATCCTCGCGGGTATTTCCGACTACAACGAATACGACTGCCTCTCCACCCTGGAACTGCGGAATTGGCTGCTGGGCCTGGCAGCGGAACGCTCCGTTGAACCCGGGCTGGTGAGTGCTTCAGGACCGGAATTGCACACGGAGACCGAGCCTGCCAAATATGAGGCGGCGCCCGAGGAGACGGCGCTCCTCGACTACCTCGCGGAATTGCCGGACGACTCCCTTCCCTCCGATGACAAGCGTGCGGTGGCCATGGTGGCAGCCGCGGTCGGCTTCCACAGGCGGGAGGACAAGCAGTTTTGGTGGAGCCACTTCGATCGACTCGACCGGCCAGTTTCCGAATGGGAGGACACCCGGGACTGCTTCATCGTGGAGCACGGCGAAGTATTGCAGGACTGGGCCAAGCCGACTCCCCGCAGCAACCCGGCGCGGAAAGTGCTGCTCTTCGGACACGCCGCAGACGGCTCGGGTTTCGCGCCCGGTAAGAAGTACTTCCGGATGTACGAGCCTCCGCTCCCCGACGCCTTCCTGGGCAAGAACGAAAGCGCTCTCGGCAGATCGGGAATGTCCGGCACGGATGTGATCGAGGCCGGTGATCTCGATGTCCTCGATGAAGGCATCACCCGTGCTGAACCCGACGACGTTTCGGATGTCGTGACCATTTCGGAGCGATTGCCCAAGGGTGCGGCCGAATACTCCCAGCTACCCATGGCTTTGACGCCCGATGCTCCGGTCAACACGGATGGGCAGAGAAAAGCCTTGAGCGAACTGGCCGTCAAAGTGCGTTCCAGCCTGCCAAGGTGGCCGAAGGATCCGGCCCTGGACCTGCTGCGCCGCGTGCCGCCGAGGCTTGCCACACTCGCGGCGTTGCCCGCCGTCGGACCTGGCGACGACGGTTATGTGGATGCGATCACCGCGGCCGTGATGGATCTGGACCAGTCATACCTAGCCGTCCAAGGGCCACCAGGGACGGGTAAGACCCACGTGGGCTCGCACGTCGTCGCCCGGCTGGTGCTCGAGGGCTGGAAGGTGGGCGTTGTTGCGCAGTCCCATGCCGTGGTGGAGAACATGCTCCATGCCGCGGTGAAGGCCGGGGTCGATACGGATGTCATTGCCAAGGAAATGAAACACGATGACCCCGTCCCGTGGAGCCAGCAGACGAAGGACGACATTGAGCTCCTGCTCGGATCCCCGGGAGGCTGCCTCATCGGCGGCACGGCGTGGACCATGACGGGCCGAACAGTCCCCGCGGGATCCCTGGATCTGCTGGTCATCGACGAGGCCGGGCAGTTCTCGCTCGCCAACACCCTCGCCGTGAGCCGTGCAACGAAGAGGCTGCTGCTCCTCGGCGATCCCCAACAACTGCCCCAAGTCACGCAGGGCAAACACCCCGAACCGGTGGATGAGTCTGCCCTCGGCTGGCTGGCCCACGGGCTGCACACCCTCCCCCCGGAACTCGGGTATTTCCTGGCGACCTCGTGGCGGATGCACCCGGATTTGTGCTCCGCGGTGTCCGGGCTCTCCTATGACGGCCGGCTGCATTCGGCACCAGCTGTCTCCACGCGGAAGCTGTCCGGAGTTGGGGCCGGCGTCGAATGTGTCTACGTCCCACACAGCGGCAACTCCACCCAGTCGCCCGAAGAAGCAGCGGAGGTAGTCCGGCAAGTCAAGGAACACCTCGGCTTGGCGTGGGTGGACCCTCGTGAATCGCAGGAGGAACGGCCGCTACTCGAAAAGGACATCCTCGTGGTGGCGGCGTATAACGCCCAGGTTCAGCTCATTCAGCGCGAACTGAGAGCGGCCCGACTCCGCGGTGTGCGGGTCGGCACCGTAGACAAGTTCCAAGGCCAGGAAGCTCCGGTAGTGATCGTCTCCATGGCCGCGTCCGCTGCAGCCGAGGTACCTCGCGGCATGGAATTCCTTCTTTCGCGCAACCGGATCAACGTGGCGATATCGCGCGGTCAGTGGCGGGCCGTCGTCGTACGCTCGCCGGAGCTGACCAATTACCTGCCGACCCAGCCGGAGGGGCTGGAGCACTTGGGCGGCTTTGTCGGACTATGCCAGCGTGGCGGCCCCAACTGACTCGCATTAGTTGTCGCTCTGAGGGCTGAAAACGACAACAACTGCGGGGGCCCACGCCGCCAGGGTTCCCTGGTCGAGCTTGCGAGGCGAGGGCGGCGGTGGGGATCAGTTGGGCAAGCTCAGCGCTTCGTCCAAGACCGCCCCGAAGTTCGCGGGGTCGTGGGCGAAGCGGCCCAGGAAGAGTCCGGACACGCCCCGCAGTTCAGGCATGAGCCCCGGTTTGGCCGAGCCACCGTAAATGATCGGCAGCCCGGCGAGGCCATGCTCGGCCAGCGATTCGCGGAGATGAGCGACGACGTCGGACACGTAGGCTACGCCAGCCGGCTCGGCAGCGCCAATAGCCCACACCGGTTCGTACGCGATAACCAAACGGGCCGCCGTCGTCCAGTCGTCCCGGACGGCGGCCAGGATCTGCTGGAACACGAACGACGCCGACACCGCCGGATCGGCGACGGCTTCCTCGCCGACACACAGCAGCGGGGTCAACCCTGCGTCCACCGCGGCCCGGACCTTCAATGCGACCACTGCGTCGTCCTCGGCGAAGTGCCGGCGTCGTTCCGCGTGTCCGATCTCCACGAGCTGCGCACCGAGCTCCGCCAGCAAGGACGGTGACACTTCCCCGGTCCACGGGCCCTCGGCCCACCCACAGTTCTGCGCGCCCAGGATCAGTGGAGAGCCTTCCAGTATCCGGGCCGCGTCGGGCAACATGGGGAACGACGGGATCACAAACGGGACCACCCGCCCGGCCATAAGGGCCGGACGGGCGTCCACTTCACCTCGCAATTGCTCCAGCCAAGACATGCTGTGCCGGTAGCCCATGTACATCTTGGTGCTGACTCCGACGTACAACGGACTACTTGCCCAGGAGATCGTCGGCCTTGTTCCTGAATACCCGGGTGCCATACATCATGGCGGCCGCCAAAAATGGAAGGATTCCCAGTGCATAGACGCCAGCCGATCCCGTGGGGTCGGCGGTGGCGCTGTTGACAGCGGTCCGCAGGATCGGGGCCACGAAACCACCCAGGTTGCCCAACGAGTTGATCAGACCGATACCGGCCGCAGCAGCCGAGCCGGCGAGGAACGCTGTCGGGTAGGCCCAAACGACCGGCCCGACGGCCAGGAAGCTGCACACCGCGAGCGTGATAAAGATCAGCCCGAGCACCGGCTGGTGGTTAGTTCCGGCCCAAGCCGAACCGAGGATGCAGACACCCGTGGACACGAACAGCACCGTGCCGAACGTGCGGCGCTTGGCAACGGTGTTGGCTGCCCGGCCGATCAGGTAGCAGGAGAAGATACCGAAGAACCACGGAACCGCGATCAGCAAGCCGACGGCAAGGCCCACCTTCTGGCCTGTCAGCGAGGAAACCTGCTGCGGCAAGAAGAACGTGACACCGTAGACGGCGATCTGCAGGCAGAAGTAGATGAGGGTGAAGTACCAGACGCGACCGTTGCGCATCGCCGCGAACACGCCCCGCGGCCCGGTTTCATCTTTAACGGTGTCCTCCTGGGTCATGATCTCCTTGAGCGCGAACTTTTCGTCGACGTTGAGGAACTTGGCCTTCTCCGGGCCGTTGATCAGGAAGAAGAACGCCGCAACGCCAGCGAGCACTGCCAGGATGCCCTCGGTGAAGAACATGACCTGCCAGCCACGGACGCCGGGAATCTGGTCGCCGATGTTGATGAGCCAGCCGGAGAGCGGGTTGCCGATCATCTGGGAGAACGGCTGGGCAAGGTAGAAGATCGCGAACATCTGCACTCGCACCTTGTTCGGGAACCACTCAGCCAAGTACATGATGACCCCTGGGAACAGCCCCGCCTCGGTCACACCGAGCAGGAAGCGCAGGATCACGAAGGACGTCTCACCCTGCACGAAGGCAAAGCAGGCCGAGACGAGTCCCCAGGTGATCGCGATGCGGGCAAGCCAGATCTTGGCGCCAACCTTCTTGAGCAACAGGTTGCTGGGGATTTCAAAGATCGCGTAGCCGATGAAGAAAATGCCGGCACCGAGCGCGAACGCGCCGGCCGAGACGCCTTTGTCCGCGCCGAGGGCGGCTTCAGCGAAACCGACGTTGGTGCGGTCGAGGAAGGAGACAACATAGAGGATGACCAGCATCGGCATGAGCCGAGCCGCAGCCTTGCGGATTGCCGATTTCAGAACCGGCGAATCCAGCATCTCCTTCGTGGATGTTGTTGCAACGGACATCGAAACTCCTCTTTGAGTAATGACTGTTGAGTAATCAGAGCTGAGTAGTCAGGGGTTGGGGCATTTCAAAGGGTGATGCGGTCCCGGATTAGTGCATGTAGAGTCCGCCGTCCACATTCAGCGTCTGGCCGGAAATGTAGCCGGAGTCCTCGCTGATGAGGAAGGCGATGGCGGCGGCGATGTCCCGCGTGGAGCCCACGCGGTTCACCACGAGGTCCTTGGTGAGTTCGTCCTTGCGTTCCTCGCTGAGGGTGCCGCCCATGATGTCGGTGTCGATGGGGCCGGGAGAAATGGCGTTGACGGTGATGTCGAACTCACCCAGTTCGCGGGCGGTGGCGCGGGTCAGGCCGATGACACCGGCCTTGGCCACCGAGTACGGGGTCTTGGAGAACGTGCCACCGCCGCGTTGGGCGGAAACCGAAGAGATGTTCACGATGCGTCCGATCCGGTTCTTGACCATCGATTCGGCAACGCGGCGGGTGGCGTAGTGGACTCCGTTGAGGTTGATGTTCAGGACACGGTTCCACTCGGCGGGCTCGAGTTCCAGGTACGGAATCGGTGAGCTGACGCCGGCAACGTTGGCCAGGGCGACGATCTGCGGCAACTCGGCCTCGAGCGTGTCGATCGCGGAGCGTACGGATGCTTCATCGGCCACATTGGCGCCCACACCGTAGGCCTTGACGCCATATTCGGCGGCGATTTCCTTGGCGGTGGACTTGCAGAGGGCGTCGTCGAGGTCGATGATGCCGATGTTCCAGCCCTGCGCGGCCAGGTAGTTGACGGTGGCTCTGCCGATGCCGCGCTCGGAGACGGCGCCGGTGACAATCGCGGTTCGTTCTGCGGGGAAGGTGCTCATGTGTATTCTCCTGTGAATGGTGGGGCTAGTTGATGGGTGCCGGGCCGAGCTCGTCGAGGAGCTTCTGCATGGCCACGTAGGCCTTGTTCCGGTAGGCGATGAGTTCGGGCGTGCGTTCGGCGGGGACGTTAAGGAAGCCCGCCCCGGTCTTGGTCCCGAGCTTCCCTGCCTCCACGAGGTCACTCAGGATCTTCGGGGTGGCGAAGCGTTCCGGGAATCCGGTCTGCAGGGATTTGTAGCAGAAGTTGTAGACGTCCAGTCCAGCCATGTCGGCGATCGCGAATGGACCAAAGAACGGCAATCGGAAGCCGAACGTCGTACGGACCAGGGTGTCGACGTCGTCGGCTGTTGCGATCCCCTGCTCCACCAGCTGCGCAGCCTCGTGGAAAAGCGCGTATTGCAGCCGGTTGAGCACGAAACCGGTGACGTCCTTGACGACGGCGGTTTGCTTGCCTGCCGCGTGGACAAGTTCGCGGGACGCAGCCACGGTCTCGGCAGTGGTGCCGGCGTGGGGAATGATCTCGACGCCCGGGATGAACGGGGACGGGTTGGAGAAGTGCACGCCGAGGAACCGCTCAGGACGTGCCACGGCCTCGGCCAGATCGGCGATGGAAATGGTGGAGGTGTTGGAGCCGATCAGCGCGTCCGGGCGGGCGGCCGCGCTGATGCGGGCCAGGGTCTGGTGCTTGATGTCGAGGACCTCGGGGACGGCTTCTTCGATGAAGTCGGCGTCCGCCACGGCCTCTTCGATGTCCTTGGCCGCCCACAGATTGGCCTTCAGGATTGCCGTGGAACCTTCAGGAAAGAGGCCCGCGGCCACGAATTCGTCCGACTCCACCAGCAGGCGGTCGTAGTTCTTCTGTGCGATCTCCGCGGACACGTCCGCCAACGCCACGCGTGCTCCGCCGAGGGCGAGGACCTGCGCGATCCCGCCGCCCATGTAACCGGAGCCGACGACGGCGATCTTCCGGGCCGCCGTCGTACCGACGGGGCTCTTCTGTGATTCAGTCATGTCACACTGCCTTTGTGTAATCGGGCTCGTAGGAGCAGATGGCGTCCACCTTGGCGGCGGAGGATGATGTTTCGTCGAAGTGGTGGCCCAGCCATTCGCCCACCAGTTTCTTGGCCAGTTCCAAGCCAATCACCCGCTGTCCCATGGTCAGGACCTGTGCGTTGTTGCTCAGGACCGAGCGCTCAACGGAGTAGCTGTCGTGCGCGGTGACGGCACGGATTCCGGGGACTTTGTTGGCGGCGATGGCCACGCCAAGGCCCGTTCCGCAGATCAACAAGGCGCGGTCTGCATCGCCCTCGGCGACCTTGCGCGCCGCGTCCACGGCAACGTGCGGGTACGCCGTGGAGTCGTTGGCGCCGACGCCGACATCCTGAACGGACGCCACCCGGGGATCGGCCTCAAGCAGCGCCATCAGTGCCTGCTTGTATTCCACGCCGGCTTCGTCATTGCCGACGACGATCCGCCAGCCCGCTGAACTGCTCATGCCTGTGCTCCGTTTCCTGCCGGTACGGCTTGTGAACCGCCCAGTTGTGAATCGATATGTTGTGAGATCCTCGCCGTGATCAGCCCGAAGGAGACCGCACCGGGATCGGGGTGGCCCAGGCTCTTCTCCGCAAGGGGGCGGGCCCGGCCCTTGAGCGGACGCAAACGCGCCGTCTCAGCCGCCGCGGACTCCGCCGCCGCAGCAGCTGCCGCAAGGGCCCGGTCAACCGGCGCTCCGGCGTCGAACTCTGTCAGGAAGGCATCCCGGAACGGAAGCAGCGCGTCCACCATGGTCTTGTCGCCAGGATCGGCTTTGCCGAGTTCCGTGATCGCGTCCACAAACGCAGTGACGGCGGCCGCCGCGTCCTCGCCCGAGTAGCCCGCCTTGTTGCCGAGCGCCTGCCCGGCCGCGATGATCGCCGAGCCCCACAGCGCTCCGGAAGTGCCGCCGGCGCGTTCACTCCAGGCCTCCCCCGCCGCCGTCAGGATCCGCCCCACTGACGCTCCGCTTGCCGTCCCGGCGGCGGCGAAAGCTGCGTCAACGCCGCGGCGCATGCCGATGCCGTGGTCGCCGTCGCCGGCAATCGCGTCCAGTTTGCCGAGTTCCTCTTCATACTCGACGACAACGTCCCGCACCTGCGCTAGCACGGCCACGGCCAGCCGCCCAAGCTCGGCAGCAGCTTCCTTGGGCTGCTCGACGTCGGACTCGTCCGCCGCGATGACGCTCGCTTGGTTGCGGGGCGGGCGGGGCGCGAGGTTGCCCTTGCGGAAGGCGGGGGTGTCCGCGGGCGCCGCCCAATACTGTTCGAGTTCCTCGTCCAGCCACAGCAGCGTCAGCGAAAGACCGGACATGTCCAGGCTTGTCACGAGCTCACCGCACTCGGGTTCCACCACCGTGAGTCCTGCTTTGCCGAGGAGCTTCTCGATCTTGCCGAAGAGCAGGAAGAGCTCGTCGTACTTGACAGTGCCGAGGCCGTTGACGATGGCCACCACGCGGTTACCGGCGTCGTCGGGCTTGTCATTGAGGAGCTTCGAAACGAGCAGTTCGGCGAGTTCGGAAGCGGTGGGCATTTTGTGCTCGGAAATGCCCGGCTCGCCGTGGATGCCCAGGCCGAGGGACATTTGGCCCGCCGGAACGTGGAACAGCGGGTCCTTGGCGCCCGGAAGAGTGCAGCCGTCGAAGGCCACTCCCAGCGAGCGTGTGCGGTGGTTCGTCTTGATCGCCAAGCGCTCGACGGCGTCGAGGTCCAGTCCCGCTTCGGCCGCGGCGCCGGCGATCTTGAAGACCGTCAGGTCTCCCGCGATTCCCCGCCGCTTTTCGATCTGGTCCAACGGAGCGCTGGCGATGTCGTCGGTCACGGTCACTGTGCGCGTTTCGATGCCTTCGGCGTTGAGGCGCAACTGGGCCTGGCCGAAGTGCAGCACGTCGCCGGCGTAGTTGCCGTAGCTGAGCAGGACGCCGCCGCCGGCGTTGGCTGCTTTGGCCACGCGATAAACCTGGCCGGCAGCTGGGGACGCGAACATGTTGCCGCACGCCGAGGCTGTTGCCAGTCCGGGTCCGACCAGTCCAGCGAACGCGGGATAGTGTCCCGAGCCGCCGCCCACGACCAAGGCAACCTGCCCGGCGGGGACTTCGGTGGAGCGGACCACTCCGCCATCCACCCGGGCAACATACCCGCGGTTCGCGGCGACGAATCCGTCCAGCGCATCGTCAGCAAAGTCTGCGGGGTTATCGAAAATCCTTGTCATGGTCTACACGCCAGCCAGTTGGGATGCTTCGGCCTGGGCGTGGCCGGGCTGGGTGCGGCCGGAAGGCTGCGTGTGGCCGGAGGGCTGCGTGCGGCCGGAGGGCTGCTGGCGCCCCTGGGCGACCTGGCTCTGGCCCAAGGCGTAGTTCTCCGTCTTCGGGAGGACCTGGCGACGCAGGTATTTCTGGTTGCTTGCCGTAACGCTGAGCCCGTCGCCTCCGTAGTGCTCGGTGCACAGGATGCCCTGGAAGCCCACAGACAATGCGACCTTGAAGGCTTCGCGGTAGTTGATGAGGCCGCTCTCCATCGGAGCCGGCATGGTGATGTAGCTGTCGCGGGCCACGTCTTCGTCGCGGATGTAGTTCTTCATGTGCCAGTAGTTGGAGTACGGCAGGGTCTTGGCCACCATCTCGCGCCAGTCCTCGATGGGCCGGTGGAGACGGATCAGGTTTCCGAGGTCCGGATTGAGGCCCACGTTGTCGAGCCCGATGTCCTGGACCAACTGCACCGAGGAGTCGGCGGTGCCCAGGAACGTGTCTTCATACATTTCAAGGGACAGGAGAATCCCGACTTCCGCGGCGTGCTCACCGAGTTCCCGCAAACGTGCGACCGCGTTGCTCCAGGCTTCCTTGTCCCCCGCCGGGTCCTTGTAGCCCTCCACGGTCCAGAACCACAACTGCTTTTGCTGTTCGGCGGTGATCGCCTGGTGGAGTCCGAAGGAGACAACCTCGCAGCCCAGCTCGGCTGCGGCGTCAATGGTGCGGTGGCTGTACGCCATATTGTCGGCCCAGTCCCGGGAGTGAATGACGCTGCGGCGGATGGCCGAGATCACCGGGATGCCAATGCCAACGTGGTCTGCGGTCTGTTTGAACTCGGCGAGGCGGGCCTTGCTCAAGTCTCCCGGGCGGACCCAGCTGTCCGTGAGATCGGCGTTAGCAAATCCTGCGTCCTTGACTTCCTGTAGGACATCGGCCCAAGCGGAGGCATCGGCGTCGTTGATGTGCCGTCCCGTGGCGTCGGTACCGGGGAACTGCAGCAGGGCCGCGGTGATCGGCCAGTTTTCGGCGGTGTACGCCATAATCGTCACTCCTTCGTGGAATCCTGTTTCCTATAGGATTTACTATCTGCGCGAGGCTGTCAACATATTTGTGTGGAGTTTCTGTTGACCGGCCCCGATTCCCCGCGTCATCGAAGATCCTATATGTCTTACATATGTTTGTGAAGTGGGTCACCGGGCACGGGCGGCAAGAGGCACGCAAAAGGCCCGCCTATCGACGGGCCTTGCGGTTCTGGTGGCTTCGAGGCGCTGTCTTGGATCGACGTCGGGCGCGTGGCCTGACGTCGACGGCTCAGTCGGCAGGCGCGTCGGCGATGGCCCGGGCGCGGACCTTCTGCACGTGATCCTCCATGGCAGCTGCGGCTTGCTCCGGGTCCCCGCTCGCCAGTGCTTCGAACACGGCTTGGTGTTCGGCGATGGCCTGCTCTGCGTCTGTGATGCCCACTCCCCCGAAAAGCCGGAACCGCTGGACCTGTCCCCCGAGGGCGTTGTAGGCGGAAAGCATAAATTGGTTGCCAGACTGCTCGGCGATCAGCTTGTGGAAGCGCTCATCGGCCTCGAGATAGTCCCGGAATTCCACGAAGGACGGGCCTCGAGGAGCCGTCTCCAGATCTTTTACGGCCCCGCGAAGGTCTGCCAATCCCTCGGGCGTCATCCGACTGCACGCCAACCGTGCATTGACCGGCTCAATCGCCAGCCGGGCCTCCATGAGTTCGGCGAAGTCTTCACGCGTAAAAACCGGCGCCACGCGGTAGCCCTTCAAGGCCACCCGACGGACCATGCCAGTGTGTTCAAGCCGCGCCAACGCTTCGCGCACGGGAGTAGGCGAAACGTCCAGTTCCCGCGCCGTCCCGTCGATACTGACCGCGGCCCCGGGTTCCAATCGGCCGTCCATCAGCCAGGCAAGCAGTTCCTCGTAGACGTGGTCGGCGAGAACCTGGCGGCTGACGGGTCGGCCGGGGGCGCGGTCCCGTGAGGAAGCGAGTTTCATAGACAAATCCTATAGGAATGGGCCCTCCGCGGCGGCTTTTGGGGTCTTGGACCGATTCGGAGGCCTCATACGCAAGGGAGAGCGATACATTCTGCTGGATCATTCCACTCGCTCGAGGTGAATTCCCCGGGATTCCGGGAGCTCCGGGGCGTCCCAGACCGAATGATCCAGCAGAATCCGTCGCCATGGCAGAGGGAACCCGTCCCCAAGGCATTAAACGGCGACGGCGGCACCCTGGCAGGTGCCGCCGTCGCCGTTTCGGGGTTCTAGTTGGCGTAGAACGGGTAGTCGGTGTATCCCTTGGCGCCTTCACCGTAGAACGTGGAGGGATCCGGCTCGTTGAGCGGGAGGCTCTCACGCCACCGGCGCGCCAGGTCCGGGTTGGCGATGGCCGGACGACCAACCACCACGGCGTCGGCGTGTCCATCAGCCACGAGTGCCAGGGCTTCGTCCCGCGTGGTTACTTCGCCGAACCCGGTGTTCACCAGGAAAGTGCCTTTGAAGCGCTCGCGCAGGTCTTGGACAAGCGTGCCCTTGGGATCGTGGTGGAGGATGCTCAGGTAGGCCAAGTTGAGCGAGGCGATGGTGTCCACCAAGACCTCGTACGTTGCCCGAACATCGGCGGGATCGGTTTCGGCGATTCCCTGGACCGAGTGCTCCGGGGAAATCCGGATGCCCACCCGGTTGGCGCCCAACGCTTCAACCACCGCGTTGACGGTCTCGATCACGAAGCGGGCGCGGTTTTCCGGAGAGCCACCGTAGCTGTCGGTGCGGACATTGGTGTTAGGGGCAAGGAACTCGTGCAGCAGGTAGCCGTTGGCCGAGTGCAGTTCAACGCCATCGAATCCTGCCTCGATGGCGTTCCGGGATGCCGTGACGATTTCCTGGATCACTGCAGGAAGTTCATCGGTACTCAGTTCGCGCGGCACGGGGTAGGGCTTCTTGCCGTTCGGTGTGCGGACTTCACCGTCGATGGCCACGGCGCTTGGTGCCACGATCTCGCGACCTCCGGTGATGTCCGAGTGAGAAACGCGCCCGCCGTGCATGATCTGGGCAAACATCCGGCCGCCTTCAGCATGGACGGCGTCGGTCACCTTCTTCCAGCCCGCGATCTGTTCATCCGTGACAAGGCCGGGCTGGCCCGGATAGGACTGGCCCGCCGGCGTCGGGTAGGTGCCCTCGCTGACAATAAGCCCGAGCGAGGCACGCTGACGGTAGTGTTCCACAACCAGGGGGCCGGGAATGCCTTCGGCGCCCGACCGGACACGGGTCAGGGGCGCCATGACCAAGCGGTTAGGAAGTTCAAGTTCGCCGAGCGTCAATGGGGAAAACAACATGAGCAGTGCCTTTCAAACGGGAACGGATCCACTGGCGGCAACTGCCCCGCGCCTGCAACTATTCCTGTTGAGACGGGGATCACACGATAATGGTCGTTCCCCGCCTTCGCATTCGCCCCAGCAACGCACGGTTCGAACTTGTACGGACTCGAAATGGACCGGATCGGCGGGGAAATTCGGCGTATTCACTCCTGGCTATTTCTCGGGGACGCCCGGGCAGCCCTCGCCTTGTGGATTCACGATGCAGTTGTCTGCGTAATTACGCGTGATGGACCGCCAGACGCTCACGTTCTGTGGCGGCGAGCCAAACTGACCCGTGCCCGGAATCGGCAGGCTCGGACCGCCGTTCACGGAGTAGGTACCTCGGAAGGTGGTGGTCACGGAGATTTGAAAATCACCGGTCTGTTGATAGACATGGCTTGTTCTGGTCTTCTGGCCCCATTCCTCTTCCCTAAGCGGACCACCGGCGAAGGACGTCGGCCCAAGACTGTTGCCGTCCCCGTAGGTGTAGGTGTATTCCACGGGAGTTGCCACAACGTGGACCTTTTGGCCAAGGAGCGTCACATCGAATTGCTGCTCAAGCGCTTCCGCGAAAATGTTGGTTTCGGCGCCTTTGAGCGTGTGAGGGCTTGGTTGGGCGGTTAGTACCGCGGGCTTGATCGGAAGGTTACGGAAGTCGTTCTCGATTCTTGCCGCAATCCGGGGCAAGACATCCTCCGGTTTTTGGTCGTACAGGCAGGACGGACCATTTCCGTTGGAGACCCAGTCGGTCCACACGGGATTCGAGACCGACCTCGGCGCCACCTTCCAAATGACCGGAGTGCCCGCCTTCCCACCGGCCTCACGGGGCGGGCATTGCACCTGCCCCGGCAGGCACTTTTTGGCCAAGGAATTGTCGTCAACCTGGCACTGGAGATCTGCTTTGTACTGGTTCGGGTCCTCACTGACGTGGCCAGGAGGGGCAGGGACCAGCTCACCGGATTGTGGGTCACGGACATAAGCAATAGGTTTTACGCCTGTATCGGTCCATCCAACCTCACCACTTTCAGTGGCAGCGATCGCCGGCTGCGCGCCGACGCTGACCAAGAGGAGGAGTGGTACAGATCCTAAAACGCCTCGGAGCCAGCTTCTCGGGTTCATTGCAGGGGGTTCACCCCGTCAAGCCTCCAGGCACCTTCGACGAATCGAACGAAGGCGACATTGCCAGTATTCGTCGCCTCGGTGGGTTGCCGATACTCAGTCCCATCCAGGCTCCAGTAGTGGATCTTGCTCTGGATTACTTGAACAACCACGGGAATGCTCTGATCTGGTTGCGGCTTGAAGGTGGACGACACAGACGGCGTCGAAAATAGCCCACCGCTGATCCAACGGTCGCTTGCGTATGCCTTCGGAACAACCCTCTTGACGCCCTCGCACATCTCACAGTTGGCTCCTGTGATCTGACTGAGCGGCCTAACATCGCCGGTTTCATAGGCATAACTCATCATGCGAAACCAATGGGCCGTGAACGCCTCCACCCCCTCCTTGCTATTCGCCTTCGCGGCCTCCGGCAGCACCGGGACAGGCACATTCTGCGCTTTTCCCTTGGCGTCGGCCGGTTTGTAGGCAGCAGTCGGAGTGGGTGTAGCTGTGGCACTGGCAGAAGCAGTTGGCGACGCCGATTGTTCGGCCTGCGACTGGCCACTGTTCCCGCAGGCAGTCAGCGTCAACCCTGCCGCAAGGGTGGCAATGAGGATGAGTCGGGCGCGGGCGAAAATGGAAGTGCGTGGAGTCATGGTTTGCTATCCCCCAGATAGTTTCAAGACTGAGCATTTCCCAAAAGGGTAACCCAATTGCCAACTTTGCCTTAAAAGTTATCCACAGCCCGGACTCGCTCCCCCACCGGAGCGCAGCAGCACAGCCGAAGCGCAGCAGCAGAAACGACAAACCAAAGGCCTCGACGACGGGACCGCGGCCAGGCCGCCCATCCGTCGTCGAGGCCCATGGGGCCTTTTACCTTGCGCCTTACCTCTGCGCCGGCAGCACCAACTCCCCCGACTTATCCGTCGACAAGGCGAGCGAAGAGATGAACTGCGGCTCGCCGTCGGGCCCGTCCTGAGCTGAACGGACCATGTCCGGTCGTTCGAACTCCAGTCCTGTCACGTGGCACGGAAGCTTGGCGTCGCTGGGGTTGCCGTCGGCGTCGAACATCGGCAGATCGATGCCGTCGTCGGAACGGCGCAAGTAGTACTTCCCCCGGGTCAACACAGCCAGCGCGGGCGGCAGGACAAGGGCCAGCCCGACGGCGAAGATCGGCGAGTACGGCTGAACAGCAGCACCGAAAGCACCGAAGAACACGGCAATCGAGACAACAGCTGATACCAGCATCGAGATAAAGCCGACCGGGTTGACCGCGTAAAGCATGCCGCGGCGGAACTCGGGAACCTTGGGCGAAATCTTGAGCAGGTATTTGTTGATGGCGATATCGGACGCAACGGTGACAACCCAAGCCATGGCACAGTTCGCGTAGAAACCAAGAATGGTGTTGAGGAACTCGAACATATTCGCTTCCATCAGCACGAGCGCAATCACCAGGTTGACCACCACAAACACCATCCGGCCCGGGTAGCTCTTGGTAATGCGGGTGAAGCTGTTGGTCCATGCGAGCGAGCCGGAGTAGGCGTTGGTCACGTTGATCTTGATCTGCGAAATAACAACCAGCACCACGGCCAAGGTCATCGCCAGCCAGGCCGGCATCATTTCCTGGTATACGCCAAGGAACTGGTGCACGGGCTCGTTCGCGTGAACGGAGGCGGCAGGATCCAGCGTGGCGATCAGGTAGATGGCGATGAACATGCCGACGATCTGCTTTATCGCGCCGAAGATCACCCAACCCGGACCGGCCAGGATCACGGCACGCCACCACGCGGCCCGATTCTCCGCGGTCTTTGGCGGCATGAAGCGCAAGTAGTCAATCTGTTCCGCGATCTGTGCCATGAGTGACAGGCAGACACCTGCGGCCAGCATCACGGAGGCCAAGTTGGTCCCTTCAGCCCCCGATTTGCCCGTGAACGCGAAGAAATCCCCGATGCTGTCAGGGTGCGAAATCACCAAATACCCCACCGGCACCACCATGAGCAGGAGCCACAAAGGCGTGGTCCACACCTGCAACTTGGACAGGGCTTTCATCCCGTAAATCACCAGCGGAATGACAATAAGCGTAGACGCCGCATAGCCAAGCCACTGCGGAATACCCAGGCCAAGTTCCAGGCCTTGCGCCATGATGGAACCCTCGAGTGCGAAGAAAATGAACGTGAATGTCGCAAAAATAACGTTGGTGACCACCGAACCGTAGTAGCCGAAACCGGAGCCCCGGGTTATGAGGTCAAGGTCGATGTTGTACCGGGCGGCGTAATAAGCCAAAGGAAATCCCGTGGCAAAAATGACCACGGCCGCCACCACAATTCCCAGAATCGCATTCACGGTGCCATAGGAAATACCGATATTCGCGCCGATGGAGAAATCCGCCAAATAGGCGATGCCACCAAGGGCACTCGTCGCCACCACGCCCGCGCCCCATTTGCGGTAGGACCGCGGCGCGAACCTGAGGGTGTAATCCTCCAGGCTCTCCTTCGCCGCGCTCATCGCATCGGCGTTGCCCGCCGTGCGGCTCCCGGCCGTCCGGTTGCCCGCCGTGCGGCTCCCCGCGCCTAGCGCCTCGGAAGGTTCGACGACGGCGACCCCCTCCGGGGAGCGGCCCGCCGTCGGGAGTTCAAGCACTTGTGTTGTCTTCGAATCGTCAGTCATCCCCGCAACTTTCCTCGTCTGGACATGCGCTCGACGCTATCGACCGGAAGGAACCACGGAGTCACCACGATGTTTCCACGCTGTAACTTATCCAGCGAGTCGGCCGCCAAGATTGCGGCTCCGGGTTTGTGGACGTCCAACAAAATCAGGATCCCACAGGCCCATTACCGTCTTGAAGGAACGCACCATCCCCTGCAAGTAGCGGCCGAGGAGCACCATGACCACCCAGCCAAACCCAAGGCGTACGTCCACCTATCCGATTCTGGAAACAGCCCGCGAGCAAGTCCTCGCGAACGGCGAAGGCCTCACAGAATCCCAGTTGCTCGAGATCCTGGAGCTCCCTGACGAGGCCATTCCCGAAGCCCTGCAGCTTGCCCACGAAGTCCGCCTGGAGCACTGCGGCGAAGACGTCGAGGTGGAAGGCATCATCTCCATCAAGACCGGAGGATGCCCGGAAGACTGCCACTTCTGCAGCCAATCGGGCCTGTTTGATAGCCCGGTCCGCGGCGTCTGGCTCGACATCCCCGAGCTCGTGAAGGCCGCCAAGGAAACCGCGGCAACCGGGGCGACGGAGTTCTGCATCGTCGCGGCTGTCCGTGGCCCGGACATCAAGCTGATGAACCAGATCAAGTTCGCGATCGACCGCATCAACGCGGAAGTGGACATCAACATCGCCTGTTCCTTGGGCATGCTCACCCAGCGCCAGGTGGACCAGCTCGCCGAATGGGGCGTCCACCGCTACAACCACAACCTCGAAACAGCGCGCAGCTACTTCCCCGAGGTCGTCACCACCCACAGCTACGAGGAACGCCTCGAAACCTGCAACATGGTCAAGGCCGCCGGTATGGAACTTTGCTGCGGCGCCTTGATCGGCATGGGCGAAACCACCGCCCAACGGGCCGAGCTCGCCAGCCAGCTCGCGGCCCTCGAACCCCATGAAGTTCCGCTGAATTTCCTCAATCCGCGCCCGGGAACACCTCTCGAAAACCAGGGAATCATGGACGGCAAGGACGCCCTCCGTGCGATCGCGGCGTTCCGCCTCGCCATGCCACGGACCGTCCTGCGCTACGCCGGCGGGCGGGAATTGACCCTGGGCGATCTCGGCACCCGCGAAGGCCTCATGGGCGGCATCAACGCCGTGATCGTCGGCAACTACCTCACCACTCTCGGTCGTCCGGCCGACGCGGACCTCAACCTCCTCGTGGAGCTGAACATGCCCATCAAGGAACTCCAGAAGTCGCTGTGAGCATGACTGAGACGGCAAGCTTCTGCGGGCACTGCGGCGAGCCCGCCGCGGAACGCGAGCCCGCCGCACAAGGCGACCCGGTAACGGTAGGTGAGCGCCCGACGTCAGACGCTCACCAGAGCTGTCGGCAGCGCCTCGCGATGGAGCCTCCCCGCTATTGCGCCGCGTGCCGGCGGCGCATGAAAGTCCAGGTCACGCCGCTCGGCTGGACCGCCGAGTGCTCGCGTCACGGACGGCTCACGCCATGAGCGTCATCCAGCGAGACCGCGCAAGCCTTTGGCATCCGTACGCTCCGGCGTCGGGGACGCTGCCGTTGTGGGAAGTCGAAGACGCCGACGGCGTGATGCTGCGGCTACGTGACGAAGCCGGCGGCGGGCATGAGGTGCTCGATGCCATGTCTTCGTGGTGGTCCGTCATCCACGGTTACCGGAACCCCGTCCTCGACGCCGCGGCGAAGCGCCAACTAGACACATTCAGCCATGTGATGTTCGGCGGCCTCACGCACGAACCAGCTGTGCAATTGGCTGAACGGCTCGTGGCCATGGCTCCTTTCGCCGCAGATCGTCCACGGTTGGAGCGGGTTTTCCTTGCGGATTCGGGGTCGGTGTCCGTGGAGGTGGCGCTCAAGCTGGCGGTCCAGTTCCAGACCGCATCGGGGTTCCCCAAGCGGCAACGTTTCCTCAGCATCCGCGGCGGTTACCACGGCGACACCTTCGCGGCGATGGGGGTCTGCGACCCCGTGGAGGGCATGCATTCGGCGTTCCCCGGCCTGCTCGCTGCCAATGTGTTCGCCGCGAGGCCACCCGCAGTGGGCTCACCGCCGGAGGAGATCGCGGAGTGGCAGGCCCAGGTTGAAGGCCTCGCAGCGGAACACGCCGATGAACTGGCGGCGATCATCGTAGAGCCCGTGCTTCAGGGCGCCGGCGGCATGTTCATCTACGCCGCCGAATGCCTGCGCATCCTCCGCGACATCGCCGATCGGCACGGGATCCTCCTGATCCTCGACGAGATCGCCACGGGTTTCGGCCGCACGGGAGAGCTGTTCGCCGCGGAACATGTGGGCGTGGTTCCGGACATCATGTGCGTCGGCAAGGCGCTCACCGGCGGCTACCTTACGCTGGCGGCAACGCTGTGCACGGGCGACGTGGCGGCCCGGGTTTCGGGCGGCAGCGCGGGCGCCTTGCTGCACGGCCCCACGTTCATGGGCAATCCGCTCGCGTGTGCCGTGGCCAATGCGAGCCTGGGAATTCTCGACGGCGGCGCGTGGCGCACCGATGTGGCCCGGATCGGCACGGGCCTGGCCGCTGGTCTCGAAGCCGCTCATGCGCTCGACGCCGTCAAAGAGGTCCGCACGATCGGCGCCGTGGGCGTCATCGAGCTGAACACGGAAGTGGACGTCGCCGACGTGACGAGTGCCGCCGTCGGGCACGGGGTCTGGGTGCGGCCATTCCGGAACCTTGTCTACGCGATGCCGCCATATGTCAGCACCGCGGAAGAGGTCCGGCGGATGGCCGACGGCATGGTTGCGGCTGTCGCCGAGGTGTACGGCCCATGAGCACGTCCATGACCGCATGGTTGGAACAACAGGCTGCGGTCCGCGAGCGCCGGGGCTTGGTCCGGACTCCTGTGACGCGAGGTGCGGCAGACACCTCCGTAGATCTGGCGAGCAACGACTATCTTGGCCTCGCGACGGACCCGAGGCTGGCAGAGGCTGCCCGGGAAGCGATCGGTCGTTGGGGAACCGGTGCCACCTCCTCGCGACTGGTTGCCGGAACCACGGCGTTGCACCTGGAACTCGAAAACGAGCTTGCGAAGCTGACAGCCATGGAATCCGCGTTAGTCTTCTCGTCCGGGTACTTGGCCAATCTGGGGGTTACTACGGCCCTCGGCGGCCCTGGAACACTCATCGTGGCCGACGAACATTGCCATGCTTCGCTGATTGACGGTTTTCGCCTGAGCCGTTCGAGGGTGGAAACGGTCCCCCACCACGATCTAGCCGCCACCGAGCACCACCTGCGCAAGCGCACGGAACCTCGAGCCCTGATCGCCGTCGAATCCATCTATAGCGTCTTCGGCGATGCCGCGCCACTCCCCCAGTTGCTGGCCCTCGCCGAAGAACACGACGCCACGCTCCTCGTGGACGAGGCTCACAGCCTCGGCGTCGCGGGACAGGGCGCGTTTCAAGGGTTCGGCGCGGTAGCGGGAACGGATCTCTCAGGCCACCCCAACGTGGTGCTCACGGCAACCCTTTCCAAAGCGCTCGGCAGCCAGGGTGGTGCGGTCCTTGGCAGCGCATTGCTCCGCGAACACCTCGTCAACAGGGCACGCAGCTTCATCTTCGACACCGGGCTCGCACCGTCGTCGGCCGCGGCTGCGCTGGCCGCCGTCGGGATCATCCGCACGGAACCCTGGCGGGCTGCCGCAGTGCACCGGAACGCCGCCTTCCTCACGGCCGGACTGGCGCCCGCGGTCGAGGCGCCAGCGCTACAAAGGCGGGGCACCGCCGTTGAGCACGTTCAGCCAGCCGGCGCCGTGCAATCGATACCCATGCCGTCGGCCGCTGCCGCACTTGCGGCAAGCCAGGCCGCGCACCGGGCGGGTGTCTGGGTCGGCTGCTTCCGGCCGCCGTCAGTCCCCGACGGCGTCTCGCGCCTCCGGCTGACGGCCCGCGCCACCCTGACACCTCACGACATTGACTACGCGTGCGCAACGTTGCGCAGCATCCTGGAGGAAACTCAGTGAAACTACCCAAAATTGTGCTGGTCACCGGAACGGACACCGGCGTCGGCAAGACGGTCACGACGGCGGCATTTGCCTCTGCGCTGCAAGCTGAGGGCTGCTCGGTGGCCGTGTACAAGCCGTGCCAGAGCGGCGCTGCATCAGGTGACTCCGACTGCGCGGAAATCATTCGGCTGGCCGGGCACCTGACTGTTGAGGCCGGCGTCGTGCTTCAAGAGCCCCTCGCGCCGGTGCCCGCAGCCGCGTTGGACGGAGTCAAGCTGCCGCCGCTGGCGGCACATGCCAGACTCGTCCGCGAACTCGCCAGCACCCATGACCATGTCCTCGTGGAGGGCTCCGGCGGTCTCCTCGTGGAGCTAGATCACGACGGCGGCACGCTGGCAGATCTGGGCAGGCACCTTGGTCGGGACGCGACTTTTGTGGTGGTTGCGCGTCCCGCATTGGGAACCTTGAACCACACAGCACTGACGCTCGAGGCCTTGGATCGCAGGGAACTGGCCGTCCTGGGTGTGGTCCTGGGAACGTGGCCGGATGAACCGGGCGTCCTGGAACACGGCAACCGGGCAACCCTGGGCTCGCTGCAGCCGCTTCTCGGGGTGTTGCCCGAGCGTGCCGCCGACCTTCCATCAGTGACGTTCAGGGCGGCGAGCACACACTGGTTGAGCGGAGTCTGGTCATGAACGCCACTTCTGCCAGCGCCCGGACATGTCCCTATCTGGTGCTGCGCGAGCCGGCGGCGGTGCGGGAGGTCCTGCATCGGCCGGAGGACTTCAGCCCGGCGAATGCCCTGATCGCCGTGACGCCGCTGTCCGGACCTTCGTTGCGCGTGCTGCAGCGTGCCCGCTTCGCCTTGCCGCCGGTGCTGGCCAGCAACGATACCTCTTCCCATGCGGGCATCCGCAAGGTGGTGGCGGGGTTCTTCACCCCGGCAACAGTGGGGGCTTTCGAGCCGCGGATTCGCGAGATCGCGCAGGATGCTGGTGCCTCGGCGGTCGGGCTGCTGGAGACGACTGGGCGGGTGGATCTGGTGCAAGTCGTGGCCGCCTACCCGCCGGCAATCGTGATGTTGGAGCTTTTAGGTCTTCCGGTGCGCGATCTTCCTGAGTTGAAAGCCTGGAGCCTGGACTCCTTGGAGCTTTTCTGGGGTTGGCCGGATCCCGAGCGTCAACTGGAACTGGCCCACAGCGCCGCCGAGTTCTATGGCTGGCTGCGCGAGCTTGTCTTTGAGGCCGTGGCATCTTCCGGACGGAACCTCTTCAAGTCGTTGGCGGAGCACGGTCTCAGCACTCCCGAGATCTGTTCCTTGGGCTACTTCCTGCTCATCGCGGGGCAGGAAACCACCACCCAACTCATCAGCACGGCGTTGTTCCGGCTCGCCGAGGGATCAGCGGGCATTTCTTGGGATGACGCCGCGTCCGGCTCCACGGCCCGGGACCTCATCCGCCACGTCCTCGCCACCGAGTCTTCAGTCCCCACCTGGCGCCGGATTGCCACCCAGGACACCATGCTCGACGGCGAGCGCATCCCCGCAGGCGCCGAAATCCTGCTGGAGCTCACGGGGAACCACGCGCTGTCGGAGCAGGGTTCGACAGCCCGCGGGCTCGGCCCAACGGCCTCCGGGCTCGGTCCAACGGCCTACGGTCTGGCCTTCGGCTCAGGGATTCACCGCTGCCTCGGTGCGAAACTCGCGGAACTGGAGGCCGCCGTCGTCGTGCAGGAAACCGCGGCAGCGCTACAAGGCGTTCGCTTGGCGGACCCGGAACCCGAATGGATCCGCTTGTTGTCCTTCCAGGCGCCGCGGACGGTCAGCGTCGAGTTCTGACGAAATCCGTGGCTTCGTTCACAGCCGGAGCGTCCGGGTGGATGCTCCTAGTCTCCGATCGCTGGTTCCGGGTGCGGATCCAGTCGCCCGGGTGCACCTTCGGCAAGATTTTTGCGATGGCCAACGCGCCATACATCAAGGTATTGATCGCAACGAAAGTCGCCAAAATGGCGAACCACTCGGAATGGAGGATTTCCTCGGGAAAAAGGATTCCGGCGGGAAGGGAAGTGGAAATAGCCATGGTTACGCCGCCTTCGAAAATTCGCCCGCCGGCGAATGGTTGAGGTGTTTCCACTTGGCTTGCCGGCCTAGGGAGATGTCGATGATTCCCTTGACATAAACCACGTTGAGGAACATATCGAAGAACAACTCCGGAAATAAGGTGACGGCCAAAAGACGTGCCCGCCAACCACCCTTCCACACTGTGACAACCCGCTCGATCGAGAAGACGGTCCCGAGTCCCAGCCAGAACGGGAACCAAACCCAGCTATCCAGCGACAACACCATCAAGAGGATCAGAAGAAGGTAAGCGCTAAGGGCAATGACCCCATACCCGATGCCGAATTGCTGCGCCCAGTAGCGAAGTGTCTGCGGCGTGGCGCCATAAGCGCCGAGGTTTTCCAAGGCCCCCCGCTGCCAACGTAGTCGCTGTGCCCACAGCATACGGAAATTCGGCATCAATTCGGTGACCACCGTGCACTGCATGGGGGAAATCATGAGGCCGCCGAGGGACTTCAAGGAAATCGTCAGCTCATTGTCCTCGGTCAGCGACGCAGTGTCATAAACGTCGCCGTGAATTCCCGGGATCGACTCACCACGGCTTTGCGCAACAGTGCGCAATGCGCGGGGGCGGAAGATCGAAGCCGTGCCCGTCAATACAAAAACACGGCCGCGCCTGCGTCCGATTTCACGGGAGTACCGTATGTATTCGTTGCGTTGGAACTGGCCGACAATTCCATGTCCTTCTTCCCCATAGAAAAGACCTCCAACAGCCATCAATGCCCTGTCATTGCTCATGCGCGAAACCGCGGCCTCCAGGAATCCATCGTCGAGCCTGGTATCAGCATCCATCACCATGACGACGTCGTTGTCCCCCTGGTCCGGGAGCAGCCACTTCAGCGTTTGGTTAAGGGCGCCGGCCTTCTTCTTCGTGTTGTTCACGGATTCAAAGACCTCAACCCCGGCCTCACGGGCGAGGGCGACAGTTGCGTCCGTGCAGTTGTCGGCAACGACGATCACGCGTTCCGGACGATGCGATTGGGACAAAAGGGAAGCAATAGTGAGCGGCAGCGAAGCTTCTTCGTTGTGCGCCGGGATCAAGACCGTCACCGTTACCGGGCCGGCGTACACGCCGCGGGTTTCCGCCATGACAATCTTTGGAGCCAGCGGTGTCTGCGGATTCGCGGAGCGACGTGATCTGTTGGCGATGCGCCGCTCCAATAAAGCCACGCCAGCGGAAAGCAGAAGCGCAAAAGCGATAGCCACGAGAATCACTCGCGGTTCCGGCGCCACCGAATCGTAAAGAACCCTCCAAACCCCAATAACGATGCCCTCGGCCCGCGACCCCGCCGCTGAATTTCCCGTTGAGGCTACAGCCAACCACAAAAGGGCCGCCGCACCGCTAACGGCTACCGCGATAACAATGCCGACCAGACGCTGAAATATTCCTCGACCCACCGGCGAATGTTATCAGTCGCCCGCCATATGAAGAACTTTTACGGTTTTCCCGGAGCCAGACGATAGCCCACCCCGCGTACTGTTTGGAGCCAGCGCGGATTCTGTGGGTCGTCACCGAGTTTGCGGCGAAGATTTCCGATATGTACTTCCACGGACCGTTCGTCGGCATCGCTCGTGTAAATCCCGACGTCGTAGGGTTCATTCCGGAGGCGACGTACAAGGTCCGCTTTACTCAAAACAGTCCGGCCTGCTTCAAGGAATGAGTGCAAAAGGTCGAACTCCGTCGGGGTTAAGCTGACGTCTTCGCCGTCGATGGAAACGGTCCGGGTCGCGTAACTGAATTCGAGACCGTTGTGCCGAAAAGTTCGGGATGACAGCGCCTCATCCGGGTGGACTGCCGTTGCCAAAACTCCCGAGCGCGGGCGGCGCATCATGGCCGCCACCCGGGCACGAAGCTCCCGGGGGCGGAAAGGCTTGGTCAAGTAGTCATCAGCACCGGATTCCAAGCCCAGAAGGGTGTCCAACTCTTCGGCCTTGGCCGTCAGCATGACGATATATGCGTCGGAAAATTCCCGGACCTGGCGTGCCACTTCGAAGCCGTCGATATCCGGCAGGCCCAAGTCCAGGGTGATGACATGGGGCTGTAACTCACGCGCCGCCTGGATACCGGCCGTCCCGTTCGTAGCCACATGAACCTCGAAGCCGGCTTGGCCCAAGACAACGCGGACCAGTTCTCGGATGTCGTGGTCGTCTTCTACGACAAGTCCAACCCGCAGTTCAGTCATCCCAGCCCTCTCAGCCCTGCTACGGATGGAAGTATATCGGGCGACCGGTATCCTTCAGGCATGCGACGTGACCTCGAGCAGATGCGAATTTCAGCGCCATGAAACGTCCATTTGAATGGGACGCCAAGAGCGGCCGGGTGATGTTCTTTCAGCACGCCTTCCATGAGTATTCGCTCACGGACCGTGTTGCCCTCAGTCAGTTGCCCCTCACTGTGACGGTGTGCCTCACGGCGGCCCTTGTTGCCCTGCATTTCCCAGCAACCCTGGGCAATCCATTCTTCGTCGTCTTCCTGGCGACCCAAGCTGCTGCCTGGGTCCTCTGCCACGCGGTTCCGTGGGACAAACTCCCTTTTCCCACCTTCCTCGCGATCCCGCTCCTGGATATGGTGTCCATCAGTTTGGGGCGTGAAGGCGGCCAGGACAGCCCCATCGGAATCAGCCTGCTGACCGTGTTTCCCGTTATCTGGCTCTGCGCCTCGGGGTTGTTCCGGCGCTCTGCCATGGTTATTTCATTCCTAGGGCCGCTCGCCATGATCTGGGTACCGCAATTCCTGCATGGAACGTACACGCCGCAAGATCTGATGCGCGGTTTGCTGCTGCCCATCATGATGCTCGGCATCGGGGTGTCCATTAGCGTCATGACCCAGAGCATGGTCCTGCAGCAAAAGAACCTCGAGGAAAGAGACGCCGCGCTGCACCGGGCCCTGGCGGATAGCCAACAGAAGGAGCGTTTGCTCAACACAGTTCTAGAAACTGTTCATCTTGGGGTCGTTGCCATCGACGCTGACGGCCGCGAAATGATGATGAACCGCAAACAGCGGAAAAACCACGTGCTTGGAACGCCTGGAGGCACAGGCGGCCACGGTGAATCGCAGCTTTTGGTTTTCGACGCGGACCGCACCACCCCCACGGCGACGGATCGCAGGCCGATACGCCGTGCTGCCCTGGGACAGGAGTTCACCGATTACCTCATCTGGGTCGGGACGGGCAGTGAACAGCGCGCTTTCACCACCAGTGCACGCTCCATGAAGGACGACGACGGCAACTACTCGGGTTCAGTGATCGTTTTCAGCGATGTCACGGTCCTGATGCACGCTTTAGCCGCGAAGGACGATTTCGTGTCGAACGTGTCGCATGAGTTCCGTACCCCGCTGACGTCCATCACCGGGTACGTGGAGCTTGTCCTGGAGGATGCCGAGGACTTGCCGCTGTGGGTAGTACAGCAACTCGAGATTGTCCAGCGAAACGCCGAGCGGCTCCTCTCCCTGGTCTCGGACCTGTTGGCTGTCCGCTCGGGACACATGATCGTTCTGCCCCACGCGGTGGACCTGTCCGAACTGGTTAAGACGAGTGTTGCCTCCGCCGAGCCAAAAGCCAACGACGGCGGCGTGCGGCTTCATGTCGACGCCCCCGAACGCTTGGAGGCACATGTCGACGCTAACCGTATTTCCCAAGTCCTGGACAACCTCATTTCCAATGCCATCAAATACTCCCCAGACGGCGGCGACGTACACGTCACGTTGTTGCAGGAGGAAAACGCAGTAGTGTGCCACGTCAAAGACACCGGTATGGGCATGGACAAGCAGGACCAGGCGGATGCCTTCACCCGGTACTTCAGGGCCGAAAACGTTCGCAATACGGCCATTCACGGCGTCGGTTTGGGACTTTCCATCTGCAAGTCAATCGTCGACGCCCACGGCGGGACCATCGGGCTGCAGAGTGTGCCCGGCGAAGGAACAACGTTCACGTTCCGCGTTCCGACCTGACCCCAGCCGCCCCCGCTCACGTATGAGGCACGTCCGGCAAACGCTCGCTCACGCTTGGCGGGTTTCGGGCCGACCCGCGCTCACGTATGAGGCACTTCCGGCACACGCTCCTGCAGACGAATAAGTGCCCGAGCGTCCGTCAAAAACCCAACATAAGTGCCCGAGCATCCGTCAAAAACCCAACATAAGTGCCCGAGCGTCCGTCAAAAACCCAATATAAGTGAGCGAGCATCGCTGGGGAGGGCCTGCGTAGACTGAGCGTATGGGCGAGAGCCGTGATCTGCTGACGCCTGAGCAACGCAGCCTGAACATGTCCAAGATCCGAGGCAAGAACACCAAGCCCGAGCTCTTGGTCCGTCGGCTCCTGCATGCCAAGGGGTACCGCTACCGGCTCCACGGGCGAACCGCGGGCGGGAAGTTGCCCGGCAGTCCGGATCTCGTATTTGCAGGCCGGCACAAGGTGATTTTCGTCAACGGATGCTTCTGGCACTTCCACGATTGCAGGGCTGGCCAGCACGCGCCAACGGCCAACGCGGACTTCTGGGAAGCAAAGCGGAACCGCACCCGGGAGCGCGACGGCGCGCAACGGGAACTGCTGAGAGCCTCAGGTTGGGAGGTTCTCACCGTGTGGGAATGCGAACTGCGGGACCGTTCGGCTTTGGAGAATCAGCTCATGCAGTTCCTCGACGGCGGCCGAACAGGAAATAGCTCAGCGGCCCAAAGAAGTTGATGAAACACGCTGCCCGCCACAGGGCTTTATTCCCCCGGATTCGAGCCGCGGGGGTCTTGGAGATGCTGCGTTGTGCCGCAACCAGTAGCGCCAATTGCCCTGCGCCCACCACGACCACGCCGGCTCGTTGCCCGGGGGTCATGTCTTTCCAGGATTTCTTCTTCCTGCCGTGCATATTCTTGCCGCGCATGATGCCTCCATCTGCAAATGACTGCCCTCTCAGGCTAGACCGACAGGCGCCTTGACGGAACAGGTCCCCACCACCTCCCTCACCTCGCTGCGCTCGGCCAGGGAACCGGGGCGGCGGAGGCCGGTCAGAGACGCGCCTGCCGGACCACTTCTCCCCAAGACTGCTGGGCCAGGTCCGTGACAGAGGCAAGGATCTCCGCCGGTGGCCGCGACAAGTCAAGCGGATACTCCACAATGTCGATGTCCGTGTTGAGGATCCTCCGCAGCTTCATCTCGCCCTTGCCCGCGTAGACCAGCCATGCAGTGGGCACCTGCAGGGCAGTGCAGTAAGCCAGCATTTGGTAGTGGTCCGCGTTGAGCGAAGCCCCGGAATCCGTGGCGGCCTTGTATTTGGAGCCGTACGCCACCACGGGCCTGCCACCCAGGAAATGCACGGCGTCCGGGCGCACCGTGAGCCGGTCCGAATCGCGCACGGCCTCGTTGAGGGTGGCACCATATTGAAGCCGCATTTCGCCTGGATGTGCGCGCATGGCCTGGCGCAGTGCCACGCCCACGAATTCCTCAAACACAGTGGACATGTCCACGACGAACGAGGCTGTCTGCTGCTTCCCCTCACCCGCTTCTGCCGAGGCATTCCGCAGGATCAACTCGGCCAAACGGAGCACAGGATGGTAGCGGAGATTCATCCGGTTGGCCTGCCACTTCGGGAGCGGCGCCCCGGACTGCAGCCGCGTGACGGCGTCGAGCTTTCCCTTAAGCTGCCTCAAGCGGCTGAGGACGTTCTGCCGTACGCCGGGCACCTTGCCCATCCGCTCAAGCGCGGCACGCAGAATACGGTTTTCGGCAATGTCCTCGGTGAATTCATCGTAGGAAACTTCCAGCGGAACCAGCATCCCGGGGCGGCGTGAGATCTGGTCCGAGATCCGGATTCGGCCTTTGACCGTCCGGAGGGACTCGTCCACGGTCAGGTATCCCTGCAACGGCCCACGGCTGAGGGCCCGCTCCGCCAGTTGGGCGAGGGATTCGGCGAGCGCGCTCCACAAGTCCTGATGTTCGACGGCGGCCACCGCGTCATCGCGGAAGCCTTGGTCCCCGGCGTAGCTGAGCAGGAACAGGAGCCGGCTCAAGCCGAGGCGGTCCTTGGGCCGGACCTCGAACTGGACGGTCGGCGTCCGCACGGAACCGACCTTGCCCACGGGCTCGATCCGGTAGAGGCCCATCCCCATGGGTGAGGCCTTCGCGAGCCCGCTGGAGTTGAGCAGCGCGGCGGTGTCCGGATCAAGCTTGTCCACGATGCCGCCGGAGAGCTCGTCCATGACGATGTGCCGAACAGCCGGGACCTTTGTGGAACCGCGGGCGGCGGGCCGTCCGATACCCGGTGCGCGGGCGGGCCTCGGTGGAGCTGCCTTAGCGGGCCGCAAGTCGACCCAACAACTGGTCCAGGCCGAAGCGCTCCTCCAGCTGTGCCCGGTTCAACTGACCGTGGTAGTGCTCCTCCAAGAGCGGCATGAGCTCGTACTTCCAGATCCGGCGCAGCCCGGCGGGGTTCTGGGCCGCGTTCTTCATGAAATAGGAGGGTCCGATCATCAGGTCCCGGTCCCAGTCGTCAATGGAGTCGTTCAAGGCATCAAGCAGGTCCGCGTTGAGGGTATCCAGGCCGCGGGCAGCGAGGAAGCGACGAAGCGAGCCGCGGATCGGTTCCACCTTCGGGTGCAATTCGACGAAAGCGAAACGGCGGCGGATGGCCGCATCCATCATGGCGATGGAGCGGTCTGCCGTGTTCATGGTGCCGATGATGTAAAGGTTGTCCGGCAGGCTGAACGGCTCGTTGGGGCTGTACTGGAGATAGATGCGGTCGTCGCGGTATTCCAGGAGGAAGTAAAGCTCACCGAACACCTTGGCCAGGTTCGCCCGGTTCATTTCGTCGATGATGAGGAAGTACGGCTTGTTGGAATTCCCGGGCTTCGCAGCCTCTTCCGCCAGGCGCCGCAGCGGTCCGGCCACGAGCTTGAACGAAACCTGGCCGTCGTCCGTCTTGTCCGGCCGGTAGCCCTCGAAGAAGTCCTCGTACGCGTATGACGGGTGGAACTGCACCAGCTTCACGCGTTCGTCGGTGCTATCCCCCGCGAGCTCGGCAGCCAAGTGCTTGGCGAGGTAGGTCTTGCCTGTCCCCGGCGGCCCATAGAGCACCAGTTGGCGGTTCTCCTCCAGTAGCTCGGCGATCTCCTTGAGCGGCTCGAGTTCCATGTGCAAGGAGGCTGCGAATTCGTCCGTGAGGGGGCGGAACCCTTCCAAGACGGGCTCGACGACGGTGTCCGGGGCGGCGGTGTCCTCGCCGTCGGATTCGGCTTCGGCGGGCAGGAGCGACTGCAGCGACTGGATGACCTTGGTGACGTCCACGACAATCCCCGGCGTGGAGAGCTGGCGTTGGACGTGCCGTGGGGCCTCGGCGATGGGGTGGGTCTCGTCGAACCAGCGCACTTTGCGGCGCAGCCGGCGGTTGTCTCCGTTGTGTTCAGGTTCTCCCAGGACCACGCCGATCCTGACGGCTCCGGAGCTCTGGAACAGGGCGAGATCGCCCGGCTTCATCACGGTCAGGAACGCGAAGACCGCGGTCTTGGTATCTTCACGCTCCACATAGCCGAGGTGTTTGTAATCTTCGTCCACGGCATGCTGGACCACACCGGCTGTGACGCCGGGGTTGAGTTCGCGGAGGTGTTCGACGTCGAGGGTTGACTTTTCTTCGTCCTGCCACGCGGCGAGGAGCTCGGCGGAGTCTTGGTGCGTGCGCAGCAGCCATGCACGGCGGCCGGGATCTCCCACTTTGCGCCATTGGCTGACGAGCTGCCGATCGTACCAATCGATGCGCTGGCCGGCCTGTTCGTCCAGGTGCAGCCGGATCCGGTGGACGTCCGCGGTGATGTCGTTTTCGGTTTCGCCGTGGGCGCCGCCTACGAGAGAAGCGAATGCGTCCCGGATTTCGCGCCGCTCCACATCAGCCACCACGGGCTCGAAGTAGCTGGGCCATGCCAGGTATTCGATGCTTCGCCGGATGGCTGGCTGGTCCTCGGGTGTTGCCGCGGCGAGTTCGTGGAATTTCAATGGGTCTTTGAGGGCTTTGGTGATGCTCGCGTTGGACTGGCCGTCCACGTGGGCCACGAAACGGCATAGCCAGGTGAGGTGGTCCCAGATGGTCCAGTTGAACTCTGCGGTCCGGTCACGGATGACGCCGTGATCCGTCATGCCTTGGTACAGCTCCTTGGGCAGCTCGAGTTCGGGATCGAGCCAAGACGCAGCCTCGGCAACGCGGGCACGCTTCACCTTGAGCGACTTGACCTCATGGGCCAGTGGCAGGGATTGGAGGAAGAGGAGCTCCACGGCGAGCAACTTGGCTTCCCGCGATGCCCCCTCCAGGTTTTGGCGCAGGTTGGTCATCATGGGCGCTTTGGAGTCCGCGACGCCACGCTCCAAGCGCTCCAGGAGCTCGGCGGCGGCGTCCACGGTCCAGGTGCGGGTACCGGAGTCGAGCGCAGAAGCCTTGCCTTGCAGCCCCGGCCCCAGCACGAACCACGCCGCATCTTCGATCTCCTTGGAGATACCGGGGGCACGGGTCAGCGGGGTTTTGGTGGAGGGAGTCACCCTGCCAACTTACATGGTTTGGCAGGGTGACGGCATCAGGAAAGCTGGCGTCCCCGCCTCATGCGCCCCACCTCATGTCTTCTGCCACATGTGTCTCGTCTCTTGCCTTCTGCCGCACGCGTGCCGCGCCGGTGCACTCAGCAAATCAGTGCATTCCGAACCGATAGCTGGCAGGCACGGGCTCGCCTGGGCACACTTCCTGCCAGAGGTCCGCGATCCCGTCCTCTCCTTCGCGGATGTCCGGTATCTCGACGCCGTCCCGCAACATCCCCGCTGCTTCCTGGCCCCTGCCGACGCCCGCAAGGGCGAGTGCCGTCAAGAAACGAACGCGTCCGACGTCGGACATTCCGGCAGGTGCCTCGCTCGCCAACGCGAGTGCTTGGGCGGGGTTTCCGTGCCGGATGTTGAGGGTCATGGCTTCGCTGAGCAGGGGGATGCTGCTCAGCTCCAGCCGGCTTGCGGCGGCCAGTTCAGCCAAGCCTTCGTCAATATTGTTGGTGGCGAGCAGCGCAATGGCCCGGCCCCGGTGGGCGAGGACTGTGGAACGAGGCGAAAGCGAGGCGGTTCCGAGGGCGTCACCATACCCGGTGATCGCGCCGGCTAGGTCTTGGCGGGCGTGCTTCATGGTGGCCAGGTGGAACTGGGCTTCTGCTCCCCCATCCTTCGCGAGGAGTTCTTCCCAATCGGTTCCAGCCACGAAACTCTTGGCGCCAAGGAATCTCGCTCCATCCAACAGGCTGTGCCAAGGACCTGTTTCCTCGATGGCCTCCGGGGTTGCATCATCGGCGAAGGGTGTACCGATTTCGTCCAGCCACCCGCGGCCTGAGCGTCGCCGTCGGGCACTTTCCAAAGCACCCCAGGCGCTGCCGCGCACCAGCATCTCGTCCGGAGGCAGCCCGTAGTTCCGCGTGGTTTCGGCGAGCGCGTCTTCAAGCTCAGCGTCCGGGACAAGGTCTTCAAGCCGGGCGCTGGCGTGGGCCACAGCCCCATCCCAATCCTGTCCATGGGAGGTTCCGGGATCCAGTTTGGCGTTGCCGTAGGCCTCTACCCAGCTCCACTCGGCGCCGGCAGGCATAACGAGGTGCTCGAACTGGGTTTGCGCCAGCCCTGCCTGGATCTCCGCGTACGGGCCGGCTCCGGGGCTGAGCCATTCCTGCCAGCGCTTCCCGCCGTCGCCCTGGCCCCAGACGAACAGCTTCTTCCCCCGCAGGAGGCTTGTGGACAGCATGGCCAGGCCGTCGCCGTCGCGGTCCACCGCGGCTATCCAATGCCGGTGTCCCGGCTGGATGTCGAAGAAGAAGTCCGCCGCGTGCGGGCTGTTGACGAGCCACGTGGCATCCGTTCCTTGGTGCTCCGTGGGCCGGACGCGGGCGATGTCCGTGGTGTAGTCACTGCCGAAGGCCTCGGAGGCGGGCGCAATCACCCGTGTTTCCGGGGTCTCCGGAACGGCGGCGTTGCTCCACCAGTACATGGGGACGTCGTGGTCATGGGGGTTGCGGATCCGGACCGCGGTGAGGAGAACATCCGAGTCCTCCGGAAGCCACATGTCCACCTGGAAAACCACTTCCCGGAGGCGTTCGAACTCCCACATCCGCAGCACGTCGTGCCCCTCGGGCGTTTTGACGATGGCGGTGTGCAAAGGGTCGCACGTGGTGGGCGAGTGCCCGCGGGTGCCAATGTTCCATTCGAGGCCGCCGGCGAACCAGGCTTTGCGGAGCGCGATGTTGGCGAACTGCAGGGTTCCGTGGGTGTGAAGAAGCTGTTTACCCGAGGCTTTGTCGAAGAGCTCCCAGAGCCTGCCGCCCAAGGTCGGGAGGACAACTGCCCGCAGCTTGCTGTTTTCGAGCACGACGGCGGGCACCTCGTGGGCGGTCCGCTCACGCGAGTAGCCGTCCTGCATCAGGTACGGGAACATGTTCGGCACTTGCCCATAGCGGGCCGCGGCCTGCAGGTCCTCCGGGACGCCGTCGCCGATCCTGTAGGGCTGGTCCAGTTCTGCCATGACCACCGGCAGCGGGCTGTTGGGACCCAACTCCGCCATGTTCAGCGTGACGGTGGAGAAGCCCAGGGTGCTTGCCTTGTCCGTCTTCTCGGTATTTTCGAACATCAGTGTTTTCCAATCGTCAACAGAAGCCCGCGCTTCGGCTCAAGGGTGATGGGCTGGCCGGACCCGTAGCTCGCAGCCGTTTGAAATCCTTCGATGGGCTGCACCGTCACCGGGCTCGCGGCGAGGCCCGCAGCCCCATCAGCCGACAGCGCTGAGGCCGCTCCGCCGTCGAACACCAATGACACGTCCACCGGTTCAGCCGCCCACGACGCGAGGGCCACTACCGCTGAGCCATCCGACGTCAGCCAGGTGGTCGTCAAAACCTCCGGGTTGCTGCTCCGGATCGGGGCGTCGCTGGCCCAATGGCCGATCATGGTGGCTTCTTCCAGGCCGTTGTCCGCCCAGAATCGCCACAACGGCCGGTTGTCGACGGCGGGTGCCCGGCCTGTCATGGCGAACACCATGCCGCGCCAGGGATTGCCGCCACCTTCCAACATCTCCCCCATCAGGCCAAAGGGAATCCCGGAAAGCTCCACGAGCCAGTATTCGGGAGAGGTATTTTCGTAGTCGAAGTACTCCCCGAACCACAGCCTGTCCACATAGGGCATGTGCTCCATGTACAGGTTCGCCGAAGAAACGAACCCGTCCCGAGCGGTGAACTGATTGGCCGAATGCAGGTCGATGTCCGGTCCCGATGTTTCCCCGCAATTGCGCTCCAAGACTTTGCGGACGCGGAGCATGGTGTGGCGGTCGTAGGCGATGTCATCGAGGTAGATGCCGTCTATGCCGGTGCGACGGACCAGCTCGGCCAGGCTTTTCACGTAGAAGTTCTCCCAACGCGATTCCCCGCTGGTGACCACCGCGATGTCATCCACGTCGGGGGCGAACCACGCGGACACGTAGCCGCTGCCAACGTGTTCCTGCAACCAGATGTGGCCGAGGCCCGGTCCGTCGCTGAACACTTCGTGTCCCAGGGAGAGCAACGGCAGCAGCTCGGGGCTATGGAAGGTCAGTTCCCGGACGGTGTTGTAGACCTTGGCCTTGAGGCCGCTCCGGTGAGCTTCCTCGACGTAGTTGGCCAATCTTCCGGCCGTAAGAAGGGGATCGTTGATGTACGGGGCCGGTGCCGTGGCGTGATGGACATTGACCATGGTGGCGCCAGACGCAGCGATGGCCTCCGGCTCGGCAGGTGCGTGGAAGAAGCGATTGGCCAAATGCTTGGCAGGGGTAATGGGCTTGAAAGGAGTGAGCAAGAGCCGGAAGTCGAAGTCCAGCATCTGCCCCGCGGCCAAGCTGCGGCTGCCGCTGAAGGCAGAGAGGGTGACTGTTTCGCCCGCAGTCCGCAGCGCCACACCACCCTGCACCGAGGCGCCTTGCCGGTTGGCCCACGACGCCGGTTCCACCAGCGGCTTCTCTCGGTAAAAGTTGGTGTTGAGTGGCCGTTCATAATTGCCGTCGCGCAGGGCAAGTTGCAGGCCTGCGTTTACGCTGCCCAGCCAGAGGGAGTCCTGGTTGTGATCTGCCACGTCCCAGGTCCAATCAAGGATTTCGGGTCGGCGGCCGCCGGGAACGCCGAGCCCCATGGCGAGCGGAACAATGGCCTCGTGGAAGTCGAGCCGCAAGCCGGCGTCGTCCACCTCTAGCGGTTGCCCGGCGGTGAGGCGCAGCGAAAAGGTACACGCGCCGTCGGCCTCCAAGGTGCCGCGCAGCTCTGCTGAGAGCCCGACGTCGGCCGGTTCGCCGGCCGTCCATCGGGAGCGCCACGACACTTGGGCGGGGCCGTCGACCGTGAATTCCAGGGGCGAGTAGCTCCATCGCAACGGCCCTTTCCCGCCAGCGGGGTCGGCAAGGGTGATGTCGAAATGGAAAGGCGCGGCGAGCAGTTCGACGGCGGGGCCATCACACGCGGTGACCGCAGGAGTGAAGGTCGAGGTCAGCTGGGCCGGGAGGCCGGACTCCGCAAGCTGCACCTGGCGGCCGAGGATGCTGAGCGTGCGGCCCGGTTCGTCAAGAAGCACAGACGTGAACGGGGCGACGAGTTCGCGATCCTGGGCTGCCGCCGAATCCAGCCAAGCAAGGCGGCGAAGGTACTCAGGCCTTCCAAAGCCGCCTTCGAGAATGTCCGGATCGGCGTCGTCGAGCGTCAGGACGTCCAAAGAGATAACCACGGTATTGGCCGCGCCGCCATCCGCCGTCACGGTGATGCTTGCCGTGAAAGTGGTGCCGGCGGCGTCGAACGGGATGGGCAGGACGGTGTACAGGGCCTGCACGCTGCCGCGCGGAACGGTCAACGTGCGGGACATGGGCTTCCCCAAACGGTCCGTGCCACCGGTGTTGAGGCAATGTCCAGCCGTGGGCGGATGCACTTCCACCGTGACACCCGCGAGGTCCCGAAAGGCGTAGAGACCCAGCTGAACAATGTAGTCCTCGCCGGGCTGCGCAGTGTCGTTGAATTCCGTGCATGGACCATCGATGGCCCAGTGCGCCGGGAGGGCGTCCCGCATGGAGATAGGGGTGAGCCGGTTTTCCGGGAAGAGCAGGAAGGGATCCGCAGGGTGCCGTTCGTGCAACGTGGCCACTTCGTCCGCGGTGGCGGTGAAATTCATGGGAACGAAGGAATCCCGGGCACTTGCGGCCTCATAGCGGATCACCCGCGCGTTCCGGATCTGTTGTGATGGCTCGCCATCTAGCGCTTTCAGACGCCAGGCGGACTGCTCGACGGCGGCGGCCCACTGCGGTTCCGCGGACGGCCTTCGAGGCAGGTACTGAGCCTGGGGGTAGTGGGGCTTTCCAAGCATCGCGTACGGAAGGTAGTAGAAGTAGTAGTCGCCGGGTCCATCCACTGGTTCGAAGACGATCTGGCCGGACTCCCGCTCAGCGCGCTCCACCACCACATTGCGGACCCGGCGACTGCTCTCCGCAGAGACCACCACGATGTCCACGCCCGCTGGTTCAGCGTCCTGGCGCCGCCAAGGCAGGATCACCCGGCTCGCGGCAACTCCCGCGGTAGGGGGTGCCCCATGCGCGCGCTCGCTTCCCCCGTCGACGAGCTCGGCCTCCCCGTCCACCCGCACGACGAAGCGGTGGTTGCCATAGAGCAGCTTGTCCCACGCTCCTGTGCCACACTCCACCTCCGGATGGCCCGAACGTTCCGAGCGGACAGCAGTATGGCCGGATTGCATCTTTATGACTCCTGAGTGGCATTTTCAATCGGAATATTGCAACTATCCTTGACCCCACAGGGCGTCATGTAAAGGGTCATTGCGAAGCGCAATCGGAGTCATAGCGGCCAGAGCGTTCAGAATTGCCCAGGGGCATGCTGGTGCGGTTCCTCCCGCACCTATTCAGCGGTGTGTTCAGCGGATCTCATCCGACAGCTGCGCGGGCCGCCTTCACCACATCGCGGGCGGTGACCATGTATGCGGTCGGGTCTAACGGATCCGGCGTCTCGACGGAATTGTCCCGACTCTTACGGGTGGAAACCGTGGACTTGGCTGACAAGTGGACCGCGCTCAGTCCTGCGGCGTGCAGAGCCGGAATATCGTCTAGGGCGAGTCCACCGCCTGCCATGACCTCAAGCCGCCCGGCTGCCCGCTGGGCCATGCGTCCAAGAGTGGCAAGTCCCGCTCCCACGGTAGGGGCGCCCCCGGAAGTGAGCACTCGGGTGAATCCTAGTTCCACGAGCTGCTCGACGGCGGCCGCAGGGTCCGGTGTCTGATCGATGGCCCGGTGGAATGTCAGCTGGGCTTTGGGGTTGGTCACCCGGGCCGCGTCCGCGAGCCTCCGCGTGGCTTGGACGTCGATGTCGCCGATGGCGGTCAGAACCCCGACCACTACCCCGTCCGCTCCTTGCGTGAGCAGGAATCGGATCTCGCGGGCCATTGTGTCCAGTTCGGCAGCCGAGTACAGGAAATCGCCTGGACGGCTGCGGACGAGCGGGTGTATCTCCAGCCTTCCCGCTACAGCTTCCTGCGCCGCATCCATGAGGCCTTGGCTTGGGGTCAGTCCGCCAAGTTCCAAGGCGCTGCAGAGTTCAATCCGGTCCGCGCCTTCTTCAGCCGCAACGGTGGCACCTTGGACACCGACGGCGACGATCTCGAGTTTCATGGGGAAACTCTACGTCTACCCCGGCGCCGAGACCGCGGGTGTGGACCGTGGGCTGCGTTCCGGAACGCAGCCCACGGTCCATACCCACGCATTCGAGAACGCAGCTAGGCCCGGTAGGGTTCCAACTGCCGCTTTTGCTCCGGCGTGAGCCTGCGGACCCGGCCGGTGGACTCATCCACAAAGGCAAGGTGCGTGCTGGCTTTGACGCAGTCCTCGCCGGTCACGGGATCCTTGATGACGTAGTGGAGGTCAAAGCTGGCGCCCTTCACGGCACCCACCCAGATCTCAACAACTGCTGGTATGTTCCGGTACTCCAAGGTGCGGACGTACCGGACCTTGTGCTCCACCACAAGGGTCATGACCCCATCCTCAACATTGTTGAAAACGGAGACCGGCGGTTCAACGCCAGGCAAACCGGCACCGCGGGGCGGACCGAAGGCCGCGATACGGGCTTCCTCCAACATCCGGACAATCTGGACGTTGTTGATATGCCCGTAGGCGTCCATATCGCCCCAACGCATTGGGACCTGGACGGTGATTGGCTGGGCGTGATGCGGGCTCAGCTGTGCACCGCCGTCGAATCATCCACGGCGACTTCCTCGGCATCCTCACCGGCAAACTGCGACATGTACAGGCGGTAGTACGCTCCCTGCAATGCGAGCAGTTCGTTGTGGTTGCCCTGCTCCACGATGCTCCCGTTTTCCATCACCAGGATGGTGTCGGCATCGCGGATGGTGGATAGCCGGTGGGCGATGACGAAGCTGGTGCGATCCGTGCGGAGGGCAGCCATGGCCTTCTGCAGCAAAAGCTCGGTACGGGTGTCAACAGAGCTGGTGGCCTCGTCCAGGATCAGCAACGAGGGATCGGAAACGAAGGCCCGGGCGATGGTGATGAGCTGTTTCTCGCCGGCACTGACGTTGTTGCCTTCCTCGTCGATGATGGTCTGGTAGCCGTCCGGCAGGGCACGCACGAAACGGTCCACGTAGGTAGCCTTGGCCGCCTCCATGATCTGTTCCTCGGTGGCGTCGAGGTTGCCGTACTTGATGTTGTCGTAGATGGTCCCGCCGAACAGCCAAGCGTCCTGGAGAACCATTCCCACCTTGGAGCGAAGCTCGGAACGGCTCAGCTCCTTGATGTCCACCCCGTCCAGGGTGATACGGCCTGAGTTGAGCTCGTAGAACCGCATGACAAGGTTGACGAGGGTGGTCTTGCCGGCACCCGTGGGCCCGACAATCGCCACAGTGTGTCCGGGCTCCGCGCTGAGCGAAAGGTTCTCGATCAGCGGTTTGTCGGCAACGTAGCTGAAGGACACGTTCTCGAATTCAACGTGGCCGTCCGTGCGCGGGGGCAGGTGACGGGCCGCGTTTTCCGGCATTTCCTCATCGGCATCCAAGAACTCGAAAACACGTTCAGCCGAGGCGACACCGGACTGCAGCATGTTCGCCATGCCTGCTATCTGGCCGAGGGGCTGGGTGAATTCACGCGAGTACTGGATGAATGCCGTGGCGTCCCCAAGGCTCATGGAACCGGAGGCCACACGCAAACCGCCGACGACGGCGATGCCCACGTAGCTGAGGTAGGAAACGAAGTTCATGGCCGGGAAGATGATTCCGGAAACAAACTGCGCCCCGAACGAGGCCTTGTAGAGGGCTTCGTTGCGCTCGTCGAAGCGTTCCAGCATGTCCGCGTCACGCCCGAAGACCTTGACGAGCTCGTGGCCGGAGAACGATTCCTCGATCTGGCCGTTGAGTGAGCCTGTGTTCTTCCACTGGGCTGCGAAGAGCTTCTGGCTGCGCGCGCCGATCACGCCGGCAAGCACACCGGAGAGCGGCAAGGCAACCAGGGCGATCAGGGCCAACTGCCAGGACACGATGAACATCATCACGGTGATGCCCAAGACCGTCAGCACCGAGCTGACAAGCTGGGCGAACGCCTGCTGGAGCCCTTGCTGGACGTTGTCGACGTCGTTGGTCACGCGGGAGAGGATGTCGCCGCGCTGACGGGTGTCGAAGTAGTTCAGGGGCAAGCGGTTGAGCTTGGCCTGGACGTCATTGCGGAGACGGTTGATGACCTTCATGACGATCTTGTTCAGGATGTAGCCCTGTGCCCACAAGAAGATGTTGGCCACGAAGTACATCAAGAGCACGATCGAGATTAGGAACGTGAGCTTGGAGAAGTTGATCCCGTTGGTGAGCTCCATCTTGGAGACCATGTCAGCGAAATTGTTCTGGCCCGCTTGGCGCAGTCCTTCAGCGAAAGCCGCTTGGCTCACTCCGGGAGGCAACTGCTTGCCCATGACGCCGCCGAAGATGACGTCCATGGCGCTGCCGAGGATCTTCGGGGCAATGACGTTCAGGACAACGGAGACCACCACCAGGCCGATCACGAAGACTACTCCGGCGGCCTCGGGCTTGAGCAGCCCCAGGAGTCGCTTCGCCGACGGTCCGAAGGCCTTGGCCTTCTTCGCCGGAAGGTTGCCGAACATGCCGCCGTCGGCTTCGCCTGGCGTGTATTCGGTTTCTTCGAGGTCGTCATCGTCCACCGCGACGGCGCCGACTGCGACTGCATCCTTCTCTTCTGCAGCTTCGCGCGCTGTTTTCGCGGCTTCGGCTTTCGCGGCCCAGCCGCGCTTTTGCTGATTCTGTTCGCTCATGCCACTTCCTCCGCGCTCAGCTGGGATTCGACGATTTCCTGGTACGTGGGTGACGTTTCCAGTAGTTCGTCGTGGGTGCCCCGGTCAACGATTCTGCCGTTGTCCAGGACGAGGATCTGGTCCGCGTCCGCGATGGTTGAGACGCGCTGGGCCACGATGATGACCGTGGCATCCTGCGTCTTTTCCTTGAGCGCCCTGCGAAGCCGGGCGTCCGTGGCCACATCCAAGGCGGAGAAGGAGTCGTCAAAGAGGTAGACCTTGGGTTGTGTCACCAGGGCCCGGGCGATGCAGAGGCGCTGCCTCTGGCCGCCGGACACGTTGGTGCCGCCCTGTGCCACCCGCCTGTTAAGGCCGGAAGACTTTTCCATCACGAAGTCCTTGGCCTGTGCAGTTTCCAGGGCATCCCAGAGTTCCTGGTCCGTGGCATCTGTCTTCCCGAAACGCAGATTGTGCTCGATAGTTCCGGAGAATAGGTAGGGCTTCTGCGGCACGGTGGCCACCCGGCTGGTGATTTCGTCGCGGTCCAGGCTGGTGACTGGAACGCCGTCGAGCAATACATCGCCGGACGCGACATCGTACAGCCGCGGCAGAAGGGACACCAAGGTGGTCTTGCCTGCGCCCGTGGAACCGATGATGGCGAGGGTCTGCCCCGGCTCCGCGGTGAAGGAAATGTTGCTCAGCACGGGAGCTTCAGCACCCGGGTATTTGAACGTGACATCGCGGAATTCGACGCGGCCCTTCTTTTCCGCGGGCGATACGGGCGCCTCCGGATCGTGGATGGAGGGTTCGACGTCGAGGACCTCGCCGATGCGGTCCGCGCACACGGAGGCACGCGGGATCATCATGGCCATGAAGGTTCCCATCATGACGGCCATCAGGATCTGCAGGAGGTACTGCAGGAAGGCGGTCAAGGAGCCCACCTGCATGTTGCCCGCGTCCACTCTTTGGCCGCCGAACCACAGCACTGCCGCGGTGGAAAGGTGCAGGATCATTCCGATAGCCGGGAACATCAAGACAAACAGATTGCCGATCTTGACCGACACCAAGGTGAGATCCTTGTTGGCGTCGCCGAAGCGCTTGGCCTCGTAAGGTTCACGAACGAAGGCCCGCACCACGCGGATACCGATGATCTGTTCTCGAAGGACACCATTGATGGCGTCGATCTTCTTCTGCATGGAGCGGAAGAGCGGCATGAGCCTGACCACGAGGTAACCAACAACGGCCACGAGGACCGGCACCGAAACCCAGACCAGCCAAGAGAGGCTGAGGTCCTCGCGCAAGGCCATGATGATGCCGCCAACACACATGATGGGCGTGGACACCATGAAGTTGAGGCCCATCAGCATGAGCATCTGGACTTGCTGGACATCGTTGGTGCCGCGGGTGATCAATGTGGGTGCGCCGAAGCTGTTGACGTCCTTGGCCGAGAAGCTGCTGACCTTGCGGAAGACATCCCTGCGCAAGTCGCGGCCCATGGCCATGGCCACACGGGAACCGAAATAGACGCCTGCGATGGCCGCAACAACCTGGCCAAGCGCGACAGCGAGCATCAGGGCACCGGTCTGCCAAATGTAATTGGTATCTCCCCGGGATACCCCTTCATCGATGATCTTGGCGTTGAGGCTTGGAAGGTAGAGGGTTGCAATGGTGGATGCCAACTGGAAGATGATGACGGCCAGTATCTGCGGCAAATACGGCTTGGAGTAGCGCCGTATCAGGGTGACAAGCATGCCCACGGATCCTTAATGAGAGAGTGCGCGAATGAGTTAATACATTGATAGCGGCAGGCGCTGACAGTATTAGTCCCTCAACTCTACGAAATCCGTTGCCTCAGCGAAATATCGATAGCTCAATATCATCCTTGCGGCGTATCTTGGCCGTCGCAGCACTTCCAAGGCCGCTGCGACGCGTTCCTAGCCCGCGTGGCGCCCGGTTTCCCCTGCCCTCGAAGTTTCGCCCGTAAGGAGCAGGAGGGCTGCCCTTTCTTGGCGGCGACGCTCGCGCTTGAGTTCCTTGCGCAACGCGGCCAACTCCTGAGCGGTCCGCGACTGCTCGACGGCGGTGGCCTGCTGTTCGTGCACGCGCGCCTGGAGCTCGCGCTGTGCTTGGCTCAGCTGAAGCTGTTGCTCAGCCAGCAGCCTCTGGGTCCGGGCAAGCTGGTCCTGGACCTCGCGCAGGCCAGCGGCCGGGTCTGGCCTTTCCTGCGTCAGGATCCGCGCGAACTCGAGGTCCAGGTCATCGTGCTCTTTCTCGGCCGCCGCACGGGCTCGGCTGGCACCCAAGGGGGTGCCGCCGTCGTCGGCTGGCTGGGGAAGCTCATCGTCTACCCCGATAACGGGCAGCGCGGAGGTGTCCAGTGTCATGGCGGCCTCGCCGGAAGCGTTTGCCAGTAGCTCCTTATCCGGCGAAGCGTCCACGGTCTTCCGCAGCGGAACTTCCTTGATGAAGAGGACCGCGAGGAAAGCGACCACGGCAATGGCCGCGGAAATCAGGAAGATCTGGGCGGTTGCATCGCCATACGCGGCGCGCATGATGTCCCGGATCGGGGCAGGCATGTCGGCAAGATCCATGCTTCCACCGCTGGATCCGCCGCGCACCGGAATGTGGGCTGCAGCGAGGCCTTGGGTGGCAAGGTCCTTGACGTGGGTTGCCATGATGGCGCCAAGCACCGAGACGCCGATCGCGCCACCCACCGAGCGGAAGAATGCGACGGACGCGCTGGCCGTACCGATGTCCTGCGCGCGGACGGTGTTCTGGACTGCGAGGACGAGGTTCTGCATCAGCAAGCCGAGGCCCAGGCCAAAGATGGCGGTGTAGCTGCAGGTTATCCACAGCTCGGTGGTGTGATCGATGGTGCCCGTGAACGCAAGTCCGCCAGCGAGCAGTACGGTGCCTGCCAAGAGGAACCGCTTCCATTTGCCGTAGCGGCTGATGAGCTGGCCAGAGGCGACTGAGCCCAAGAGGTTGCCGGCGATCATGGGGAGTGTCAGCAGGCCTGCCTCGGTGGGCGTCGCGCCGCGGGCCACTTGGAAGTACTGGCCCAGGAACGTCGACGAGCTGAACATCGCGATACCGACAGCAACGGAAGCCAGGATCGCCAAGGCCGTGGTGCGCTCGGAGATGATCTTCAAGGGGATGATGGGCTGGGCCACCTTGGATTCGACCAGCACTAGCAAGGCCAGCAGGAGTACCCCGCCGCCGACCATGAGGGCGGACTGCCAGGAGATCCAGTCGTAGTAGTCCGGGTTGCCGGCGAAGGAAACCCAGATGAGGAGCAGGCTCACGCCAGACGTCAGCAGGATGGAGCCGAGCCAGTCGATCTTGGCCGGGCGCTTGATGTGCTGGATCTTGAGCGTCACCTGGAGCAGGATGAGCGCGACGACGGCGAGCGGCACGCAGACGAAGAACGTCCAGCGCCAGCCGAGCGGGCTGTCAACGATGAATCCGCCCAGGAGCGGCCCGCCGGCTGTACCAACGGCCATGACGGCGCCCATGTAGCCGGAGTACTTGCCGCGGTCCCGCGGCGGAATCATGGTGCCGATGATGGCCTGGGCCAAGGCGGTAAGGCCGCCCAAGGCGATGCCCTGGATGACGCGCGCGGTCAGCAGGAAGGGAATGCTCTGGGAGAAGCCGGCCATGACCGAGCCTGCTACGAAGATCACGATGCTCAGCTGGACCAACAGCTTCTTGTCGAAGAGGTCAGCGAGCTTGCCCCAAATGGGCGTGGTAGCGGCGTTGGCCAGCAGTGCGGCCGTGATGACCCATGCGAAGTCCGTCTGCGTGCCATGGAGATCGGACATGATGGTGGGCAGGGCGTTGGCCACGATGGTGCTGCTCAGGATAGCGGTGAAGAATGCCGCCAGCAGGCCGGTCAGGGCTTCCATGATCTGGCGGTGCGTCATGGGCGCGGATGACGCCGGCACCGCCGTCGAACGTTCTTGTATTCGGGTTGCCATTGCTGCTGCTCCTAAGCTGTGTGGTTCGAGTGGTGGGAGCCGGCCGCCGTTGCCCGGACTGAGTGGTTGAGTGATGCGGTCAATTTCTCCAGGACGTGACCGGCTTCAAGGGCGTCTTCCTCGCTCCACTCTTCGAGGTAGGCCCGCAAATTGAGGCTGCGCTGTTCTTCGAAGTCCCGGACCTTTTCGATGCCGGTCTCGGACAAGGCCACCAACTGGGCGCGTCCGTCCGCGGGATCGGGACGTCGGACCACTAGGCCGAGCTCTTCCAATTCGGCGATGTGCCGGCTGAGGACAGGCGGGCTGACGCCGAGGCGCGAAGCGAGCTTCGTGGCCCGGGACTCCCCCTCGCCGATGAAGCGCATGACGCCCTGCAGGGCGAACCCGACGTCGGCATCCTTCGCGATGTTCGCGGTCACGATGCAACGCAGGACCCGCTGCAGATCGAAAATCTGATGGACGAGTTCGGTTGCTGTGCTGGATGCGACAGCCATGGAAGACACCTCACTTTTGTTTGCCTAAAGCAACTATACGCCGATTTGATTGCTTTGGGAAACTAATGAAGTGTGAGCTGCGTTAAACACCGAGCGCGAGCTGGCAGCTAATGCCCTTATTTTTCGAAAAAAGGGTCATTAGCTGCCAGCTCGCGCTGGGGTGTGGGGTGCCTGGGGTGTGGGGTGTTTGAAAGGTCAGTCGCCGAGGTGCGTGGGACCGAACATCTTGAGGAGGGTTTCAACCACGACGACGTTGGGGCCGTCCGCGGCGAAGCCTTCCCTGAGCGCGTCCCCGACGTTCTCAGGGGCAACGCGGCGGGCCGGGACGCCAAACGCCTCGGCGAGCTTGACGAAGTCCGGGCGCGACAACTCGGTGGCAGTGGCCTTGCCGAAGGCGCCCACCATGTATTCGCGCAGGATGCCGTAGCCGCCGTCGTCCACGATCAGCCAGGTGACCGGGATGTTGTGCTGCTTCGCCGTGGCCAGTTCCGAGATCGAGTACATGGAGGAACCGTCGCCGGAGACTGCCAGCACGCGGCCGGGTTTGCCCACGGTTTCCAGTCCCACGGCACCGCCGATGGCTGCCGGGAAGCCGTAGCCGAGCCCGCCGGCGCCTTGGGCCGAGTGGAACTGGCCCTCGCGGGAATCCCAGCAACTCCATCCCCAGTAAGCGGAGATGGTCATGTCCCAGAAGGTCTGCATGTCCGCCGGAACGGCCTCGCGAATATCGGCCATGAACTTCAGTTCCTTGCCGAGGTCCTGCGCTTCAAGGCGCGCCGTGACCTTGGCCAGGGACTCCTTGACGAGGTCCTCGGGCGTGGTGCCGTGCCAGTCCGGTGCCGCCGCGGTCGGAGCCAGTGCCTCATCGAGGGCTGCAAGGGCTTGGCCGGCGTCGGCGCGGATACCCAGGCCGGGCCGGTTGGACTCGAGGACCCGGGGTTCGGCGTCGATCTGGATGATGCGGCCGCGCGGCTCGAAGGTGAAGTAGTTGGAGGTCACCTCGCCGAGGGATGAGCCGATGACGATCAGCACGTCGGCGTCCTCGAGGACGTCGGTCATGTGGCGGTCTTCAATCCAGGACTGCAAGGACAGCTCGTGAGTCCATGGAAAAGCGCCATTGCCGCCGGGGGTACAGATGACCGGGGCGCGGAGTTTCTCGGCGATCGATAGGAGCGACTTTTCCGCCCGGCCACGGCGCGTGCCGCCGCCGGCGATGATCGCGGGGCGTTCCGCCGTCGAGAGCCATTTGACGGCTTCGCGGATCAGTTCCACGCGCGGCGGGTTGTCGGCCGCTTCGGCGAGGGCATCTTCCACGGGCGGGACCATGATGGGGTCCAGGAGCACATTCTGCGGAATCTCGATCCACACTGGCCCTTGCGGGGAGGAAATGGCCTCGGTCCAGGCATCCTGGATGGCCGAGGGGATCCCGGACGCATGCTGGATGAGACGCTGGCTTTTGGTGACATTCGCGGCAGAGGCCTTCTGGTCATCGAGCTGGTGCAGCATGCCCTTGCGGCGGGCACCCAAGCCCTCCAAGGGAATCTGGCTTGCCACCACAACCATCGGCACACCGGTGGCATAAGCCTCCTGGAGCCCAGCCAGGGACGTCAACGCGCCCGGACCGGTGGACAGGAACAGTACCCCCACCTCGCCTGTGGCGCGGGAGTAACCATCCGCAGCGAAGGCGGAGTTGTTCTCCACCCGAGAGGACACGAAGTGCAGATTGCCGCGGCCCATCGCGTCGAACAGGCCGAGGGCGTGCTGGCCGGGGATCCCGAAGACCGTCTTCGCGCCGAGCGCTTCAAGGGTCTCGACGACGAGGTCCCCGCCGTTGCGCTGGTCCGTCACTTCGTGACCGCCGGGGCGAAACCGGCCGGGCGCCGGGATTCCTGGCCAAGGGCCTGGGCAGCGTAGCCGTTCGCGGCGCCGTGGCGGTTGCCCTCGACAGCATTGTCGGCCATGAGGGTGACGAGCTCGTAGGCAACGTGGCTGCCTGCGACGCCGGTTATTTCGGCGTGGTCGTAGGCCGGGGCGACCTCGACGATGTCTGCGCCCACCAGGTTCATGCCTCGGAAACCGCGGATGATTTCAAGGAGTTCGCGGCTCGTGATGCCGCCGGCTTCCGGCGTGCCAGTGCCCGGCGCGTGGGCCGGATCCAGGACGTCGATGTCCACGGAAATGTACAGCGGGCGGTTTCCGATGCGGTCGCGGATCTTGGCCACGGTCTCCAGGACGCCCTGGTAGTAGACGTCGGCCGAGGTGACGATGCCGAAGCCGAAGCGGTGATCGTCGTCGAGGTCTTTCTTGCCGTAAAGCGGTCCGCGGGTACCGACGTGGCTGATGGCCTCGGTATCCAGGATGCCTTCTTCGACGGCGCGGCGGAACGGAGTGCCGTGCGTGTACTCGGCGCCGAAGTAGGTGTCCCACGTGTCCAGGTGGGCATCGAAATGCAGCATGGCGACGGGCTCGCCGGCGCGTTCGGCGGCGGCGCGTAGCAGCGGGAGGGCGATGGTGTGGTCGCCACCGAGCGTCACGAGCTTGCTTCCGTTGGCGGTGAGGTCCAGCGCGTTCTGCTGGATGGTCTCGATGGCCTCGTTGATGTTGAAGGGGTTCACAGCCATGTCGCCGGCGTCGGCAACCTGGATATTCTCAAAGGGGCTGACGTCCCACGCGGGGTTGTACGGGCGGAGCAAACGGCTGGCTTCACGCACGTGGTTTGCGCCAAAACGGGCGCCGGGGCGGTACGAAACACCGGAGTCGAAAGGGACGCCAACGACGGTGACGTCGGCCTTGGACACCTGGTCCAGCCGGGGCAGGCGGGCATAGGTGGCAGCACCGGCGTAGCGCGGGATTCGGGCCGAATCAATGGGACCAAGGTTGCCATTGGCCTCAATACGAAGCTCTTCCAAAATGCGCCACTCCTTTAGTGAATAGGTGAGATCGGGGTGATGACTGTGACACCAATCATACACTCAAAGTTGCCCTATATGCATCGCCTGTTTACAAACAAGTTCCGCGGATCCTTCCGACGAAGACCGGAACATGGGACGTTCTATATGCTACGTGACGCTCATCACACCACAAGTGCTTGAATGTGTCGCGCCTAAAGGTGACCACCATCACAGGAGGCGTAAAGATTCCATAAAGACCGGCGCCCTCGCCTCCAGCGCGCCCGTACGCTCCATCTGGAGCAGCTTCCAGGCTGCGCGAAAGGACCATGTGACAACGCTGACCAGGCCGCCCGCCGACCCCACTGACAGGCGCAAACCCACAGGGCAATTCAAGCGATGGTTGCTCGACGGAATGCCCGAGACGTCGGGAAAGCGGCAAGGTCCGCACGGAAAACCGGATGAGGACCACACGCCCCAGTCTTGGTGGAAGGTCATGTGCCTCACCGGCGTCGACTACTTCTCCACGCTCGGCTACCAGCCCGCCATTGCGGCACTTGCCGCCGGCATCGTCTCACCGCTGGCCACGATCGTCTTGGTTGCCGTCACCCTGCTCGGCGCCTTGCCGGTCTACCGTCGGGTTGCTTCCGAGAGCCCCCGCGGCGAAGGCTCCATCGCGATGCTCGAACGCCTCCTCCCCCGCTGGGGCGGCAAACTCTTCGTCCTGGCGCTGCTGGGCTTCGCCGCCACGGACTTCATGATCACCATGACCCTCTCCGCCGCGGACGCGAGCGCCCACGCGATCGAAAACCCGTTCGCGCCGGAATGGCTCCACGGACAGGAAATCGCCATCACCTTGGCGCTCATCGCGGGTCTCGGCGTCGTGTTCCTGCGTGGCTTCAAGGAGGCCATCAACGTCGCCGTCGTACTGGTAGGCATCTATCTGGTGCTGAACGCCGTCGTCGTCGTTGTCGGCCTGACGCACGTGGTGACCGAGGCGCATGTGGTGACCGACTGGTGGGCCGCCCTGAACCAGCAACACGGCAACCCGCTGATCATGGTGGGAATCGCCCTCCTGGTCTTCCCGAAACTTGCCCTGGGCCTCTCAGGCTTCGAGACCGGCGTCGCGGTGATGCCGCAGATCAAGGGCAGCCCGAGCGACACGGAAGAGAATCCCGCGGGCCGCATCCGCGGCACCCACAAACTGCTCACGACGGCGGCGCTCATCATGAGTGCCTTCCTGGTGGCCTCGAGCTTCATCACGACGTTCTTGATCCCGGCCGCCGAATTCCAGCCGGACGGGAAGGCCAACGGGCGCGCCCTCGCGTTCCTCGCCCACGAATACCTCGGCGACGGGTTCGGCACCGTCTATGACATCAGCACCATCGCCATCCTGTGGTTTGCCGGCGCCTCCGCCATGGCCGGCCTGCTGAACCTGGTTCCCCGCTACCTGCCGCGCTTCGGCATGGCCCCGGCCTGGACCAAGGCCGTCCGGCCACTGGTCCTGGTCTTCACTGCTGTTGCCTTCATCATCACGCTGGTCTTCGAAGCCAATGTGGAAGCCCAAGGCGGCGCCTATGCCACTGGCGTGCTGGTCCTCATGACCTCGGCTTCGATCGCCGTCACTCTGTCGGCCCGCAGGAAGATGCAGAAGGGCAAGACCATCGCTTTCGGCGCGGTGGCCGTCGTCTTCGCCTACACCACGGTGGCCAATGTGGTGGAGCGCCCGGATGGCATCAGGATCGCGGCGCTGTTCATCCTTGGCATTGTCCTGGTGAGCTTCGCGTCGCGGGTACGCCGTTCCTTCGAACTGCGCGCCACGCACATCAAGATGGACCAGACGGCGCTCGAATTCACTGCCGCGAATGAGGAAGGTCCCATCCGGATCATCGCGCACGAGCCCAAGCGGCTGAGCGCCGACCGGTACCAGCTGAAGCTGCAGCACGCCCAGAAGGCCAACCACCTGCCGGAAGACAGCGACGCGATCTTCATCGAAATCATCGTGGATGACAGTTCCGACTTTGAGCAGGAACTCCTGGTGGAAGGCAAGCGCCGGCACGGCTTCAAGATCCTCGAGATCCACAGCAACAACGTGCCCAATACGTTGGCCGCGGTGCTGCTCCACATCCGCGACGTCACGGGTCTCATGCCGCACATCTATTTCCGCTGGACCGAAGGCAATCCGATTGCCAACCTGAGCAAATTCCTGTTCTTCGGCGAGGGCGAGATTGCCCCGGTGACGCGCGAAGTGCTGCGTGAGGCCGAACCGGACATCACGCGCAGGCCATGGGTGCACGTGGGCTAAACATGGCAGTGTTGGGGGGGATGATGGCGTCCACGATTCCGTCCACCAGATCGTCGGTGGCCAGGACCTCCACCCGGATTTTCGGGAGGAGATCGGAGTTGTACTCCGCGCCGCGGTAGACCTCGATGTGTCCGCGCTGTTGGCCGTAGCCGTTCGCTTGGCTCACCGTCATCCCGTTGACCCCAAAACGTTCCAAGGCGTCACGGACCTCGTCGATCCTCTCCGGCCGCACTATGGCGGTAACGAGCTTCACGTGGAGGCCCTGCTGCGGGTCCGCTCCGTTTCCTCGACTCTTTCCTCGGCGGTGCCCGCCGTCACGGGCGTTTTGCCATTCGATTCACCCGGGTGGAATGTTCCGCCGACCATGGCCAGCTCGTAGGCGGTTTCCGCGTGCTCAGTGATATCGATGCCCGCCAGTTCTTCGTGCTCCTTGACGCGCATGCCCACTGTCTTGTGGATGGCCAGCCCAATGAGCGTGGTCATGATCGCCGTCCACGCGGTGACCACCAGAGCCGTCAATATCTGGGGCCAGAACTGGGTCAAGCCGCCACCGTAGAAAAGGCCACCTTCAGTCTTGGCCGAGGGTACGGCGAAGAATCCGAGGGACAGGGTCCCCCACAGGCCTCCGACGAAGTGAACGGCAACGACGTCCAGGGAATCGTCCAGGCCGATCTTGAACTTCAGGCCGATGGCCAGCGCGCAGACGGCGCCGGCGATCACGCCGATGACGATTGCGCCCACGGGGTCCACGAATCCGCACGCCGGGGTGACTGCTACCAAGCCCGCGACGGCGCCGGATGCGGCACCGAGTGATGTCGCGTGGCCATCGCGGAGCCTCTCGACAAGGAGCCAGCCGAGGAGCGCAGCACTGGTGGCCAGGAGGGTGTTTGTCCAGGCCAGCGCGGCAATTCCATCAGCAGCCAGTTCCGAACCAGCGTTGAAGCCGAACCAACCGAACCACAACAGTCCTGCCCCGAGCATCACGAAGGGGAGGTTGTGCGGCCTGATGTTGGGATCCTTCATGAATCCGAGCCGTTTGCCGAGCACTACTGCAAGCATCAGCCCGGCCATGCCTGCGTTCATGTGCACCACGGTGCCACCGGCAAAGTCGAGGGCCGAGATCTTGCTGCCGATGATCCCGGTGGATCCGAAGAGGCCACCACCCCAGACCCAGTGGGCAATGGGCGCGTAGACGAGAGTGACCCAGAGGCCGGCAAACAACAGCCACGGACCAAACCTCACGCGTTCAGCCACCGCGCCGCTGATGAGGGCGACCGTGATGATGGCGAAAGTGGCCTGGAATCCGATGAAGACCATGTCCGGCAGCCCGGGGGCTTTCCCGCCGATGACACTGGCCAAACCGCTGAGTCCGAAGTTTGCGAACGGGTCCCCAATGAAGCCGCCCAAGGTATCCGGGCCGAACGCGAGTCCGTAGCCCCACAGGGCCCATACCACCGCGACCACGCCAATGGCGCCAAAGCTCATCATCATGATGTTGAGGACGGATTTCATCCTGACCAGGCCGCCGTAGAAGAACGCCAAACCTGGCGTCATGAGAAGTACGAGGGCGGAAGCTGCAAGCATCCAGGCTGTGGCGCCGGGATCCAGGGTCTGGGGATTCACATCCAGCCCTACGCTAAGAAATGCTGAGTCCATTTTGGGAGCCTTCCTGCATATACGGCGCTCCATGGCGCCTGCACGGCGAGACCATTTTTTAAAACGAACAGGTCCTGATACCTAACGAGGTACCGACCTTGACGAGTTGCGTTGACTCGAAGGTACAGCCGCCCTGTTTCGGCATCCGGCACGAATCATTTCAAGCACGTAACACAGAACGTCCGTGGGTTAACTTCTGAAGTCAGCCAGGTTTCCGGCTTGTTACGCGCCGGGCGCCGCAAGGAGCCAGCATCAATGGCCGCAGCCAGCGTCAGACGGCTGCGGCGTCAGCGGCTACGGCGTCAGCGGCTCGCTGCCGGCACCAGGATCCAGAGCACCTCGACAGGCTCGTCCGTGGGGTTGACCCAGGTGTGGGGTTCGCGCCCCGGGAAGGATAGGGTGTCTCCCTCTTCGAGGTCATACTCCTCGTTGGTGAGGATCAGCTTGATGCGTCCCTTGACCACATGCAGGACATCGACATCGCAATCAACGGCGTAAAGCTCGGCTTCTCCCCGGCCGCGGGGCTCGATGGAGGCCTGCAGAATCTGCAAGCGCCGCTCCGAGCGGGCCGTCAAGAGCCGTTCCACGATCCCTTGCCCGCCAAGCGAAATCCGCGGACCGTCGTCGCGCCTGGTCAAATGTGTTTCCGGCGCGGCAAAAAGCTCGCCGATGGATACCGAAAGGACTTGGCAAAGCGTCACAAGCGAAGCAACCGACGGCGATGTCAGGTCCCGCTCGACGCGGCTCAGGAAACCCTTGGTCAAGCCGGTGGCATCCGCAACCTGTTCGATGGTGAGCCGCTGCGATTGGCGGGCGGCACGAATTCTGGAACCGATGGCAACGGGTACGTTGCTCGGTTCAACGGGGAGAGCCTTCATTCACGAACCTTTCAGGCCGTTGCTGCGGCCCTGTCATTGCAGCAATAGTAGCCGGATCGCTGGCGGGGCGGGTCTTTTTTGGAGAGAGTCGGCAACGCTGGAGCACCTCGCGGGGACGCCGGCGTCTTGACTGTTACTCGCATCACTACGTATTCTCATAGGCAACAAGTGTTGTTTGTGAGGCACACTTCACAGACTACTCTCCCCAATCACCAGCGCAGAGGCCTTCCGCAAACCCGCAACAATACCCAGCGGGACCGGCGTCGGAATCCCCAAGAACTCTCTGTGCATCACTTTCAGGAGCCAACCATGGACTTCATCAATATTGCGATCGTGGTGGTGTATTTGCTTGCCATGCTGGCCTTCGGCTGGTGGGGCAAGTCGCGCACCAAGAACAACAGCGACTTCCTGGTGGCAGGACGCCGCCTCGGTCCGATGCTCTACACCGGCACCATGGCCGCCGTCGTCCTCGGCGGTGCATCGACGGTTGGCGGCGTCGGCCTCGGCTACAAGTTCGGCATCTCGGGCATGTGGCTCGTAGTGGCCATCGGCTCGGGCGTGCTCCTCCTGAGCCTGCTTTTCGCCGGCACGATCCAACGGCTGAAGATCTACACGGTCTCCCAGATGCTGAGCCTGCGCTACGGCCAGCGTGCCACGCAGACCTCGGGCATCGTCATGCTCGCCTACACCCTCATGCTGTGTGCCACGTCGACGGGTGCCTACGCCACCATCTTCGTTGTCCTCTTCGGCTGGGAGCGCTGGCTGGCCATCGCCGTCGGCGGCGCGATCGTCCTGGTCTACTCCACCATCGGCGGCATGTGGTCCATCACCCTCGCCGACCAGGTGCAGTTCATCATCAAGACGGTGGGCATCTTCTTCCTCATGCTCCCGTTCGTCCTCAACGCCGCAGGCGGCCTCGACGGGATCCGTGCCCGTGTTGACGCCAGCTTCTTCCAGCTGGACGGCATCGGAGCGCAGACCATCATCACGTACTTCGTGGTCTACACCCTTGGCCTGCTGATCGGCCAGGACATCTGGCAGCGCGTCTTCACCGCCAAGACCCCGAAGGTGGCCCGTTGGGGCGGCGCCACTGCCGGCATCTACTGCGTCCTCTACGGCGTCGCCGGCGCCCTGATCGGCCTGGCCGCCCGCGTGGCCTTGCCCAACATCGACGTCAAGGCACTCGGCAAGGACGTCGTCTACGCCGAGGTGGCAACGCACATCCTGCCCATCGGTATCGGCGGCCTCGTCATGGCCGCAGCAGTCGCCGCCATGATGTCCACCGCCTCCGGCGCCCTCATCGCAGCAGCCACCGTGGCCCGCGCCGACGTGGTCCCGTTCGTGGCCAGCTGGTTTGGCAAGACGATCAACACCGATGACACCGAAAACCCCGAGCACGACGTCAAGGCCAACCGCTACTGGGTACTCGGCCTGGGCATCGTGGCCGTGTTGATCTCCATGGCGGCGCAAGACGTCGTGGTCGCCCTGACCATCGCCTACGACATCCTGGTGGGTGGCCTCCTGATCGCCATCCTGGGTGGCCTGGTCTGGAAGCGCGGCACGGGCATCGCCGCTGCGTGGTCCATGGCCGTCGGCTCTGTCCTGACTTTGGGCTTGCTCATCGGCTACGCCACGGGAATCATCCCCAGCGAAGACGGCGTCTACGCCAACGATCCCATCTACTGGGGCCTCGGCGCCTCGTTTGTCATCTACGTGGTCGTCTCCCTCCTGACGCCCCCCACCGAGCCCGAGGTCCGCGAAGCCTGGGACCGCCGCGTTGCCGGAGCGGTTACCGAGGAACTCCCCCTGGAGGCCCACCCGGTGGCCACGCACTAGCTTCAAAGAGTTAATCACGACGGCGGCGCCGCACCTTCTTTCGGGAGGGCTGCGGCGCCGCTGCTGTGTTTGGAGTCCTTAATAGAGAGGCGCAGGGGGCTTTAATACAGAGGCGCCGAGGGCTGGCCTGCCTGTACAGTAGGAACAGCTTCAAGAGATGTGGCGCCAAGCTCCGACTTGCCATACGCCAACCCCATGTTCACGGGTGGTTCGGATGAAGAAGCGGCCCGACCCGGACCAGAGACAACCGAGCGGGCAAGAGCAACTCCACCAGGAGAAGGCAATGCCTTTGGAAACCGGCGCTAGAGCCACAGCCAGCCACACCGCACAGCCAGGCACCTTGGCCGCGCCCCGCGCCAGGCGGGTTGACGAATTCGTCCGGGTGATTCCCGGCGTCGACCTCTCCCAAGGTTCCATCACGTTCGTGGTGGATGGCCGGCTGGAACGCCACTGGCATCACGAGCCGCGACTCATCACCCAAGCCCTCTCACAAGCAGTCCAGCCTGCCCGCTGGTTCCCGGCCACGCGGAAGCTCACGCTCACAGTGGCCGCCACCGGGCACCGGGCGGGCGTAGAGCGTCACTTCATCCTGAGCGCGTTTTAGAAAGCCCAAGGCTCCGGGCTAACCGGTACTATTCGAGTTCTTCGTCCTCACGGTGTTCGTCGACGTCGAGCGGAACGGGCCGTTCGTCGTCGTCGAGGACCTCGGATTGTTCTTCCCAGTCCTCGTCCACCTCCAGGTCCTCGCTGTAGTCGTAGGCGGGATCGGCCTCGACCGTGGGACGGTCGGGGTGGCGGGCGTGGGTCTCGGTGCTGTCCATGGTGCAACCTCCGTTTGACGTGCCGCTGAGCCCATCGCCAGGCAGATCAGGCAGCCGGTCACCACGCCACCCCGCCAATTCGTGGACCCTGTCCATCCATCCCAGCACTGCCCCATCCGGTGGTCAAGGCCTCGCGGGGGCCCCTCCGTTTTTGAGGCGTACCTAAAACGTCGAGTAAGGATTACCGGCCGAAAAACCGCGAAAATTGGCGATAAAGTGGACGTGCAATGAGGCGATGAAGCCCGCCCCAGCAACCCAGGAGTCCCGGTGCACCCGCACGCAAAAACCCCGCATTCAGACAGTCCGTTGGACTCAAGCAGTCCATCGCAAGACGCAGCAGCCACCAAGTCTCCCCCGCCGTCGTCGGACATCAAGCGCTGGCGGCAGTACTTGGCCGACGAACGCGCCGAGGCCGCCGTATACCGCGAACTGGCTCAGCGCCGCGAGGGTGAGGAACGCGAGATCCTTCTGGCCCTCGCAGAGGCCGAAGGCCGCCACGAGGCACACTGGCTCAAGCTCCTTGGCGAACACGCAGGCATGCCGAAAGCTGCCTCCACCCGTAGCCAGATGCTTGGCTTCCTGGCACGGAATTTCGGTTCTGTGTTCGTCTTGGCCCTCGCGCAAAGGGCGGAAGGCCGCTCCCCTTACGCGAAGGATCCCGCGGCAACCCGCGCCATGGCGGCCGACGAACAGATCCATGAAGAGGTAGTCCGCGGCTTGGCGACACGCGGCCGCAACAGGTTGTCCGGCACCTTCCGGGCCGCGGTATTCGGTGCCAACGATGGCCTGGTCAGCAACCTTTCCCTCGTCATGGGCATGGCCGCCACCGGTGTGCCCGCCACGGTGGTCCTCTTCAGCGGCATTGCGGGCCTCTTGGCAGGCGCCCTCTCCATGGGCGCCGGCGAATATGTCTCGGTCCGCTCGCAACTGGAGCTCCTCAAGGCCACCCGTCCCACCCAGGCCACGTTGACTGCAGCCCCGTCCCTGGACATCGAACACAATGAGCTGGTCCTGGTGTATCTGGCACGGGGCATGTCGCACGAAGCCGCCGAACACCGGGCTGCCGAACGCATGGGACTCTACAGCTGCGATTGCGATCCCAGCCTGTCGCTCCACCCAGAAGTGGAGGAAACGGTGAATGAGCACGAGGCCGTCGGCTCCGCCTGGGGTGCTGCCATCTCCAGCTTCTGCTTCTTCGCCTCGGGCGCCATTGTGCCGATCCTGCCGTTCCTCTTCGGCATGACGGGCTTCGCTGCGCTGGCTGTGGCCGGTACGCTGGTGGGCATCGCGCTTCTGTCGACTGGCGCCGTCGTCGGCCTGTTGTCCGGAACTTCACCGCTGACCCGCGGCCTCCGGCAGCTCGCCATCGGACTCGGTGCGGCCGCGGCCACATATGGGCTGGGCCTCGTCTTCGGCGCTGTCATCGGTTAGTAGCGCTTGCCCGCTTGGGACGCGGGGATCAGGGACTTGGGGGAAGGCTTGCATTCGAACTACGGGTACGACGGCGGTCCGACGCCTCCCGGGCGGCGGTCCAGTACCGCCGTCGCGCTCTTCCGAAACTTGATGGTGGTGGCGATCGTCGCGGCCGTGGCCGTGCTTGTGAGCGGTTTCCTCCGGGGCGATCCCCGCATCATGGGACTGCTTCCGAACCTGGGTTCCTCGGCACAGCCGCCAAGCACCAACTCCGCCCAGGGCGCCGATCCAGGGCAGAGCACAGCTCCCGGACAAGGGGCGCGAAAAGCCGCGCGTGCCCCGGATACCCCGCCACCAGGCTTGGAAGAAGCCGGCCACGCGCTCGGCTCCCCCAGCAAGCCAGCCGGGGCAAGCACCTCCTACAAATTCTTGGCCACCAACGCCGACGGCACACCAGTGGGCTACTCTCCATGCCGGCCACTGCACTACGTAGTCAACGCGGCCCTCGCCCCTGCCGGGTCCGAGGGGCTCATCGCCGACGCCATCGCCAAGATCGCGGCAGCCACCGGCCTCAAATTCGTCGACGACGGCGCCAGCACGGAAAACCCTTCCGAGAAGCGCAAGCCATACCAGCCAGCGCTCTACGGGGATCGATGGGCGCCCCTGCTGATTTCCTGGACCACTCCCGAAGCCGCCCCGGCATTGGCTGGATCCGTCATAGGCACCGGCGGCAGCACCATGTACAGCTTTGGCTCCGGCCCCAAGAGCTACGTGACGGGAAGCCTGGACCTGGACGCTCCGCAAATCACGGAACTCCTGGGCGTCCCCGGGGGCGCCCACTACGTCTCGGCGGTGGTTCAGCATGAACTGGGCCATGTGGTGGGCCTTGACCACGTAGAGGATCCAGTCCAGCTCATGTACCCGGAAATCGGGGCTCCTGACGGCTTAGCGGCCGGAGACCTGAACGGACTCTACAAGCTCGCATCCGCGCCATGCCGGAGCGACCTCTAGCCCAGGCCCACTCCCGCCCCGCCCACTAGCCCTCCAGCCCAAATCTGCCGCGCCCACCACTGGACATGCCCAGCCTTAGGTTCGAGCAGTGGACATATGAGTACTATGTCCACTGCTTGAGACCAAGGCTGGGCATGTCCAACGGACCCTAAGCACTATGTCCAGTGCTACTCGCCTACGCTGAACATGCTCAACGGACGTCTAGGCATTATGTCCACTGCTGTTGGTCAGGGCTGGGCATGCTCAAAGGGAGTGCGCGCGTGCACGCTGGACATATCCCTAGTTCAGGGCAGTTTCCCGCACCCGGGCAGGCTTGAAGTTGGCTCCGGCGCCTGGATAGGACGGGACCTCGATCCGGGCGTGGCTGTGGATCTCGCTCAGGCTGGCTTTGGTGTGTTCGGCAATCTGTTCCAAGGTAGTCACCCACATCCCGTCCATGGCTTTGACTCGTTCGATCAGTTGTTCCAACGCGACGGCCTTGGAGGGGCGGCCGGAGATGAATGGGTGGTTGGTCAAGACGAAGCAACTACCTTGGGCGTGGTGGGCCTCGGCTTCCAGGGTCCACATCTCCAGGACCTTGGCCGGGCTTTCGATGACGCCACTACCTGTCACTCCGGGGTAGAACGCGTATTGTTCCCAATCGTCCAAGGCCCAATCCACGGGGATCTCCACGATGTCCCGTGAATCACTGTCCTGTGAACCGCCCTGGGTAACCGCCATGCGGTAGGGGGCATCGCCGTCGAGCAGGCTTGAATCGTAGAGGAAACCACGGTCCGCGAGCAGGGCCGGTGAATGCCAGTTCAGCTCCCACCACGGTGCCCTGTAGCCCAACGGCCGGACCCCGGCCACCTTCGCGATGGCTTCGAGCCCGCGGTCCAGGTAGCTGGCCTCGGTGGCGGCGTCGATTCCTTGCATGGGCTCGTGCAGGTAGCCGTGGTGGGCGACTTCATGGCCGCCGTCGACGATCCGGCGGACCACGTCCGGGTAGCTTTCCGCCGTGAACCCCGGGATAAAGAAGGTTCCCTGGACCTCTTGGCGCTCGAGGATCTTCAGGAGCCGCGGGACGGCGATTCTGGGTCCGTAGGACTGGTGGCTCATGAGGGACATGCGCCGCGTGCTCGTCGGATCGTGGGCGATGGTGCAGGATTCGGCGTCGACGTCGAACGTGAACGACGCCGCAGCCTGGAAACCTTCCGGCCATGTCATCGGGTGCGCCTCGTCAGGAAAAGCGTTGGTGGTCACCGGGGGTCCTTTCAGTCGTTGACCAGATTGGCGACGGCGTCTTCCGCGAGAGGCTGCGACGTCGGAGCGGCTGCGGAAGTCGCTGCGGAAGAAGGCAACCGAAGGTATCGGGCATGCACCCGTGGGCCTAGAGCGCCGTAGACAGCCGCGGCGACAAGTCCGCCTGCCAGCCAGGACAGGTCAATGCCGCCCATGGCTGTGGCGATGGGACCCTGCATGATCGGCAGGACGCCGTACATGAACAGCCACGTGGCGAAGATGCCCACCAAGAGCGCGGTGATGCCTGCCCAGTTGAATGCCGGGAGCCGCCGGGTGCCCACGGGGTCGAAAAGGCGCTCGACACCCACGGGGTTGCGCTTGTCCACCCAGAGGTAGTGCACCAGCATGATGCCTCCCCACGCGGCCACCCAGGCCACGAGCCCGCCGAGCCAGGTGCTCAGCGTTGAGGCGAAGTCCTCCTGCAGGATGAAGAACACGACGCCGACCAAGGCGAGGAACCCGACGAAAATGTTTAAGGAACGGCGCTTGGCTTTGATGTCCAACGCCTGTGCAGCTACAGAAAACGTGTAGATGTTCAGGATGTTCGTTGCGATGGGACCATGCAGCACCAGGAAGAGCACCGGGATGGCCAGGACACCGAAATTGTCGACGATGAGGTGGCCGGGGTCGGCCGTGCCGCTCTTCGTGGCCAGGCTGGCTCCAAGGATGCCCAGCCATACGACCGGCAGGAATTGGCCGAATACCGAGGCGAGGTAGACCTTCCGCTTGGGGACGGACTTGCTGACGAATCGTGAATAGTCGGCCGCGTAGGTGAACCACGTGATGCCCCAGCCAATACCGATGACCGTCATGACGGTGGTCATGGCCGCGATCCTCGCCCCGCCTTCAAGGACAGCACCGGGAGGGCCCGCGTAGCCCCAATCGATGTTCATGCCGAACCAAGCAACGGCGGACATGGCGATCAGCACCACGATGGTGGGCGGCACGGTCCACTTTTCAAAAGCCGCGATCGCCTTGTAGCCGAACCAGGCGATGGTGACCTGGGCGGCCATGATCAGGAAGGCCACCAGGATCTTAGGTCCAACATTCGGCTGCTCCGGGTCGACCAGGCCGAGCTTGCCAAGCAGCGCCATCACCAGGTCCAGGATGATCCACGTATTGACGGCGCACCAACCGATTCCGAGGAGGGCCTGGATGGCGCTCGGGAGGTAGTTGCCGCGGCGGCCGAAGACGGCCCGGGCCAGGACCATGCCGGTGGCACCGGTCCGTTGCCCCAAGAGGACAAACAGGCCAAACAGTGCCATGCCGATCAGGTTTCCCACCACCAGGACGGTGACGGTATCGGCAAAGCCCAGTCCAAGCTGGACGCCGAGGGCCCCGAGGACCCAGTTGATGGGGGCAAGGTTTGCGCCTGCCCAGATCCAGAATTGGCCCGCTACGCTGCGGGTACGCGCTGATTCGGGAATGGACTGCAGGTTCTGTTCGACGTCGGTCTGCGCCGTTGCAGCCCCAGGCGTCGTCGCAGTGGATAAGTTCTCATGCATTGGGGGGAGCCTCCGTGTGTGAAAGGGACTCTTTCAATGTATGTGCCCCACATCACAGCAACAAGATACGATGTGTATGATAGTTCTCCACAATTAGTTACGGAGTGTCATGTCATTGTTGCTTGCCGATGCTTTCGAGCACGCCACCCTGAAAGCTGCGGAACCAGTCCTCCGGACCGATGTGCCCGATGCTCTGTCACGGCAACTCCGCTGGGTGCATTCGAGCGAAGTGCTGGACATCGCTCCCCTGCTGCGCGGTGGGGAGCTGCTCCTGAGCGGCGGACAGGCGCTCGCCACGGCTTCAGACGAGCGGCGCGTGGACTACGTCCGCCAGCTTGCGGCCCGCGGCATCACCGCACTGGCCATCGAAACGGGTCCGCTCCTGCCCGCGATACCGGACTCCATGCTCGAAGCCGGCCAGGACGCCGGACTGCCGATCATCGAATTGCGCAAAGTGGCCCCCTTCGTCGGCATCATGCAGGCCATCAACTCGCTGCTGGTCAGCGAATCGGTGGCCCAATTGCAGTTGGGAGACGAAACGAGCCATGCCATGGCGGCAGAACTTGCGCACGGCGGCGGACTGGACCAGCTCCTGGCCGTGCTGGCCAGCCGGACTGGTGCCAGCGCAAGGCTCGTCTCGCCGTCGGGCATCACCTTGGGAAGCGCAACGGCGGCCGGCCAGCCCGGTCCCAGCACCGTCACCACCGTCGATGTGCCCGTCCGCGGCGTGCTGGCCGCCCGCCTGGAGTTGGAAGTGCCCGACGACGGCGACGCCAACCTCGCCCGGGTGGCCGGCGAGCGGTGCGTCGATATCCTCGGCTTGGCACTGCTGCAGCGGATGCCACCCGGGCTCAAGGAGCTCGCCGGCATAGAACTCATGCGGGCCATCAGTTCGGGGACCCAATCATGGCGCCTCCAGCAATTGGGGCCGGCCTCGGGCTTTCCCGCCAGCAATCCGGTAGTCGCCGTCGTGGTGCGTTCCTCAGCGGCCGGACAGCTCCGGACACAGGTGGACGGAATTCTGCACGATGCGGTTTCGCAAAGTGCGAGCTATGCGGACAACGCCGAGTTGATCGCGCTTGCGGCACTCCCCCAGTCCGCGGCAGTAGCTTCGCGCATGACGCTCATGCAGGCGCTTCAGGCCCTGGATGTCCCGGACGGCTCAGCCATATCGGTGGGTCCTTTGGCGCAAGGAATCGGAGAGGCTTCATGGTCGCTTGCGGAGGCACGCCTGACGCTCGAACTCATCGCGAACGCTGGGACCGGGCCCGGATACGCGTCAGGAACCGGCTGGGGCGTGGTGGACGCCGAGGACTTCGCCGTGGAGCGCTTGGCAGAAGAAAGCCTCGACGCGGCCACCCGCGAGGGATTCGTGCGGCGGCAGCTTGGCGCCGTCGTCGAGCATGACGAGCAGCGGCGCTCGGAACTGATGCTGACGTTGGCGGTATGGCTCGATACCGGTTGCAATACCGCGCAAGCGGCACGGGAACTGCACTTGGAACGGCAGTCGATGCACCACCGGCTCCAACGGATTTTCGAGTTATGCGGCGGAGACCCGCGCGGAACGGGCCGGCTGGTAGCGTTTCACCTGGCAACCCGACTGGCGCGCCTCTAGGGTGGGGTCCCGATCACGGCCTGTTCCACCGGATCCCGGGGTGCTTCACTGGAAAGAACGACGGCGGCCACGTCGCCTTTCGGCGCCCCCGGAGGTACTCGAATGCGAAAGATCATCCTGATGATGTCGGTTTCTTTGGATGGATTCTTCGAGACGCTCGACCGGGACATCAGCTGGCACCTCGTCGATGACGAACTCCTCGGTTTTTTGAACGAGCAGTTCCGAGGGATGGGAGCCTTCATGTTCGGGCGCATCACTTACGGTGTGATGGCCGATTTCTGGAACACGGCCGATCAGAATGCCGACCTCTCGGCGCCCATGCTCGAGTTCGCCGGGATCTGGCGCGAGATGCCCAAGTTCGTGTTTTCGCGGACCCTGGCCCAGGCAGACTCCAACACCACGGTGATTCACGACGTCGTGCCTGAACAAATAGCGGAACTGAAGGCGCAGCCCGGCGGCGACATCGTCCTGAGCGGCGCCAAGGTGGCTTCCGCGCTAATGCGGCACGGCTTGATCGACGAATTCCGGATTCGCGTAAATCCCATTGTCCTCGGGCAGGGCCGGCCGCTGTTCGAGGATCCTGGAGTCCGGATGGACCTCAGGCTTGAGGGGACGCGCACCTTCCGCAACGGCGTGGTTTTGCTTCACTACTCGCGAAACGGCGCCTGAACGGCCCACCGTTTGGTGGGCCGTTCAAACCCTACTTCAGCACCACGGTCCTGCTCCCTTGCAGGATCACACGGCCTTCGCAGTGCCAGCGCACGGCGTTGCTGAGTGCTTTGCACTCGGTGTCGCGTCCGGCCGCGACCAGTTCGTCCGGCCCGAAGGTGTGGTCCACCTCCACCACTTGCTGGGCGATGATGGGTCCTTCGTCCAATTCCCCGTTGACGTAGTGGGCGGTGGCCCCTACCGTCTTGACGCCCCTGGCATGCGCTTGGTGGTATGGCTTGGCACCTTTGAAGCTGGGAAGGAACGAGTGATGGATGTTGATTGCCCGACCATCGAGCTTGCGGGCAAGATCGTCGCTGAGGACCTGCATGTAGCGGGCCAGGACCACCAGTTCGACGTCCAAGCGATCGATGAGATCCAGGAGTTGCCCCTCGGCCGCTGCCTTGGTGTCCGGGGTGACGGGCACATGGAAGAACGGAATGCCGTGCCATTCGACGGTCCGCCTGTGGTCCGGGTGGTTGGAGACTACCCCGACAATCTCGACGGGCAGTTCCCCGACGCGAGCCCGGAACAGGAGATCGTTGAGGCAATGCTCGAATTTGGAGACCATGATCAGCACCCGCCGTTTGGCCCCGTGGCGGTTCAGCTGCCAGCGCATCCCGAACTTCTCGGCAACAGGGGCGAAGGCTTCCCGGAGCGCGTCAATCGTCGATTCGTCCCCTTCCGAGGCGAAATGGACCCGCATGAAGAAGTGGCGGTCCAGCTGGGAGTCGAATTGCTTGCTGTCGATGATGTCGCAGCCGTGCTCCAGGAGGAAGCCGGAAACGGCGTGCACGATCCCCCGTGTCTCCGGGCAATCGAGCGTCAGGACATGCTCAACGGTGGTAGCCGGCAGCGCCGCTTCATGTCGCGGGGCGGTTTCATTTTGGGTCACAGTCATGGCTAGCACTCCACTACGTTGACGGCGAGGCCTCCGCGGGAGGTCTCCTTGTATTTGATTTTCATGTCCGCTCCTGTCTCTCGCATGGTTTTGATGGCTTTATCGAGGGATACTTTGTGGCTGCCGTCGCCGTGCAGGGCAAGGCGGGCGGCGTTGATGGCCTTCACGCTGGCGATCGCGTTGCGTTCGATGCACGGAATCTGCACCAGCCCGCCCACGGGATCGCAGGTGAGGCCGAGATTGTGTTCAATTCCTACTTCAGCGGCATTCTCGACTTGCTCGGGAGTGCCTCCGAGGACCTCGCAAAGGCCTGCCGCGGCCATCGAGCAGGCCGAGCCCACCTCACCTTGGCAACCGACTTCGGCGCCCGAAATGGAGGCGTTGATCTTGAACAGGATCCCGACGGCGGCCGCGGCGAGCAAGAAACGGACCACACCGTCGTCGTCGGCTCCTTGCACGAATTTCGTGTAGTAGTGCAGCACCGCCGGCACGATGCCGGCCGCACCGTTGGTCGGTGCCGTGACGATCCGGCCGCCCGCGGCGTTTTCCTCGTTCACGGCCAGCGCGAACAGGTTCACCCATTCCATGGCGAGCAGTGGGTCTGCCGAGCTTGAGCCCTGCAGTCCGGCGTCGGTGGCGGCGAGCGTCTTGAACAACGACGGCGCCCGTCGCCTCACGTTCAAGCCTCCCGGAAGGATGCCTTCCGCAGCGCAGCCGTTGTCCACGCATTCGCGCATGACGGCCCAGATGTGCAGCAATCGCTCGCGAAGTTCGGCCTCGCTGCGCCACACGAGTTCGTTGGCGAGCATGACATCGGAGATGGACATGTCCTCCCGTGCGCAGATCGCCAGGAGCTCGTCCGCGGTGCTGAAGGGATAGGGCAGCACGGTGTTGTCGGCGACGACTTTGTCGCTTCCAGACGCATCGCCGTCCACCACGAAGCCGCCGCCGATCGAGTAGTAGCTGCGCTCGCGCAGGACTTTCCCGGTGTGGTCCAGGGCGCGGAAAGTCATGCCGTTAGGGTGGGCAGGCAAAGATTTGCGCCGGTGCAGGACCACGTCTTCGTCCCAGTTGAAGTCCACGCGGTGATGCCCGGCTATCCGCAATTCGGCGTCCAGGGCGGCCGCGGCAACCTGGTCGTCGGCGGTGGACGTGTCCACCGTTTCCGGCGATTGGCCCTGCAGCCCCAGCACCACGGCCTTGTCCGAGCCGTGGCCGCGGCCGGTGGCGCCCAGCGAGCCGAAAAGCTCTGCCTGGACGCGCACCGTTGCCGCGAGTTGCCCGGAGGATTCCAGGCCGTCGGTGAACTGCTTTGCCGCCCGCATCGGGCCGACCGTGTGCGAAGACGACGGCCCGATGCCAATGGAAAACAGGTCAAGCACGCTCAGTGCCATCAGGGGACCTCGGGAGAGGCAAATTCCCTCATGCCGTCAAGCAGCCAACGGCCCAGGAAATCGGCGAACGAAGCCCTCGGGAAGATCCGGAAGCTGTCCTCCCCGGTCTTCAACAGCATCGCCGGGATGTTGCCGATTTCCGTGGCCAGGGCCGTCCCGGTGCGGAAGGCGCGGGGGTGCAAGTCCAGCGAGCACCCCTTCTCCAGGACGTCCCGGGCACGGATGCCGGAAAGCTCGAAGGTGGTGCGGTTGGCGGACAAGTCCACCACCTGGCCCGGGTCGTCGCCCAAGGCCTCCACCAATGCGCGGACAAGGTCTCCGCCCAGGGAATCGTGCGCCGATTCCGGTGCGACCACCAGGAATTCGTCCGGCCCAAGCCACAAGGTGGTGGCCCTCTCGTCCCCACTGGCCTCACCGCATGCCGCCGGCAGGCCGCCGGTCACGGACGCGAGGCGGGCTCCGGCGTCGGACGCCCGGTCAACCCGGACACCCACCATGGTCTGGAACGGGATCTCCTTCAACGCGACGGTTCCGGCCACGGAACCGGACTCGAAGGTCGGTGCCAGGTGCGACGCGGGGCTGCGGCGTGCCGCACGGAGCGTCTCGGGGTTTGCGGGTGTTGCTGTTTCAGCCATCTTTACGGGTCCCTTCAGCGTCGAAAAGTACGGTTTCTCCCACAACGACGTCCAGCAACTGGTCGCCGACGGAGGCCACCAGGGTCTCGCCGATCCGGTTGCGGCCGTTGGTGATGAGTGCCAGGCCGAAGGACCGGCCCAAAGCGGCACTGTGGTAGCTCGAGGTCACGAAGCCCTGCATCGGCACGGGGCCGTAGGCCGGGTTGACGGGGATTCCCTTTTCCACGAGCTGGGTGCCTTCCGGAAGACGGAACGAACCGTCCGCCGGGAGGACGCTGACCAGGTGCTTGCGGTCAGTGCGAACAGCATCCTCGCGGCTGTAAGAACGCTTGCCGATGAAGTCCTTGGCCTTGGAAACGATCCACTCCATCCCGGCATCCTGCGGGGTGACCGTGCCATCCGTGTCCTGCCCGACAATCGGGTAGCCCTTCTCGGCACGAAGCACGTGCATGGTCTCCGTGCCGTATGGGGTGATGTTGAACTCGGCACCTGCGGCAGCAACAGCTTCCCAGGTGTTGAGCCCATACCAGGACGGAACGTTGATTTCGTAGGCAAGCTCACCGGAGAACGAAATCCGGCAAACCCGTGCCTGCACTCCGGAGGCCAGCATGGTCTCCCGGAACGTCATGAACGGGAACGCTTCGGCGTCCAGTCCGCCGTCGGCCGCCAGTTGCGGCGCAACTTTGGCGATCACGGCGCGGGATTTGGGCCCGACGACGGCGATCGTCGTCCACTGTTCAGTCACCGAGGTGCACACCACGTCGAGTTCCGGCCACTCGGTCTGGTGCCACTCCTCGAGCCAGTCAAGGACCTTCGCGGCACCGCCGGTGGTGGTGGTCATGAAGTAGCGGCCCTCGTCGAGGCGCAAGGTCACGCCGTCGTCGAAGATCATGCCGTCCGGGGTGCACATGACCCCGTAGCGGGCAGAGCCCGGAGCGAGCTTCTTGAACGCGTTGGTGTAGATGCGGTTCAGGAATTCACCGGCATCCTTGCCTCGGATCTCGATCTTGCCCAAGGTGGTAGCGTCCATGAAGCCCACGGACTCCCGGACCGCGGCGCATTGGCGGAGCACGGCGGCGTCCATGTCCTCGCCCGCTTGCGGGTAGTACCACGGCCGCTTCCACTGGCCGACGTCCTCGAAGAGCGCTCCCTGGGCGACATGCCAGGGGTGGATCGAGGTCACTCGGGCGGGATCGAAAAGCTCGCCGCGCTGGCGTCCGGCCAACGCCGCGAATGCCACCGGTGTGAACGGTGCCCGGTACGTCGTGGTCCCGATGTCGCCGATGCCGCGTGATGCTTCGCCGGCCTGCTTGAGGGCCGCGGCGATCACGCCGATGGCGTTGACGCCGGAGGTCTTGCCCTGGTCGTTGGCGGTGCTGATGGAGGTGTACCGCTTGATGTGTTCCACCGAGCGCATTCCGGCCCCGGTGGAACGGAGCACGTCAGCCACGGACTGGTCGCGCTGGAAGTCGACGAAGTGGTGGTGCCACTCCCCCGCGTTTCCGCTCTGGCCCGGCACCAGCCACAACTGGCGGGTCGGGGCAGAGGCAACGGGCGCCTTCGTCTCGGCGGGGACCGTCTGGGTGCTGAACCCTGCGGCGATGGCGGCCGCGGCACCCGCGGAGACGCCTTCGCCCAGGCAGTCCCCGAGCTCGTAGCTTCCGCGTCCTGCGCCGGCCAAGTGCTGGTCCTTGACGACGGAGCTCGGCACGAATCCAGCCAGGTCATCGTCCCAACGCAACTTCCCCTGGCGCTGGCTGTGGAGGTGAACTACAGGACTCCAGCCGCCGGAAACCGCCAGCAGATCGCAAGCGAGCCGTTCGACGCCGGAGGTGACTTCGCCGTCGTCGTTGAGGCTGCGGATGGTGACGCCGTCGATCCGGCCGTTCTCCCCCGCGCCGGAGGTATCGGCGACTGCGCTGCCGACGAGGACGCGGATGCCGCTTTCAACGGCGGCTGCCGCTTTGTCGCTGAGCTTCGGGCGGGCGTCGACGACGGCGGCGACCTTGACACCCGCGGCCAGCAGATCGGCGGCCAAAAGGTAGGCGGAATCGTTCGTGGTGCCGATGACGACACGCCGCCCGGCTGCGACGGCGTAGCGGTTGAGGTAGCTACGGACCGCCGAGGCCAGCATGATGCCCGGGCGATCGTTGTTTTCGAAGACGAGCGGACGCTCGTGCGCGCCGGGGGCCAGGATTACCTGCTTAGCACGGATGTGCCAAATACGCTGGCGGGAGACACCGTCCGCGGCCGGGCTGCTGAGGTGGTCCGTACGGTTCTGTGCCGCGATCACATAGTTCGCGTCATAGGAGCCGAAGGCAGTGGTGCGGTTGAGGACGGTGCATTCGGCCGCGGAGACGAGCTCGGCTTCCACGTCGGCGATCCATTCCAGGGCCGGCTTGCCTTCGATCACTTCGGCGAGTTCCGGGGCGGTGGAGCTGGAAAGCAGCGAGCCGCCGAGTTCGGGCTGGTCGTCGATCAGGATGACCCGGGCGCCGGTGCGGACCGCTTCGCGGGCTGCCGCGAGGCCGGAAACTCCGCCGCCAACCACCAGGACGTCGGCGTGGACGTATTTCTTGTCGTATTCCGCACGGTCCTCGTTGGGATCCAGCTTGCCGAGGCCGTTCAGGAGCTCCACGTTGAGCCCGTCCACGAGGGACACGGCGGTCGCGGGAAGCATCGACTCGGCGACGTGGCCGGGAAAGCGGGCAGCCACCTTGACCAAGGCGTTGGATTCTTCCACTCCGGCGGACATGATGCCGCGGGGGCGATTCTCATAGAGCGAGTTGCCGACGCTGATGCGGCCGTTGGCAAGCAGTGCCGAGGCAATGGTGTCTCCCGGGTGTCCGGTGTATTCCTGGCCATCGACGGTGAACTGCCAGGCGATGCTGCGGTCGATGCGGCCGCCGGCGGCGAGGCGGGCGTTCTGCGGGGTCACTTTGTCGCTCCTTCCGAAGTGGTGGCTGCTGTGGTGTTCGCATCAGGGCGCGGCTCGCCCATTTTGTAGATGGCCTGGATGTCATAGCTGACGGTGTCGCGGAGCATGTTGAACCATTGGCGGCAACCGGTGCTGTGGACCCAGCGTTCGGCGAAGGCACCTTTCGTGTTGTCGCGGTAGAACAGGTACTCGGCCCATTGGCGGTCCGTCAGCGCGTCCGGGTTCTCCGGGTACGCCACGTGGGCCTGGCCGCCGTAGTGGAATTCTGTTTCGTCTCGTGGCCCGCAATTGGGGCAGCTGATGAGCAGCATGGTTGGTCTCCTAAAGGGCTGCGGCTAGTGGGCGACGGCGGCGGCGCCGTGTTCGTCGATCAGGGCACCGGTCTCGAAGCGTTCCAGCGAAAAAGGCTTGTTGAGCTTGTGCGGAGTGCCGGTGGCGATGGTGTGGGCGAAGGTCAAGCCGGCAGCGGGCGTGCCTTTGAAGCCGCCGGTTCCCCAACCACAGTTGACGAACATGTTCTCCACCGGAGTGGTGCCGATGATCGGCGAGGCATCCATGGTGGTGTCCACGATTCCGCCCCAGGTCCGGAGCACGTGGGCGCGGGCAAAGATCGGGAAGAGTTCGACGGCGRCAGCCATCTGGTGCTCGATCACGTGGAAGGAACCGCGTTGGCCATAGCCGTTGTAGGAGTCGACCCCGGCGCCCATGACCAGTTCGCCCTTGTGGGCTTGGGAAACGTAGACATGCACGTGGTTGGACATGACCACCGTGGGGTGGACGGGCTCGTGCAATTCGGACACCAACGCCTGGAGGGGGTGCGACTGGATCGGGAGGCGGAAACCGGCCATTTCGGCCAGGACCGAACTGTGGCCCGCCGCGGCCAGGCCAACTTTTTCGGTGTGGATGGTTCCTTGATTGGTCTTGACGCCCACCACGCGGTTGCCGTCCTTGAGGAAGCCGGTCACTTCGCAGTTTTGGATGATGTCCACGCCGAGTTCATCGCACTTGCGGGCGAAAGCCCAAGCCACGTGATCGTGCTTCGCGATGCCGGCCCGGGGCTGGTAGGTGGCACCCATGACCGGGTAGCGGATGTTGTCGCTGATGTTCAGGATGGGGCAGAGTTCCTTGACTTGCTGCGGGTCCAGCCATTCGGCGTCGACCCCATTGAGCTTGTTAGCGCCGACGCGGCGGACGCTTTCGCGGACGTCGCCCAGGGTGTGGGCGAGGTTCATGACGCCGCGCTGGCTGAAGAGGAAATCGTATTCAAGTTCCTCGGGCAGGATCTCCCAGAGCTTCAGCGCGTGCTCGTAGATGGCAGCGCTCTCGTCCCAAAGGTAGTTGGAGCGAATGATGGTGGTGTTCCTGGCCATGTTGCCGCCGGCCAGCCAGCCCTTTTCCAGGACGGCGATGTTGGTCATGCCGTGGTTCTTGGCCAGGAAGTACGCGGTGGCCAGGCCGTGGCCGCCGCCGCCCACGATCACCGCGTCGTAGGAAGCCTTGGGCTCCGGGTTACGCCACAGGAAATCCGGGTGTTCGGGGAGGTGGTCTGCGCTCATTGGGCTGCTCCAATCATTTCTGCCTCAAGTTCGGTGGCAGCGGCGTCGTTGCCGGTCTGGGAAAGATGCGGGTAAAGGGGGAACTTCTCCGCCAGCGCGGTAACCCTCGCACGGAGTTCGACGGCGGTGTGGTCACCCAGGGTGCCGCTGGTCGCCGCGGCGATGAGCGCCGTCGCAATGATGTCTGCCACCTCGGCGAATTCTTCGGCCCCGAAGCCGCGGGCGGCGAGTGCCGGGGTTCCAATCCGGAGTCCGGATGAGACCATTGGCGGGCGGGGGTCGAACGGGACGGCGTTGCGGTTCACGGTGATGCCGATGCGGTGCAAAGTGTCCTCGGCCTGCTGTCCGTCCAGTTCCGAGTGGCGAAGGTCAACGAGGACCAGGTGGACGTCGGTGCCGCCGTTAACCACCGAGATTCCTGCCGCGGCCACGTCTTCTTTCAGTAGCCGCTCCGCGAGGAGCTTGGCGCCTTCCAGCACTCGTACTTGGCGTTCCTGGAACTCGGGTTCTGCAGCCATCTTGAACGCGACAGCCTTGGCAGCGATCACGTGCTCCAGCGGGCCGCCCTGCTGGCCCGGGAAGACTGCGCTGTTGATCTTGCGTGCGTACTGTTCCTTGGAAAGGATCACCCCACCGCGGGGGCCGCCGAGGGTCTTGTGGGTCGTGGTAGTCACGACGTCGGCGTACGGCACCGGGTTGGGGTGGAGGCCCGCGGCCACCAGGCCGGCGAAGTGCGCCATATCCACCATGAGGTACGCGCCCACGAGGTCGGCGATCCGGCGGAACTCAGCGAAATCCAAGTGGCGCGAGTACGCGGACCAGCCGGCAACGATCAGCTTCGGGCGGTGTTCCAGGGCCAGGGCTTCAACTTCCGCCATGTCCACCCGGAGGTCAGATTCGCTGACGTGGTACGGGATGACCTTGTACAGCTTGCCGGAGAAGTTGATGCGCATGCCGTGGGTCAGGTGGCCGCCGTGTGCGAGGTCGAGGCCCATGATGGTGTCCCCCGGCTCGAGGAGCGCGAACATGGCCGCGGCGTTGGCCTGGGCGCCGGAGTGCGGCTGGACGTTTGCGGCTTCTGCACCGAAGAGGGTCTTCACGCGGTCGATGGCCAACTGTTCGATGACGTCCACGTGCTCGCAGCCGCCGTAGTAGCGCTTGCCCGGGTAGCCTTCGGCGTACTTGTTGGTCAGGACCGAGCCCTGTGCTTGGATGACGGCTGCAGGGGCGAAGTTTTCGGAGGCGATCATTTCCAGCGTGGACTGCTGCCGGATGAGTTCCTGGGCGATCGCCTGCTCAACCTCCGGGTCCGCCTCAGCGAGCGGGCGGATCAGCGGTTCAACCATCATGTTCTCCTTTTGAGATACTTATATTTACTGACTAATCAGCAACTGATATATTAGAACTATTGCCATAGTATGTTGAAGATCACATAACCGTCAACAGCCCGGCAATAACTGATCCGCCAGACTTGAAGTGCGGCAAACGGGAGAGAGCACATGAGCACTGCATTGGAAGCGCTGGACACGGGCACACAGGGGACGTCCTTGGCGGAAAACGCCTACTTGCTCCTCCGCGACCGGCTCATCATGCTGGACATCAAACCCGGCGACCCCATCAACGACGGCCAGATTGCCGCCGAGCTCGGCATCGGACGGACACCCGTGCGCGAAGCCATCAAGCGCCTCGAAAGCGACCATTTGGTGGTGTCATACCCTCGCCGCGGAACCTTTGCCACCGGCGTCGACATCACCCAACTAGCGGACGTCTCCGAAATCCGGGAACTGCTTGAGCCTCTGGCGTCACGTCGGGCAGCCCGCATGGCCAGCCCCAGGCTGCGGGATGAACTGCGCGAGGTCGCCGCCGCCATCAGCGGTCTGGAAGCACACGACGCCGGCCAGCAGGAACTCATGCGCTACGACATCCAGGTGCACCGGCTCATCTACAAAGCCGCTGCCAATCCGCACCTCGAGGACGTGCTGATCCGCTACGACAACCTCGCAACACGCATCTGGTGCCACATGCTGGACAAGATGCCCTCCGTGACGGGCCACGTCGCAGAGCACGCGGAATTGCTCACCGCGATCGCCGACGGCGACGAAGACCGCGCAGCTGCACTCGCCCTGCACCACGTGGTGAGTTTCGAAGAGACCATCCGGAAGGTGCTCTAGGTTCGACCGGTGCTCTAGGTTCGGGGCATACCGCTGTCCCTAGCCGTTTCTCTTCCAGTGCTTGGGCCACTTCACGTTCAACAGCAGCAACCCCAGTAAGAGCGAGTCGACTGTCATTACCCCCGCCATGAGGTATGCCCAACCGGCCATCATGGCCCCTTCACCACCAGTCGGCCCGAGGTGCGGGGTTGCATCAGAACACGCATACCAATCTCCTGACTTGGATCCCCCAGTCAATCGATAGTTCATCAAGTGTGGCACGACGGCGCCTAAGAAGGAACGGTTTTAAGCGATCGACGGCGGGCCGCACTGAAAGGTGTGGGCCGCTGTCGTGCGGGTCTAAGGGTTGAACATGTGCGGTCGATGGGGCCGGCCAGCCTCACGCGTCAGGGGCCAGGCCGGGAAGTCGGGATTGTTGCCGCCGGAATTCAGTGGGCGCAACGCCGACATGCTGGGTGAACAACCGCGTGAAATACGCAGGATCTTCATAACCAATGCGGCTGGCCACCTTGCCAACGGGCAACGAACCTTCGGCCAGCAGTGACTGCGCCTGAGAGATCCGTGTCCCAAGGATGTAGTTCAAGGGGCTCAGGCCGGTCGATGCACGGACGATGCACCTCAACTCGGTGAGCGAGACCCCGGCCGCTCCGGCACGGTCGGCCATGGCCATGGGCCGGAACGCTGTGCTTTTCAAAGTGGCCAGTACCTGACGGTCCCGGCCAATGGGTGCAGCATCCGCAACTCCCGAGGCCAGAAAGGCGAGGAGCAGCCGCTGGGTGGCAACCGACGCTTCGACGCTCCCGCGCAGCCCCACCGTGGACAGAGCGGCGTGAAGTTCAGCAAACACGGCCGCAACCCGCTCCGGCATTGCCCGCAGCCCAGTGACTGGCCGACCCGGGTCAAGAATTCCCAGATCTCGGTAAAGCTGGACACCTGCACCAGTGAACAAAACCCAGTGTTCGGTCCACCCATCCTTGTCGGGACCATAGGTGTGGGGAACGCCTGGAGGCACTGAGATCAAGGCCGGAGCGCGTACCGCCTTTTTGGGCTCTCGCGGCTCCCCCCCGACGTACCAGCCCGTCCCCGATGAAATGTAGACCACCGCGTGGCAGGGGAGCTTCCTGTCCCTCGGAGATGGGGCCGTGGCAACCTGCTCTCCCGCCCCGAGACAGCCGACAGCCGCGTGGCCCAACGTTAATGGCGACGTCGAATAGAGCGCCCAATGTTGCGAATAATCCAAGGCGTGGTCCTGACCCGCGAAAATCCAACGATTTCTGACAATAGTCCATGGAGTATTGTCCAAGCCTGAACGAGGCTATCAGCATGGTCACATCAAACGGGTACGAATTGGACGATTCACCGGTACGCCTCGGCTACCTTAAGCCGGTCCCCACAGCGGAACGCGACGATAGGGGTTCCCTATGGTCTAGGCTTCGCCGGGACGGCTACCTCTATCTCACCAACCATCTTGACCCGAGCATGGTCGAATCGTTCCGGGAGTACTACTTTTCACAAATGGTCGGCACGGGGCTGCTCGAACCCGGAACCGATCCGGCCACCGGGGTCGGCGCGAGCGGCGCCGTCGACCTCGGGAAGGTGCGGGAAATCCTCTTCGGCGAAATCGTCCCCGGCGCCGTTTACGCGGCGTTGACCAGCCATCCGGCCATCCGCGGATGGTTCGAATGGTTCCTGGAAGGTGAAGTCCACCTTCACAAGCGCAAGATTATCCGCCACATCCGTCCGGGAGAGGCCGGCATCGGTACGGCAACCCAGGCACACTACGACTTGATCTATCTACGCGAAGGCAGCGAACGTGTTCTTTCCATGTGGATCCCGCTTGGTGACTGCCCCGTCGAGATGGGCGGGCTGACCTATCTGGAAGGAAGCCACCACTGGGCGATGGCCGACGAACGTGAGCGTGGACTGCAGCGTCCAGCTGCCTCAATGACCGCGGACCTGCCAGCGCTGGCCAACGAGCACGACGGCCGCTGGCTACTCGCCAACTACCGCGCTGGCGACGTTATGGTCCATTCCTCGTACATGGTGCACGCAGGGAGCGACAACGTCGACTCAGCCAACCGGATCCGCCTCTCCACCGACATTCGCTACCAGCGGGCTTCGGAACCGATCGATTGGCGTTGGCAGGAGCACTGGAACTACGACGATGGCCTCTAGGCTCCACAGTCACCCAGGGCGCTGCCTCAGCCCGGGGTGAGGACGCAGAACTCGTTGCCCTCAGAGTCGGCGAGGCACACCCACGGCACATCGCCCTGGCCGACGTCGGCGTCCGTGGCGCCCAGGGTCCGCAGCCGGGCCACCTCCGATGCTTGATCGTCGCCGGGGTACGGCCTCAGGTCCAGATGGACACGGCCACACACGGAGTTCACGGTGGGTGTGCGAACGAACTCCAGATACGGCCCGACACCCTTGGCCGAACGGAGCCTCGCAAGATCGTCGGTCACCTCGTGCAGGGTCCAGTCCATCGCCTCGCCCCAGAACCGGGCCATGGCCCGCGGATCCGCACAATTGACTACCACCGCGGCGATCGGCCCGGTGTCCCCGTAGAGCGGTCGAGGTTCCAGCACGCAGAACAGGTTGCCCTCCGGATCGGCCAGAACCCTCCAAGGCACATCCCCCTGGCCGACGTCGGCGGGTGTTGCACCGAGCTCCACAAGGCGCGCAACCAGCTCCGCCTGATGGGCCTCAGAGGTGGTGGCGAGATCGAGGTGCGCGCGGTACCTCACCGTCTCGGGGTCCGGGACGGTGACGACATCGACGCAGACGGCAACGGGATCCGGCAAGACGACGCCCACGGGTTCAACATTTGTCACACCGGGTCCTTCGCTGGAAACACCCCAGCCGAGGGCGCCCGCCCAAAACCGGCCGAGCGCCGAGTCATCCCGAGCCTTGAAATTCACCTGAACAAGTCTCAACGCCATACCGCCCGATCCTATAGCCATGAAAATCCCGATATGGGAGGCACGCCAGCGTCACGAGACACGCAGCCCAGAGTGACCGCCCACTTGACCGCGTTTGAGACGATGAACCACATGGACGCTGACTCACTGCTTGCCAACGACCCCGACACCGATTCCGCCGGCGCGCACCATGCCGGTGTGCAGTCCGTGGACCGGGCCATCACTGTGCTCGAAATCCTGGCCCGAAACGGTGACGCCGGCGTGAGTGAGATCGCGGAGGAAATGGGCGTCCACAAATCAACGGCGTCGCGACTGCTGAGCGCCCTGGATGCCCGCGGCATGGTGCAGCAGAACCACGAGCGCGGAAAATACCAACTCGGTTTCAACATACTGCGCTTGGCTAGTGCCATCCCGGCCCGCCTCAGCCTGGTCAGGGAGGCCCGGGAAGATCTCGAAGCCCTCGCCGAAAAGTTCGCTGAGACCGCGAACTTGGCCGTGCTGCGGTCAAACTTCGCGGTCAACGTGGACCAGGCCATTGGCCCCAACACGCTCGGCACGCAGGACTGGATCGGCGGCCTCACCCCGCTTCATGCCACATCCAGCGGCAAGGTCATGCTTGCCGCCCTGCCACCCGCGACGCGCGACCGTGTCCTCAGGGAGGCCGGCCAGGCCCAATACACGGCACAGACCATCACGGACCGCGACGAGCTGGAGCAGCAAATGCCAGTCATTGCGGAAGCCGGGTACGCCGTCACCTACGAAGAACTCGAACGCGGTCTCAACGCCGTAGCCGTTCCCATCCGCAACCACAGCGGCACCGTGATCGGAGCGATCAGCCTTTCCGGCCCCGCGTTCCGTTTCGAACCCGAAAAAATACCCGGCCTCCTTGATGCGCTCAAGCAGGCCGGGCATTCAATCAGCGTGAAGATGGGTTACACCGCAGCCAGCGGCGGCTAACCCTCCGCCGGGACGTCCGCGATCTTGCCGGTGACCCAGCTGTGGAACGCCTCAATGTGGTGCTCGCTCGGCACCAGGACGCCGCCCTTGGCATAGATCTTGGAGCCCATGGCCGGCTGGCAGCGTTCGCAGGCGTCGAAGTCCTGCTCGTTGACCCGGTGGAACAGCTCAACCGATGCCGAGACGTCCTTACCTGATTCCACCACGCTGGGCAGGTACAGCCAGTCGCATTCGACGATCGTGTGGTCCGCCGCCAGTGGAAACATGCGGTGGATGATGACGTGGTCCGGGACCAAGTTGACGAAGACGTTCGGCTTGATGGTCACTGCGTAGTAGCGGCGATCCTGGTCATCGCCGACTCCGGGAATGCGGTCCAGGCCCTCGGAGCCGTCAATCGTGAAGCCCTTGATGTCCTCGCCGAACTCGGCGCCGTGGCCCACAAAGTACTGGGCCGCCAGCCCGTCGGCGAACTCCGGCAGGACTTCGGTCAGCTCGGGGTGGATCGTGGCGCAGTGGTAGCACTCCATGAAGTTCTCAATGATGAGCTTCCAATTGGCCTTCACGTCATACTTGATGCGGCGGCCGAGGCTCAGGTTGGCGATGTCGTAGTCGTCAACGGCCCGCAGGTCCCCGAGGCGCTCCTCGATGGCCCCCATCACGTCTTCTTCGAACGACGGCGGCTCATCCGCGAGGCAAACCCAGACGTAGCCCATGTATTCACGGGCGTGGACCTTGACGAGTCCGTATTCGTTGCGGTCGATATCCGGCATCTTGGTCAGGTTGGGGGCGGCGATGAGCTTCCCCTCGAGGTCGTAGGTCCAGGCGTGGTAGGGGCACTGGAACGAACGGTTGGCTTCGCCGGACTCCTCCATGCACAGCTTCACGCCGCGGTGCCGGCAGATGTTGTAGAACGCGCGGATCTCTCCCTTGCGGGTGCGGTTGATGAGCACGCTCTCGCGGCCGATCTGCACGGTTTTGAACGAGCCGGCTTTTTCCAGGTCCGCGGTCCGCACTGCGCAGAACCACATTTGTTCGAAGATGTGTTCCTGCTCGGCGCGGAAGATGTCTTCGCTGACATACGTGTGGCCGGGAAGAGTGGGGATCAGGCTGGGGGAAACAACTTCAGTGGTCATGCTGACTCCTATTCAGTGATGAACGTGGTTGAGGCTTGGAAATGCTTATGGGGTTGCCAGGGCGGTCTGGGCGGTGCGCGCGTTGTGCGCATTGAGTTGCCGGCGCCAACGGGTGAACAGACGCGGCTGGTTCACCCCGAGGACGCCCACCGGTTCATCCCCCCGGTAGTACACGGCGAGGAAGCTGTGGTTCTCGAGCTCCCCTGCCTCGATCTGGACGCGTTCGGCGTCCCGGGCGTGGCCGGCGAACTGAAGCGTCACCCCGTACTGGTCGGACCAGAAGTACGGCAGGTTGAGCGGTTGGGCTGCGGCTGAGTGGTCCAGGAGGCCGGCGACGGCAATGGCTGCGCGTTCCTGGGCGCCGCTCCAATGCTCCACACGGTGGTGCCGGCCGCTGCGTTCGTCGAACCAGGCCGCACAGTCTCCCACGGCAACCACCCCGGGCACGTTGGTTCGGCCCATCGAATCGCACGTGACGCCGTCGTCGATCGCCAGGCCCGAACCGGCCAGCCACCCGACATTGGGGACGGCCCCGATTCCGAGGAGTACGACGTCGGCAGAACGGTACTGTCCGTCGCTCAGCCGGACGCCGGTCACATTTCCTTCGCAGCTGTAATACGAGTCGATTCCAGTGTCACAAATCAGTTCCACGCCATTGATTCCGTGGAGCGTGGCCAAGGCGGCAGCCATCTCCGCGCCGAGCGGAGCGCTCAGGGGCATCGGGCTTTTGCAGATGATGGTCACGTCCATTCCAAGGCCCTTGGCTGTCGATGCAACCTCCGCGCCGATGAATCCGGCGCCCACTACCAACAGGCGGCCACCGGGAACGAGTTCCGGAGCCAGATCCTGGGCATCCTCGAGGGTCCGCAGCGTAAAGACATTGGACAAGCCTGCAAGTTCGGGCAGCGTGCGGGCCGAGGCCCCCGTGGCAATCACGACGCCGTCAGCCACCACCGCGCTTCCGTCTCCGAGGGTGATGGTCCTGGTGGCTGCGTCAAAGCTCCGCGCAGGCGTGCCCAGCAGCCATTCAGCCTGCAGGGGATCATCTGCTCCAGGTTCTTCCGCTTCCAACATCAAGTGGTTGACACCGATTTTTCCTGCCAGGAATTCCTTGGACAGGGGCGGTCGGTCATAGGGCCGCTGCTGTTCATCGCCAATGATGAGCAGCCGGCCACAAAAGCCTTGCGCCCTGGCTGCGCGGGCAGCGGAAAGACCCGCCAATGATGCCCCCACAATCGCCAATGTCTCCATGGCTTCCTCCTCGCCGAGCCGTTCGAAAATTCATTGCGCATTACGCAACAAACTTCATTATGCGAAACAGCGTGACGGACTTCACAACGCGTGTCAAGGAATCGGCGAGGAAAATTCAACCTCTTGACAAGCCCCTGTGAGGTCAATCACTCTGTTGCGTAATGTGATCAGCGTTGATCATGAGACAACCGCCCCACAGGTTTCGACCCAGCCCGGTGAAAGAGGTTCTTGAGATGCACAGTGCTTGCCCGCTCAGCTCGTTGGCCCCGGGGGACGCAATTCGACTCGAGACGTCCCCGCCCATTGCCGTGTTTCACACAGAAGAGGGCGAACTCTTCGCCCTCGACGACACGTGCACGCACCAAGACGCCTCACTCGCCGACGGCTGGGTTGAGGACTGCTGGGTAGAGTGCCCCCTCCACGCTTCCAAGTTCAACCTCCGCACGGGAGCCGCCGATGCGCCTCCCGCCAAGCTGCCCGTCCGGGTCCACGAAGTCTTGGTGGTGGACGGCCAGATCATGGTCAAGGAATCCGAGGACGCCCCCAACCTGCCGCCCGGGCTCACTGTGGACGGTCACGTCTAGGTTCCGCCACGCTCGTTCCCCCGAACTTCCAGACCCCGCACTTCAACTTCAGGAGCTTCCCGCATGTCCACAACATCCCGCGTCGTTATCATCGGAGCCGGCATAGTCGGCGCGAATCTCGCGGATGAGCTGTCCTCCCGCGGCTGGACCAACATCACCGTCGTCGAGCAGGGCCCGCTGAAGCTGGCAGGCGGCTCCACCTCGCACGCCCCCGGACTGGTGTTCCAGACCAACGCTTCAAAGACCATGACCCAATTCGCGGCCTACACAGTGGAGAAGCTGCTCTCACTCAGCGAATCCGGTGTCTCCTGCTTCAACCAGGTGGGCGGCCTCGAAGTGGCAACCACTCCGGAACGTTTGGAGGACCTCAAGCGCAAGCTGGGCTACGCGACGTCGTGGGGTGTGGAAGGCCGGCTCATCGATCCGGACGAGTGCGCCAAGCACTACCCGCTGCTCAACCAGGAAAAGGTGCTCGGCGGACTCTACGTCCCCTCTGATGGTCTAGCGTCCGCCGCCCGCGCCGTTGGCCTGCTCATCGCTAAGGCTAGCGCGGCGGGAGTCACATTCCGCGGTTCCACCCCCGTCACCGGCATCGAACAGTCCGGCGGCAAGGTCACCGGCGTCGAAACGCCCGACGGCGTGATCCCGGCAGACATCGTGGTCTCCTGCGCCGGGTTCTGGGGTCCCAAGATCGGCGCCATGGTGGGCATGTCCGTACCGCTCCTTCCCCTGGCCCACCAATACGTCAAGACCACCTCCGTGCCGGAGCTCGTGGGCCGAAACGATACCTCGCGGCTCCTGGACCCCGCCAACGGCGCCTGGATGCCCATCCTCCGCCACCAGGACAAGGACCTCTACTACCGCGAGCACGGGGACCGGATGGGCATCGGCTCCTATGCGCACAAGCCCATGCCCGTGGACCTCCGCGAGCTGCCCGAGGTTGCTGCGGCTGACATGTCCGAACACCGCATGCCGTCCCGCTTGCCGTTCACCGAAGAGGACTTCCTGCCGTGCTGGGAAGACTCCAAGGAACTCCTTCCGGCGCTCGCAGGCGCCCAAATTGCCGACGGTTTCAACGGGATTTTCTCGTTCACACCGGACGGCGGTCCCCTCGTCGGCGAATCCAAGGACGTCGCAGGCTTCTTCGTGGCCGAGGCCGTGTGGGTGACGCATTCCGCCGGCGTGGCCCGCGCCCTGGCGGAGCGCCTCATCGAGGGCCAGTCCCACATTCCGCTCCACGAATGCGAGGTCTCCCGCTTCGAGGAAATCCAGACCGCCGAGAGCTACGTCAACGAGACGTCCCAGCAGAACTTCGTGGAAATCTACGACGTCCTGCACCCGCTGCAGCCGCGGGTCTCCCCTCGTGAGCTGCGGGTCAGCCCTTTCAATGCACGCCAGAAGGAGCTCGGGGCGTTCTTCCTCGAAGCCCACGGCTGGGAGCGCCCGCACTGGTTCGAGGCCAACCGCGAGCTACTGAACGAGCTCCCGGAAGAATGGCAGGCGCCGGAACGCGAGCCCTGGGCAGCGATGTTCCACTCCCCCATTTCCGCCGCCGAAGCGTGGAAGACGCGCACCGCCGTCGCGCTCTATGACATGACGCCGCTCAAGCGGCTGGAGGTTTCCGGCCCGGGCGCCGTAACCCTCTTGCAGCGCCTCAGCGCCGGAAAAGTCGACAAGAAGCCGGGTGCGGTGACGTACTGCCTGCTCCTCAACGACGACGGCGGCATCCGCAGCGACATCACGGTGGCCCGCCTCGACGACACCACCTTCCAAGTGGGTGCCAACGGCAACATCGATTTCGACTACTTCACCACCGAAGCCCGTAAGCAGACCGCCGAGGACGTCACCCAGTGGGTCCAGATCCGGGACATCACCGGCTCCACGTGCTGTGTGGGGCTCTGGGGACCGCTGGCCCGCGAGGTCATCGCAAAAGTCAGCGACGACGACTTCAGCAACGACGGATTGAAGTACTTCCGCACCAAGAAGGTCCGGATCGGCGGGATCCCGGTCACCGCGATGCGGCTGTCCTACGTGGGCGAGCTGGGCTGGGAGCTGTACACGACGGCGGAAAACGGCCAAAGGCTCTGGGACCTGCTGTTCGAGGCCGGGCAGGAGCAAGGAATCATCGCGGCCGGCCGTGGCGCGTTCAACAGCCTGCGCCTCGAGAAGGGCTACCGGCTGTGGGGCACAGACGTGACCCCGGAGCACGAGCCTTTCCAATCCGGCTTGGGCTTTTCCGTTAGCAAGGACAAGGAAGGATATGTCGGCGCCGAGGCCCTCAAGGCCCGCAGAGAATTGCCCGTCAACCGCCGGCTGCGCTGTTTGACGGTCGACGACGGCACGTCAGTGGTGTTGGGCAAGGAACCTGTCTATTTCAGGGGCGAGCCTTCCGGTTACGTCACGAGCGCCGCGTACGGCTACACCGTCCGGAAGCCCATCGCCTACGCTTGGCTACCCGCCGAAGCGGGCGAGGGTGACGCCGTCGAGATCGAATACTTCGGCAAGCGTATCCCGGCCACCATCTCCGCCGATCCCCTCGTGGATCCAAACATGGAAAAGCTGCGGGGCTGACGCCTCCCTGGCTACTGGACAAAGCAATGGGGATCACTTCAAAGGAGTTCAACTAATGGCCAACGAAAAGTTCGACTACGTCATTGTGGGTGGGGGCAGTGCCGGATCGGTGCTGGCGGACAGGCTCAGCGCCGATCGCACCAAGACCGTCCTGGTCCTGGAGGCCGGCCGCAGCGACTACCCCTGGGACCTGTTCATCCAAATGCCCGCGGCGCTCACCTTCCCCAGCGGGAACAGGTTCTACGACTGGCGCTACCAATCCGACCCCGAGCCGCACATGCACGGACGCCGGATCGCCCACACCCGCGGCAAGGTTTTGGGTGGCTCCAGCTCCATCAACGGCATGATCTTCCAGCGCGGCAACCCCTTGGACTACGAACGCTGGGGAGCCGACGCCGGCATGGAGACCTGGGATTTCGCCCATTGCCTTCCGTACTTCAACCGCATGGAGACGGCCCTCGCCGCGGATCCCAGCGATGAACTGCGGGGACACAGCGGACCGCTGGTCCTGGAACGCGGCCCCGCCCGCAATCCCCTCTTCCAAGCCTTCTTCCGCGCCGCTCAACAAGCCGGTTTTGCGCGGACCGACGATGTCAACGGGTACCGGCAGGAGGGCTTCGGCCCCTTCGACCGCAACGTGCACAAGGGCCAGCGGCTCTCGGCGTCGCGGGCCTACTTGCGGCCGCACCTCGACCGGCCCAACCTCACGGTCCGGACGCGGGCACACGTTTCGAAGATCAACTTCGAGGGCATTGGTACTTCCGATGTCAAGGCCACGGGCGTCAGCTACCGCCGGAACGGCAAGAACCAGAGCGTGGACGCCCAGGAAGTCATTCTGTGCGGTGGAGCCATCAACACACCGCAGCTGTTGCAGTTGTCCGGCGTCGGAGACTCCACGCACCTCAAGTCCCTGGGCATCACGCCGGTGGTTGACCTGCCAGGCGTGGGCGAAAACCTGCAGGACCACCTGGAGGTTTACATCCAGCACGCCTGCACCCAGCCAGTGTCCATGCAGCCCAGCCTGAGCCTGTGGCGCTATCCGTGGATCGGCTTGCAGTGGCTGTTCGGGCGCAAGGGACCTGCGGCCACCAACCACTTCGAGGGCGGCGGCTTTGTCCGCTCCAACGAGGACGTGGCCTACCCCAACCTGATGTTCCATTTCCTGCCGGTCGCGGTCCGCTACGACGGCCAGAAAGCTGATGCCAAGCACGGCTACCAGGTGCACATCGGCCCCATGTATTCCGATGCGCGGGGCAGCTTGAAAATCACTTCCACGGATCCCGCCGTCCACCCGTCCATGAAGTTCAACTACCTTTCCACGGACCAAGACCGGCGCGAGTGGGTGGAAGCTATCCGGATTTCCCGGCACATCCTGGAGCAGCAGGCCATGGCGCCTTTCAACGGCGGTGAGCTCTCCCCCGGCCCAGCCGTCCAGACTGACGAGGAGATCCTGGACTGGGTAGCCCGGGATGCCGAGACCGCCCTGCACCCGTCCTGCACAGCCAAGATGGGTCCGGCCACGGATCCCATGGCCGTGGTGGACCCGCTCACCATGAAGGTGCACGGCACCTCGGGCCTGCGAGTGGCGGACGCTTCGGCGATGCCGTACGTGACCAACGGCAACATCTACGCACCGGTCATGATGCTGGCCGAGAAAGCGGCGGACTTGATTCAGGGCCGCAAGCCGCTCGAGCCGATCGCCGCCGAGTTCTACCGGCACGGCGCGGTTCCGGAGCGCACGGAGAGCCTGGACAACCAGCCCGAAGCCACCTCGGCGCGGAACTAAGGAGCGGCATGAACAGCCCACAACTCACGCAGGCGCGCACTGTCCGCGGTAGCTACGTCGACGGCGGCTGGCGGCAGTCCGCGGGCGGAATCCGCAGCATCAGCTGCCCGGCGGACGGCACACACGTTGCCGACGTCGCCGAGTGCACGTCGGCCGACGCCGAGGCTGCTGTGGCGAGTGCCCGCAAAGCGTTCGACGACGGCGGCTGGCCGAACACCCCGGAACTGGAACGCGGCGCGATCCTGCTCCGCGTGGCCGAGCTGCTGCAGCGGGACAAGGCGGCGTACGCTGCGGCCGAGGCCCTGGACACCGGCAAACGCCTGATCGAGGCCGAGTACGACATCGACGACGTGATTGCCTGCTTCCGCTACTACGGCAGTGTGGCAGGCACGGACGCGGGCCGCGTGATCGATACCGGCCGGCCCGGCGCCATCAGCCGGGTCGTCCATGCGCCGGTAGGCGTCTGCGGACTCATCACGCCATGGAACTACCCGCTCCTGCAGGCTTCGTGGAAGGTCGCGCCGGCGCTGCTAGCCGGCAATACCTTTGTCCTCAAGCCCAGTGAGCTGACACCCTCCACTTCCATCCTGCTGATGGACACGCTGCGGGAAGCAGGAGTGCCCGACGGCGTCGCGAACCTTGTGACGGGAACGGGACCTGAAGTGGGTGCTGTGCTCAGTTCGGATCCGCGCGTCGATCTGGTGTCCTTTACGGGCGGCCTGGCAACCGGCAAGCGGATTATGGTAGCGGCCGCGGAGACGGTTAAGCGCGTGGCCCTTGAGCTCGGCGGAAAGAACCCGAACGTGGTATTCGCGGACGCCGACCGGGAGGCCGCGATCGACAACGCCTTGACGGCCGTCTTCCTGAACTCGGGCCAGGTCTGCTCGGCCGGGGCGCGGCTTATTGTCGAAGAATCCATCCACGAGGAATTCGTGGCCGAAGTGGTCCGCCGTGCACAGCAGATCCGGCTGGGCGGCCCCTTCGACCAGGAAGCACAGACGGGTCCGCTGATCTCCACGGCCCACCGGGACAAGGTCCACGCCTACGTCCACGCCGGGATTGCAGAAGGCGCCCGGTTGCTGTGCGGGGGCTTCATTCCGGACAGCCCGGAATTGGCCGGCGGCAGCTTCTACCCGCCCACCGTATTGGACGGCTGCACGACTTCGATGCGCGTGGTCCAGGAGGAGTCCTTCGGTCCCGTCATGACCGTGGAAACGTTCACCACCGAGGACGAGGCCATCCGGCTGGCCAACGACACTGTTTACGGACTGGCCGGAGCTGTGTGGACAGCCGACGCCTCGAAAGCCCAGCGCGTGTCCGAGGCATTGCGCCACGGGACGGTCTGGATCAACGACTACCACCCGTATGTTCCGCAGGCCGAATGGGGCGGCTTCGGGCAGTCCGGCAATGGCCGCGAATTGGGGCTCGCGGGTTTGGCCGAGTACCGAGAAACGAAACACATCTGGCAAAACATCAGCCCCGGGCCCAGCCATTGGTTCGAGCCGCCACAGGCAGGAGTACAGCAATGAATAGTCCTGACATATCAGTGCGCAATCTCTGGAAGGTCTTCGGACCGGGAGGTGAAAAGATCCCCAAGGATCCCGAACTGTCGAGTTTGGGCTCCGCCGAATTGCTTGAACGCACCGGATGCAATGCTGCCGTGCGGGACATGAACTTCGACGTCGCCAAGGGCGAGGTGTTCGTGGTGATGGGCCTGTCCGGATCGGGAAAGTCCACCTTGATCCGGTGCCTCACCCGCCTGATCGAACCGACATCGGGGCGCGTCCTGGTGGACGGCAAGGACGTGTTGGAGGCAGGAACCGGCGAGCTTCGCGAGCTGCGACGGCGGAAAATGTCCATGGTCTTCCAGCATTTCGGCCTCCTGCCGCACCGAACGGTCCTGGACAACGTGTCCTACGGGCTGCAGATCCGCGGCACCGCGAAGAATGAGCGCTACGCCAGGTCCCGCGAAATCATCGACCTCGTGGGGCTGAAGGGCTACGAGCAGCATTTTCCCGATCAGCTCTCCGGTGGAATGCAGCAACGCGTCGGACTGGGCCGCGCCTTGGCCGGCGACCCGGACACCATTCTCTTTGACGAACCGTTCTCGGCCCTGGACCCGCTCATCCGGCGCGACATGCAGGCAGAGGTCATCCGGCTGCACAAAGAGATGGGCAAGACGATGGTGTTCGTCACCCATGACTTGTCCGAAGCGCTCAAACTCGGGGACCGCATCCTGATCATGCGCAACGGCGAGATGGTCCAGTGCGGCACCGGCGATGACCTTGTCGGATCGCCCGCGGACAAGTACATCGCCGATTTCGTCTCCGAAGTACCCCGCGCAGATGTCCTGACGCTCAAGTGGATCACCGATCCCGTGGCTTTGGGCACTCCCGGGGATGCTCCTGTCCTGAGCGCAGGCATGATCATCCGCGACGCCATTCCCACCGTCATGAACTCATCGTGTCCTGTCCTGGTGGAAGACTCCGGCAAGATCACCGGCCAGATCGACCGCGACAGCATCTTGTCGGTCATCCGCAGCACGGAAGTTGCGGCGTGATGTCCACTCTCGTTCGCGATCGCGCCCCGGTTCAGCCCGGTCTCGTTTCCGTCCGCCCACCGCGCAAACGGCTCAGCCGCCGCACCCTGCTTCTGGGCGGGGCCGGCGTCGTCTGGCTTGTTGGATTCCTGTTCCTCCACGGCACATCCACCCTGACACTGCCGGCGTCGGAGCTGACTGACCTCCACCGCTCGCTCAACCAATTCAATGCCTGGGTGGCAGCGAACCGTGCGGACAATCCCGTCTTCCAGTACGTTTTCACACCCCTCCGGGCCGCCGTCGACGCGGTCGCAAACCTTTTCACCAGCACTTTTGCCGCCAGCTCTACCGGGCTTCGCCTACCGGAAATCGGCTGGCTGGGAACCGTCGCGCTGCTCAGCTGGATCGCCTTTGCGGTGGGCAATGCCCGTGTGGCTCTGCTGACGGCAGCCGCATTCACGTTCTTCGGCCTCCAGGGGCTGTTTGTTGAAGCGGCTTACACCTTCGCCCTCGTCCTCACAGCCGTGTTGTTCAGCCTCCTGATCGGACTTCCGCTCGGAGTCTTGGCCGGGATCTCTGGCAGGGTCTCCCAAGTGATCACTCCGGTCCTCGACTTCATGCAAATCCTCCCCACGTTCGTCTATCTGGCTCCTTTGGCCCTCATCTTCCTGATCGGCCCCGCCTCCGCAGTAATCGCCACGGTGATCTACGCGGTGCCTCCGCTCATCCGACTGACGGCACACGGAATCCGATGCATCCCGGAGAACACCCGGGAAGCCTCCGATTCCCTGGGAACCACGGGTTTGCAGCGGCTCCTCACCCTTCAACTCCCCCTCGCACGGCGCACTATCGTGATGGGGATCAACCAGAGCACCATGGCCGCCCTGTCCATGGTCACCATCGCGGCGCTCATCGCAGCGCCGGGGCTGGGGCAAGTGGTTGTCCGCGCACTACAGTCGCTCGACGTCGGGACAGCAGTCAACGCCGGCCTGTCGATTGTCCTGCTCGCCATCGTGCTGGACCGCGTCACCACGGCCGCCAGCCGCCGGGCCGAACCCGGGGCGAACCGCAAACGCCGGATATCGCGGCGAAGCAGGTACATCTTGCTGGCCGCGAGCCTTCTTGTAGTGCTCGTCATGGTCCAGTTGTCCCGCACGATGCTGTGGGCCGCTGCCTTCCCGAAGGATCTCAACATTGGCCCAGCCATCGTCAGTGGAGTGAGCTCGGCCAGCGAATGGCTGCAGACCAACCTCTTCCTGTTCACGGTGTCCTTCCGTGAGGCGGTCACCAACGGGATCCTCAACCCGTTCCAATCGCTTCTGACAGAGACGCCTTTCTACCTCCTGGTTGCTGTCATTGTCGTCGCGGCTTTCGCGCTCGGCGGCTGGAAGCTGGCAGCCGTGACGGCATCATGCCTGGCCGTGATCATCTACCTTGGCCTATGGAGCGATGCCATGGTCACCTTGGCCGGCACACTCGTTGCCACTGCCGTGGTGATGGTCCTGGGCGTCATCTTTGGCGTGGCCATGGGCAGGTCCAACAAAGTGGACCAGATCATGCGGCCCATGCTTGACGCGGGACAGACCATGCCTGCCTTCGTCTATTTGGTTCCGTTCCTGGGCCTCTTCGGCGCCACACGGTTCACCGCCATCATCGCCGGCATCATCTACGCCGCACCCGTGGCCATCAAGATCACAGCCGACGGCATCGCCGCAATATCGCCCACCATCATGGAAGCCGCAGTGTCCAGCGGCTCCACCCCATGGCAAGTCATCACCAAGGTCCAGCTCCCCATGGCCCGGCAATCCCTGGCTTTGGCCGCCAACCAGGGCCTGATCTACGTCCTCGCCATGGTGGTGGTCGGTGCGCTGGTCGGAGCAGGTGGCCTGGGGTACGACGTCGTCGCAGGCTTTGTCCAAAGTTCGCTGTTCGGCAAGGGCCTCGCCGCAGGTCTGGCCATCGTCTTCCTCGGCATCCTCCTGGACCGCATGACGCAGGCTGCCGCAGCCAACCCCGTCCGGAAAGTCCCTTCAGCAAAATCAACCGCCCACTAACGGCCCCTCACGCTCACCCACTGCCCCAACAAGGAGACCCAACCATGAGTAAAGCTGGACTGCTGTTGAAACGAACAATGCCCACGCTGGCCGGAGCCGCGGCGGCTGCCCTGCTGCTTGCCGGCTGCGGTGGCGCCTCCGTGAACCAAGTGGCTGCCGCCGGCGCCACGAGTACCCCTTGCGGGAGCGTCAACGTGGCGCTCAACGCCTGGGTGGGCTACACGGCGAATGCGGCCGTGTATAGCTACATAGCCCAAAACAAGCTCGGCTGCACCGTGGTGCAGAAGGACCTGTCCGAACAGATTTCCTGGCAGGGCTTCGCTTCCGGCGAAGTCGACGTCGTCCTTGAAAACTGGGGACACGAGGACCTCGCGAAGCAATACATCACCGATCAGAAGGTAGCGGTGGACGCCGGACCCACCGGCAATGAAGGGCACATCGGTTGGTACGTACCACCATGGATGGTCCAGAAGTACCCGGACATCACGGACAGCAAGAACCTGAACAAATACGCTTCCCTCTTTGCCACGTCCGAATCAGGAGGCAAGGGCCAGGTCCTGGACGGCGACCCCGCCTTCGTGACCAACGACGAGGCCCTCGTCAAGAACCTTGGCCTCGACTACAAGGTAGTGTTCTCCGGCTCGGAAGCTGCCCTCATCCAGTCATTCCGTTCGGCTGAGAAGAACAAGACGCCGCTGCTGGGTTACTTCTACGAACCGCAATGGTTCCTTTCCGAGGTCTCCCTCAAGAAGGTCAGCCTGCCGGCCTACACGCCGGGTTGCGATGCCAACGCCGAGAAGGTGGCCTGCGACTACCCCGACTACAAACTCAACAAAGTGATGTCCAAGAAGTTCGCGGACAGCGGCTCCCCCGCTGCCAAACTCGCCAAGGCCTTCTCGTGGACCAACGCGGACCAGAACTCCGTCGCAACGGACATCCAGGGCGGCATGAAGCCCGATGCCGCGGCCAAGAAATGGGTGGATGCCCACCCGGATGTGGTGGCCGCCTGGCTCAAGTAGCACTTCAATCCATCTCGCTTTGAAGCTCCCCGGATCCATGGATCCGGGGAGCTTCTTTTTGCCCTACAGGACACCCCATCACTCATTTTACGCAACGGCGTTGCAGTGAGCGCATTCCCCATCCCAACTAGCTCGCACTTATTGTCGCTTGGCGCCCCCAAAACGACAACAAGTGCGAGCTAGTTGGGCGGCAACCAAACACCCTTGACGGTGACGTGCAACACATCTATTCTGGTGCAACACCGTTGCATTGAATGCAACCCCAAATTTCTTGGTGGATTCATGAAAAACGAAACATCCTCCGTGGCAGCAATATCGGAAAGCACGAGCACTGGATCCAAAGGCGGATTCGTCCCTCTTCCCGAAGCAGGAGCCACCCCGGGCGTCCCATCAAAGCCAGCCAACAACCACGCGGTCAGCAAGGACACCCGTCGCCGCGTCATCACTGCAAGCTTCATCGGCAACTTCGTCGAATGGTTCGACTACGCCGTCTACGGCTACCTTGCCGGGATCATCTCTACCGTCTTCTTCCCCGCATCGGACCGGCAGACCGCCCTGCTCGCGACGTTCGGCGTCTTTGCCGTCTCCTTCTTTGTCCGTCCGCTGGGCGGATTCATCTGGGGCCACATCGGCGACCGGCTCGGCCGCAAGCAAGCACTGTCCCTGTCCATCGTGCTCATGTCCGTGGCCACGTTCTGCATTGCCCTGATCCCCGGATACAACACCATCGGCGTCATGGCGCCGATCCTCCTGCTCCTCGTCCGTGTTGTCCAGGGCTTCTCGGCAGCGGGCGAATACGCGGGTGCCTCAGCGTTTCTGGTGGAATACGCGCCGGCCAATCGGCGCGGACTCTATGCCGCCGTCGTACCCGCAAGCACGGCGGCAGGTTTGCTGCTGGGTTCCCTGCTGGCGGCACTGCTCAGCTCGGTCCTGAGCGCGGAGCAGCTCGGCGAATGGGGCTGGCGCCTGCCCTTCCTCCTGGCCGCCCCGATGGGCTTGATTGGCCGCTACATCCGCACCAAGCTCGAGGACACCCCGGCATTCCGTGAAATGGCCGCGAAAGATACCGCGGTCAAGGCTCCCGCCTTCGCCATGTTCAAGACGTACCGCAAGCAGTTGATCATCGCGACGGGCGCGGTGCTGCTCAACGCTGTCGGCTTCTACGTGATCCTCAGCTACATGCCCACGTACCTCTCGGAAGAACTGCACTTTGGTGCGGCCGAATCGTTCCTGGCCACCACCATCGCACTGGCCAGCTACATCGGATTCATCTTCCTGACGGGGATCGCATCGGACAGGTTCGGCCGCAAGCGCATGCTCATCACTGCTTCCGTACTGTTCGTGGTGCTGACCGTTCCGGCGTTCATGCTCCTCGATACCGGCAACTTCCTGGTCATCGTCCTGGTGCAGATTCTGCTGGGCGGCATGCTCACCCTCAACGACGGCACCTTGCCCAGCTTCCTGGCCGAGCTCTTCCCCACGAGGGTCCGCTACAGCGGCTTCGCCGTCAGCTTCAATCTTTCCAACGCCTTGTTCGGCGGCACTGCCCCGTTCATGGCGACCCTCCTCATCGGCCTGACCCACAACCAACTGGCCCCCGGCTGGTACCTCGTGGCGGCCTCCGTCATTTCACTCATCGCGGTCCTCTTCGCTGTGGAGACTTCCAAGAAGCCGCTGCAGCAGGACTGAACCAACCCACCCATTGAAAGGAACACCACCCATGACCATCACCGAGAATGAAGCCGTAAGCGACATCACCAAGCTTGAGCGCCTCAAGGTCCTCAACAATGGAGAGAAGGTCTCCCTGACCTTCTCCGACGCAGAGTTTGAGCGACGCCTTGCCGGTCTTCGCCGGATCATGGCCGAAAAGGAACTGGACGCCGTTGTCCTAACCAGCTACCACTCCATCAAGTACTACTCCGACTTCCTCTTCACCTACTTCGGCCGTTCCTACGCCATGGTGGTCACGGCCGAGGACACAGTCACCGTCACCGCCAATATCGACGCCGGAATGCCGTGGCGCCGCAGCTACGGAGACAACCTGGTCTACACGGACTGGCGCCGGGACAACTACATCTTCGGCATCCAGGAAGTGCTGCGCACCCGCGGGATCAACGTCCGCCGCCTGGGTGTTGAGGACGACTCCCTTCCACTGGACAACCGCAACAAGATCCAGGCTGCCTTCTCCGGTGCGATGCTTGTTGACGTCGCCCAGGCCGCGATGCGCCAGCGCATGATCAAGTCTTCCGAGGAAATCGAGGTCATCAAGCACGGTGCCCGGATCGGCGACCTTGGCGGCGAGGCCATCCGCAACGCGATCACGGCGGGGATCACAGAGTACGAGGTCGCATTGATCGGCACCGAAGCCATGGTGCACGAGATCGCCCGGACGTTCCCGGACTCCGAGATCCGCGATACCTGGGTGTGGTTCCAGTCCGGCATCAACACGGACGGCGCCCACAACTGGGCGACCACCCGCAAGATCCAGGAACACGACATCCTTTCGCTGAACTGCTTCCCCATGACCTCGGGCTACTACACGGCCCTGGAGCGCACCTTGTTCTACGGCGAACCGGATGCCCGTTCCCTGGAACTGTGGAACATCAACGTGGAGGTCCACAAGCGTGGACTGGAACTCATCAAACCCGGGGCAGTCTGCAAGGACATCGCGGCTGAGCTCAACGAGATCTATGTTTCGCATGGACTGCTTGCCAACCGCACCTTCGGCTACGGACACTCGTTCGGCGTGCTCAGCCACTACTACGGCCGCGAAGCCGGACTGGAGTTGCGCGAGGACATCGACACGGTGCTGGAGCCGGGCATGGTGGTCTCCATGGAACCGATGATCACGGTCCTCGATGGCCAGTCCGGTGCCGGCGGATACCGGGAACACGACATCCTGGTGGTCGGTGAAGACGGCGCCGAGAACATCACCAAGTTCCCGTTCGGCCCGGAATACAACATCATCGGCGCCTAGCACCACGCCGTCCACTGGACATGCCCAGCCTTGAATCTGAGCGATGGACATATGCTGCATATGCTCATTGCCCAAGACCAAGGTTGGGCATGTCCCCCTTAAAAGGGCCATATAGTGACCATCATGACCTCAGTGAACACCAACGAAACCGCTGCTAACGGCGATTCCAAAGGCGCTTCGGTCCTCGAGAACGCCATTGCTGTGCTCCGGAGCTTCACCGCCGAGGAACCCCTGCTGGGAGTCACCGAGATCGCTGGCAGGATCGGCCTCCACAAGAGCACAGTGTCGCGCATTCTGGCGACCTTTGAACAGGAACACCTGGTGGAGCGCGACTCCGATTCCCGGCGCTTCCGGCTGGGCCTGGGAATGATTGCCTTGGCCGGTCCGCTCCTTGCCGAGTTGGAAGAGCGGCGGGTGGCCTACCCCGTGCTGCGCGAGCTGAGCGAACGGACGGGCGAGACAAGCGCGCTCATGGTGTGGAACGGGAACGAGTCCATGTGCGTGGAGCAAATCGCCAGCCGCCACCAAGTCAAGCACCTTGCTCCGCTGGGCGCACGCTACAACGAGGCACTCAGCTCCTCGGTGCAGGTCTTCCTAGCTGCAGAAGATGCCGACCGGGTGCGGACACTCCTGCGCAGTGGCTCGATCACCCTGCCCGGGCTCGACGAGGAAGCCCTCGAGGCCTATCTTCTCCGCCTCCAGGAGTCGGTGAAGCGCGGCTGGGCCGTCAATTTCGGCGAAACTTCCATCGAAGAAGTGGGCGTGGCTTCGCCTGTGTATGATCACCGCGGAGACATCGTGGCCTCGGTCCTGATTCCCGCRCCCAAGTTCCGTGTCTCCCAGGACACGCTGGCCAGCCTCGGCGAGGCCTGCCAGGATGCGGCCCGGAAGATCACGACGCGCTTGGGTGGCCGAGCCCCGCACTAGCCCAAGCACTGGACATGTACACCCTTACCCCACCGGACATGCCCAGCTCCAACCCCTAGCAGTGGACATGTCCACCTCTATTCCACGGGACATGCCCAGCCTTGGAGTCGAGGGATGGACATATTCGCAATATGTCCATTGGTCCAAGCCAAGGCCGGGCATGTCCCTTGCTCCCGGGCCGGGGAGAGGCGGCTCGAAAGCCAAGGCCGCGAGAACGTTAGTCCGCGACCACGGCGAGCGCCTCCTCCACCGTGTCAACCAAGAAGATCCGTCCTTCCATCACCTTCCCTGCTGCCAGCCTCTGCAACATCGGCCATGCCGGATATTTGTGCTCCCAGTGCTCGCGTCCCACGAGGACCATGGGCTTGACGGTTTCCGGGGCGCCGTAGAAGTTCTCGCACGCGTCCTGGAAAATTTCCTGCACGGTGCCGGCGGAGCCCGGAAGGAACACGATGCCACCGTTGCACAGTTCCAGCAGGATCGCTTCGCGCATGGAATTGGCGAAATACTTGGCGATGTGGGTGGCGAAGAGGTTGGGCGGCTCGTGTCCGTAGAACCAGGTGGGGATGCCCAACGACGTCGTCCCGCGCGGATTGTGCCCGACGACGGCGGCCGCCGCCCGCGCCCAAGCGGTCACCGAGGGACGGAAACCCGGCACCGCCGCGAGCGCTTCGAGCGCGGCCGCGAAGTCGCCGTCGGGCAAGCCGCTCAAGTAGGCACCGAAGTTGGCGGCTTCCATGGCACCCGGCCCTCCACCTGTAGCAACCGTGAAGCCGGACAGGGCCAAGAGCCGCCCCAGGCGCGCGGCGTCGTCGAAGTCTTGTGTTCCGCGTTGCGCGGCATGCCCGCCCATGACTCCCACGATCTTGTTCCCGGCGAAATCCCCGTTGCCCAGGAGTTCGTCCAGGGCGTCCCCGATGGCGTGATCATGCAGAGCGGCAGCCAGGGTGGCATCCAGGCTGGTCCGTTGCCCCGGCATGATGCTCCATTGATAGACCTGGGCATCCAGGGTGGCCTCGTACTCCGTGGAATCAATGTCCTCGTAGAGTTCGGCGGCACTGTAGAGCCTGCCCCGGTAAGGGTTGAACGGCACGCCGCGCAGCTTCGGAAAGATGAGCGCACCCCGGCTGCGCAGCGAGTCCTCCACGCCGTCGTCGAAGGTGCAACCCAAGAAAATAGCGCCTTGGGGATCCAGCCTCTGCAGGTCCGCGCCCCGACCCCTTAGGTCCAGCGACTGGGCGTGCCATCCGTGCATTGTTGCCGCGCCGGAACTGAGCAGCCGGTCGAAATGGGCCACGCTCTCAATGTCGAGCGTTCGGGGGCTGGGAGTCAGGGCGCGGGACGGATTCATGGCATCAGCGTAAGCCCGCGGTTATGTTGCGCAGGAGTCATCCGGCCGGTGCATCATGGAGCATGCAGACTTCCGAACAGCACAACAGCGTCCGGCCCCGGATCGGCATTCCGGTCCGCCTCAGCAGCTCCGAAGCGGCCGATGCCCGCGTGGGAGAGGCGAATGAACTCTTCGATTTCATCGTCGAACTCGTGCGCGACGCCGGTGCGGAGCCGGTACTCCTGGACGCCTCCTTCACCGATGAAGCCGGGCGCTTGTCGGCCGAGCTCCGTTCCCTCAACGGGGTCCTGTTGCCGGGCGGCGGGGATCTGGATCCGCGCCTTTACGGCGAGGAAGCGATTGAAGCCTGCTACGACGTCAACCCGGACCAGGATCGCCTGGACTTGGCGGTCGCCCGCGAATCGCTCGACGCCGGTTTGCCAACCTTCGGCATCTGCCGCGGCCACCAGCTCCTGAACGTGGTCTATGGCGGTTCGCTCATCCAGGACATGCACCCGTCGTCGGTGGAGCACAACGGCCTGACTCCGGCGGAGGGCGAGTTGAGCGCCTGGGCGTGGCACGACGTCGAACTTTCACCGGATTCCAAAGTGGCCGGACTCTATGGTTCACGGAACTCGGTGCGGATCGCTTCAGGGCATCACCAGGCTGTTGCCCGGGTAGGCGATGGCTTGGTGGTGACGGCGGTCGCTGAGGACGGGACGGTGGAGGCCCTTGAGGATCCGCAGCGCTGGGTGGCATCCGTGCAATGGCATCCCGAGGCCTCGCAGCTGCCTGAGGAGGAACGGCTCGCCCCGTTCAAGGCTTTCGTGGAGGTCTGCAGGACGCTGCGTCCCGTGGGGTGATCGGGTGAGGCGCTACCGGCCGGAGGCAAATTCCTTTTCCGGTGAACCTGACCTCGCCGGAATTCGTCTCATCAATGTGGCAAGCAATTTCCGCCCGCCGGATTGAGAAGTCAGGAACCAATCATGAGACAGAACCCCAAGGCCATGATGGTCATCGTTGCGGCGGCCGCCCTCATCGCTGTAAGCGGGTGCGGAAGTCCCGGAACCGACGGCTATGGCGCATCATCGAGCCCACCTTCCGGCGCGTCGTCCAGCGCTCCGCAGTCCGGCACCGCCACCATCACCATCAAGGATTTTGGCTATCAAGGACCCGTCTCGGTCAGTCCGGGTGCCAAGATCACCGTAAAGAACCAAGACGCCCAGGCCCACACAGTCACTTCAGACGATGGCAAGGCCTTCGACGCCGCGGCCGATGGAGGGGGCGGAACAGCCACATTCACCGCACCAACCACCCCAGGCAGCTATCCCTACCATTGCGCCTATCACTCGAACATGCATGGAACGCTGGTCGTGAAATGAGCGCAGTCAAATGAGCGCCAGCCTAGCGACACGCCGCAGGCCCAGGGACATCGTGCTGCGGCTGCTTGTCGTGACAGCCTTGGTCATCGACGCGGTGGTGCATTGGCAGCTTGCCCCCGGCTACCAGTTGGCTGCCCCGGCCGGAATCGGGCAAGGCAACTTGTTTCGCCTTGAAGCGGTCGCCGCGGTTCTCGTTGGCCTGTACGTCCTGGTGCGCGGCAGCCGACCGGCCTACGCGGCCGCCCTGCTCGTCGCCGGGAGCGCCTTCATAGCCGTCCTCCTGTACCGGTATGTCGACATACCGGCCCTAGGTCCGATCCCGTCCATGTACGAGCCCGTATGGTTTTTCGAGAAGGCCCTCAGCGCCGTCGCCGAAGGACTCGGCGCGGCCCTGGCAGGTGTCGGCTTCCTCAGGCAACGCGGTAGCGCCCGGCGTCGCCGGCGCTGAGACACAAGGTTCTGATGACTGGACATGTCCCCAAAGTGCGCCCGTAAGCGGCGCAAAACACCCAGCTCCGGCACCCTTGACCAGCCCAATGCTCCTGCTATCATCGATAAAGCAGTATGTCCTATCAAGCGAACATGAGCGGACATGCTGCCACGTTCGGGATAGTCCCGGAACACGAGGGAGCATGCAATGGCGAATCAACTTGGCCTCACTATCGACCGTTCTTCCCCCGTGCCCTTGTACCACCAGGTGGTCCAGGGCATCGAGGCCGCCATCCACAGCGGAGTGTTGGAGCCCGGCAGCCGTTTGGACAACGAGATAGACCTCGCCGCCCAGCTCAACCTCTCCCGGCCCACCATGCGCAAGGCCATGGATGAACTCGTCCGCTCGGGCCTGTTGGTCCGCAAGCGTGGCGTCGGCACGCAGGTGGTGTCGAGCCAGGTCCGCCGGCCCTTGGAGCTCTCCAGCCTCTACGACGATCTGACCAACAACGGCAAGAAGCCCACCACGGAGGTCCTCAGCTTCTCGCACATGGAGGCAGACGCGGCCACGCTGACCGCCCTCCAACTGCCGGCCGGCTCCAAGGTTTACCACTTCACCCGCCTCCGCAAAGTGGGAGGCAAGCCGCTCGCGCTCATGGAGAACTGGGTCCGGGACGACATCGCCACCATGGACGAGTCCATGCTCGCAGCGGAAGGCCTCTACGCTATCCTGCGCCGCGGCGGCGTCAACTTCCGCCTCGCCTCGCAGCGGATCGGTGCCATGATCGCCAACGACTACCAGGCCCCGCTCTTGGAGGCGGAGGTCGGTTCGGCTTTGGTCACCATGGAGCGCACCGCCGTCGACGACACCGGACGCATGGTCGAGACCGGCCACCACGTGTACCGGGCGGATTCCTACAGCTTTGAAATGACACTCGTACAGCGCTAACGCAAGGACTTTAACTCCATGGCCAATTGGGTCTATCCATTGGGAACCGCCAACGACGGCGATTGGGACATTTCGCTCGGAACCTCCGATTCCGCCTTGGCCGTGGATGGTTGGGCCCACACCGGGATCAAGGTCGCCACACTCGCCGCGGGCACCGCCGTCGAGCTCCCCGCCGCTGCGGAGGAGCGGATCGTTGTGCCGCTCAACGGCGCCTTCACGGTGACGGTCGACGACGTCGAGTATCCCCTCGCGGGGCGGGCGTCGGTTTTCCACGGACCCAGCGACGTTCTGTATTCCGGCACGAACACTGCTGTCACTATCAGTTCGCCCGACGGCGGCCGCGTCGCCGTCGCAACCGCCCCCGCCCACGCTTCGTATCCCACCCGGCTGGTCACCGCCGCGGAAACCCCTGTTGAGCTGCGTGGCGCAGGAAATTGCTCGCGCCAGGTCCACAACTTCGGCACCCCTGCCGCCCTCGAGGCGGACCGTTTCATCGTCTGCGAAGTGCTCACCCCCGCGGGCAACTGGTCCTCGTATCCCCCTCACAAGCATGATGAGGAAAAGGACGGCGAAACGCAGCTCGAGGAGATCTACTACTTCGAGACCCGCGTGGCTGACGGCTCCGGCGCCCCTGCTGACGCAGACGCGATCGGCTACCAGCGCGTCTACGCCTCCGATGAGCGCCCGATCGACGTTGCGGCGGAGGTTCGCACGGGCGACGTCGTGCTGGTTCCCTATGGTTGGCACGGTCCCGCCATGGCTGCTCCCGGCTACGACCTGTACTACCTGAACGTCATGGCCGGCCCGGGCCCGGTGCGCGAATGGCTCATCAGCGACGACCCCCACCACGGGTGGGTGCGGCAGAGCTGGGATGGACAGGACATCGACCCCCGCTTGCCGTTCAGCGCCTAAGGCAACTCGGCGGCACGCGCCATTGGAACTCAACGCAAAAACGCTCTTCCGGAACGAAAGTTTCGGAAGAGCGTTTTTTGTGATGGATGGTTTCTCGAAAGGGGCTCGTATCTGCAGAAGCGTTCGGCGAAAGGCGTGTGTTTCTGCAGGAGGGTCGGGGGAATTTAGCTCATTTGTGGAGGAGCGTTCCTGCCGGTGCTACCTTGCCCAGGGCCACCTTGACCGGAACCCCGCGTGCCAGGGACTCCTGCGCGGCATCGGCCACGCGGGAAGCCGCGACAGCGTCCTCCGGTGTGCACGGATTCTTCCGTAGACCCAGGACCAGCTCAACGAATGCTGCCATTTCCGAGCGGTAGGCCTGGTCGAAGCGTTCGGCGAAGGTCTTGTGGGGTTCTCCGGACGGGAAGGCGATCCCGGCTTCGGCCGATTCCATGGCTGTTTTTTCGTCGAGGCCAACCATGAGGGAACGCTTGGAGCCCTGAACTTCGAGGCGGACGTCGTGCCCAGCACCGTTGTATCGGGTGGCGGACACCGTGCCAACCGTCCCGTCGTTGAACGTGATCAAAGCCAAGGCCGTGTCCACATCGCCAACCTCGCCAATGGCGGGGTCTCCGTTGTTGGAGCCCTTGGCGTAGACCTCCACGATTTCGCGGCCGGTCAGCCAGCGCAGGATGTCGAAATCATGCACTGAGCAATCGCGGAACAGCCCGCCGGACGTTGCCAGAAATTCCATCGGCGGCGGAGTCATGTCGCACGTCACGGCCCGCAGCGAGTGGATCCAGCCGAGCTCCCCGGCCTGGTAGGCGCGCTTGGCCTCGAGGTAGCCGGCGTCGAAGCGACGCTGGTGGCCGATCTGCACCACGCCGTCGTTGGCACGGATGTGCTCCAGGACGGGCAGCGAATCGGCCACATTCATGGCCACGGGCTTCTCGCAGAAGACCGGGATGCCGGCGTCCACTCCCGCCCGGATCAGTTCCGGGTGCGTGCCCGTTCCGGTCGCGATAACCAGTCCATCCACTCCGGAAGCAATCAAAGCCTCCACCGACGGCAGGAATTCGGCGCCGAGCCCGGCCGCCACCGCGCGGGCGTGCTCTTCGGCGACGTCCGTGAGCCGTAACTCCACGTTGATGCCCTGCGCATTCAGTTCCCCGTTGAGTGCCGCGATGTTGCTGGCATGCATGACCCCGATTCGCCCCACGCCAACCAGTCCGAGAACGACGTCCTTCACAGTGCTACCTCCGTTGAAAAAGCAGTTGCGTTCTGGGATGTAACGCCCTCAACCGTGAACGCCCTACGGAACGCCTCAAGCGCCTCCATGTCGTCTCCGCTGGCCCATGCCTCCATGCCGACGGTCCCTTCATAGCCCACAGCCACGAGCGCCCGGGCCACTGCCGAGTAGTTGATTTCGCCGGTGCCGGGCTCGCAGCGACCGGGGACGTCCGCCACCTGGATCTCGCCGATGTGTGGCAACGCGGAACGGACCAGTTCGATGAGGTTCCCCTCCCCTAACTGTGCGTGGTACAGGTCCAGCATCATCTTCACGTTGGGATGTCCTGCCGCTTCCACCAGCGCCAAAGTGTCCTTGGCACGGGCCAGCGGAATTCCGGGGTGGTCCAGCACGGTGTTGAGGTTTTCGAGGCAGAACGTCAGTCCGTGCTTTTCCCCGAGCTCGCCAAGGCGCTCCAAGGTCCGGGCCCCCGTGATCCACATGCTCCCGTTGGAGCGGTAGACAGGGCGGGCCGCTTGCCCGTCGATCAGCTCCGCTGAGTGCACCACCATGCGGCTGACGCCGAGTTCCAACGCGGTCGTAATGAGCGTTTCGGCCGTCCTCACCACCTCATCGGCCGTGTCCGGGTCCACCAGGCTCCCGGAGGTGTATCCGGTCATGGAGGAAAAGACCGCGCCACTCGCCTTGAGAGCCGCGATGTCCTTGTTCCTCGAGTCCCAGAGTTCGACGTCGAATCCGGCTTCGTGGATCCGCCGCACCCTTTCGGTGAACGGCAGCTCCGTAAAAACCATTTCCGCGCAAACAGCCAGCCGCATCAGACACCGGCCTTGCTGTCGCTCGACACGGCGGGTACGGCCACCGGGGCGCCTTGCTGGACCGACTCGATGCAGGCCAACGCCATGGCGAGGGCGCGCCGGGCGTCAGCGGCTCCCGGCGTAAGGGTGAAAGCGCCCGACGGCGGCTGCGTGCCATCGCGGCGCGCGCGGACTGCCGCCGCGAAGTCCACGAGTTCCTCGGTGTAGGCATCGCGGAACAGCTCTACATTGAGCCGCGGAGTCTCGGCGGAAAGGCCTTCCGCTGTGTATCGCACGGCAGCAGTTTCAGTAGGCCGCCCGGCCTGCACCATGCCCTTGGAGCCGAACACTTCGCCCCTCACGTCGTAGCCGTAGAGTGCGCTGAAGTTTGCTTCGGCCACCGCCAAGGCTCCATTGCTGTAGCGGATGGTGACCACGGCGGTATCCAGGAATCCCTGGTCACGCAGGCTCGGTTCCACCAGGGCATCAGCGACAGCGTAGACCTCCACTGGCTCGGCGCCTTCGTTGAACCAGTTCAGGGTGTCGAAGTCGTGGATGAGGGTTTCCAGGAAGATCGTCCAGGCCGGAACCTTGGCCGCATGTCCGATGCTCCCGGTGCCCGGATCCCTCGTCAACGAGCGCAAGAGTTGGGGTACTCCCACAATTCCTTCGGCCAGATCCTTCTTGGCCGCTTGGAAGTCGGTGGCGTAGCGGCGGTTGAAGCCAATCTGGAAATGTACCCCTGCCGCTTCGATGGCAAGGAGCGCGGCGTCTAGCTCTTCGAGGCTCTGGGCCGCAGGCTTCTCGCAAAACACGTGCTTGCCGGCGGCAGCGGCCTGGGCAATCAAGGATGCATGGAACCGTGCCGGGCTGGCGATGATCACTGCGTCGATGTCCGGATCGGCCATGATGTCCGCGGCGTCAGCCGTGACCTTCGTCGTTCCGAGCCGGGCTGCCACCGACGCTGCCGAGTCCACATTGGGATCGGCGACAGCGGCCAGGACCGCACCGGGAACCCGGCGGGCTATGCTTTCGCCGTGGAACGCTCCCATCCAGCCGGAGCCGATGAGCCCCAGCCGCACGGGGGTGGGGAGCTTGGCTGAATGCTGTGCGATGTAGGCCATGGGCCCGTCCTTTCGATAGTCAGTACAACAAAAATTGCTCAGGCAGGCGCGTTGCCTTCGCCCGGGAATTCAATGCCCACTTGGCGGCGGATTTCATCGGCAACGTCCATCGTCCGGATGGAGGAGGCCAGGGGCCGCTGTTGGGTTTCCATCTCACCGGCAGCGATGGCGCGGGCCACCGCTGCGGCTTCGTAGTGCAAGCCTTCCAAATGCCCGCCCGCAGCCTCGTCATGTCGAAGTCGCGTACCGTCCGGGAACCGGATCTCGAAACCGCCGGGCATGTTGAAGGGGCCGTCGATGGTCAACGTGGCCTCGGACCCGACGATCGTTGCCGCGGTGGGAGTGAAATTATGCAGGTGCGTATTCATCACGGCCTGGCTTCCGCCGGGGAATTGCATGATCGCGGAGAGCTGCGCGTTGACACCCGATTCGTGGTGCTGGCCGAAAGCGCTCAAGCGTTCCGGCGCCCCCAGGACTTCGGTGATGAGGGCCAGCGGGTAGGTGCCCAGGTCCAGCAGCGGTCCTCCGGCCAATTCAGGATCGAAGATGCGGTGGTTGCGCTCGAAGCGCTCGCCGTATTCCGCCAGGACCGTTGTCACGGTACCCAGCATCCCGGCGTCGAGCACTTGCCGGATCACGTCGAACTTCGGAAGGAAGAAGCTCCACATCGCCTCGGCGGCGAAAACGCCAGCCGCCTCGGCCCGCGTGGTGATGTCCTGCGCCTGCGCCGCGTTGAGCCCGATCGGTTTCTCGATCAGGACGTGTTTGCCGGCGTCGATGGCCAGCACGGCAGCCGCGTGGTGGAAGTTGTGCGGCGTGCACACGTACACGATGTCTATATCCGGAGCCGCGGCCAGCTCTTCGTAGCTCCCATAGGCGGCGGGGACGCCGAAAGCGTCCGCGAATGCCTTCGACCGGTCCAAAGAGCGGGAGCCGACGGCGGCGATCATCTGCCGTGAGTAGGCCTGCACAGATTCCGTGAACTTTTCGGCAATCCACCCCGGACCCATGATGCCCCAGCGCAGCGCGGGAGCGTCACGGGAATCCGGCACGCGGGACCCCGGCAGGCCGGATATCGCAAGCCCAGATGCTGGCAGACCGGATGCAACCATCAGTAGATCACCTTCGTGTAGGCTCCGTCGCTGTGGAGCGAACGGATCATGGCTTGTGCAAGCTGCGATGCCCGGAGGCCATCCTCCCCCGTGGCGAGCGGCGCAGGCTCCCCCTTTTCGAGGGCTGAAATCCAGGCCTGAAGTTGCAAGCGGTAAGCGTCGGCGAAGCGTGGACGCCAGTCTGCAGGGATTTCGGAACTGCGCCTCCCTTCCTGCCGGACGTCGAGGGCGGCCGGTTCCGGAAGCGCTGTGGTCCCGAACTCTGATACGACCTCGCACTGGGTGGTGTAGCCGTACTGCGCATTGAGGAAGAGTTCGAGGGTGGCCAGGGTGCCGTCAGCAGCGCGCAAGAGCATGAAGGCGGGGTCCCTCAGGTCACCGGTGCTATGCCGGGAACTCCGCCCCGCTTGCCACGACACCTCAGTGATGGGTGAGTCCAGCAGCCAAGGAATGATGTCGAGCTCGTGGATGGCCGAATTGGTGATGGCGGATTCCGAGCTCGCGCCCGGTCCCGCGGATGCTGTCCGGCTAGTGCAGTGCACCTGCAAAGGCTCGCCTTGGATGCGTGCCCGGGTGGATTCGCGAAGGGCGACATAGCCGGGGTCGAACCGCCTCATGAAGCCCATCGACAGCAGCCGGGCACCCGTTGCGGCCAAAAGGTCGGCTTCGGCCTCCACTACTTCGCGGCTTTCCAGGAGCGTGGGCGCCAGCGGTTTTTCGCACAGTACCGGGGTCATCGCTTCGAAGCATTCCAGCACTAGTCCCGCATGGGTGGAGTCATGGGAAGCGACGACGACGGCGTCAACCTCGCTGGAGTTGATCAGCTCGGAAGGATCGGTGGTGATGCGTGCGGACGGCGGCGCCGCGGCTGCCGCCCGTCCGGCGTCGAGGTCTGCCACGAAGGTGACTTCGGCCCCGCTGATGGTGGTGGAGAGGTTCCTGATGTGGTCTGCGCCCATAACACCGGCGCCGATAACGCCAACCCGGATCGGCATGCTGTCTTCCCATCTGCTTCGTTAACGTTCCCGCGGTGGCACGGCGAGCGGGGCCCGTCCGGACTTCCGGCGGACCCCCGTCTCCCGTCCGCGCTGTCTCCCTGCGCGCTAGGCGTGCCTCGGGCTGTTTTCCCTCGAAGCGTCGGAAGTGTCAGCGGAGTCGGCAGCGTCGGCTACCCCGGCGACTTCGGCCTGGACTTCCTTGAGGGCCTCCGTGTGTCCGCCGAGCTGTTCGAGTTCGTGGGCGAGTTCCGCGAGCTCGGCGCCGCCGGCCATCTGGGCGGTGAGTTCGTCCAGGGTGATGTCTTTCTTGTCGTAGTAGCCGATCGACTTGCCGCGCTTGAGCAGCAGGAACCGGTCACCCACGGGGAAGGCGTGGTGCGGGTTGTGCGTGATGAAGATGACCCCCAGCCCGCGGTCGCGGGCCTGCAGGATGTAGCGG
>NZ_JBFTQF010000016.1:0-81694 GCF_056398865.1 Arthrobacter sp. 01T419
AGCGTGGTGTGCGAGGAGGGTGCTGGCTTCCTGGCGGGTGGTGCCGGAGTCCTGGATGCCCTCGGCGATGTGGGCCAGGTGGGCGGGGATGTCGCGGCCTTTCTTGCGCATCGCGGTGGCCCAGAGGCGTCCGGCGCGGTAGGAGGAGCGGACCAGGGGGCCGGACATGACGCCGAGGAAGCCGATGTCCTCGGCCTCGTGCTGCAGGTCCACGAATTCCTGGGGTTTGACCCAGCGGTCCACGGGCAGGTGCCGTTCGGAGGGGCGCAGGTACTGGGTGATGGTGATCAGGTCGCAGCCGGCGGCGTGCAGCTCGGTAAGGGCTTCGGAGATTTCGGCGCGGGTTTCGCCCATGCCCAGGATCAGGTTGGATTTGGTGACCATGCCGGCGTTCCGGCCCTGGGTGATGACGTCCAGGGAGCGGTCGTAGCGGAACGCGGGGCGGATGCGCTTGAAGATCCGGGGCACGGTCTCGACGTTGTGCGCGAACACCTCCGGGGCGGAGTCGCAGATCGCGGTGATGTGTTCGGGTTTGCCGGAGAAGTCCGGGATGAGCAGTTCCACGCCGGTGCCGGGGTTCAGTTCGTGGATCTTGCGGACGGTTTCGGCGTAGAGCCAGACGCCTTCGTCCTCCAGGTCGTCGCGGGCGACGCCGGTCACGGTGGCGTAGCGCAGGGCCATGGACTGGACGGAGCGGGCGACCTTGGTGGGTTCGAACATGTCCACGGGGGAGGGTTTGCCGGTGTCGATCTGGCAGAAGTCGCAGCGTCGGGTGCATTCGGAGCCGCCGATCAGGAAGGTTGCTTCCTTGTCTTCCCAGCACTCGAAGATGTTCGGGCAGCCGGCTTCCTCGCAGACGGTGTGCAGGCCTTCCTTTTTCACGAGGTTCTTCAGGCCCACGAATTCCGGGCCCATCTGGACCTTGGCCTTGATCCACTCGGGCTTGCGTTCGACCGGGACGGCTTTGTTGCGCTGTTCAACGCGCAGCAGCTTACGGCCTTCAGGTGCCAGGGTCAACACGTCTCACATGGTATCCGGTGCCTGTGCGGCACGCAAAGAGTGGCTGTCGCAACTGTCGTGGATTCCTCGACGGCCCTCTTGCCCGGGCCTAGCTTAGCGGACACCTTGGGAGGACCATACGGAAGCTCCGAGTTCCCGTGAAATTGTCCACGCGGCGTCGCGAAGTTCGCGGACGATGGCCTCGCTTGCCGGCCACTCGCTCGCGGGGAGCACTACCGACAAAACGGCGATGACGGTCCCGCTTTCATCGTAGACGGGGGCCGCGATAGAAGCCTCGCCAATCACCGCCTCCTCGTATTCCAACCCGAGCGCGTTCTTGCGCACTTCCTCAAGCTGGGATCTGAGGACAGCGGGGTTGGTAATCGTTTCGCCGGTAAATTCGGCCAGTGGCTTGCTGAGCACGTCATTTTCGAGCTCGGCGTTGTAGGCGAGTAGTACTTTTCCGAGAGCAGAGGCGTGGGCGGGCAGGTTGAGTCCTGTTTCCGGCATTTGCTCCGTGCCGTCGGGGCGGCGGTCGTGGTGAATGATCAAAACCTCGCCGAGAAGGTTCACGCCCAGTCGCGTCGCGTAGCCGGTCCGGCGAGACAACTCGTGCATCCACCGCATCGCGCGAGCCCGGACGTCAAGGGTGTCGAGGTAGACGCTCGAAAGTTTCAACAGCGTGGGCCCGAGCATGTAGCGGTTTCCGGAGCTTTCCTGGGCGACCAGCCCGTGTGCCTGTAGCGATTTCACGAGTCCGTGGACTGTGGAAGGCGGAAGCTTCAATGCGGCGGCCAGTTCGGAGATTCCAAGGCGTCTTGCGCCTTGAAGGAGCCCGAGGATTTTGGCCGCTCGGTCAATCGACTGGATCACAGCTCCACCACTCTCGCATCATCGGTTGCCTTGTCGGGCCAACAAGTTAATTTAGCCCCTTGACAGTCGGGAACCCTAAACGGCATTATTCGATAATAACGAACTTGAATCGACAATGTCGAATACATAGGTCGTCTAATATCATCCAGCCGTTCAAAGGAGAACTTCGTTATGGACGAAAACAGCATGTGGCAGCGGCTTGCTGCCGAGTTCCTCGGGACCGCGTTCCTCGTCTTCGTAGGCGTAGGATCCGTGCCCGCCCTCGCCATGGCCCGCGGCAATGCGCCGTTCACCGGCTCCGAGCTGGGCGTCATCTCACTGTCGTTTGGCGCAGTTGTCATTGGCACCGTCTACGTCTTCGGTTACATATCCGGAAATCACATCAACCCAGCTGTGACAGTGGCGCTTGCCGCAACAGGAAAGTTCCCGTGGCGCGATGTGCCGGGATACCTCGCAGCCCAGGTGCTGGGCGCTGTTGCAGGCTCATTCGCCATCATCGGAGTACTCGGCCAGCGCGCCAGCGAACTGGGCCTCGGAGTGGCCGCGTATGGCGACATCCCCGTTTGGCAGGCCTTCACCGCTGAATTCATCGGCACTTTTTTGCTGGTCTTCACGGTGTTCGGCGTGATCCATCGCAAGGCCGCACCGGGCTTTGCCGGGATTGTCATCGGATTCATCGTGTTCGCCGCAATCATCCCTGTTGCGCCCGCCACGGGGGCATCGATCAACCCGGCGAGGACCACAGGGCCGATGCTCGTACAGTTCCTGATGGGCGGAACCGTTCACTGGGAGCAGTGGCCTGTTTATGTTGCCGCCGAACTCGCCGCGGGCATCGCCGCGGGAGCATTGTTTGGGCTCATCTCGCGCACGCAAGCTGACCGCACCTCGCTCACCGAGGCACTGACCGAACAGGAAACCCGGGCATGAAGAAGCTGATCAACTCCCCGCAGACCCTGCTGGCGGACGCACTGCGCGGTGTCGCCGCCGCGCACGACCAACTGTCAGTCGATTTCGAGAACCGCATCGTTTTCAGCACCGCGCCACGGGAGGGACGCGTCGCGCTGGTCTCCGGAGGTGGCTCGGGCCATGAACCGCTGCACAGCGGGTTCGTCGGCGCCGGGATGCTGGATGCCGCGTGCGCCGGTGAGATCTTCACATCACCGACGCCTGACCAGATTCTCGCTGCCGCAACCGGAGTCGACAGCGGGGCAGGAGTGCTGTTCGTAGTGAAAAACTACACCGGCGACCTGCTCAACTTTGAAATGGCGGCTGAACTCGCCCGGGAGCAGGGAATCGAGGTCGCCTCGGTTGTCGTCGCCGACGACGTCGCAGTAGAGGACTCCACCTGGACAGCGGGCCGACGCGGTGTCGGCACCACGCTGATACTGGAAAAAGTTGCCGGCGCCGCCGCGGCCCGAGGCTGGTCGCTTGAGAAGGTGCATGTGCTCGCCAAACGGGTCGCCGACGCCGGACGTTCCATGGGAGCGGCGCTTACAAGCTGCACCGTTCCTGCCGTAGGTAAACCCAGCTTCGATCTCCCCGAGGACGAGATGGAACTCGGCGTCGGTATCCACGGCGAGCCAGGACGTAAGCGCGTACCGGTGATGTCGGCCGCGGAACTGTCCCACGCGTTGGTCGAGTCGATCACCACTGACTATGACTTCAGCGGCAAACCGGTCATCGCTCTGCTGACCGGCCTGGGAGGAACCCCGCTGATCGAACTCTACGCAATGTTCGCCGAGGTCTCCGCCCGCCTCAACGAGCGCAACATCACGATAGCCCGTTCATTGGTCGGCAATTACGTTACCAGCCTCGACATGCGGGGCTGCTCCCTGACTCTTGTCGGTGCAGACAACGAAATTCTCGACCTCTGGGACGCTCCAGTGAACACCCCCGCCCTCCGCTGGAACGATTGACATGTCAGAAGCACTCACGATCGATGCGCTACAGCAGTGGCTGCACCGCTTCGCGTTCGACATCACGACACAGGCAGACTGGTTGACCGAGCTGGACTCGGCGATCGGAGATGCCGACCACGGGACCAACATGGTTCGCGGCACAGCCGCAGTGGTGGCCAAGCTCGATGGCGGGACGACAGGCACCGTACAGGAACTCCTCAAGGCCGTCGGCATAACCCTGGTGTCCACCGTCGGCGGAGCCAGCGGGTCCTTGTACGGCACCTTCTTCCTTGAAATGGCGCGAAACAGCCCCTCAGACGTGCAATTGAACGGATCTGAATTGGAGAACGCACTGCATGCCGGCGTGAACGGCGTCATTGCACGAGGACACGCAACGGTCGGCGACAAGACCATGATTGATGCCCTCGAACCGGCCGTCACTGCACTGTCCCAGTCCCTGGCTGACGGCCGGCAACTGCAGGGCTCAATTGCGGCCGCCGCCGCTGCGGCGACGACCGGCCGGGACTCCACCAAACCGCTCGTCGCACGCAAAGGCCGGGCGTCCTACCTCGGTGAGCGCAGCGCCGGACATATCGATCCGGGAGCCGCGTCAGCAGCCATCCTGGTTGCAGCGCTGGCCGCCAGCATCGGGGAAGGAACCGCATGATCGGCATCGTGCTCGTCTCACACAGTGAAGCCCTCGCAAACGCCGCGATGGAACTTGCCCTGCAAATGGTTCACGGCGCGCAACCTCCTATCCGGATCGCCGCGGGCGCGGCCGGAGGATTCGGCACCGACGCGACAGCAATCGCGTCCGCAATCGATGACCTCGCCACTACTGAGGGCGTGCTCGTGATCACGGACCTGGGATCAGCGATCCTCAGCTCATCCCTGGCCTTGGAGATTCGCAGCAGCACCTACCAGGCCTTGATCAGCGACGGCCCGTTCGTCGAAGCAACTACGGCGGCCGTGGTCGGCGCAGCGGCAGGCAGTTCGCTGGCCGACATTGCCGCTGAAGCGAGCAACGCCCTCAGCGCAAAGAAGGCGCAGACCGTCACTGGACCGGGCGCTTCAGTCGTGGAAGACACCGATCCGGAGAACCCCGCCGCCAGCGCAGAGGAACGTCTGATCAATCCGATGGGCCTGCACACCCGCCCGGCAGCACTACTCGTGCAGACGGCCGGGGAGTTCAGTGCCGACATCGAACTGACAAACACCACCGCCGGGCGAGGACCGGTCAGCGCATCCAGTGTGATCGGTCTGCTTTCCCTCGCGGCGAGCAAGAACGATCAGCTCCGCATTGATGCCAACGGCCCCGACGCCAGTCGGGCCGTGAACGCCGTAAAGCAGCTCGTCCTCCAAGGGTTCGGTGAGCTTTCCTAGCCTCCTTCCCCAACGCTTTCGTCCCTCTCTTTCCGCTGTCCCAATTACAGAACCGGAGTACTTCCATGCCCACAGCCGTGCGTCGACACATCATTAACAACCCCCACCGCGTCATCGACGAAGCACTGGACGGTTTCGCCCTGACCTATCCGGAGTTGGTGACGTTCAACAACGAACACAACCTGATCTCCCGCAAAACCCTGACCCCCGGCAAAGCCGGACTTGTCTCAGGCGGAGGCTCCGGCCACGAGCCACTGCACGCCGGATTCGTCGGGAGGGGGATGCTCGACGTCGCTGTCTGCGGCGCAGTGTTTGCCAGCCCCACCGCAGACCAAGTGCATGCGGGTACCAAGCTCGCCAACACCGGCGCAGGTGTCGTGCAGATCATCAAGAACTACACCGGTGACGTACTCAACTTCCAGATCGCCGCATCCTTGGCCGATGACGACGGCGTCCCTGTAGAGCAGGTCCTGGTTGACGACGACCTCGCCTCCGACAACGGCAACGACGGCCCCGGACGCCGCGGCACCGCCGCAGTGGTCACCGTCGAGAAGGTATGCGGCGCCCTTGCCGAGCGGGGCGCCAGTGCTTCCACGATCGCCACACGCGGCCGCGACGTCGTAGCGCGTTCCCGCAGCTTGGCGATCGCCTTGGATGCGGGTGCGCACCCAGGGGACTCCGCTGCAGCGTTTGAGCTGGAACCACACGAGGTGGAATTCGGGGTGGGCATCCACGGCGAACGCGGCACCGGCCGCATCGCCTATGCACCCGCCGACGACCTGGTCGAACAGCTCGTGATCCCGCTGGTTTCCAGCCTGCAGGTCAAGCGCGGCCAGGCGGTGATTGCAATCGTGAACGGCCTCGGCGGAGCCTACCAGCTCGAGCTGTCCATCGCGGCCCGCAACGTACACAACGTTCTGAACGGTCGTGGCATCAGCATCGCGCGTTCCTTGGTCGGCACGTACGTGTCTTCCCTGAACATGCACGGCCTCTCCGTCACCCTGACCGTCGCCGATGACGAACTGATCAGCCTGTGGGACGACGCAGTCCGCACACCGGCCCTCTCTTGGTAACAACACAACAAACCGAAGGGAACACAATGACCAACCTCATCGACGGCAGTACTGCACTGGCGTGGTTCACCGCGTTCAGCGAACGATTCGCCTTGACTCAGGCCTACCTGACAGAGCTGGACCGCCTCGCCGGTGACGGCGACTTCGGCGTGAACATCGCCTCCGCCCTGGAACGCACACAAGAGCGTTTGCCGCCCGCCATGGAGGCGACCTGCACCACCGTGTTCGAAGCAGCAAGCCGTGGTTTCATGGCCACCGGTGGCACCAGCGGACCGCTGTTCGGGATGTGGTTCCGCGACATCGCCAAAGGCACCAAGAATGACGCGGCAGCCGTCACTGACATCGCCCAAGGCATCGCCGCGGGCCTGTCGACCATCCAGAAACTCGGCGGCGCCCGGGTCGGTGACAACACAATGATCGACGCACTGGAACCAGCATCCGTTGCCCTCACCGCGGGCGCCAAGCGCGGCAGCACTCTGGGCGAGGGCCTCCTGGAAGCAGCCCTGGCTGCCCGGGCCGGTGCCGAGTCCACCGCCGACCTCATCGCCGCCCGGGGCAGGGCCTCCTACGTGGGCGAACTCGCGCGAGGGGTGCTCGATCCCGGCGCGGTCACCGTCGCCCTGTTCTTTGAGGCCGGCGCGGACACTGTCGGCGCCGGTCGCGCGTGGCAACCGTTAGGCGCCACAGCCTAGTGGGTTGACGGCGAGCAAGCGCTGGGTTGAGAGGTTCAGAACCGGGCCGGCAGCGGCGGACTCGACTAACTATCGCCGTGCTTGCGGTCGAAGGTACGCGGTATGGAGGCGATTGCGCGGTGCCGGCGATATTCAGGGCCATGTTCGACGGGCCGATGATGCCTGTAATGCGCCGGGCATTCATTCGCCCAGACTGTTTGACGGCTGCCGGCTCATGATTCCCCCAAATCGTGTGGCTAGATCCTGCGATAGCTGAGGTCGAAGATCATGCGTCCGGCCTCGTGGGCCTTGTTTTCGAAGCTTGTGCGGATCCGGCCATCGAAACGCGGGGCCCATCCGCCCACGTGGTCCACTCCCTCATTGGGCCCGGTGTGCTCTGTGCTGACCGGTGCCCGGCCTTCCTTGACGGGTGCCCCGCCCACCATGGACTCGACGCCGGATTCCCACACCTGGGTGAGGGGGCTGTCCGCACCGGTCCGCTCGCCGTCGTGCAGGTTTTCAAACTCGGTGGAGCCGGCGAGGACCTCGCGGACGTGGATTGCGTAGTTGGACCAGTCGGTGGCGATCCGCCATAGGCCGCCCTTCTCGAGGGACCGTGCTGCGAGTTCGGCGAACGCCGGCTGGATGAGGCGGCGCTTGTGGTGCCGGGACTTGTGCCACGGGTCCGGGAAAAAGACCCAGAGCTCGCTGACCGAGCCCTCGGGGAGCATGGTGGCCAGGACCTCGGGGGCGTTGGCCTCCACCACGCGGACGTTGCTGAGCCCGCGGCTGTTGATCTTGATCATGGTATTGGCCAGTCCAGGAGTGTAGACCTCAACGGCGAGGAAATCCTTGTCCGGATTTTCCTCGGCCGCATGGCACACAGCGTCGCCGAGGCCCGAACCGATTTCAACGATCAGCGGCGCCCTGCGCCCAAACTCGGCTTCGGCGTCGAATACGTAATCCGGGTGTACCGATGTGTTGGCGACGTGCCGCGGAACCTGGATGGCCCAGCGGTCGGAGTGCTCTTCCCATGCTGCCTGGCGGCGGCCCTGAAGGCGCGTTCCGCGGCGAACAAAGCTGACCGGCCGGCCACCATAGGTGCCGAAGGAGGCTTGGCTGCCGGGGGTCACGGGGCGCGAGGACTGCGGTGTTTCGGGGGATTCTGGGGTTTCACTCATCTCCTCCAGAATACCGTCGTAGGGCCAAAGCCCCGAGGCAGGGTCGGCGTATGTGGACAAACTGCCAGAATGGGTTGGTGACCCCCGCTTCAAGCGCTCCCAAGAACACCAGGCCGCGTTCCGGCGTCCCCGAGATCCTCGTCGACGCCGAGATCGACGAGGTACCTGCGGCCGAACCCACGCAGGTCAAGACTCGCCGGGGACTCGCTTTCCTGGGGGTCTGCCTGGTGCTTATTGGCCTGAACTTACGGACGGTGTTCTCGAGCTTTTCGGCTGTCCTTCCGGAAGTTATCGCCGACGCGGGACTGCCGGGTTGGGCGGTGGTGGTTCTCACCACTGTGCCGGTGACCTTGCTGGGTGTTTTCGCGCCGCTCGCCCCGATTCTGGCGCGCCGTTTTGGTGCCGAACGGGTGTTGCTCGGGGCGATGGCCGTGTTGACCGCCGGCCTGCTGTTGCGTCCGGTGGACCTCGCCGGTGCCGGGCACCTGCCGGCCCTGCTTGCCGGAACGGCTGCGTGTGGCGCGGCGATAGCGCTGTGCAACGTGCTGCTGCCAGGGGTGGTCAAACGCGATTTCCCGCACCGGCTCGGGCTCATGGGCGGGCTGTACACGACCGCGATTTGCGCGTCTGCCGCGCTGGGCGCCGGTTTCACGTACCCCGTGTTCACGGCTGCCGGGCACTGGACTTCGGCGCTGTGGTTCTGGGCGCTGCCCGCCGCCGTCGTACTTTTGCTTTTCTTGCCGCCGGCCCTTCGTCAGCATCCCGTCCGGCACAACGCCGCCGACGGCGGTGCGAACGTGTGGCGTTCCGCCGTCGCCTGGCAGGTCACCATCTTTATGGTGTTGCAGGCGATGATGTCCTTCAGTGTGTTTGCCTGGCTGGCGCCGATTCTGCGTGATCGCGGGATCGACGGCGGGACGGCCGGCTTGATCGTGTCCGTGTCGATCGTGCTGCAGATGCTGGGCTCATTCCTTGCGCCGGGGCTAGCGGCGCGTTTCAAGGATCAGCGCGTCATCAACGCCGTGGTGGCGGTCATGACAGGCGGCGGCTTCGCCTTGAGCATCTTCGGCCCCACGGAACTGGTCTGGGTATGGACCGGGCTGCTGGGCCTGGGTCAAGGGAGCCTCACGGCCGTGGCGTTGACCATGATCATGCTGCGAACCCGTGATTCCCACACCGCGGCGCACCTTTCGGGCATGATGCAGGGCGTAGGCTATGGCCTGGGCTCCACGGGAACCCTGATGGTCGGCCAGTTGCACCAAAGTACCGGTGGCTTCGCGACGGCCGGCATCCTGTTCCTCGTGGTGGGTTCATTGGCTGCCTTCTTCGGTTTCCGTGCAGGACGCAACCGCTACGTTGACTAGGGAAAGCCGCGGCGCGGGACAGGATTCGCCCGGCGAGGCGGCATAATCGGGTACATGGTCATGCTGGCACCCTCGCGCGAGCTGGACAGGCTCGATCGGCGGATTGTCGGCGCCCTCCAGGTCAACGGCCGCGCCTCCTGGAGGCGTATCGCCGAAGTCTTGGGCGAGCCATTCAGCACCGTGACCCGCCGTGGCATCGCACTGCTGGATTCGAGCATCGTGCGCGTGGCAGGCCTGGTGACCCTCGGTCCCACCCACCTTGTGGAAGTCCACTGTGAGCCCGCGCGCCTGGCCGGCATCGCGGAGGAGCTTTCGCGCGACCCGGACGCCATTTTCGTGTATGCGCTGACCGGCCCCACCCGTCTCCTGTTTGAGGTGCAGGCCCGCCCGGGACGCCTCTCAAGCCTTGTGCTGGAGGAGCTGCCAGCCCTCGACGGCGTGGTGCAAGTGAGTGCCTCGCCCGTCATGGAGTACTTCCGCACCGTGGCCGAATGGCATCCCGGTCCGGTCACCGCAGAGGAAACTGCCGCGCTCCAGGAGGTGCCGCCTCCGCCGTCGCGTCCGAGCGCGAGCGGAATGCTCGACGACGTCGACTCGAACCTCGTGCGGATCCTCGTGGCTGATGGCCGTGTTCCGGTCGCCGAGTTGGGCGAAGCCGTGGGGCTTTCCGCCCCGGCCGTGCGCCGGCGGCTCAACGCCCTTCTCGAAGAGGGCACGCTGAGTGTCCGGGCGATCGTTGAGCCCGTGGACATCGGCCTTCCGGTCGAAGCCGTGGTCTGGGTGCGCACCGCCCCGTCCGACGCCGTCGAGGTGGGCCGTCTGCTCTCTGAAGCGCCCGGGGTCCGCTACGCGGTCATGGCAATGGGCGAATTCCAGCTCATGGCCAACGTCACCCTCGCGAGCTTGAACGAACTGCGAGATTTCCTCACCTCATCACCATGGGCCGCACGTGCCCACGCTGTCCGCAGCTCGCTCGTGGTGCGGTCTTACAAGCGCGGTGGCGTGCGCACAACTGCCCGCGACTGAGGCTTCACCAACCTCCCCTGGGCTTCTCACGACCTGGCTGAGCTCCCTGCTGCCCTGAACCGGGTTCCGCCCGCGCGAAGAAATCTTGCGCACCCCCCTAGTCAAATGTGATTCATCGCACTATCGTGGTTCATTAATTCCACTTGAGCCAGAGAAGTGACTCAAAAAGAAACTAGATGAAGGCTATATGAATCATGACAAACGATTTGATTTACCGTGGAGCAGTGGAGCTCGCCGGGCTCCTGCGCTCCCGGGAGGTGTCCGCCGCGGAGGTCCTCGAGGCGCACCTCGAACAGATCGACAAGCTCAACCCGTTGATCAACGCCGTAGTGACCCTCGACGAGGAGGGTGCCAAGGCGGCCGCAGCGGAAGCCGATCGAAAGATTGTGGCCGGGGAGCCGGTGGGGCCACTCCACGGCCTGCCCATCAGCTTCAAGGACACCGCGAATACCGCGGGGATGCGCACCACCTTCGGCCACCCTCAATTCGGGGACTACGTTCCTGCGGAAAATGATCTGCACGTCCAGCGCATCCTCGATGCTGGCGCCATCCGTGTGGGCAAGACCAACGTCCCCGAGTTCGCAGCGGGATCGCACACCTTCAACCGCGTGTTCGGCGCAACGCGCAACCCCTATGACCCGGGCAAATCCGCCGGCGGCAGCAGCGGTGGCGCGGCGGCCGCCCTCGCCGCAGGTTTCCAACCGATCGCCGACGGCAGCGACATGGGCGGTTCCCTCCGCAACCCGGCGTCGTTCTGCAATGTGGTCGGTCTTCGCCCAACGCCCGGCATGGTCCCCAACACGGACGGCAACAATGTCTTCTTCCCGCTGGGCGTGGCAGGACCCATGGGCCGTACTGCCGCCGACGCTGCGCTGTTGTTTTCGGCCATGACCGGAGCTTCGTCTGATGATCCCCACTCCGTGTTCCTGCCTGAGGCGGGAAGCCCCGCCACCGAGCCGTCTCCTGCGGATTTCGCCGGTCTTCGCATTGCCTTCGCACCGACCCTCGGCGGACGGATCCCGGTGGACCGCGAGGTTCTCGACGTCATTGAGCCCCAGGCCGCGGCCCTCGCAGCACTCGGTGCTCACGTCGAACTGGATTGCCCGGACCTCGACGGTTCCGAGCGAGTGTTCCGCGTGCTGCGCGCCGCCGCTTTCGACTCGATGTGGGGCGAGCAGCTTGCCGCGGAACCTGATGCCTTCAACCATTTCCTGACTGGCAACATCCGCGAAGGCAGCCTGCTGAGTGGCCGCGACGTAGTCCGCGCCGAGGAAGGCATGACCCGCTTGATCCGAAAGGCGGCCGAATTCTTTGAGCGTTACGACCTGGTGATCGCCCCCGCGTCCCAGGTTGTCCCGTTCGACGTCGATCTCGAATACCCCACCGAGATCGAGGGGCACCAGCTCCAGACCTATCTCGACTGGATGCGTGCCCCGTACCTGTTCACCCCGCTTGGCCTTCCCGCCCTGTCGGTTCCGGCCGGATTCACCCCGGCCGGACTTCCCGTAGGCCTCCAGATGGTGGGGGCACGCGGCAGCGACGCCCGCCTCCTCCGCCTGGCCTCCGCCTTCGAGAAGATCTCCTCTTGCTCATCCGTTCGCCCCCAAGGAGCTGCAGTTCTATGAGCACTACCCTGGCATCCCCCAAGAGATTGACCATTGCCTCCATCCCCATCGTCGGCATGGTCATCACTCCATTCCTGCCCTTCGTTTCCACACCCACCCTATGGCTGGGCCTCCCCTCGGCGATCGTCTGGATGGCGCTCATGATCGTCGCCACGATCGTTGCCTTGCAGATTATCGAGCACACTTACCTCCGCGAAGGCGGTGCCGAACTCGATCGTCTTGAAGCCGAGCAAAGCGCCTTGGCAGGCGCTGCGACAACTAGCGGAGCCACCACCACGAACGAGACAGAGGCCCACTGATGCTTACAGTCGCCATCATCATCGGAATTGTCGGAATCGGCGCACTCGGCGTCGCGGGCCGCCGACGCCAGACCGAACTCTCCACCTGGACAGTCGGCAAACGGGATTTGCCCCGCTGGACCAGCTGGTTCCTCCAAGCAGGGGAGTCCCTCACCACCTTCAGCTTCCTGGGCCTCGCCGGAATCGCCTTCGGTGGCGGCGTTGCCGCGCTCTTCGCCGTTGCCTATCTGACCATCAACTGCATCGTCCAGTACTTCGTTGTTCCCCGCCAGCGCCAGCTCGGCGCGAACAGGGGTTACCTGACCATGGCGGATTTTTTCCAGGACCGTTTCAATAGCAAGGCCCTAGGCAAGACCGTGGCCGTGGTGGGCGCCGTCTTCCTCATCCCGTACCTGCAACTGCAGATCACCGGACTCGGCTTGATCGTCCAGCTCGCGACCGGCAGCGAATCGGCCCGTGGCTACAGCATGGCCGTGGCGAGCGTGCTGGTGGTCGTCTTCGTCATCTGGGCGGGTATCCGCGGACTCGCCAAGGTGGCGGTCTTCAAGGACTTCGCCATGCTCGCCGCCCTAGTGATCGTACTGGCAGGTGTGGTGGCAGGCATCGGCGGTATCCCGGACATTTTCGCGAAGGTGATGGACACCGCTCCGAGCTACCTCACCATCAGCCGTCCGGGCTTCGACGCCACCTTCTGGGTGACCTCGGTGATCGTGACCAGCATCGGCGCCGGTCTCAACACCTTCCCGCACTTGTGGCCGCCGGTCCTCGCCGCGAAGAGCGGCGCTGTGCTTCGGGACAACGTCAAATGGCTTGCCGTCTACCAGTTCCTGCTGCTCATTCCGATCACTGCCGGAATCGCGGCTACTTTGGTCCTCGACCCCAAGACCAAGGGAAACTTTGTCCTCTTGGGCATCGCCCAGCACACCCTGCCAGAGCCACTGATCGCTGTGATCGCGATCGGTGGGGCCGCGGCCGCCATGGTCCCGGCAGGCGCAATTGCCATGGGCATCTCTTCGCTTGTCTCGAACAACCTGCTGTCCGTAAAGAACCCCAAGCTGCGCTTCCGGATCAACCACGTGGTGGTCGCTATCGCCGTCGGACTGGCACTGGCTTTCGGCCTCGCGAAATCGGACATCGGCGCGCTCCTGCTGCTCACGTACGGCGGCCTCACGCAACTCGCTCCCGCCGTGGCCATCGCGATCGGACGCAAAGTCCGCATCGGTGCCGTGCCGGTCAATCTGGGGATTATTGTCGGCACGCTCACGGTAGCCGTCATTACCTTCGGCAACATCCCCACGGGCGGCATCGATTCGGGCCTCATCGCCCTCGCCCCGAACCTTGCGGTACTGGCCGTCGCGGAGCTTATCCGCCGTCGTCGCAATCCGCAGGCGGTCGCCGGGGGAGCAGCCGGCGTCGGGCAATCCTCGCCCGAGCAGCAGCCGGTACACACCACCGTGGGTATCGAAGCATGACGCAGCAGGCATTCCCCAACCACAAGCAGGAGCACGAAGGTCCGCTCGCCGGCAAGCTCGTCGTCGACCTCTCCCGTGCCCTTGCCGGTCCCCACGCCGGCATGATGCTCGGCGACCTCGGCGCCCGCGTCATCAAAGTGGAGAATCCCGACGGCGGGGACGATACCCGTGGTTGGGGACCGCCCTTCGTCGACACTCGCGAGGGCCGGGAGTCCACGTACTTCCTTTCGTGCAACCGGAACAAGGAGTCCATTCGGCTGGACCTCAAAGCAGCGGAAGGCAAAGCCGCCCTGCGGGAACTGGTGCGCCGGGCCGATGTGCTCGTGGAGAACTTCCGCCCGGGAACGCTGGACCGGCTCGGCTTTGATCCTGCGAGCCTCGAGGAGTTGAATCCGAGACTGGTGGTGCTCGCCATCAGTGGATTCGGCCACGACGGACCCGAGGGGCACCGTGCGGGATACGACCAGATTGCCCAGGGCGAAGCCGGGCTGATGTCCCTGACCGGCTCAGGACCGGAAGACCCGCAGCGGGTCGGCGTGCCGATCGGCGATGTTCTGGCAGGAATCCACGGCGCCTACGGTGTGCTGGCCGCCCTCTTGGAACGCGAGCGGACGGGCCGCGGCCAAGTGGTGCGCACGTCCCTGCTGTCCTCGATCGTCAGCGTGCTCGCTTTCCAGGGCACGCGCTGGACCGTGGGTGGCGAAGTGCCGCAGGCCCAAGGCAACCACCATCCCTCGATCGCCCCCTACGGACTGTTCCGCTGTGCCGGCGGCGCGGTGCAGATTGCGGTGGGATCCGAAAGCCTGTGGCGCCGTTTCGCGGCGGAGTTCGGCCTCAGCACCGAGGACGGGCGCTGGCAGGACAACCAGTCCCGGGTGGCCCACAGGGCCGAGCTGATCGAAACGATCGAAGCCGCGTTCTCAGTGTCCGACGCCGAGGAGCTGCTTGCGCGGCTCGAAGCGGCCGGGGTGCCGGGAGGCCGGGTCCGTTCCCTCGACGAGGTCTTTGCCTGGGAACAAACCCGCAGCCAGCACCTCGCGCTCGAACTTCAGCACCCCACGCTTGGACCTATCGAGGTCCCGGGATCGCCGCTGCGTTTCTTCCAGCCGGACGGCACCGAGACCACCAGGTTGCGGCACTCTGCCCCGCCGAGGCTCGGAGAGCACGACGACGCCGTGCGGGCATGGCTTGATGATGCCGCGTTGCTCGGCTCGGGGTCGTCATGACGGCGGTGACTGAGGCCGCCCGGCCTTCGGAGTCGGGCTCCGTTGGAACGCGGCAGCGCCGCCTTAGCGGGGCAGAGCTGCTCAACCAGCTTCTCGACGCCGGAAGTTTCCGCAGTTGGGACCGTCCGGTCTCGGCTCCGCCGGGGGCAGACGCCGCATACCTCGCGGACCTGGCCCGGGCCCGGGAGCGCAGCGGTACCGACGAGTCCGTACTTACGGGCGAGGGAACGCTGGATGGACAGCCCGTGGCGGTCCTGGCCAGCGAGTTCGCCTTCCTTGGCGGCTCGATCGGCCGGGCCGCCGCAGAGCGGATCATCGCAGCAATCGAAGAGGCCGGCCGTCGTCGGCTGCCCCTCGTTGCCGCTCCCGCCTCAGGCGGAACCCGCATGCAGGAAGGCACCCTCGCCTTCCTGCAGATGGTGCGGATCACGGAGGCGCTCACGGCCTTCAAGACGCTCGGACTGCCTTACTTGGCCTACCTCCGGCACCCGACCACGGGCGGAGTCTTCGCCTCCTGGGGATCGTTGGGGCATCTCACGGCGGCGGAGCCGGGTGGGCTCGTTGGCTTCCTGGGTCCCAAGGTCTACGCCGGACTCACCGGGCAGGAGTTTCCCGAGGGCGTCCAGCGGAGTGAGCACCTCCTCGCCCATGGAACGGTCGATGCCGTCGTGGATGTGCAGGGATTCAGGAACCTTGCCGCTGAGGTGCTTGGCATTCTTGCGGGCAAGGGGTCCTGGGAAGGCGCCCGGGCGCTACCGGCCCCGGAAGGCGACGCCGCGCCCAACGGCCATAGCGCTTGGGATTCGGTCTTGCGGACTCGCGACGCCGGGCGTCCCGGCCTGAGCGAATTGCTCGACGGCGGGTTCGGCCGCCTCGTGCGTTTGCACGGCACGGGCCGCGGGGCAACTTCGGCGAGCACCGCCGTCGTGCTGGCTGAGCTGGAAGGCCGGCCCGTCGTCGTCGTTGGCCAGGACCGTGCCGCCCAGCGGGCGGGGAGTGTCCTCGATACTGCCGGGTTGGCCCAGGCTCGCCGGGGCATGCGCCTCGCCGAGGAGCTGGGGCTGCCGCTCGTGACGGTGGTGGATACTCCGGGCGCCGAGCTTTCAGTCCGTGCAGAGGAATCAGCAATCGCGGGTGGGATCGCGGATTGCATTGCGGGGATGCTTGAACTCACCGTGCCAAGCGTTGCCGTGCTCCTCGGTGAGGGGACCGGTGGCGGGGCGCTTGCCCTCGCGGCTGCCCGCCGCACGGTGGCGGCCGAGCACGCCTGGCTTGCGCCGCTGCCGCCGGAGGGTGCCAGCATGATCGTGCATGGGGACACGTCCCGGGCGGCCGCGTTGAGCGAACGGCAACGGATCGGAGCGCGCACACTCCTCGAAGACGGTGCCGTGGACGAGGTAGTGGGCGAGGGGGAGGGTTTCGCGAAGCGCCTCGCGGAAGCCGCCTCCCGACAGATCGCCGCGCAGCTTTAACCCAACTGACTCGCAGTTGTTGTCGTTTTCAGGCCTCTAAACGACATTAACTGCGAGTTAGTTGGGTCCGAACGGGGGAGTTAGTGGGTCAGGTCCTTGCCCTTGGTTTCCGGGATCATGAAGGCGAACGCGATTCCGATGGCCAGCAGGATCACGGCGTACACGTTGAACAGGTTGGCTTGGCCGATGCTGCCGAGCCAGGTCTGCAGGTACGGGGCCGTCCCGCCAAATGCGGCAACGCAGATGGAGTACGGGACGCCGACGCCCACGGTGCGGATCTTGGTCGGGAAGAGCTCGGCGTACACGGCCGGGACAATCGAGGCGCTGCCGGCAATGAAGAACAACATCACAGACATCGAAACGGCCAGCTGCCAAGGGGAGTCCTTCAGGAGCCACGTCATGGGGAAGTGCAGCAGGGCGGCACCGGCAGAGCTCACGATCAGCACGGGCTTGCGGCCGATGCGGTCGGACAGCTTGCCCCAGAACGGGAGTGAGGCGATGAACGCGATGTTGGCGATGACTCCGGCCCACAGGGCTTCTCCGCGGTCCATCTTGAGGGTGGTTGCCGCGTAGCTCGGCGCCACGACGCCCCAGATGTAGTAGACAACGGTAAGGCCGACGGTCAGCCCGATCACCTGCAGGGCTTGCTTGCGGTATTTGACGATCTGGGGCCACATCGGCTCGCGCTTTTCCTTCGGCGCTTCGGCTTCGAACGCTTCGGTTTCCTTCATCTTGGCCCGCATGACCAAGGCGTAGATGCCCAGGGCGCCGCCCACCAGGAACGGGACGCGCCAGCCCCAGGAGTTCATGTCAGCCTTGCTCAGCACCCCGGTCAGGATGGCGCCCAGCAAGGTTCCGGCAAGGATGCCGGCGGTTCCGGAGGTGTAGATGAGCGTGGACCAGAAACCGCGCTTTTCTTTGGGAGCCATTTCGGACAGGTATGTTTGCGACGACGGCAGCTCGCCACCGTGGGCGAGGCCTTGGATGAGGCGGGCCACCAGGAGCATGACAGAGGCCAGGGCCCCGACAGCTTGGAACGTGGGAGCGATGCCGATCAGCAGGCTTCCGAAGGCGGCCAGGCCGACCGCGATTGTCATGGACGTCTTGCGGCCGATCCTGTCGCCGATCCAACCAAAGACGAAGCCACCGAACGGGCGGGCCACGAATCCGACGGCGAAGATCGCCAGTGTGGAGAGGACCGCCGACGTGGGGTCGGCACTGCTGAAGAGGGCACTGGCGATGAAGGGCGAGAACGTGGCGTAGATTGCCCAGTCGTACCATTCGACGGCGTTGCCGATGCCGGTGCCGATGAGGGTCCGCAGGTGGGACTTGTGAACCTGAACTGTGGCTGAAGCGCCTACGGTGGCGGTCATGTCTTGCTCCAAGTGGCTGGGGTGGTGGTTGTTAGTTGCTGGCGGCGAGGGTGGCGATGCGGGAGACCGCGAGCTCTGCGTAGAGCGCCGCACCGTCGGACAGGACACCGTCGTCGAAGGTGGCGTAGGGGGAGTGGTTGAACGGTGAGGTGGTGTGGTCTACACCCTGGGGTACGGCGCTGAGGCCTACGAAGGTTCCAGGCACTTCGGCCAGGACCCGGGAAAAATCTTCCGAGCCGCTCATCGGCGTGGCCCAGCGCGAGAGCCGGGAATCGCCGAACATGCCCGAGATGACGTTCTCGGCAGTGTGCGTCTCGTCCTCGTCGGTGACAGTCATGGGGTATTCGCCGCGGTAGTCGACATCCACTTCCAAGCCATGGCCTGCGGCGATGCCCTTGAGGAGCTGCGGAATCGCGGTCATCATCCGGTCGCGGGAGGCTTCCGAGAAGGTGCGGATGGTGGCTTCGAAGCGGGCGGATTCGGGAATGACATTCCGCTTGGTCCCGGCCTGCAGCACGCCAACGGTGAGGACTACTGGATCGAACATGTTGAATTGCCGCGTGATCATGGTCTGCAGCGCGGTCACCATTTCGGCAGCGGCCGTGACGGGGTCCTTGGCCGCGTGGGGTGCTGAACCGTGCCCGCCAGCACCCAGCACGGTGACGAAGAGCCCGTCCGAGGCACTCATCATCACACCCGGCTTGGTGCAGAACTGGCCGTACGGTTCCAGGGAGGAGAACACGTGCATCCCGTAGGCGGCGTCAACGCGTCGGCCCGCAGCGTCCAGGATGCCTTCGCGGATCATGTGGCCGGCCCCGTCGAAGCCTTCCTCGCCCGGCTGGAACATCAGGACGACGTCGCCGGCCAGCTGATGGCGCCGTTCGGCCAGCAGGGTGGCGGCTCCGGCGAGCATGGAGGTGTGGAGGTCGTGGCCGCAGGCGTGCATGGCGCCATCGATCTTCGACGAGAACTCGACGCCGGTGCGCTCCTGGACGGGAAGGCCGTCCATGTCCGCGCGGAGCAACACCGCTGGCTTCTGCGCTGAAGCGTGCGGGGCGCCGCCGCGCAACACAGCAGTGACCGACGTCGTGCTCTCACCAAGGGTGATTTCGTACGGGAGTCCGTCGAGCGCCTTGAGCACCTTTTCCTGGGTGCGAGGGAGGTCCAGGCCGATTTCCGGCTCCTGGTGGAGTTCGTGGCGGAACCGCGCGATTTCTCCCTGCATCTCTTTGGCGTCTGCGGCGATCGACATGTGTTCTCCTGTTTCCTGAACGTTTGGTAGGTAGCTATAGCTATTGTGGAGTGATTGGCCTCACAATCTTCAAAACCCCTGAAAAAATTCAGGCGCATGCCAGAATTAACAGGATTCATGCACTGCTAAGGAGGCGATCGCTCATGGAGCTCAGTGAAGAGGACCTCCGGTTGATCAATGCCCTCCAGATCTCGCCGCGGATCAGTTGGTCCGACGCCGCCGCCGTCCTGGACGTCCATGCCACCACGTTGGCCTCCAGATGGGACCGCTTGCGCGAGTCCGGAGCTGCCTGGACCACCGCGCACCTCATGGGCGATCCCAAGAATGCCTGCCTTGCCCTGTTGGATGTGGATTGCGAAATGCATCGCCGGCCCGAGGTCACAGCCGCGCTCGCGGCGATTCCGGAAGTCATCACGGTTGAGGAAGCCGCCAGCAACCGGGACCTCATGCTGACTGTGATCACCCAAGACCTGGGCGAGTTCAGCACCCGGCTCTTGCCCCAGCTCAAGGAAATCCGGGGGCTCACCAAGTACCGGACCTCGCTCTGCACGCGGATCCATACGAGTGGCTATGCGTGGCGGCTCAACCTGCTGAGCCGGGCGGAGCAACAGGCGCTGCGTGCCCTTGCCGGGCCGGAAGCGGCTAATCCGTCTGACCCGTACGCAGTGGTCACCCCGCTGCCGGAGAGCCACATGGCCCTCCTTCCCTTCCTCGCCCGGGATGGAAGGGCATCCGCCGCGGAGATCGCACGCGCCCTGGGGCGTCACCCCGCCACGGTCCAGCGGCAGTTGGGCCGGGTGCTCGCGAGCCGGATGCTGTCCTTCCGCTGCGAAATCGCCCAGCAATTCTCGGGGTATCCCATCACGTGCCAGTGGTTCGCGAATGTTCCAGCAGGCCAGCACGAGGCCGCGGCCGCGGAGCTACGGGCCGTCAGGAACGTCAGGTTCACGGCCTCCACCACGGGGAGCACTAACTTTGTGATTATTATGTGGCTGCGTTCGCTGGCCGAGGTCATGGAGATGGAACTCGCCATCCAGCAGCGCATTCCCAGGATTGAACTGGTAGAAAGCGTCGTGATGCTGAGCACGGCCAAGCGGGTCGGCTGGATGCTGAACCCAGACTCGACTGCGACCGGCGCCGTCGTACCCACCGCCGCAGGTGAGTTGCTCCCCGCAATGGAATGGACGACGACGGCGTGACTCACCATCGGCGGGTCTGCCCGGCAGTGAGTCAGGTGCGTCGTGCGTTGGGTTCGTGGCCCCAAACTCGTTTGGGCTTCTAGGCTGGGATGATGACAAGCGACGACGCATCAGCGGGCATACTCCAACGCCCCTACCTTTTGGCCACGGTAGGTTCATGCGCCCTGGTGTTCCTTGCCGCCTTCGAATCGATGGCGGTGACCACCATCATGCCGCTGGTCAGCCGTGAACTGAATGGCGCCGGGCTCTACGCGTTGGCCTTCGCCGGGCCTCTCGCCACGGGCGTGATCGGGATGGTAGTAGCAGGGAACTGGGCGGACCGACGCGGTCCGGCTGCCCCGTTGTACGCTTCCGTGGCCCTGTTCGCAGCAGGACTGCTCATCGCTGGTACCGCGGTTTCCATGCCGATGCTCGTGGCTGGCCGGCTCGTCCAAGGCCTTGGCGGCGGGGCCATGACAGTCGCGCTCTACGTGGTGATTGCCAGGGTCTACCCCGCCAGGCTGCACGCCCAGGTCTTTGCAGCGTTCTCGGCGGCCTGGGTCATTCCATCGATGATCGGTCCTTTCGCCGCTGGCGTCGTCGCCCAGTTGAGCAGCTGGCACTGGGTTTTCCTGGGCGTCGTGGGCCTGGTGGTTCCGGCGTTGGCTATGATCCTGCCCGCCATGCGGGGCATGCGATCGACGGAAGGCTCCGACGGAGCCGCCACACACACTCCAAAGTCCGAAGCCAAAGACGTTCCCTGGTCGTTCGGCCGCATGGGATGGGCTGCGCTCGCGGCCCTTGCGGTCCTCGGCCTGAACCTGTCCGGACAGGTGCCTGCGGTGGGTTGGGTGATCGCCGCCGTCGCGCTCTTCATCGCGATGCTGTCGGTGCGGCCTTTGGTCCCCCGCGGGACGCTCCGAGCGGGCCGCGGACTGCCGAGCGTCATCCTGATGCGCGGATTCGCCTCCGCGGCCTTCTTCGGCGCCGAGGTCTACGTGCCGTACCTTCTCACGGATCGATACTCCTTCACGCCAGCGTTCGCCGGGCTCGCCTTGACCGGATCGGCGCTCGCCTGGGCGGGGGCCTCCGGCGTCCAAGGGCGGCTGGGTTCCCGGCTTGGCAATGCCCTGGCGGTCCGGATCGGTTCGGTGTTGGTGCTCGGTGCGATCGCCGTTGTCCTCGTGACTACAGTGTTCGCCTGGCCCGCCGGCGTGGCGATTGCCGGTTGGCTCTTCGCGGGAGCCGGCATGGGCCTGATGTACCCGCGCCTGAGCGTCATGACCCTGGCTCTCTCCAAGCCAGAGGACCAGGGCTTCAACAGTTCGGCAATGTCCATCGCCGATTCCCTGGGAGGCGCCCTCTCGCTCGCCGTGACGGGACTCGTCTTCAGCGCGCTCACGACGACGGCGGCCACTTTCGCCGGGGTCTTCGCACTGACGGCGGGGATCGCCGTCGTCGGACTCATCATTGCGCCGCGCGTTGCCGGCGGGCGGCCTTTGGGAGCGGAAAGCGCGGAAGGTGCAAGGTCCGCCGAGGCGCGCCCCGCCGACGAAGCGGACGACGTGCGGGCCTAAGCTCCTCAACGGAAGGGCTTTGATTTTTCTCACCGTCACGGGGAGGTGACGGGGGCGGCAGCCGCCCGGATGAGGGAGGCTGCCACCGCAGCTGCTGGTCTTTTCAGGTCGGCATTTCTAGGCCTGGAGCGCCGCAGCCTCCTCAAGGTTCTGGCCCTTGGTTTCGGGGGCCATGAAGTAGCTGGCGGCTGCTCCAATGAGGGCGATTCCCGCGGCAATCCACATTGTGCCCGCGAGTCCCAAGTGAGTCAGCGCCAGGGGAGTGGCAAAGGTTCCGACTGCGGCACCGACGCGGCTGGTGCCGGTGCACAGGCCCACAGCGGTGGCCCGGACCTTGGTCGGAAACAGCTCGTTGGGGTAGATCCACTCAAGGATGGATGGGCCACCGTTGAAGATTGCGTAGAAAGCGAACGCGAGCGCGATCAATGCGAGTGGAGCGTTGGGGAAGACCGCCAAGAACATCAGGCCTACACCTGACAGGACGAATCCCCAGATCAGTACTGGCCGCCGGCCCAGCTTGTCTACAACCAGGAGGGCAACGATGTTGCCAACGAGGAAGAAAAGATTTATCAACCCGTATCCGATGTTCGCTTCATCGCCGGACTGGAGATTGAAGAGTGCCAGGATCTGTGGACCGAAGGCGTAGATGGAGAACAGGGTGACGATGGTGCACGTCCAGAAGATGGAGATGAAGATGACCCGGTACAGATAACCGCCGCTGAGGACAAGGCCGAAGGCCTTTTTGGTGCTGAGTTTGGCCGCGTTGGGGTCATGGGCCGTGATCCCGTCCAGGGTGGCCCCGTCGCCAATCGTCTTGCGCAATATGTTCAGTGCTTCCTCATGGCGTCCTTTACCGACCAGCCAGTGAGGGGATTCCGGAATGGTTGCACGGGCGATGAGGATCAGCACGGCGGGTACTGCGGAAGAAAGAAGCATCCAGCGCCAGCCGCCCTCGAGGGACAAAAGCCAGTACCCGACAAATGCCGCAACTGTTGCGCCGACAAACCACATGGCGTTCAAGCCGCCCAAGAGGCGAGCCCGCCAGTTCTTGGGCACGAATTCCGCGACGAGCGCGGTGGCAATCGGGTAGTCGGCCCCGACCGCAATTCCGATGAGGAGCCGAAGGACAAAAAGCTGCCAGGGCTCCTGGACGAAGAACTGGGCGATCGAAAACACGATGATCGCGACCAGGTCGATGGTGTACATGAGTTTGCGGCCGATTTTGTCGGTGATGTTTCCGAAGACAAGACCGCCGAGGAAGACCCCGATCAAGGCCGAGGCCCCGATGAGGCCGTTCCACCAGTCGTTCATATGCCAGCTGGGGATGATTTGCACCAGGGCGATACCAATGATGGCCAGGATGTATCCGTCGAGGAAGGGCCCTCCTGAGCTGAAAAGGGTCAATCGCTTATGGAAGGAATTCAGTGGCGCTGAATCGATGGTCATTTGAGAGGTCGGGGCTGGGGCTGGAGAGAGCATGATGGATCCGATCTGAACAGAGGGAAAGCTACGTTGATAACCCAATAGATCCGTGACCGCTGGACGGTTACGCTGTGACGGCTGCGATTGCATCGATCTCGATGCGTTTCTCGCCTCGGAACCGGGCTACTTGTACGGTTGTCCGCGGAGGCAGGGAGTGGCCGCTGAGCCGGGTGAGGTAGGCGGCGTTGTATTCTTCAAATTCGTCCAAGTCCGCCAGATAGACGGTGAGTTTGACGAGACTGGACAGGTTGGATTGGGCAGCGGCGAGGGCTAGTTCGAGGTTGTCGAAAGCCTGCATGACCTGCCCTGTGATCCCTGGGGAACAAGACCCGTCGGGACGCGTTGGCACCTGGCCACAGATGAAGACAATGCCGTTGACTGTGGCCGATGCCGCATAGGGGCGGGCTTTGCCATCGGTGAACTGGGCCAGAGTGATGGTACTCATGAGTCCGGCACCAGGAACTTCCGGGCGGACAGGGTGACTTTCATCCATTCTTCTTCTCGCACTTTCACGGGTTTGGGAGGAACAGGCTGCAGTGCTGTTCCGGTTTGAACGGGATCTTGCAGGATGGCGATGAGGGTGACGCCAGGGGTCAGTAGGTCCGCCGGGATTGCGGCAGCAATGGCGGAGGAAAGGCCCGACCCGACGGTCACGGTCGCGGTGTCCACGCTGCGTACAGACGTCTGGATAGCGATTTCCGAGCCAGGGGTAGCCTCGACGTTGACCATGACCATCCGGCGCTGCAGCCTTGCGCTCTGGCGGAGCAGGATTTCGTTCCACAGCTGGCCGGGGAGGCAAGGCCCGACGGTATAGGCAATTGAGGTGCGCTCGTCTAGGCCGTCGCACGCAAGTTCGATCAGTTCAATCATCGTCCGCAACGCGGGTTGCCCGGGACATCTGAGTTCCTGGACCCGCATGCCGGCCCGCTCGATCGATGCGACCCTGGAAGGGAGCTGGCTACTAGCCCACGCCGGTTCCAAAAGTTGCGGCACCAGATTCAGCCCAACGTGATCGTATGCCTCAGCACGAAGGACCGCGAGGGCGCCTTCCTGCGCTTCGAAGGGGTCTGCTCCGACCGAACAGAGGGCACGGAAGATCGCTTCCTTTATTTCCCGAGGCTGTATGAGAACGAAAGTTTCGGGTCGGGCCGCGGCGGGGCTATCAGACATGTGCTGGTTCCTTTTTCGTATCCATGACTTCGCGGAATAGGCGGCTCCAGTTCCCACCAAGAACTGCCGAAATGGTTTGATCGCCGAGGCCGGCGGCGACGAGCCCGTCCGTCAGCCGAGGGAAGTCTGACGGGCCGTTGAACCACGCCGGCCATTGGGGCCAGATGGGCGAGTCCTGCGGGTGTGTTGGTTGCCATCGGCCGTTCCGCAGCCAGCCGACGAACTCGTGTTCCCAACCGCGGACGCAGTCACTGCCGATTCCGATGTGCGAGGGCCCATATTGATCCACCATGGCTGAGACCATTGCGCAGAAACTCCCTACAGTGACGTGTTGTCCACCGCTGACTGTGGGGTAGAGGCAGCAGCCGATGACACCGCCGCGGTCAACGAGTGCCTGGATCACGTCATCAGGTTTGTTGCGAGGGGTGTCGAAAAACCAGAGCGGATTGGAGTGGGTGATGGCGACGGGGCTCGAAGATGTATCGATGGCATCCCGGCTGGTCCGGTATCCGACGTGGGAGAGGTCTATCAGCATGCCTACACGGTTCATCTCCTCGACGATCACCCGACCGTAGCGGGTCAAGCCAGTGTCTTCGGTCTCGAAGCATCCGCCTCCGACGAGATTTTGGTTGTTATAAGTCAGCTGGGCTATCCGGACTCCAAGCCGGTGGAAAACTTCAACGTAACGGTAGTCGTCCTCGAACGGGCTGGTGTTTTGGAAGCCAAGGAACACGGCGATCCTGTTTTGGTTTTTAGCGATGTCAATATCGGCGCTGTTCGTGGCCAGGAAGACGAGGTCAGGATTTTGGTTGACGAGTTCGAGCCATTGGCCGATAGACCTCAGCGTGTCCGCGGCGTTTTCCCATACCGCGCACGTGGCGTTGACGGCGCTGACACCTCCAGTCCGTAGTTCTTCCAGGACGGGGCGGCTCCAATTGCTGATCTGGAGCCCGTCAACAACGGTGGCTTGCTCGTGAAGGCTCATGGCTGAGACCCTTCTGGGGCTAGAGGGAAGAGCAGGTCATCGGCGTCTCCATGATTAATGTCTGCTACCCGTGGGGCTCCGCTGAACAGTGTGACTCGTAGCCAGTCAGTTGATTGGGGACTGAAGTTGTTCATTCCATAGGTGGCCAACTGGAAACGCTGGGTGCTCAAAGGGAGGAATTGTGAATCCAGGAGGTTGTCTTGAAGCTCGGCGTAGAGGTGATCTCGCGTTTGCTGTGCGCGCGCTGCAGCGAACCGATGGTGCGGATACGCCCTCAGGAATTCCGCAAGACTGGAGTGGGCGGGAAAGCGCTCCAAGTCGGATGTCATGTTACTGATCCGACGCGCGATGTCTGTGCAGTGTTCCACTGTTTCGGGGTGTTGCTCGGCCCGTAGTCCACGACGAGGCTCCTCGTTGGCCTCGGAAGAAAACCAGCAATAGTCCGTCCGCTCGGGGGCCGTGAAGTCAAAGCCATGGATCCAGCCGTAGTTTGTGTCCAAAAGGCGCTGAAGTTCATCACACCGCATGGAGGCGTCGAACGGTTCGAGACCCGGCACCTTCAGTAGTGCTTCCGCTTCTTCATCGAAATCGGAGCGAAGTTCGATCGCTATGGAGGCGAAGATTCCCCTGGCTTCCGTGCCAAGCTGCGACGCTTTCTCGTGTAGGCGGGCGAGCACTGGCTCTGGCGCTGCTGACGAGCCGATGAATGACCGAAGATCTGCCAGCAATATGCGCAGTTGGGGCCGGAGCCGGGAGGTATCCAGGAAGGGTGCGGTGTTAAGTTGGCTCTTTTCGGCGAGGTGCCGGTCCGCTTGGTCCAGTAGATCCGCGACGCGCTTCAAATCTGCGTGCTCCGGAGCATATGTGCGGGAGAGACTCGTTGCGAGGGGGGTCTCGCGCAGCCGGCACCAAGCGTCTAGGTATCGAGGGTGGTTGATGACGAACGGGACCATGCCCAGGCCCGTGGCGTTGCCCAGTCCCAAGTACCGCGACCATGACTTGTCAAGCCCTGCCGCCTGACCGCCAGCTTCGCTCGCCTTGGCGCGGGCGACGTGTTCGACCATGTCCATACTGAGTTCTCGAAGCAGCCAAGCAGCGAGCATCTGGGACCTGTAGGGGACAGCCAAGGGATGGTCGTCCGGGATGTCGGCGAATTCCTTGAGTCCGAATTTCCCGTTTCCGTAGAACGCCGTACTACGGATCAAGTAGGGGCTTGGACCGATCTTCTCTGGGTCGGGCTGCTGCCCTCGTGCCAGGCAGTCGCTGACATAGTCGAAGAAGCGCTCACTGCGGTTCGCCCGGGTCAGGATGATCGTGTCGGCATCGAACCGTCCACGTTCTTGGATCGGCACGTTGCAGCGGAGGATCTCTTCACGTTCCGGAGTGAGGTCTCCCTCCACGAGTGCGGCCGTGACGTCCCAGGCTTCGGCGATCACCCGGTCGGTGCGCTCACTTTCGTCAAGGGTGCGCGAAAATGCGATGAAGCTCAGCCGCGTTCCTTCGGCATCTAGTGTGTAGATGGCCGTTCCACGACCTTGGCCATCGAAATCAAGGTGGACCTTTCTAACAGTCCACCGCCGGTCGGCCGCCCGGCGGAGCATCGTGCGGGCAAAGCTGTGTCTGGTAGCCCAGGCGCCATTCATGTCGTTGCCGGACAGTACCTTGTGCGGTGGCCGCAATTCGTTCGTGATGCGCTCATCCTGGAGAGTCATGATCATGCCCTCTCCGGTGCCAGGCGCAGGTACGCGGTTTTCTCGTGGGTGAAGAAGGCTGCCGCTGCCTCGGCGTTCTGTTCCCGAGGACCGGCGAATGTCGAGTCTTTCAAGCCTCCGAAGGGCGCGTGCAGCTCTGAACCGGTTGAGGGGGCATTGACTTTGACCAGACCCGCTTCGAGCTTGGCCACACAGAGCCGGGCGGCCCGCTCGTCACTAGTAAAAACTGCGGCGGTCAGTCCGAATGGGGTGCTATTCGCCAACTCGATGGCCTCCGCGAGAGTGCCTGCACGGAGAATGGTGACAACGGGGCCGAAGACCTCTTCGCGGCATATTGTCAGGGAATCGGGTCCGGACAAGACGGTGGGAGGAACATAGTTTCCTCCGTCGAGGGGAAGTTTGGCTTGGGCAAGTATCTCGGCGCCTTCGGCGGCGGCTTGGTCTATTGCAGCCATGATCTCGTCGCGGGCCACTCCGGATACCGCGGGGCCGATTTGCACTACGGGGTCAGTGCCCGGGCCAAGGACCAGGGCGCGGACCATGCCTGTCACTCGCTCGAGAAATGCCTCGTGTCCGCCCCCTACCAGGATCACTCGACGCGTGGCGGTGCACTTTTGCCCCGTCGAACCCATGGCTGCGTTGACGACGCTGGTGGCGGCCAGTTCGACATCTGCGTCTGGAAGGACGAGCGCAGCGTTGTGTCCTCCCAACTCCATCTGGAGTTTTGCGCCTCGGCCGCAGACAATCTCGCGGATGTGATGGCCAACGGGAACGGAGCCCGTGAAGGTCACACCGGCAACCCTGGGATGGGACACTAGCTCGGAGCCGAGGGAGCCAGGGCCAAGCAAAAGGTTGACAACGCCGGCCGGCAACCCGGCGGAGGCAAGAATTTCCATGAGCAGAATGGAGACGCCGGGGGTGTGGCTGGCAGATTTCCACACCACGGTATTGCCATGCAGCAGCGCCGGAGCGATTTTCCACGCCGGGATCTGCAATGGGAAGTTCCACGGAGTAATCACAGCCACAATCCCGAGCGGACGGCGGATCGTCATGATTCGTTCGTCGGGGTTGCTGGAAGGGTATTCGGTGCCAATCGGGTTCCGTGAAGATCCGGCGTGATAGTCGAAGGTGTCGGCGGAAGCTTCGACTTCCACCCGGGATTCAGCGAGTGTCTTGCCGTGTTCGGCAGTCATGGCTTGGGCAATCTCCTCGGCCCGTTCACGGATTAGCCCGGCCACCGCGGAAAGGACTTTTCCGCGAGCCAAGATGCCCAGCGAGTCCCACGCGGGGCCTGCGGCAGAGGCTGCCCGGATGGCCTGATCAAGCTGTGCGGATCCGGCCTGGCGGTACGTAGTGACCGCCTCGTCCGGCGCCGCGGGATTGAACCGGGTCACAAGTTCGGCGTCGCCTTCCACCCAGATGCCATCGATATAGCTGCTGGCGGTCTTGGTTATTACGGGCATCTGTAAACCTCTATCGCGTCTAGATCTGTGATTGTCCTCACGATCAACGGTAGTCCGGCAAGCCCGTTCATTGAAGTATTCATTTGACTATGATCGATATGCATTTAGTCTTGATTTATGAATCTTCGACGTCTGGAACTTTTCGTCGCGGTCGCGGAAGAGCTGCACTTCAACCGGGCGGCTGAAAGGCTGCACATGGCCCAACCGCCACTGAGCCAGCAGATCCGTAAGCTCGAAGACGAATGTAAAGTCCAGCTATTCGTGCGCAACTCTCGAAACGTGCAGCTCACCACCGACGGCGAACTTCTCCTCAAACATGCCCGTAAAGTTCTGGCCCAGTACGGAGCCATGACTTCAGCCCTACGGCAGGCGCGGGAAGGAGAAATAGGGCGGCTTCGGCTGGGTTTCGTCTCGTCGGCCGCCATCTCGGCCGTGCCTCCGGTGGTTCGGCAACTCCGCTCACGATGGCCCGGAATTGACCTTGAGTTGCGCGAGGAGACAACCGATTCGCAGATTGAGCTCATTGCCACCGGAGCCCTGGACGTCGGGATCGCCAGGGAAGTGGGAGCGGCCCCGGATATTAGTGCGACTCTCTTGCAGAATGAGCGGCTGATTGTGGCTGTTGCCACCGATCACCCGCTCGCCACCCGCGAATCGGTCCGGCTGGAACAGTTGAAGGGGGAAAAATTCATTGCATTCCCAAGGGGCCGTATCTCGCGGCTTTTCGATCACATTTCCGCGCTCTTCCATGCCGTGGACGTGGAGTTCGATATCGTTCAGGAAGCAGTCCAGTTCCCCACCATCCTTGGCCTGGTAGCCGCCCATCTGGGTATCGCTGTTGTTCCCGAGTCCCTTCGCGCCTTTGTCATCCCCGGACTGGCGTACATCAACATCGATGACAGCAACGCGGTGTCAAGGGTCAGCCTCATTTACAGCGCCGACATGTCTGACTCACTGCTCGTGGCCAAGGCCAGGGATGCCTGCTTGGAGACGTTGGGTCCGCCAGTCACGGCGCGCTGACGCGGCGGGACGCCGCGGGCGACGGCGCTCTCAGTGACTTCGGGTGGCCCGGAGCACGCTGTCGATGGTGGTGGCCTGTTGGCCCTCCGGACCGGTGACGACGCGTTCCCGGGAATCGGCGACGTTGATCCGCCACGAGCCGGGGCCGCGCGTGAGCGCCTCCACCAGATCCTCAGGGGTGAAGAACTTGTCCTTCATGTCCTTGTGCCCGCTCCACGGAGTCAGGCCATCCGGATGATGCCCCACCACCAGCAAAGCCCCGCCGGGAGCAACGGATGCTGCAGCCGAGGCGAGGGAATCGCGCCACGGAAGAATCGGCGAATGAAGGAACTGTGAAGACACCAGGTCGAAGCCCTCTTCCGGGTGCCACGAGGCGAAGTCCCGTTGCAGCCAAATGATCCGGTCCTGTAGCCCGACGTCGGCGGCATGGGCTGTTGCCCGTTCAAGCGCGACGGCGGAGACATCCAGGGCGGTCACCGTCCAGCCATGCTGGGCGAGCCAGATAGCGTCCGCGCCCTCCCCGCAGCCGAGGTCCAGCGCGGTGCCAGGCGCCAAACCTGTGGCTTCCGCGATCAGCTGGGGGTTGGGATTCCCGCTCCACCTCTTCGCCTTTTCCCGGTACACCTCGTCCCAAAACTGCGCTGCGCCGCCGTCGTCGTGGGTTTCGCTGTGAAGGTGGGCTCCGCCGTCGTGCTGGTGCGTCATGGCTCAAGCCTGCCTTGACGTGCCCCTGTGAGGCAACGGCCGGCGAAAAGGCCCCCGTGGAAAGGCGGCCTGTTCGCGGATGCTAGAATGGATTTACTTGATGTGCAGTGATGCCCGCTTAGTTCCAAATTTGGCTAGTGGGCTTTTTTCATGTGAGAGGCACATCCTGCGTCGATGAACGCGTTTTCTCTGGTCCCGGCCACGGCTTATTGCCCACCGGTCGATCACTGACTTTTTCCTCGGCGAACCCTTGGCCCAACCGGCGTCGGGGGACGATGTCCGTTGGACACCGCCAGAAAGACCCTTGAAACACATGACTACTTTTGCTGCCCTTGGCACGCCCAAGGCCATCGCCGAGTCCCTCGCTGCAGATGGCATCGAAGAAGCTTTCCCCATTCAGGTCAAGACCCTTCCGGATACGCTCGCAGGCCGCGACGTCCTGGGCCGTGGCCGCACCGGCTCCGGTAAGACCATCGCATTCGCTATCCCGCTCGTGGCACGTCTCGCCGAGCGCGAAGCCAAGCACTTCCGCAAGCCCGGCCGCCCGATGGGCCTGGTCCTCGCACCGACCCGCGAGCTGGCCACCCAGATCAACGCCACCATCGAGCCGCTGGCCAAGGCCATGGGCCTGAACACTACGGTCATCTACGGCGGTATCTCCCAGGCCCGCCAGGAAAAGGCGCTGCGCGCCGGCGTCGACATTGTCATCGCCTGCCCGGGCCGCCTTGAGGACCTCATCCGCCAGCGCATCCTCACGCTCGAAGCCGTCGAGATCACCGTGCTGGACGAGGCCGACCACATGGCCGATCTCGGCTTCCTCCCCGTGGTCAAGAAGCTCATGGACATGACCCCCACCCAGGGACAGCGCCTGCTCTTCTCCGCGACGCTGGACAACGGTGTTGACAAGCTGGTCAACCGTTACCTGTCCAACCCGCTGACCCACTCCGTGGACGACCCCCAGGCCGCGGTCACCACCATGGAGCACCACGTCCTGGTGGTCAACGACCAGACCGTCAAGAAGCAACTGATCGTGGAGCTTGCCTCCGGCGCCGGCCGTCGTGTCCTCTTCATGCGGACCAAGCACCACGCCCGCAAGCTCGCCAAGACGCTGACCGATTGCGGCATCCCCGCCGTCGATCTCCACGGCAACCTGTCGCAGAACGCCCGCGACCGCAACCTCGCCGAGTTCTCAAGTGGCGAGGTCCGGGTCCTGGTGGCCACCGACGTCGCCGCCCGCGGCGTGCACGTCGACGACGTCGAACTCGTCATCCACGTGGACCCGCCCACAGAGCACAAGGCTTACCTGCACCGCTCCGGCCGTACTGCCCGCGCAGGTTCGGACGGCACCGTGGTCACGTTGACGCTGCCCGAGCAGCAGTCCGATGTCAAGAAGCTCATGAAGGCCGCCGGCGTCGACGTCTCGTTCGAGCGCGTCACGGCCAACTCCCCGTTGGTTGCCGAGCTGGTGGGCGAGGTCGCCGACAAGGTTGACCCGCGCACTCGTGCGGCATTGCTCGCGGCGAAGACCCAGCAGCCGGGCGGCGGTACCTCCACCGGTGCCAACGCCCAGCGCAAGCGCAACCGCCGCACCACCCAGGCTGCACCCACTGCGGGTGGCCGTGGTGGTCGCGGTGGGCGTGGCAAGGTTTCGGCCGAGCCGGTGCGCACCGACATCAACCGTGCGGAGCGCCGCGCTGCTGCGAACGACGACGTCGCCCGCAGCTCGCGTGGTCGCGGCAACGCCGCCTCCACTCACCGCAATGACGTTCCGGGTGCACGTGGTCAGGGTGCGCAGAGTAGTCGCAGCGGTCGTCCGGCGACCGGTCAGCGTGCCTCTGGAGCTAACCGCTCGGCGTCGGCTCCGCGCACGGAATCCGCCACGTCCACGCGCAGCACTGGCAACAAGGCTGTCTGGTCCTCGAACACGGGTGGCAACTCCGGTGGCTCGTACGGCTCCGGTTCAGGCAACTCGGGTTCGGGCCGTCCGGCCCGCAGCGGCCCGCGCCGTGCCTCGGCTCCGGCGTCGAACGAGCGCCGCGGCCGCTAATTTCATTCCCGGCGCTCCGGGGGACATGCCCAGCCTTGGCGACAAGGACTGGACATGCTCAGCGTGGGTAGCAAGGAGTGGACATATTCCTGATATGTCCACTCCTAGGTTCAAAGAATGGGCATGCGCATTGTCCGCCCGCCAGGTACCCAGCAGGACATGCTCAGCGTGGGTAGCAAGGAGTGGACATATTCCTGATATGTCCACTCGTGGGCTCAAAGAATGGGCATGTCCAGATGGGGTCTACCAGCCGCGCTCGCGCCATTCTGCAAGGTGTGGCCGTTCTGCACCGAGTGTCGTCGGATCTCCATGGCCCGGATGCACCACGGTGTCGTCCGGGTATGCCTCGAACAGCCGTTCGGTCACGTCGTTCAACAGCGACGTGAATCGCGAGGCATCGCCTTGGGTGTTGCCAACGCCTCCGGGGAACAACGAGTCGCCACTGAAAATGTGCGTTGGCCCTTCCGGGTCTCGGTACACGTAGGCAATTGAACCCGGGGTGTGGCCGCGCAAGTGCACCGCGGTGATGTCGAAACCGTCGAAGTTGCCCACATCGCCATGATGCAGCTGCACATCAACGGGCACCGGCAGCGCATTGGCGTCGTCCACACCGGCCGAGGTCTTCGCGCCCGTGGCTTCCACCAACCCGGGAAGCGCCCGGACGTGGTCCCAGTGCTGGTGGGTCGTCGCGATCAGGGCCAGCTTCGGCGTGGCGGTGGTGTCCGCGGCCGAGTCTTCGATCATCTGTTGGATGGCCGGAAGGTCGTCCGCGGCATCGATCAGGAGCTGCGCGCCGCTTGCCTTGGCGGTGAGCAAGTACACGTTGTTGTCCATCTCGCTGACCGAGATTCTCCGGACGGTGATGTCACGCAGTGAATGAATGAGTGAGTCCATTGGTCCACTCTACGGAAGCAGTCTGCGGCTAACCGGCTATTCGCGGCCTTGCGAAACCCAGGTGGGATCCGCGGACCGTGAGCCGACGACGGCGTCCGCGGCGCCGTCGAGCGCGTCCAGTTGGGCGGCACTCAACTCAAGCGACAAGGCGCCCAGGTTTTCATCGATCCGGTGCGCCTTGCGCGTGCCGGGGATGGGGACCACGCTGAGCTGGAGGCGGCGGCCCTGGGCGAAAAGCCAGGCCAAAGCTACCTGGGCGGGAGTTGCATGCCGGCCAGTGCTTTCGGACAGCTCCGCGGCCACGGAGCGAACCGCGGCAACAACCGCTTGGTTCGCGTCGAGGGCTCCGTCGGCAAATCGGGGGATGCGGTGCCGGAAGTCGTTGTCTCCAAGTTGCTCGGCGCTAACGGTCCCGGTCAGGAACCCCCGGCCAAGCGGCGAATACGGTACAAAGCCCACACCTAGCTCTGCCGCGGTCGGGACGACGTTGCGCTCAACGTCCCGGCTCCAGATGGACCACTCGCTCTGCACGGCGGCGATCGGGTGCACGGCGTTGGCTTCCCTCAGCTCCTCGGCTGTCACCTCTGACAGGCCCAGGTGCCGGACCTTGCCTGCCCGGACAAGTTCCGCCATGGCCTCCACGGTTTCCACAATCGGAACGCGGAGGTCACGGCGGTGCATGTAGTAGAGGTCGATGACGTCGGTGCCGAGGCGGCGGAGGCTCGCTTCCGCCGCTTCGGCCACGTAGGCGGCGTCTCCGCGGACATCGGTATAGCCGTCGCGCGGGTTGCCCACGATTCCGAACTTAGTGGCCAACTGGATCTCGTCGCGCCGGTCCTTCAGGAGCTTCGCGATCAGTTCCTCGTTGTCGCCGGCGCCGTAAATGTCAGCGGTGTCAACGAAGCTGATGCCGGCATCCACGGCGTGGTGCAGCGTCTTGAGGGATTCGGCGGGGTCCACCTCGCCATACACGGGAGTCAGCGCCATCCCGCCGAAGCCGAGGGGGCTCACGGTCAGGCCATCGCCGAGTTGCACGTTCATGGTTTCCGGGGTCATGGTGTGGTTCTCCTTCGCCGAGTGTTCGTCTCATTGCTGGCAACTCCGCGGGGCGGGGGAGTATTCCGCTTGCCGTGTGCTTATGGCCGGGCCGGCTCGGCTACTTCCACCGCTTCAGTGGGAAGGGCCTTCAGCCCGGCCGCGCAACCCACGATCCCGGCAATGAACAGCAACTTGAGCGGGCTGGCCGGTTCGACGCCGGTTGCCATCGCCCAGCCGACGGTCAGCGCAGCCCCGATCCCCACCCAGGCGGCGTAGGCCGTGCCGAGGGGAATGCGCTTCACCGCGATGCCGAGGCCGATCATGCTGAGGGTCGCAGTCACAGCGAAGACCACGGTGGGGACGGCTTGGCTGAATCCGTCGGACAGGCCGAGGGCCGTCGCCCACACCGCTTCGAGTACGGCGGAAGCCAGCAAAATGGCCCATGCAAACTTGGCTGCCATCGCTACGCCACTACCTTCAAGCCGACCACGCACACACCGATCCCAGAGAGCAGCAGCAGCCGGGCCGCCGTCGGGCGTTCGACTTTGGTGATCATTGCGTAAGCCGCTGTGAGAACGACGCCGACTCCCACCCACACCGCATACGCGGTTCCGGTGGGGATGGACTGCATCGCGAAGGCCAGGCCTGCGGTGCTCGCAATCACTGTTACGACGAAGAGGGCGGAGGGCAGAGGTTTGCGGAAGCCGTTGGAACGGTGGAGAGCTGCGGCCCAGACGGCCTCGAGCGCGCCGGACAGGATGAGGATTAACCACGACATGACAGATCCTTTGGCCAGTCTTGTCGCGTGCCGGGTACTGAACCGTCGTCCGGAGGTCCCTGTGCGGGCCTTCCTTCGAGGCTAGCAAGCCCGACGTCGGGTGGCCAGCTTTGGTGGCGAGCCTCACCCGTGGCGAGCCTCACATGATGGACATGTCCAACGTGTGGCTCGGCGAGTGGACATATTGCGGACACCATGAGGGACATGTCCAGTGGTGGGCTCAGCGAATGCGCATGTTGGCATTATGTCCAGTGCTCAGACCTAGGAGTGCGCATGCTCCACGCGGTCGATGGAGATGACAGCCAGGAATCCACGGCCCAGGATTTCCGGGCTGCGGGTGTCCGAACCTACTACCGCGTCGTAGCGGTTGAGTTCGACTGGCTCGACGGTCGGCACCGCGGCGGCTTCACCGTCCGAGCTGTCCGCTGGCTCCGCCGTTTCCGCCGGCTCCGCACCGGGTGCGACCGAAGCACCAGGCGTGACAGAAGCCTTGCCCTCCAACAGAACGGCCATCTGCCCGTCGAACACCGGGTGTGCGCGCTTCTTGGAGAGCTCGATGATGGACGTGTAGCCCTTGAATTCGCCGGCCCGGGCGATCACGTTGAGGTCCCGGATGTCGCCCGTAGGAAGCGCACTGGAAGAGTCCGCCTCGCCCGAGAACCGGAACGGCCGGTACTTTTCCAGCGGGTGCTCTTCGCCGTCCACCGTGAGCAGCAGCAACTCGCCGTCGATCACCGTGATCACCCGCTCCATGCCCGGGAACGTCGAGAAATCGCCGGCCGATCCGACGTCGGCGATACTCACGCGCCAATCCCACGCTCCGTCCTGGGCGGATGCCGCTTTCGGATGGCTGGCCAGTTCGCGGGTCACCCCGCCGCCGTTGCGCCACGGTTCAGGTCTGAGCTCGGCAAAACGGATGATCTCCATATGCTCCAGCCTAGCCCGAGCCCGCCGTTAGCCTGGGCAACGCCCACGTAACATCGGCGCAACCTTGGCGCGGTTCAACAATCCCGGAGGCGCTTGCTAACGTCGTAGTGAGATAAAGGGCTGGAGGCGCGGAATGTTCGTTAAAGTGTGTGGCTTGAGCACGCCTGAGTCCGTGCAAGCCGCCGTCGAGTCCGGCACAGATGCCGTGGGTTTCGTGCTGACGAAGAGCCCGCGCGAGGTATCGCCCGATCGTGCCCGAGACTTGCTGATCCATGTGCCGGAAGGTGTCGCCGCCGTCGGAGTTTTCCGCCACGAGGCCGCCGTCGACGCCGTCGCAACCGCCCGCGAGGCCGGTCTCGAATGGGTCCAGCTGCACGGAAGCCGCTCGCCGGAAGACGTCAAGACTGTGCACGACGCCGGCATGCGGCTGATCAGGGCCGTCACCATGGGTGCCGCGCCGGGGGAGTTCGACGAATGGGGCGAGGAACTGCTCCTGATCGACGCCGCGGTGCCCGGCTCGGGGGAGACCTGGGACTATTCCTCGGTCCGGAAACTGGGCCTGGGTGGGCGCCGTTGGTTGTTGGCTGGTGGGTTGACCCCGTCCAACGTTGGTACCGCAGCGCATGAAGCTGAAGCCTGGGGCGTCGACGTGTCCAGCGGCGTGGAGTCGTCCCGCGGCGTGAAGGACCTCGACCTGGTGCGTGCCTTCGTCAAGGCCGCCAAAGCCTAAGGGCCCACCCACAAACGCTCCTGCACCTTTGGCGCCTTTTCCACAAACGCTCCTGCATCTTTGGCGCCTTTTCCACAAACGCCCCTGCACCTTTGGCGCCTTTTCCACAAACGCTCGCTCACCTTTGCCGCCTTTTTGGCGTGACCCTCCTGCAGATGATGTGAGCGGGCGTCGCAAGAATCTCTTGACAGCCGCCGTCCGGCGTCGCATATTTAACACACCAGCTAATTAGCCGAATGGTTAAATACGAAAGCGCCAACGATGTCCACAGATCGGCTCAGTCTCATCTTCTCGGCACTGGCCGACCCCACCCGAAGGGCCATCCTGGCTCGGCTGTCGGAGGGTGAAGCCACTGTGAACGAGCTTGCCGAACCGTTCGACATCAGCCTTCCCGCGGTCTCGCGGCACCTCAAAGTCCTGGAAACCGCAGGGCTGATCAGCCGGAGCCGGAATGCACAATGGAGGTCTTCCAAATTGGAAGTGGAACCACTGCGCGAAGCCACTGAATGGATGGACAAGTACAGGCGGTTCTGGGATGCCAGCTTTATCCGCCTCGATGCCCACTTACGCAAGATTCAGCACGATTCAAAGGATCCAGGAGTCAAGCAATGAACACGGAACAGCACATTCTCACCATGACCCGCGAGTTCGATGCCCCACGCGAACTCGTCTTCGAGGCCTTCATGGACCCCGATCAGCTCGCGGCCTGGTTCGGGCCTGTAGGTGTTGATTCGCCGCGCAACCGGATTGTCGTCGAACCCAGGGTGGGTGGTGTATGGCAGCTCGTCATGACCTGGGATGAGGACGGCACCGCGAAGGAATCACCCATCGACGCCGTTATCACCGCTTATGACCCGCCCGCCCTGCTGGTCGCCACCCAGAAAGCAGAGCCCGACGCCGGGATCACGCTCTTGCTGGAAATGCGCCTCGAGTTCGAGGTACTGGATGGCAGTCGGACGCGACTTCACCTCACCCAGGGCCCCTTCGACTCTGATGAATGGGTGGACATGACCCGTGAGGGGTGGGGCACCTCGTTCACCAAGCTGGACACTTTGCTGGTGCGGGCATAAGGAAGCTGGCTGAAGGCGCCCGAAGTCAACTTGGAAGGTCGGGGGCCATTCGGGCTACACTCCACGGCGGGGACAGAATGCCATTGCCTCCGGGGACGGAACGGTTCCGGAGGCAGACGATCAAGCAGAATGCGACCTTTGAAAATCCTTGCTCAACCTCTTTACGGCCCTATCCGATACCTGACAATCGCCTTTTTTGCCGCTTTGGCATTGTCTGGCTGCTCATCGCAGGCAGGCACCGCCTCGGCGGGCACGCCGTCGCCCCCTTCTGTGGGTGATTCCGCATCCGCAAGCCCGACTCCGTCGTCGGGGCCCTTTGGGGGCTTCGCTTCGGCAGCCGAAATGTGCTCCACCATCTCAAAAGAAGCCACGGGAGCTTCGTTGCTGCCAATGTCTGCGGCGCAGGGAAAGACCGCCGAGCTGGAGCAATACAAGGCCGAACTCACCGCCACGGCAGAGCGCGTCCCCGAAGGTCTCAAAGCCGATTTCACCAACTTGAAGGACACTGCGATTGCAGGTTTGAAAGACCAAACGGTCTACTCAAGCGGCAAGTTCGAAAAAGCGATGGCTCCCGTCACGGCTTGGCTGAGCGCTAACTGCAAGTAATCGGTAGCCCGCAGCCCCCGCGGGCGCTGGCCGGGCTTTGGAGCTCACATAAGTGAGCGAGCGTCCGCGAAAAAAGGCGACATAAGTGAGCGAGCGCTGCGGGGAAACCCGGCGGTGCAACGCTCGCTCACTTTTGGGCCGAAAATTAGGCGCCCTCCTGCAGATCTTCATCTGCAGGAGGGCGCCGCCGCTTGCCCACATATGTGAGTGAGCGCCCGGCAAAAGGGGCACATAAGTGAGCGGGGATCGGAAGATCAGGGGGATCTCAGGGCGAACCCCTAGGCCCCGGACGCGACCTCCAAGGGACAATGGAAGATATGAAAACGCTGCTCAACATCATCTGGCTCGTCTGCGGTGGCTTCGTCCTGGCCTTGGGATATTTCATGGCCGGAATTGTTTGTTGCTTGTTGATCGTCACCATCCCGTGGGGCATCGCGTCATTCCGGATTGCCTCGTACACGTTGTGGCCGTTCGGACGCACAATCATCGAAAAGCCCGGCGGGGGAGGCATCTTCCCGCTCCTAGGCAACGTCATCTGGTTGCTGGTCGCGGGTATCTGGATCGCGATCGGGCACGTGGTGACGGCCTTCGCCATGGCCATCACCATCATCGGGATCCCGCTGGCCATCGCCAACCTGAAGCTCATCCCGGTATCGCTCATGCCGCTAGGCAAGCAGATCGTGCCTAGCAACCGCCCGTTCGTCAGCACCTACCGCTAGCCCTACCGGCGCGTCGGGCATCAGGCGCCATGGACTGTTCCGGAGTAGCGTAGGCCGTGTCTGCACTGCCTCCCCTCGAAAGGAACAGTCCATGTCCGCCGCCAGGAACACTGTTGCCAAGAACATCGTCGCCACCCTCAAAGCCAACAACGTCCAGCGCGTCTACGGGATCCCCGGAGATTCGCTGAATGGATTCACGGACGCGCTCAGGGAAGAAGGCAGCATCCGCTGGGTTCACGTCAGGCATGAGGAAGCCGCTGCGCTGGCGGCTGCGGCCGAGGCAGGGCTGACCGATGAACTGGCAGTGTGCGCCGGATCCTGCGGCCCTGGCAACTTGCACCTGATCAACGGGCTTTACGATGCCAACAAGTCCAGGGTTCCCGTGTTGGCCATCGCCGCGCACATTCCCAGTGAAGAGATTGGCAGCCAGTACTTCCAGGAGACGCATCCCCAGGAGCTGTTCCGGGAATGCAGCGTCTACGTCGAGCACGTCGCCCATCCTTCCCAGATGCCCAGGGTCTTGGAAATCGCCATGCGGACCGCGGTCGAGAAGCGAGGCGTCGCCGTCGTCGTGGTTCCGGGCGACGTTGCCCTCGCGGAGGCGCAGAGCAACAGGACCGCGGTGATCCGGGCCGCCAGGCCCGAGATCCGGCCCAACAGCCAGGAGCTCGCAGAGGCAGCAGACATTCTCAACGCGGCCGCCAAAGTCACTATCCTCGCCGGCGCCGGCACCGCGGGTGCGCACGCGGAGGTCATGGCGTTGGCGGACGCGTTGGGGGCGCCCATCGTCCACGCGATGCGCGGCAAGGAACACATCGAATACGACAACCCTTTCGACGTCGGCATGACCGGTCTTTTGGGCTTCAGTTCCGGCTACCGCGCGATGGAAAGCTGCGAGGCCTTGCTCATGCTGGGCACCGATTTTCCGTACCAGCAGTTCTACCCGGAGAACGCCAAGATCATCCAGGTGGATATCAGGGGCGAGCAGCTCGGCAGGCGCGCCCGGATTGACCTTGGACTCGTGGGCACGGTCAAGGACACTGCGGCGTCCCTGCTGCCTTTGATCGAGCGCAAGGCGAAGAGAACACACCTGAGTGCTTCGCTCAAGCACTACGCCAAGTCGCGCGCCAAACTCGATGACCTGGCCACTCCGGCCAAGGATGGCCAGCCCATTCATCCGCAGTTCGTCGGCAGGTTGGTGGATGAGTTGGCGGCCCCGGATGCCGTTTTCACGTGCGACGTCGGATCCCCCACGGTGTGGGCCGCCCGCTATCTGACCATGAACGGCCGACGCCGGCTGCTCGGCTCGTTCAACCACGGAACCATGGCCAATGCCCTATCGCATGGAATCGGCGCGGCCGCAGCGTACCCCGGGCGCCAGGTGGTGGCCCTGGCCGGCGACGGCGGCCTGACCATGCTGCTGGGCGAGCTGATCACCTTGGTGCAGAACAAGCTCCCCGTCAAAGTGGTGGTCTTCAACAACTCCTCGCTGAACTTCGTGGAGCTCGAAATGAAGGCCGCAGGCTTCGTCAATTACGGCACGGACTTGGAGAACCCGGATTTCGCCAAACTCGCTGAATCCCTGGGAATCCGCGGTTTCCGCGTGGACAACTCGTCCGGGCTGAAAGAGGGACTCGCGGAAGCCCTCGCACACGACGGTCCCGCCCTCATCGATGTCCGCACTGCCCGGCAGGAACTGTCCATTCCGCCGGCCATCAGCGCCGAACAGGTCAAGGGCTTCACGCTGTACGCGATCCGTACCGTCCTCTCCGGCCGTGGCGACCAGCTCATCGATCTCGCGAAGACCAACATCCGCCAGATTTTCTGAGCGGACGCGAGTTACTCTCCCGGGGCCGCTCGCAGCCGAGGAGGCTTATGGTTACTGCCATGGGCAATCGAAATCCGGAAGTGGACACCTGGCTTCAGCAGTACGACAACCCGCACCGCCAATTGCTCGCCCAAATCAGGGAATTCATCCTCGGCGTAGACCCGCGCTTGTCCGAAGCCATCAAATGGCAGGCGCCCACCTTCATTTACAAGGGAAACATTGCCTCATTCTTCCCGCGATCAAAGAAAAATGTCACCCTGATGTTCCACCAGGGTGCATCGCTCGCGGATGAGCTGGGCCTGTTGGAGGGCGACGGCGAAGTCTCCCGCGTTGCGCGGTTTGTGGACGACGCCGATTTCGAAGCGAAGAAGCCGGCGCTCGAAGCCGTGATCCTGGGTTGGATCAAGGATAAGGGCTAGCCGCGAGGGGTCACGGGGTCCTCCGGGCCTTGATGAGCGCTCAGGGTCGCCGAAACGCACCGTCCCTCAACAGGGCGACAGCGAGCCCGGCGTCGAGTTCGGCGGCGATCTCGACGTCGTCGGCGTACCCTGCGCCGATCAACTCCCGGCCGCTAGAGCAGCCTTGCAGGGCTTCGCGGAGCCTGGGCTCGGCAGCGTTGAAAACTGCCATGGCGGCCTCGGCCTCCGGCGAGAAGCCCTCCCTGCCGTCCTCCGGAGTGAAGCCGCCCCGGCCCGCCGCCGCGAGCCCGGCAATGATGGCGCCGGCCCCGATCTGATCCTCCACAGCGGGCCGGAGCGAACCGCCGGGCCATCGCTCACCGGCCGCGATCACCGCCACGACGGCGTCAGGGGACAGCTCGGCCGCCACCCAATCCGCGGTGGCGGCCGCATTGCGCAGTGACACGGCCGCGATGAGCGGAACATCCCGGGCGAGCTCGTAGGCAAGGGCCGAACCGTTGGGCGAAGGCAGCACCACGCGGCTCAAGGCCCGCGCGCGGCGGAGGCTCGACGGCGAGAGGTTCAGTCCGCCCCCGCCTCGCGGACCGGCCAGCTGCGCACCTTGGTGGGCGGCGAATTCCTCCGCTCCCGCGTCCATCCACGGGTAGGGGAAGACCATGGCGCCGCGGTCGACGGCGACGCTCACGCACGTGGTGAAGGAGAGGACGTCAACCACAACGGCAAGATCGGCTCCGGACGCTATGGCGCGGGCGCCGTCGAGCCCCCATTCAAATCTCACCGCGAACGGAAGCTGCCGATGCACCGTCCCCGCCGTGGTCATGACAGTTCGGCCTCCAGGTTGCGTCGAGCGGCGTCCAGCCATAGGCCCTTGGCACGTTCGCTGTGGAAGAGGGGATCCAGGGCGAGCAACTGGCGAACCACCGCGGACCGGCCGGCGGCGAAGTCGGCATCGCTGACGTGGGCGTAATCCTCGCGGACAGCCGTCAAATAGCGGGCGTAAGCCGCGGGTTCCGCACCGAGGATGGAGAGATCGGCGTCGCACAGGAGGGCGCCGGCATGATCGTCCGGCGCGGGGCTGTGCGTCGAGGTCAGCCTGACGAGCCGGGCCACCTCATCGATCACCGGCTCAGGCAGGCCTGCAATGGCGAGCCGGTCCTCGGCCAATTTGGCCGATTGCTCTTCATCCTGCCCGGCGATTCCCTCATAGACAGCGTCGTGGAACCACGCGGCCAAGGTTACCGAGCGCGCGGGAAGCGCGGGGTCAGTGAGGACGTCCAGGGCTTCGAGGACCGCCAACAAATGCGTGCGGCTGTGATACTTCCGGTGTTCTTCGCCCCAGCGTTCCAGGAGCTCGAAACCTAGCTCCTCATGTCCCGGAAGCGTTGAATTCCAGCGCTCCAGCAGGGGCACAGTGAGCGCTTTGCTCCGGTCCCGGGCGGGGATCCGCAAACCACTCGCAATTAGTTTGCGGACCAGAACGCGGGCCTCCACGGGGATGGCTCCGGCGGACAGGAGATCCTGGTAGCGGCGCTCCGGGACGTCGTAGTGGTCGCCGTCGAAGGCACGCTCTGGGATTCCCGCGGCCTTGGCAAAGGCATGCAGTTCCTCAAGCGATGCGTCCGAGACGAGGTGGGAAAACACCGTCCCGTGCGCGGGCCACAGCGGCGGATCAACGTAGACGGCCATGGCCTGTGCCCGACGGGCTACGAGTTCTTCTGGGTGGCTGCCGTTTTGAGGGAGGCCAGGCCTTTTTCGAAGTCGCCGCCCACCATCTTGTCCATGTTCATGAACAGCGCGAAGACTTTGCCGAGGCCCTTGTTTTCACCCGTCATTGTCCAGGTGACGCGGGTGCCTTCGCCCTCGGGGACGAAAGTGAACTCCGTGGGGTTGACGGCCTTCATCGGCTTGGTGAATTCCAGGCGGATATCGATCTTGCCGGGCTCCTCGGAGCCGACGATTTCCATGGTTCCGGTGCCGGCCTTGTTGTTGCCACTCCAGGCATACTTTGCTCCGACGCCGGATTCGTTGCCCGAGTAGCTGCGGCTCAGCTTGGGGTCAACCGCCTCCCAGGGAGACCATTTGGTCCATTCGTGGAAGTTGTTGACGAGGGGGAAGATGTCCGCGGGAGCCGCGGCGATCAGCGCATTGCGGGTGACTGTAAAGGGTGCCATGTGCATATCGTACGGCTGTTTGGCGAGATCGTGGGTCCGGTCCGTGCGCTGCCTTCGGGCACGCAGCGCGCGGACCGGACCCGCGTTTCGACGGTGGACTATGGACACTGGTTTCGCCGTCGGCAAACATGGATCGGGAGGGCCGGTTTGCCAAAGTTGAGCATAGTAGACTCAACTTTGAGAAACAGCCATCTTCCCGAAAGGAGCTCTTCCATGGACGTCAAATTCACCACCAAGAGCCAGGAGGCTCTTTCCGCGGCGGCCATGAACGCCTCCACCGCGGGAAATCCCCAATTGGAGCCGGCCCACCTGCTCAAGGCGCTCATGGACCAGCGCGAGGGCGTCGCCGTCGCCCTTTTGCGCGCCACCGGAGCGGACCCGGACGCGGTAAGCGTGCAGGCGAGTTCGGCGATCAAGGCCCTGCCGTCGTCGTCGGGCAGTTCCGTGCAGCAAGCGCAGCTTTCCCGTCCGTCCATGCAGGCTATTCAGGCCGCCCAGAACGAGGCGGAAAAGCTCGGCGATTCCTTTGTGTCTACCGAGCACCTCCTTTTGGGGCTTTCTGCCGGAAGCGACGCCGTAGGAAAGCTACTGCGCGACGCCGGTGCCTCCCATGAGGCGCTCCTCGCCGCCCTGCCGGGTGTCCGCGGCGACCGTAAAGTCACCTCACAAGACCCGGAAAATACTTTCCAAGCGCTGGAGAAATACGGCACCGACCTGACTGCCGTGGCGCGCTCCGGCAAGCTGGATCCCGTGATCGGACGGGACAGCGAAATCCGGCGGGTCGTCCAGGTGCTGAGTCGCCGTACCAAGAACAATCCAGTGCTCATCGGGGAACCCGGCGTCGGCAAGACCGCCGTCGTCGAAGGGCTCGCCCAGCGCATGGTGGCCGGGGACGTCCCGGAAAGCCTGCGGGGCAAGACCCTGATTGCGCTGGACCTCGCTTCAATGGTGGCTGGGGCCAAATACCGCGGCGAATTCGAGGAACGCCTGAAAGCGGTGCTGGAGGAGATCAAGAACTCCAACGGTCAGATCGTCACGTTTATCGACGAAATCCACACCGTGGTGGGCGCTGGTGCCACGGGCGAAAGTGCCATGGACGCCGGCAATATGCTCAAGCCCATGCTGGCCCGCGGCGAGCTCCGGCTCATCGGTGCCACCACCCTGGACGAGTACCGCGAAAACGTCGAGAAGGATCCGGCACTGGAACGCCGCTTCCAGCAGGTCTTCGTGGGTGAGCCGAGCGTGGAGGACACCATCGGTATCCTCCGTGGCCTCAAGGAACGCTATGAGGCCCACCACAAAGTAGCGATCGCGGACTCCGCCTTGGTCGCGGCCGCAACGCTCTCCAACCGCTACATCTCGGGCCGCCAGTTGCCGGACAAGGCAATCGACCTCGTGGACGAGGCGGCGTCACGGTTGCGCATGGAGATCGATTCCGCTCCCGAGGAAATCGACCAGCTCCGCCGCGCCGTGGACCGTCTCACCATGGAGGAGTTGGCCCTCGCTCGAGAGACTGACGCCGCCTCGGTGGAACGCCTCGCAGCGCTCCGCGCGGACAAGGCGGACAAGCAAGAAACCCTGTCGGCATTGAACGCCCGTTGGGAATCTGAAAAGGCCGGGCTCAACCGTGTCGGCGACCTCAAAGCGAAAATCGATGAATTGCGTTCGGCCGCCGAAAAATACCAGCGCGAAGGCGACCTTGAAGCCGCCTCGCGCATTCTGTACGGCGAGCTACCCGCGTTGGAGCGCGAGCTCAGTGCCGCGGCCGAGGAGGAATCTGCCCGGGAGGCGCGGGGCGAGGCAAAACCTGCGTTGATGGTTGCCGACGAAGTCACAGCGGATGATATTGCCGAAGTCATTTCCGCCTGGACCGGAATCCCCGCAGGCCGCATGCTGCAGGGCGAGTCCCAGAAGCTGCTGCACATGGAAGAAGAGATCGGCAAGCGGCTGATCGGCCAATCCAAGGCCGTGGCCGCCGTTTCCGATGCCGTCCGGCGCGCCCGCGCGGGCATCAGTGACCCCAACCGCCCGACGGGTTCCTTCTTGTTCCTCGGCCCCACGGGCGTCGGGAAAACCGAACTGGCCAAGGCCCTGGCCGACTTCCTCTTCGATGACGAACGCGCCATGGTGCGGATCGACATGTCCGAGTACGGGGAGAAGCATTCCGTGGCCCGCCTGGTCGGTGCTCCTCCCGGATACGTGGGCTACGAGGAAGGCGGTCAGCTCACGGAAGCGGTCCGCCGCCGCCCGTACTCCGTGATCCTGCTCGACGAAGTGGAGAAGGCCCACCCGGAAGTGTTCGACATCCTCCTGCAAGTGCTCGACGACGGCCGCCTCACCGACGGCCAAGGCCGCACGGTGGACTTCCGGAACACCATCCTTGTGCTGACCTCAAACCACGGCAGCCAGTTCCTCGTGGATCCAACCTTGGACGCCGCGGCGAAGCGAAATGCGGTGATGGCCGTGGTCAACGCGTCCTTCAAGCCGGAGTTCCTCAACCGGCTCGATGAGATTGTCCTGTTCGACGCCCTCAGCGTGGACGAACTCGCCAGGATCGTCGAGTTGCACGTGGACGAGCTGACCAAGAGGCTGCACGACCGCAGGCTCACCCTCGAGGTCACTGATGGTGCCCGCGCGTGGCTCGCGATGTCCGGTTACGATCCCGCCTACGGCGCGCGTCCGTTGCGCAGATTGGTTCAACGCGAGATAGGCGACCGCCTGGCAAAGGAGATCCTCGCCGGACAGATCATGGACGGCGACACTGTCCTGGTGGACACCGCGGCCGACGTCGACGAACTCACCATCGAAGGGCTCGAAGCTTTGTCGGGTCCCGACGGCGGAGCTCCGGCAGGTAGCGGCCTGACGGTGAGGCGGAAGGACTAGCTGGAGCGGATGGCCGGGCTACTTCTGAAGTACGGATTCCTTGAGCGTATTGCCCGAGTCCACCACGATGAAGCAGTCCACTCGGCGGTCGCCTTTATCCCAGCTGGTGGAGCTCGGGTACACGTTTTGTTGGAGCAGCACATACTTGCTGGATGCTTCGTTGAGCAGCATCGTGCGGCAGATTTCGCGGCCCTTGTCCCGCAACGCGGTGGTGCCGGGAAAAGAGTCCCCGGCCTTGTAGCGGAAAATGGCGCCCAACTGGGCGGAATGATCAGTGTTGCATTCCACAACCCGCGCATGGCTTGCGTTGGAGTCGAAGTCGGCGAAGCAATCGCCCAACTGGTAGTCCTTGGCCGCCACGTCCGCCGGAAGGGTCCCACGGGTGGTGGACGTGGCAGGTTCGGGGCTGGCGTCGGCCACCGGACGGTTGGCCAGGGCTCCAACGAGGATCCAGATCACTATGCCGATGAGGATCAGCACAGCCAGCACGATCCCGCCGATGATGATCCGTTGCCGCGTCATGGCGTCAAGGGCGGTCCGCAGCGGGGACTCTTTTCCGTTGGTATCGGTGTCCTCCGGTTCGGTTTCGCCAGGCTCCGGATTCTCCGGATCAACGCCCGAAGTCCCCGGATCCTCGTTCCCTGCGCCGGGGTCTACCGGCGACTCATCGTCGCCTGTACCGTTGTTGCCCGGGAAGGTGTTGTCCTGGCCCATGTCTGAATGTGTGCCTCTCATGCGTGTGGCCCGATATTAGGGCGACTCTACCCAAGTTTTTCATGCCAATGAATGTTGATGCTGCCAGGTGGGACTGTGACGCTGCTTTCGCGAAGGTGGTGGCAAGCAGTTGCTCCAGAAAGCATGTAATCTAGACATACGACAAATTGACCAAACATTCCGGGGCCTCACCGATCGCCAAGGTGACCACCTCCGGTCCAAGTACAAAAGGGGGTCACGCCATGGGGCGCGGCCGTCAAAAGGCAAAAGCTACCAAGCAGGCTCGGGACATTAAGTACTACTCCCCGAACACTGACTATTCGGCCCTTCAGCGCGAGCTAACGGGTCCATCAAGTCGTGCGACGAGCCGATTCGCGGATGATCCGCCGGAGCCGGACTACTCGGCTTATGAGGACAAGTACGCACAGGACTTGGAAGACGATGACGACGAGGTAGACACCCGCCGTATCGGATAGCTGTCGCAACAATCAGGTGCCTTTCGGCATCGAGTTGCGTACCGCCGTCGTACACGAGGTCATTTGGCATCCCCGGATGCCACGCAAAACACAGAGCCCGTGGGGCGCGCCATGATTGGTGTGCTCCACGGGCTTTTTTTCGTTCCCTTTTCGTAGCGGTGTCCGCCGTGCTGTAGTCGTTGATAGTGCGCTCTCGGAAGTTATTGACAGAATGCGTTAGTGGACGCTAACGTATTAATCATGCTCGACCCACTGGAAGTTGCCGCGGAGCCGAATAGGCGGCGTCTGTTGCACATGCTTGCGGCGGGTGAGCGCACCGTGACGGAGCTGGCTGCCGAATTCACGGTGAGCAGATCCGCCGTCTCGCAGCACTTGCTGTTGCTGGAGCAGGTTGGACTTGTTGCGGCCCGCAAAGAGGGACGCAACCGTTTCTACCGCTTGGACAACGCTGGCATGAGGGAACTCCGGAAGCTTTTTGAGCAGTTCTGGACCACAGAGCTGGACATGCTCCTTGCTGACGCACAAGACTTCACCACCGACCGCCTTCCCACAACCGAGGAATCATCATGATTTACGACAAGACCGTTCTTCTTCCCCTCAACGTCGACCAGGCGTTCGAACTCATCACCCAGCCCGAAAGGCTCCGCCGCTGGCAGACGGTCGCCGCCCGCGTCGACCTGAAGGTGGGCGGCGAGTACCGGTGGACCATCACCCCGGGCCATCACGCAGCCGGAACGTTCACCGAAATCGAACCGGGGAAGCGCGTCGTCTTCACGTGGGGCTGGGAGCAGCCGGAAGCCCCTGCGGACAACGTCTCCACGGTGGCCATCACCCTTGAGCCTGCCGACGGCGGGACCACCGTGCGCTTGGTGCACGAAGGCCTTCCGACGCCGGAAGCCGTCGCCGCCCACGCCGAGGGCTGGAACCACTACCTCGACCGTCTCCTCGCCGAGGTCTCCACGGGCGATGCCGGTGCCGACGAATGGGCGGCTGCCCCTGCCGATCTCAACGAACTCACTTCCGCGGACGCCACGCTTGCCATCGTGCAGCGCGTTCTGGCGAACGTCACGGAAGCCGACGCGCAGACTCATACGCCGTGCGCCGACTTCAACGTGTCCCAGTTGCTTGACCACCTCGCCGGCTCGATTTCCGGCATCGCGAACGCGCTGGGAGCCGACGTAGCGGACGACGCCGGAAAGTCGCCTGAGGTGCGCATCGCCGACCTCGCCCAGCCCACGCTGGAAGCTTTCTACCGCCGTGGCCTCGAAGGCACCATCGACATGGGCTTCGCTGAACTGCCGGCCCCGATGGTCGCCTCCATCCTCAACCTTGAATTCCTGGTCCACGCTTGGGACTTCTCCAAGGCCCTTGGCCGCGAGCTGTCGGTTGCGGACGAGCTCACCGACTACGTGGAGGTCCTCGCCCAGAACACCATCAGCGATCAGGTCCGTGCGAGCGGCAGCTTCGCCCCGGCCCAGGAAGTCGCCGAGACGGCATCCAGCCTGGAGCGCTTGGTTGCTTTCACTGGCCGCGCAGTTCACGCATAGCGGGTTCCGAGGGGCCCGCGCTCGCCGACTGTTGTCAGTGTCGGACCCCCGTACTACTTTGAACGTGGTATCCGCCGGCGTACGCCGGCTACTCAACGAAGGGATAGCAATGCCGCAGGTTGATAGCTACAAGCAGGGAACTCCGTGTTGGGTGGACCTGTCGTCGTCGGACATTGAGGCTTCCAAGGCCTTTTACACTGATCTGTTCGGCTGGGAACTGGATGCAATGGATGCCGGCAACGGCGGCACCTACTACATGGCCAAGCTGCAGGACCGCTACGTCGCGGGCATGATGCAGCAGATGCCGGACATGGCTGCGGCCGGTGTGCCGTCCTTCTGGGCCAACTACCTTGCTGTCGATTCGGTTGACGAGGCCGCTGAGCGCGCGGCGGTGGCGGGCGGCAACATCCTGTTCCCGCCGGACAGCGTCCCCAACGGGAGCGGCCGCATGTTCTTCGCCGCCGATCCCACCGGGGCACAGGTTGGCTTCTGGGAAGCGGGCAACCACCACGGCGCCGGGTTGGTCAACGAGCCGGGCACGGTGGTCTGGAGCGAACTGCAGACGAACGACGTCGCCAAGGCCGTAGCGTTCTATGAGGCCGTGACGGGATGCGCCAGCGAGACGGCTGCGGCCGGCGACCTGCAGGAGTACACGCAACTCGTAGTCGATGGGAAGTCCGTGGCCGGAGCCATGAAGCAGCCCATGGAGGGCATGCCGCCGTTCTGGATGACGTACTTCAATGTGGCCGACGTCAACGAATCCGTGGCGAAGGCGGTGGAACTCGGAGCCCAGGTCTTCGCGCCTGCCTTCGATGTGCCCGGCGTCGGGCGCATGGCAGTTCTCGGCGATCCCGCCGGAGCAGCCTTCAGCGTAATGGCCGGCGAAAGCAGATAGGCCATAAACAACCAGTGCCCACCCCACCGCCGGATCGGCAGTGGGGTGGGCACTCGTTTGCGCTAAGAACCTTTAGGCGTAAGCGTTGACCAGGCGTACGGCGCCGCCGTCGACGCCCTTGGCACCCTGGACGTAGTCTGGGCCGCTCTTGTCCACGGACGCGGAATCCGCGGCAACAGTACCCATCACCCACGACGGCAGTCCGCGCTCGTTGAGGCGGGCAACGGCGGCGTCCGCGATCTCCGGCGACACGATGGCCACCATGCCGACGCCCAAGTTGAGCGTGCGCTCGAGATCGGCCAGCGGCACGTTGCCGAGCTCAGATACCAGCTTGAAGATGGCCGGCAATTCCCAGGTGGCGCGGTCAACCGTGGCCACGAGGCCCTGCGGCAGGACGCGGGCCAGGTTGGCTGCCAAGCCGCCGCCGGTGACGTGGCTGAAGCCGTGCACTGCGCCGGCTGCGGCGCCGAGGCCGGAAACCGGGAAGGCGCGGGCGAGGTCCAAGCAGTCGGCGGCGTAGACCCGGGTCGGTTCCAGGAGCTCTTCGCCCAGGGTGCGGCCGAGTTCGGAAACCTGGCGGTCCAAGGCCCAGCCAGCGTGGTTGATGACGCGGCGGACCAAGGAGTAGCCGTTGGAGTGCAGGCCGGAAGACGCCATGCCGATCACGACGTCGCCAGCGCGGACGCGGTCCGGGCCGAGCAAAGCGTCGGCTTCGACAACACCGGTAGCTGCACCGGCGACGTCGTACTCGTGCTCACCCAGCAGGCCCGGGTGCTCAGCGGTTTCGCCACCCACCAGGGCGGTGCCTGCCACGGAGCAAGCGGCCGCGATGCCGCGGACGATGTCCGCGATGCGCTCGGGGACAACCTTGCCGCACGCGATGTAGTCGGTCATGAAGAGCGGCTCTGCGCCGACCACCACGATGTCGTCCACTACCATGCCGACGAGGTCGAAGCCGATGGTGTCGTGGATGTCCATGGCCTGGGCGATGGCAACTTTAGTACCCACGCCGTCCGTGGACGTGGCCAGCAGCGGCCTCTTGTATGTGAGCAGCCTGGAGACGTCGTACAGGCCGGCGAAACCGCCGACGCCGCCGAGCACCGAGCTGTTGTGGGTCGCCTTGACGGCGTCCTTCATGAGTTCGACGGCGCGGTCGCCCGCTTCGACGTCGACGCCCGCGGACGCGTAGGTGATACCGGTTGTGTTCTCAGCGGCGGGGGATGCGGAGGTCATACAGACTCTTTCTTATCGGCGTCAGTCAGCAGGTTCTCAAACTCGGCGTCGGGTCCGGGATCGCAGCCCGTGGCACCGGGCTTGTTGGCGGGGTCGTCCGACGCCGGCAGCCCGCCGAGGTCGGTGCGCTCCAGGAGGTTCTTGCCCAGTTTGTCCGAACCCGGGAGTTCGATGGGGTACCGGCCCGTGAAGCAGGCAGTACAGAGGCGTTCGCGGGGCTGCTGGGTGGCGCCGATCATGCCGTCTTCGGAAATGTACGCCAGCGAATCTGCGCCAATGGCGTGGGAGATTTCCTCGATGGTGGCACCATTGGCGATCAGTTCAGCGCGAGAGGCGAAGTCGATGCCGTAGAAGCAGGGCCACTGTACGGGCGGGGAGGAAATCTTGATGTGGACGGCTGCGGCGCCAGCCTCGCGGAGCATCCGGACGATGGCACGCTGGGTGTTGCCGCGGACGATCGAGTCATCCACAACCACCACGCGCTTGCCGCGGATCACGGATTCGAGCGCGTTGAGCTTGAGCCGGATGCCGAGCTGGCGCAGGGTCTGCGAGGGCTGGATGAACGTACGGCCCACGTAGGAGTTCTTGACGAAGCCATGCGCGAACGGGATGCCGGATTCCTCGGCGTATCCGACTGCGGCAGGGGTGCCGGACTCGGGGACGGGGATGACGATGTCCGCTACCTGGGTGTTTTCGCGGGCCAACTGGCGGCCCATCTCCACGCGGGACTCGTACACGGAGCGCCCGGCAATCGAAGCGTCGGGGCGCGCGAGGTAGACGTACTCGAAAACGCAGCCGGCCGGCGTCGCCTCCGCGAAGCGCTGGGAACGGACGCCGTTCTCGTCAATGGCGATGAACTCGCCGGGCTCGATCTCGCGGATGAAGCTCGCGCCGACCGTGGCCAGGGCGGACTGCTCCGAGGCGACAACCCAGCCGCGCTCAAGGCGGCCAAGGCACAGGGGGCGGATGCCGTAGGTGTCCCGCGCTGCGTAGAGGGTGCCTTCGTCCATGAAGACGAAGCAGAAGCCGCCGCGGATCTTGGGCAGCAGCTCGAGGGCGGTCTGTTCGAGGGTCTTGCCTTCTTCGCCTTCGAGGAGGGCGGTGACCAGGGCGGTGTCCGAGGTGTTGCCCTGCTTCATTTCGCCGGTTAGCTGGCCGCCGTTGAGCTCGAGGATCATTTCCCTGAGTTCAGCGGTGTTCGTCAGGTTGCCGTTGTGCGCAAGGGCAACAGTTCCGGTGGCCGTCGCACCGAGGGTGGGCTGTGCGTTGGCCCAGTGGCTCGCTCCGGTGGTGGAGTATCGGCAGTGGCCGACGGCGAGGTGCCCGGTGAGGGTGTTCAGCGTTGTCTCGTCGAAGACCTGGGACACGAGGCCCATGTCCTTGTAGACATTGATGCGCTTGCCGTCACTGGTAGCAATACCAGCCGATTCTTGTCCGCGGTGCTGCAGCGCATACAGCCCGTAATAGGTGAGTTTTGCTACTTCTTCGCCCGGCGCCCAGACCCCGAAGACGCCACAAGCGTCCTGAGGTCCTTTTTCGTCGGGGAGAAGATCATGAGAAAGTTTTCCGTCGCCACGTGCCACTGGTCAATTGTCGCATGATGTTGGCGTGGTATTTTCCCTCGCGCGTCTTTGTGACCGGGATCCTATGCTGCGGTGTCGTCCTCGTTTGAGTCCGGCACGGACTCGACGACGGCGCGCCGGGAGCGCCGCACGCTGACCTTATCCAGGACAAGCGCGGCGATGGAACCCAGCAGCACGCCACCCGCGGCGAAGGCCACGAGGAAGAACCCGAAGACCGCCCCGGTGTCGAAACTCGCGTCGCCAGGGATCCCGTAGGCCACGAACGCGGCAACGATGATGCCAACAACCCCGCCAAGCGCCAGGAACGGGACGAACTTGGGAGCGCGGCGGACCGTGATCCCGCGGCGTTCGGGCCCGCCTTCGTGGGCGGAGCCATTCTGCGCCGCGCCGTTCTCTGGCGTGCCGCTGGCGGTGTTCGAGTCCTCAGAAATCATGCCTTCCAGCCTACCGTCCTCCGACTTTGGCTTGTGGTCTGAAGTCAGACCATTGACATATTGATGTGAAGTGGGTCACTATCGATGCGAGCGGTGTCGGCCCGTTCCCCCTCCGTTTAGAAAGAGAATAATCATGAGTGATCGTTCTACGGCAGCGAAGGTGCAGGCTGTGCAAGACGCAGATGCTGCGGCCCTCGCCGAGCTTGGTTACAAGCAAGAGCTACATCGCGGCATGTCCGGCTTCTCCAACTTCGCAGTCTCGTTTTCCATCATTTCGATTCTCGCTGGCTGCATCACCTCCTTCAGCATCGCGCTCAAATCCGGTGGCCCGGCCGCCATCAACCTGGGTTGGCCACTGGTTGGCGTCCTGGTCCTCTGCGTGGCACTTTCCATGGCCGAGGTCTGTTCGCGATACCCCACGGCCGGTGGACTTTACTTCTGGGCCGGCAGGCTCGCCAAACGGAACAAGCGGGCCTGGGCCTGGTACGTGGGCTGGTTCAACTTCCTCGGCGAGGTGGCCGTCACGGCCGCAATCGACTTCGGTTGCGCCACAACAATGATGGCTTTCGCGGCACTGACATTCGGCGTCGAGCCCACCGCCGGCGGAACATTCGTCCTGTTCGTCGTCCTCATGATCATCCACGCCCTGCTCAACAGCTTCGGCGTCAAGATTGTCAGTTTCCTGTCCAATGTCTCTGCTTGGTGGCACATTGTTGGTGTGGCAATTATTGTGGCGGCACTGTGGATCATGCCCACGAGCCACCAGTCCTTCGACTGGACAATGACGGCGTGGCACAACGAAACCGGCTTCACCTTCGGGCCGTATGTCTTCCTCATGGGCCTGCTCATGTCGCAGTACACCTACACCGGCTACGATGCTTCGGCCCACGTTGCCGAGGAGACTAAAAACGCCGCCATCGCAGCCCCCAAGGGAATTGTCATGAGCGTCGTGGTCTCCATCATCGGCGGTTGGATTCTGCTCTACTCGCTCGTCGCCGCAATCCCCGACGGGTCCGAGGACGGCCTTACCGCCCTCGCTGCAACGTCAACAGGCTTGCCGCCGGCGCAGATTTTCCTCGATGCGCTGGGCAACCCCGGCGTAGCGAAGTTCCTGCTCGCCATCGTGGTGGGCGCACAGTTCTTCTGCGGTATGGCATCAGTGACGGCCAACTCGCGCATGACCTACGCATTCTCCCGGGACAACGCCCTGCCGGGATCCCGCATCTGGGCCAAAGTCAACGCCCGCAGCGGCACCCCCACGAATTCGATTTGGCTCTGCGTCGGCTGTGCGATTGTGCTGGCTTCACCTGCCCTGTTCAACACCACCGCCTATTTTGCCGTGACGAGCGTCGCCGTCATTGGCCTCTACATCGCGTACATCACCCCGGTGTTGCTCCGCAGGCTCAACAAGAATTTCACCCCTGGCCCGTGGCATCTGGGCAAGTGGAGCCCCGTCATCAACTGGATAGCGATCGTGTGGGTGGCCATCATCGTGATCCTCTTCGTTCTTCCGCCGGTCGCAGATATCACCATCGACACCTTCAATTACGCACCAATCGCCGTTGCGGTGGTCTTCCTCCTTGCCACCGTGCTCTGGTACACCACGGGGCGCCGGACGTTCATGACAAGCGCCGAGCAGGAACACCTGACGATCGACGCCGATAAGCTGCTCAACTAGCACACCCGCGGGCCGCCGTCGTTTCTCCGCCGGCGGCCCTCCCAACAAGGAAGGCCACCGTGTTGTTCGCCGAACCGATTGAGTCCCCCCTCCTGGAGACGGTCTTGCTTCCCGCGCGCGGACACATGGCCTTCGAATCGTGTGTGGAGCACTTGGGGTCCGCCATTCAGTTGGGCATCTTCAAAACCGGCGAGCGCCTACCGCCGGAACGCGACTTGGCCGAGCGCATGCAGGTCTCCCGAGCGACGCTGCGGGAAGCGATCAGCGCATTGCGCGCAGCCGGTTTCGTCACGACCGTTCGAGGAAGGGGCGGCGGTACGATCGTCGAACCGGTCGGCAACGCTCGCCCGCCGGAGCGCCTTGACAACAAGGACCGGCAGGAAGAGATCAGCGACATCCTCATCTTCCGTTCGGTGATCGAACCGGGAGCCTGCCAGCGCGCGGCCTCGATGCGGCTGAGCGAGGACCAGCGCCGGCTTCTCATCGACTCGCTGGCCGAGGTTGAAAATGCGGGTTCACCGGTGGAATACAGGCAAGCAGATGCCCGCCTTCACCTGGCTTTTTCCGCCGTTGCGGGATCGTCCGAACTCAACAAGGCCAGCACCACCATCCAGACAAAGATCCACGAATTCCTGGCGGAAATCCCCTTTCTGCAAAGAAACATCGAACATTCAAACCAAGAACATCGATTGATCGTGCAGGCCATCCTCGACGGCGAGCCTGCAGCGGCCCGAAGCGTCATGGAATTGCATTGCGAGTCCACTGCCGCACTACTCAAGGGACTACTGAAATGAGCAGCACCATGAACGACATTTCGAACACTGTTCACCCCCGCAATGACCGTATGCTCACCGTTGAGCAACTCAAAGCGCAGATTGCCGAAGGCCTCATAGACACCGTGATTCTCGGCTTCACCGACATGCAAGGGAGGCTGCAGGGCAAGCTCCTTCACGCGCAGTTCTTCCTGGATTCCGTCCTGGACGACGGAACCGAAGGCTGCAACTACCTCCTCGCCGTTGATACCGAAATGAACACCGTGGATGGCTACGACATTTCGTCGTGGGAGAAAGGCTATGGCGACATGGTCTTCGACATGGATTTGGACACTATCCGGCTCCTTCCCTATCGCGAGGGAAGTGCGCTGATCCAATGCGATTTGTCCATGACCGACGGCACTCCGGTCTCCGTCTCGCCGCGCGCCATGCTCAAGCGCCAGACTGAGAAAGCCGCGGAACACGGCTGGAAGGCGCTCGCCGGAACAGAGCTTGAGTTTGTGGTCTATAACGACTCCTACGAGCAGGCGTGGGACCTGGATTACAAGCACCTCACTCCTGCCAACCAATACAACGTGGACTACTCGCTCTTGGGATCCGGCCGGGTGGAGCCGTTGCTTCGCCGGATTCGGAATGAGATGTACGCGGCCGGCATGACCGTGGAATCCGCCAAGGGCGAATGCAACTTCGGCCAGCACGAGATCGCGTTCAAGTACGACGAAGTCGTGACCACTGCGGACAACCACTCGGTCTACAAGACCGCGGCCAAGGACATCGCCCATGACATGGGCCAGTCCATTACCTTCATGGCCAAGCCGAACGAGCGCGAGGGCAATTCCTGCCACATCCATCTGTCCCTTCGTGGGCTGGACGACGAGCTGGTTTTCTGGGACAAGGCCACCGGCGCCCGGACCAAGACCTACGATCACTTCATTGCGGGCGTGCTGGCCACGATGCGGGAATTCACGCTCTTCTACGCTCCCAACATCAACTCCTACAAGCGGTTCGTCAAAGGCTCGTTCGCTCCGACGGCGGTGGCCTGGGGCCTCGATAACCGCACCTGTTCGGTGCGCCTGGTCGGCCATGGCCAAAGCGCGCGGTTGGAAAACCGGCTGCCGGGCGGGGACGTCAACCCGTATTTGGCACTGTCCGCCATGCTTGCTGGCGGTCTCTACGGAATCGAAAATGAGCTCGAACTCGAACCGGCAACAATTGGCAGCGCTTACACTTCGGGCGCTCCCACTGTGCCGACTACCATGCGGGAGGCCCGCGATTTGTTCGCCAACTCCGTGATCGCCAAGGAGGTCTTCGGCGAGGAAGTGGTGCGTCACTACGTGAACTACGCCGACGTCGAGCTGGCAGCTTTTGAGTCCGCCATCACGGACTGGGAGCTCCGCCGCGGTTTTGAAAGGCTTTAGGAGCAATGACTGAGAATCAGACGCCCGCCCCGGCTCCGGAATCAGTCCGGCGGCCTCGGATTGCCCTGACCACCTACCTCCAAGGTGCGAAATGGGGAGTTTGGGACGCGCCAGCGGCGGTGCTGCCGGCGACATATTTGGAGGCCGTCGTGGCGGCCGGAGGAACGCCCCTCCTCCTGCCGCCTATCGGCACTGATACTTCCGTACTTGACCTGGTGGATGGCCTCATTGTTGTGGGAGGGGCCGACGTCGATCCTGGAAACTACGACGCCGAACCCCACCCAAGCACTCGCAGCCAACCAGAGCGGGACGAGCACGATATCGCCCTGACGCTTGCCGCGTTGGAGAAGGGAATTCCGCTTTTCGCGATCTGCCGCGGTGCGCAAATCCTCAACGTAGCCTTGGGCGGAAACCTCATCCAGCATGTGCCGGATGTGCTGCCCGAGGCGAACTATCAACCCGCACCTGGGGTCCATGGCGAAGTTGACTTCGGTACTCGGCCGGGGAGCATCATCGCGGAGCTACTGGGCGAACGGGCATCGGCGCCTGTCTATCACCACCAAATCCTGGACCGGGTGGCTGAGGGGCTTTGCGTCACGGCCTACGCAGCAGACGGCACGATTGAGGCTGTTGAGTCCGTTCAGGGAAGCTGGGCGCTTGGAGTTCAATTTCACCCGGAACAGAACCCCTCCGATCTGCGCCTCTTCGAAGGATTCATCGAATCCGCCAAGAGCTACCGGGACGGCGAACCCTTCACTAGCCGCCTCGACTCATCCACGCAGTTCAACCCAACAGAAAAGAGCTGGGCGTGAGTGCCACAACTTTTGACATCATCAATCCGGCCACCGAGGAATTCCTTCAAACTGTTGAACTGGCTTCCCTTGCGGAGACTGACGCCCTCATTGCCCGCGCGGCGGCCGCCTTTGAGTCGTGGAGGAGAGTGTCGCCGTCGGACCGGGCACTGCTCTTGCGCCGGTTCGCGGCCGCCGTCGACGCCGATCTGGAGAACCTCGCGCAACTGGAAGTCCGCAATGCGGGACATACTGTCGGCAACGCCCGCTGGGAAGCGGGCAATGCGCGCGACGTTATCAGCTATTACTCGGCGGCTCCCGAGCGGCATTTTGGGCGGCAGATCCCCGTTGCCGGCGGCCTCGATGTGACGTTCCACGAACCGCTGGGCGTCGTGGGCATTATTGTGCCTTGGAACTTTCCCATGCCGATCGCGGCGTGGGGCTTCGCTCCGGCGCTCGCGGCAGGCAACACGGTGGTACTCAAACCCGCGGAACTTACGCCACTAACGGCGATCAGGCTGGGTGAGCTGGCGCGCGAGGCCGGCCTGCCCGACGGCGTGCTGACCATCATCCCGGGAAAGGGTTCCGTGGTGGGGGCGCGGTTCGTGACACACCCCGCAGTGCGAAAGGTTGTCTTTACCGGGTCTACCGGGGTCGGCAAGCAGATCATGGCCGGCTGTGCCGAGCAAGTGAAGCGAGTGACGCTTGAATTGGGTGGCAAGAGCGCGAACATCGTGTTCGCCGACGCCGACCTTCAGGCCGCGGCCGCCGCAGCTCCCGGCGGTGCGTTCGACAACGCCGGCCAGGACTGCTGTGCCAGATCCCGGATCTTGGTGGAAAAATCGGCCTACGATGCTTTCTTGGAACTCTTGGAGCCTGCTGTTCGGGCTGTCAAAGTTGGCGACCCGGCTGATGAAAGTACCGTCATGGGGCCGTTGATTTCCGCCCGGCAAAGGGACACCGTCGCAGGCTTCGTGCCTTCGGGAGCCCCTATAGCCTTCCAGGGCGACGTGCCCGAAGGGCCCGGTTTCTGGTTCCCGCCCACCGTTCTGGCTCCCGACTCCTTTGACGATCCGGCGGTGCGTGAGGAGATCTTCGGACCCGTCGTCGTCGTCGTGCCCTTCGACGACGAGGCGGACGCGGTACGGATTGCCAACGACACCGAATACGGCCTCTCCGGGTCCATCTGGACCCAAGACATTGGCCGGGCCTTGCGCGTGGCCCGCGGGGTGGATGCCGGAAACCTCTCGGTCAACTCCCACTCGTCGGTGCGGTATTCGACGCCGTTCGGCGGCTTTAAGCAATCGGGCCTAGGCCGTGAGCTGGGACCTGACGCGCTCGATTCCTTCAGCGAAGTCAAGAACGTTTTCATCGCGCACTGACCCACCAAACTTTGGAAGCCCCATCATTCAAGGAGAGATCACCATGACCGAATTCATTTCAAACCGACTTAAGGACCGCACAGCAGTCATCACCGGCGGTGGCAGCGGGATCGGTTTGGCCACCGCAAAGCGGTTCGCCTCGGAAGGCGCCAACGTGGTCATCGCCGATATCGATCCGGCAGCTGGAGAGGCAGCCGCAGCTGCCGTCGATGGCATCTTCGTGAAGGTCAATGTCACGGACGAGCAGGAAGTCATCGACCTCTTTGCCGCAGCCAAGAGCCACTATGGCAGCGTGGATATCGCGTTCAACAACGCGGGTATTTCGCCGCCGGACGATGCATCCATCCTCGATACCGGAATCGACGCCTGGCGCCGGGTCCAGGAGGTCAACCTGACCAGCGTCTATTACTGCTGCAAGTACGCGCTCCCGTACATGCTGGAGCAAGGCAAGGGCTCCATCATCAACACCGCGTCATTTGTGGCTGTGATGGGTGCGGCCACGTCACAGATTTCATATAGCGCTTCCAAGGGCGGCGTGCTGGCGATGACCCGTGAGCTGGGTGTTGAGTTCGCGCGCAAGGGTGTGCGGATCAACGCGCTGTGCCCCGGCCCGGTCAACACCCCGTTGCTGAAGGAACTCTTCGCCTCCGATCCGGAGCGGGCCGCGCGCCGTTTGGTCCACGTGCCCTTGGGCCGTTTCGCCGAACCCGAGGAGCTGGCCGCTGCGGTCGCTTTCCTGGCGAGCGACGACGCCTCGTTCATCACCGCCTCGACCTTCATGGTTGACGGCGGTATCTCGGGAGCCTACGTCACCCCGATCGACTAGCTTCCCTTTCATTTCCGTCGATTGCCCCGCCGGTTCCTGGCCGTCGGGGCAATGGACGGAAGGACTAGCTTCCTCGATACGTCGAGAACGCGAAGGGGCTGAGCAGGAGCGGCACGTGGTAGTGCTCGCCGTCGTCTGACACCGTGAAGTTCAAGTCCACCTCGGGGAAAAAGGTGTCGACGCCTTGCGCCTTGTAATACGGACCCGTTGCAAAGTTCAAACGGTAGCTGCCGCCGTCGACTTTTTCAGGACCCAGGTCCTTGATCCGGCCATCCGCATCGGTGGTGCCGCTAGCAACGTGCCGCCAGTTGTCGCCGTCGCGCACTGAGAGAACGACGGCGACGCCCGCCGCCGGGCGTCCGGATCCGGTGTCCAGGATGTGGGTGGTTATCTGGGAAACGCTCATTTGTTGGACACTCCTTCGTTGCTAACGCTGGTTTCGCTGATCACGCCGGCAATTCGCAGCAACGCGATTTCGCGCAGTTGGCCAGCCACAATGATGTCCTCTTCTTCCGCGGTGTGGGTGAGCCGTTCCTGGAGGGACGCCAGGATTTCCTCGGCTGTCCGGCCCGCGGCGCGGATCAGGAAGACGCGGCCGAACTTGGCCTCATACTCACGGTTGCCCTCGGCCAAAGCGGTGACGACGCCGTCGTCGCTGGGGTCGACGCCGGCCTGCTCGGAGCGGGACATCGCCGCTTCGGTGGTCTGGGCCTTGGGCCGTTCGCCGATCCGCGGGTGGTGGGCCATCGCCGCTGCCACTTCGTCTGACGTGAACGGCTTGGCGGTTTCCCGGGCGAAGCCGAGCAGGGAGTCCAGGCTGCTGAAGGGGCGCGCGTCGGCGATTTGCTCCACCCAGCGCTGGATGTCGAGGCATGGACGGAGGACGTCGATGGCGTCCGCACGGTCCACGCTGTTGAATACTTCAAGCTGCATGCTTGTTCATTCCTCGTGCGAGTGCTGGCATCCATGGTGTTGGCTATGCGGAACTCCGGCGATTCCTGCCGGATGGGCTTGTTTCGTTGGTGCGCGTCTCCGCGTTCCAGACCTTCCGCATCATGGAACTGTTATTTCAGCATACGTAATAGTGAATCCAAAGTCCGTCGTGGTGTCAAGAGAATACCGCACCCCGGTCCTCCGTCCCCCTCAAACGCTCGCTCACCTTTGGTGCTGTTTCCCGAAACGCTCGCTCACCTTTGGTGCTGTTTCCCGAAACGCTCGCTCACCTTTGGTGCTGTTTCCCGAAACGCTCGCTCACCTTTGCAGTCTGGTGGACAATGTCAGCAACGAGCCAAAGGAGTTCCGCCATGCCAGAGGTCCTGACTTCCCGGTATCTCTTCGGACCGGGTCCCAGCAATTGCTATCCGGAAGTGACTGCCGCGTTGGCCTATCCGGTGATCGGGCATCTGGATCCCGTGTTCATTGAGCGCCTGGACCGGACATGCGCTGGGCTTCGGACGGTGTGGGGGACTCGGAACGCTCGCACCTTGCCGCTGAGCGCCACGGGTTCAGGCGGCATGGAAGCTGCCTTTGTTAATACAGTGTCCGACGGCGACGTCGCGGTGATCGCCGTCAACGGCCTTTTCGGGGAGCGCATGTGCGAGGTTGCGCGGCGCTGCGGGGCCACAGTGGTGCGCGTCGATCACGAGTGGGGCCAACCCGTGGATGCGGAGCGGGTCCTGGACGCCCACCCGCATCCCAAGGTGATTGCCGCCGTCCATGCCGAAACCTCCACAGGTGTCCTGTCCGACGTCGGGCCCCTTGGCGCCGGCAAAGGCGACGCCCTCCTGATCGTGGACGCGGTGACGTCCATCGGTGGACTGGAACTGTTGGCTGACGAGTGGGGGATCGACGTCGGCTACGCCGGGACGCAGAAGTGCCTGGGAGTGCCCCCTGGATTGTCCCCCTTCACGGTGTCCGAGCGCGCTTTCGAGCGGCGCATCAAAGAGCCACGCTCCTGGTATCTGGATATCGGCCTTCTGGGTGGGTATGTTGGCGCGGCGAGTGGCAGGCGGACGTATCACCACACGGCGCCAGTGACCATGATCGCCGGGCTCGAAGCCGGACTGGACCGCATCCTCGCCGAGGGGCTCGCCGCTGTTCAGTCGCGGCACCGCGCCGCCGGGGCCGAGTTGCGAGATGGCCTTGAAGCGATGGGATTGGAGCTGTTTGCCGCCGAGGGTTCGCGATTGCCAAGCCTCACCACGGTCAAAGTGCCCGACGGCGTGAATTCGGCTGCGGTTCGCGCTTACCTACTGGAGAACTTCAGTATGGAGATCGGATCCGGGGCGGGTGCGTTTACGTCGACGGTTTGGCGGATCGGCATGATGGGCCCGAACGCGAATAGGGCCTCGGTAAAGCTCGTCCTTGGCGCGCTCGAAGAAGCGATCGCGAAAGCCTGATCCTCGCTTACCGATGGGGGCAAACCCTGAACGCTCGCTCACGTATGACGGCCAATTCCTAAACGCTCGCTCACGTATGACCAGAAAGTGCCGAACCGTCCTGCAGATCATCTGCAGGACGGTTCTTTGTTTTGGCCCGATATGTGAGCGAGCGTCGGCCCGGAAGACCATATATGTGAGCGAGCGTCGGCCCGGGAGGGGCTAGTGTCCGTTCGCCTGGGCCTTCATGGCGAGCATCTTGTCGAGGGGCTTGGCGTATCGTTCCTGGACGATTTTCAGGTGCAGCCAGCACTCCACGCTTGCTACGGATTCCATGGCCCGCGCCTTGTCCAGGACTTCGTACATTTCGTCCAGGGAACTGACGCCCACGGTAGCCACGAGGTCATGCCGGCCAAGGCAACTGGCGATGAATTCCACGCCCGGCGTCGCCGCGAAGAAGTCGATTGCTTCCTCGGTTCCGGCCGCCGTCGAGATCCCGAAGCCAAAGGCCATGGATCGGGAAGAGCCGGAGCGGCTCCGGATGGGGCCGATCTGCATGACGCGGGCTTCGAGCAGGCGAAGGACCCGGATCCTGGCGGCGCTGGCGGAGAGTCCGATCCGTTCACCGAGGGCTTCGAAGCCGAGTCGACCGTCTACCTGCAGTTCACTCATGATGAGAAGGTCAGTCTGATCCAACTCCAGTTGGGGATCCGGCGGCTCTTTGCCGAGGAAGAGGCTGCGGACAACTTCCTTGTACATCAGTACGTCCACGGCAGCCACGCCCTCGCAGAGGCGGATGGCCTCCACGTCTTCGTAGAGCCTTTCCACTGTCGGCAAGCGGAGCTCGGCGATGATGCCATACCGGCCCGTGGTGAGGGAAGCGAAGACGGCACCGTCCAGCTGGCTCAACGTGTCCAAGGCCGCGCGTGCGGATCCGTTGAGCTGGATGGAGATGTGTGCGACGGCGGTCAGGCCCAGCAAGCGCGGATGGACTGCCGCGACAATCCGCAGCTCTCCGGATGACGTGAGCTCATTGACCTTGGCCGTCACCGCAGAGCGCGTCACGCCCAGTTGCTTGGACAGCTCGCTGAACGAGGCGCGGCCATCGGCCTGCAGCAGGCGGATCAGCCTGTCGTCCAGATCTTGCATGGTCTTCACAATAACCGCCTTGTCTCTGGGCCGCGGCAACGGACGCTGAACCGGGGGTGCGGCGCCCCGGCGGCCCGAGCGCCGCCGTCGTAATCAATACTTTCACGAGTCAAGCGATGGGCGAGTGTTTTGGATCAATAAGTCATCATCACCGTACAAAAACTGTGTCACAGCAGTATTAAACAACGGATTCGCTTGATTAACGCAGGATATTCGCTAGCATCGTGATCAGCGCCACATCGGCGTACTCCGACTCGCGTTTCCACGCGACCCCAACAGTCATTGGAGATCTGCACATGCTCAAGATCACGAAACCCGCCTTGGCGGCCGCGGCGTTGGCCCTGTTGTTGAGCGGCTGCTCCGCGGCAGCTTCCCCCAGTTCCACGGGCCCAGCATCGGCCACCGCGCCGAAGGGACTCGCCTCGAGCGGCAAGCTCACCCTGTGTATCGACCCCGAATACGCGCCGCTCGAGTACTACGCCAACGGCTCAAGCGGTGACATCGTGGGGTTCGACGCCGATGCCGCCCGCGCGCTGGCCAAGCACTGGGGCGTGGATGCCAAGTTCGAAGTGACCACCTTCGATGGCCTCATGCCGGGACTCCAAACCCGCCGCTGCGACGCAATTTTCGGCGGCCTGTACATGAGCAAGGCCCGGCTGGACGTCGCCGACGCCTCAGCCGTCATGAACGCCGGACCCGCAATCCTCTCGGCACCAAGCAGCGCCGGGAATTACAAGACGGCGCTGGACTTGTGCGGCCACTCCGTCGCAGCGCAGAGTGCCTCCGCCAACGCCGCGCGCATCACCGCGCTCAAGGATGAGTGCAAGAAGGCCGGCAAGGACGAGCCCAAGCTCACCGAATACCCCAAGACTGCTGAAACCGTGCTTGCGGTCCTCAACGGCAAGTCCGAGGCCCTGATCGAGACCAATGTGGCAGCCGCTTACATGGCAGCCCAGAACGACGGCAAGCTCACAGTGGCCCCGGGAGTCTTCCCCGCGGACACCACGTTCGGCGTGTTCACCCGCAAGAACGATCCGCTGTCTCCCGCCATCGCGCAGGGGCTGAAGGAACTCCACCAGGACGGCACCCTGGCCAAGATCGCCAAGGACAACAAGCTCGATCCCACGATCGTCGACGTCCCCTAGCCGCCCCCGCGGGGGCCGCAACCATGCTGCGGCCCCCGCCCCCTAACGCGAAAGGAGTTGGTGATGGAGTTCGATGTCAACATCTTCGTCCAACAACTCGTGAACCCTAGCTACGTGTCCGGGGCTTTCCTCTCCGTCGCCGTCGCGGTGCTTTCACTTGTCCTGGCCACGGCCATCGGCTTTGCCGTTGCCCTGGGACGCACGTCCCGCAGCCGGATAGCCCAAGGCGTCGCAGGAATCTATACCTGGTTCTTCCGGGCCATCCCCGCGCTGCTTGTCTTGCTCATCATCTGGAACGCCTTGCCGCAGCTTTTCCCCGTCCTGCGCCAGGATTGGTTCTCCCCGTTCATTGCCGCGTTCATCGGCCTGGGCATCGTGGAAGCCGCCTTCATGGCAGAGATCATCCGTTCGGCACTGCTCAGCATCGACGAAGGCCAGGCACTGGCCGGCCGCGCTCTTGGAATGTCTCCGGTCAAGGTCATGCTCAAAGTTGTCCTGCCGCAGGCCATCCGCACGGCACTGCCTCCCACTGGCAACGAGTTCATCGGCTTGGTGAAGTTCTCCTCGCTGGCCTCGGTCATTTCCTTGCAGGAATTGCTCACCACGGCGCAGGTGGGCGTGAACATCACGTTCCGCTATGCCGAGTACTACGCCGCGGCGATCGTCTACTACCTCATCATCGTCAGCCTTCTGACGCTTCTCCAGAGCTATGTGGAGAGGAAATTCGTCTGGACCTCACGGTCCAAATCCAAGAAGCCTTCCGTCCTGGAACCAGTCGGCCAAGGAGTGCAGTCATGACCCACAGCGGCCCGGAACTCAAACAGGAAACCTGGTCCACCAACGATCCCGTACTGAGCGTGCGGAGTCTCCACAAGAGCTACCAGGACCAGCACGTCCTGCGTGGGGTCGAATTCGATATCCACCAGGGACAAGTCAAGGCGGTGCTGGGTCCTTCCGGTTCCGGCAAGTCCACGATGTTGCGCCTGATGGCGCTACTTGAGCCAGCCGACGACGGCGAGATCCGCCTCCGCGGGCGACGCATCGGCGTACGCGAGAAAGCAAGAGGGGCCGTGGCCCTGCCGGAACGCGAGCTCGCCAAAGAGCGCCGCAATATTGGCATGGTCTTCCAGAAGTTCAACTTGTTCCCGCATTTGACAGCTTGCCGCAACGTGATGCTCGGGCTAACTTCCGTCAAGGGCGTCCATCACAAGGAAGCCGAGGAACAGGCGATGGCGATGCTCCAACGCGTGGGGCTTTCGCACCGGGCAGGACATTTCCCCTCGGAGCTTTCCGGTGGCCAGCAGCAACGTGTAGCCATCGCCCGTGCTTTGGTGATGAACCCCGACGTCCTCCTCTTCGACGAGCCAACCTCCGCTCTGGACCCCGAACTGGTGGGCGAAGTCCTGGACGTCATGGAAAGCCTGGCCAACGACGGCATGACCATGATCGTGGTCACCCACGAGGTCCGTTTCGCGCGGCGGGTAGCTGATGAAGTTACCCTGTTCGACAGTGGGGTGATCGTGGAGCAGGCTACTCCGGACGAGTTCTTCGACAACCCCCAGCACCAACGCACCAGGAAGTTCTTGAGCCATGTCCACTAAGCACCGCCCGCTCGCCGTCTATACGGACATGGAAGACCTCGATTACTCGGCCGGCGCCGCCCTGCTCGAAAACAACGGTTACGAGGTCCGGTATCTCGGCACCCAGGACCCCGCGGTCATCGCGGAGCAAGCGAAGGAAGCAGAAGCCCTGCTGGTCGGCTACGCCACGGTGACTGCGGAGGTCATGGACGCCATCCCGGGCTTGAAAATCATTGCCCTTGTCTCGATGGGTTTCGACAACGTCGACCTTGATGCCGCCAAGGAGCGCGGCATTTGGGTCAGCAACCTTCCCGGGGTCGCCACCGAGGAGGTTGCTTCGCACGCGCTTGCGCTTGCCCTGGCGGTCACGCGAGAAATCCCGTTCTTCCAGGGACGCGTGGCCGAAGGGGATTGGAACACCCGCCCGGAAAGCACCGTGTTCCGGCTCAGCCAGGAGCGGCTGGGGCTTATTGGGCTCGGGCGGATCGGCAGCCGCCTCGGGGAGCTCGCCTCCAGCGTCTTCGGAGAGGTCATCGGCTATGACCCCTACCTCCCGGACACCCCAGCCACGAGGGAAATGTTGGCGAAAGCGGGCATCCGCCGGACTGGCCTGGAAGACGTCCTCGCCGAGTCCGCCGTCGTGTCTTTGCACATGCCGCTCTCGGAGGAAACGCACCACGTCATCAACGCTGAGAGCCTCGCGGCGATGCGGCCGGGGAGCTATCTGGTGAACGTCAGCCGCGGTCAGCTGATCGACAACGATGCCCTCCGCGCGGCCGTCGACTCCGGCCACATTCGTGGAGCGGCGCTGGACGTGCTCGACGTCGAACCCGCACCTGCCGACCACCCGCTCATGGGCCACGCTCGGATCCTGGTGACGCCGCATGTCGGCTTCCTTTCGGATCACACGCTGGCCGAATACGTCAGGATCCAGGCGCAGAACGTCATCTCGCAAGCCCGCACGGGTGCACCGGACACTCCGTTGTTCGAGCTGGAACCCGCCCGCTGAGCACCGGCTGCACCGCAAACTTCAACACGCAAAGGTCTTTCCCATGTCATTCCTGGCATCCCATGAAACTTCCCCCATAGCCCCCGCCGCAACACTGTTCTACGGCGGCCGCATCCGGACCGTCGACTCCCTGAACTCCGTCGCGGAGGCGATGCTGGTCATCGGCAACCGCGTTGCCGCCGTCGGGACGCCCCACGAGTGCCGCGATGCGGCGCTTAAGCTCACGACGGCCGTGCCCGACGTCGTCGACCTCCGGGGCCGCACGTTGGTGCCCGGCTTCATCGACCCGCACGCGCACCCGCTGATGTACGGACAGTTGCTGTCCTGGGTGGACTGTGGGCCGGAAGCGGCGCCGGACATCCCCACCATGCTGGAACTGCTGGCGAAGGCGGCGGCTGACAATCCCGGGGACACCCCGATCCGGGGCTACGGCTACGAGCACCGCAACCTTGCCGAGCAACGCCACCCCACCCGGCAGGAGTTCGACACCGTCTCCACCACGCGCGAGGTGTACGTCATGAACGCGAGCGGGCACGGCGGAGTGGTGAACTCGTACGCGCTCGCGAAGGCAGGCGTGGACAGCAACACCCCCAATCCGCCAGGCGGAACCTTCTTCAGGGACGCCCGTGGCGAACTGACCGGTGAACTCTCCGATGCCGCTTGCGACATCCTCACGGGAGACGAAGGCGTCAAGCTGGGGCATCACGGACCCAACTTCCACCTCGGGGACAGCAAGGAACACCACCGAGCTCAGTTGCTGCATGCCCAGCGCGAGTTCCTCAGCCACGGCGTCACAACGATCGGCGACGCCCAGGTGACCAAGCGCGAGTTCGGCGCCTACCTGGACCTCGTGGAGCGGGGCGAATTGGTGACTCGCATCAACGCCTACTTCCTGTCGAGCCTGTTGGACGAGGTGTTGGAACTGGGTCTCGTGGACAAATTCGGCGATTCCCTCCTTTCCTTCGCCGGCATCAAGCTCTATGCGGACGGCACCCTGGGCGGCTGGACGGCGTACTTCCCGGAGGGCTACCGCGACGATCCCTGCCGCACCGGTTCGCTATATCACGAGCCGGCCGAGTACCGGGCGTTGGTTGCCAAAGCGCACAGCGCCGGGCTGCAGACGGCAACCCACGCGCAGTCGCCCACGGCCATCCAATTGGTACTGGACGCCGTCAGCGAGGCTGTGGCTGCTTCGCCACGAGCCGACCACCGGCACAGGATCGAGCACTGCGGGCTGCCCACACTGGAACAGATCGACAAGATGGCCGAGCTGGGCATCATGCCCGTCAACCAGCCGCAGCACTATTACAACTGGGGTCCCGGTGTCACGGATGCCATCGGGTCCCCGGGCGAGCGCTTCAACCCGCTCGGCGAGTTTGTGGCCGCAGCAGTGCCGGTGACCATGAGCTCCGACGCTCCCGTGGCCGATCCGCGGCCGTTGGAAGCCATCCAGACCTCCGTGACCCGGAAGACCCGCTCCGGGGTCCAGTTGGGCTCGGATGATCTCAAGATCGACGTCGTTGAAGCCCTCCGCGCCCACACCATCAACGGTGCACGGGCCATGGGGCGCGAGAAGGACCTCGGTTCCCTGGAGCCGGACAAGCTGGCCGACTTCGTGATCCTCGCCGCTGACCCGTTGGAGGCGCCCGAAGGTGACATCAGCAGCATCGAGGTTGTGGAGACCTGGGTCAACGGCGTGCGGGCGTACGCGCTCTGACGGGGCGCCCTGCACCAGATCGCCGGAAAGCTGCCGGTTCGCCGGAGCCTTCCGGCGATCCCGTAGCCTTCCGGCGTGTTGGGGAGGTTGGGGAACCCCGACGGCGGCACTCCAGGTGAGTGCCGCCGTCGGGGTTTTGCTGTGCCTGCGGAAGACCTAGGCCCGACGGATGGCCTCCGCGAGGCGCCTGATTCCCTCGGTGAGCTGATCTTCCGGGGCATACGAGAAGGCAATGCGGAGCTGGTTGCTGCCATCGCCGTCGGCGTAGAACGCACTGCCTGGGACAAACACGACTCCTGCCTCGATCGCCGCGGCGAGCACGTGCTCGGTGTCAATGCCCTCGGGCAAAGTGACCCAGGTGAAGAAGCCACCCGTGGGCGTGGTCCATTGGGTTCCCTCGGGCATGTAGGTGGCCAAGGCGTCCAGGGTGGCCTTGCAGCGCGAGGCGTACACGGCACTGTAAGCGGCAATCTGGTCCCGCCAATCGAAACTGCTGATGTACTGCTCCACCACCAGCTGGCTCAAGACCGAGGGGCAGATAGTGGTGGCTTCGGAGGCGATCTGGAGACGACCACGCACGTCCTGAGGTGCCACCACCCAGCCAACGCGCAGGCCGGGGGCGAAGATCTTGGAGAACGAGCCCAAGTAGAACACGTTTTCCGGGTCGAGTGAGTGCATGGCGGGCTTGAGCGTCCCGTCGAAGCTCAACAGGCCGTAGGGGTTGTCCTCGACGATCAGCACGCCTTCGGCTCGGCAAATGTCCACAACCCGTTGCCGCCGCTCCAGCGAAAGGCTAATGCCGGAGGGATTGTTGAAGTTGGGGATCGTGTAGAAGAACTTGATGGTCTTGCCGGCGGCTTTGAGCCCGGAAATGACGTCTTGGAGGCGGTCCGGATCGACGCCGTCGTTGTCCATGGCGACGTGGGCCACCTCGGCCTGGAAGCCTTCGAACACGCCGAGCGCGCCCACGTAAGTTGGGCCTTCGGCGATCACCACGTCTCCCGGATCGCAGAAGAGCTTGGTCACCAGTTCCAAGGCCATTTGCGAGCCTGCGGTGATCTGTACATTTTCCGGGGCTGCCTTGATGCCCTCAAGCTCCATGACCTGGCAGATCAGGGCCTGCAGTTCCTCAGTTCCCGCGCCGGAGCCGTACTGCAGGGCCTCCAGCCCCCGGCGCATGACGACGTCGCTGGCCATCGCGGCGATGCGCTCCATCGGCAGTACGGGCAAGTAGGGGTTGCCGCCGGCAAGGGAGATCATGCCTGGCTGCATGGATACATCGAAGACGGCGCGGACGGGGGAGGGCTGGAAGCCGGCCGCACGCTTGGCCATCCGGCCGGTATGGGAAAGCTCTGCTGTGGTGGTCATGGTGGTCCTTCGGTGGTTTGGTTTAGTCGCTTGAGGATGGTTACTGTGCGCTGAGGAATCGGTGCAGGATGCGAGTGCCCGCGTGGATGGCCGCAACGGGGACGCGTTCGTCGATGCCGTGGAACATTCCCGCGAAGTCAAAGCCTTCGGGAAGCCGCAAAGGCGAGAAGCCGTAGCAATTGATGCCGAGTTGCGAGAAGGCTTTGGCGTCCGTGGCTCCGGACATGACGAACGGGAGGGCCTTCCCTGCGGGATCGACGGCGGTGATCGCCGTCTGCATGGTCTCCAAGAGTGCGCCGCGGGCTGGTGCTTCGAGCGAACGGCCGTCTTCCCAGCTCACCTCGATGCCGGGTCCCAAGAGATCCATGAATTGTTTCTTGAATTCGTCATCGGTGCCCGGGGCGATGCGGCAGTCGACAGTGGCGGTGGCAGTTCCGGGAACCACGTTGGTCTTATATCCGGCATAGAACTGCGTCGGAACCGTGCTGGTACGCAAGCCCGGGAGGGGCATAGCGGCGAGCAAACCGAGGGAAGCGAGTTCGTCGTCGAGCCTTTCGATATCGAGCGGGCGGCCGAGGGCCCCACCCAACTGCTCCACCAGCGCGGAGAGCGAGGCACTCCGGACCACCGGCCATTTGTGTTCCGAGATGCGGGCAAGGGCGGAGGAAAGGCGTGCGACGGCGTTGCTTCCGTTGGGGACGATGGAACCGTGGCCTGTGGTTCCGCGGACGGTCAGGGTTGCCCACGCGACCCCTTTTTCCGCGACTCCCAGCAGGTAGAGCCTCAGGTCGTCGCGAACCTGGAGGGAAAAGCCGCCGATTTCGCCGATCGCTTCAGTGACGCCATGGAACAGATCAGGGTGTTCGTCCACCAGGAACTGGGCGCCGAACTCGCCGGCTATTTCCTCATCGGCAACGAAAGCGAAAACGATGTCCCGCTGGGGCACGAAATTTTCGCGGCGTAATTGGCGGACGGCGGCAACGGTCATGGCAAGCATGTCCTTCATGTCCACCGCACCGCGACCCCACACGAAACCGTCGTTGACCTCGCCTGAGAACGGATCCATGGTCCAGTCCGCACGGTTGGCCGGGACGACGTCCGTATGGCCGTGCACCAAGAGGGCCGGAGCATCCGGGTCGCTACCTTTCATCCGGACCACCAGGTTGCCGCGGCCGGCAGCTTTTTCGAGCAATTCGCCTTCGAGACCGAACTCCGCGAGCAAGGACTGAATGTATTCGGCGCAGCGCGATTCGCCGTCGCCGGTCGTGGCGGGATCGCCGGTGTTGGTGGAGTCGATATGGATGAGTGCGCTGCAAAACTCCACGGCCTCGGCGGCCATGGCGTCGTGATGTTCCCCCACAGATGGTCCTTTCGTTGCGCTCAATCCGCGCGTTCCGGCGCGCAAATCGCGCACCCTTCCAGCGCGCGAGTTGGCGCGAGTCTTAGTGCGCGTCCGCGAGTTTGGAACGCTTCTTGAGGATGAATTCTTCGGCGTCGATGCCGAATTCCCGGGCCGCGAAGCGGTGCAGCGTTTCGATCATCTCGGCGGGTGCGAAGCTGTGGACCCCGTTCAGGGACTGGATCGCGAGTCCATCGATCGTTGCCAAAAGAAGGGTGGCAACTTCGTCAATATTGATGGCTGGCTGGATCAGTTTCTCGTCCACGGCCTCCTCGAGCGCCCGGACGAACAGGCCGCGCCATGAAGTCCAGACTGCTGCCACGCTGTCCCGGATCTCGGAGTTCTTGTGGGCTGCGGCATAGATCTGCAGCCAGAAACCCCAGGCTTCTTCGAATGGGGTGTCGCTCTGAATGGAAAAGGTCAGGAGATCGTGCAAGCGTTCCACCGCGTTGCTGCCGTGATCGTAGATGCGCTGCCATTCGGCGAGGGACTCGTCGATACGGTACTCCACTGCGGCACCGATCAACCTCTCCCGGTGCCGGAAGTAGTGCTGGATCATCCCGATGCTGAAGCCCGAGGCCTCGGAGAGTTCGGCGAAGGAGCAACCCTCCACGCCTTGGCGAGAGATCACCTGCGATGCATAGTGCAGGATGCTCTGCCGGCGTTCGGCCATGGCTTCCGCTGTGACGCTTCGTGTGCGGCGGCCCGGGTTTGTCTCGCTCATGCCGTTGCTCCTTCGTTTGTCTGGTCGCGCTGGTCCAGGTGGGGCGCCTTGTGGTTGCCCTTAGTCATCTCTCCACGATGTTGCCATGGTCCCTTGACACGCGTTGTTACTCATCTCACAATAAGTTGAACATATTGTTATTTCAACCCAACTCGAACCGGAGATCCACAAATGATGCGCAAAGGCGTGAAAAGCTCGCTCGTGGCAGCGGCAGCCATCAGTTTCTTGGTGTTGACAACGGCTTGCTCCAACACCGAAGGTGCGGCCGCGACCGCATCCGGTAATGCATCGGCCAGCGGTCAAAGCAGCCAGAGCGGCCAGGAACTCGCGCAGGCCGTGAAACCCGATTCCAAGGTCCAGGCATTGCTCCCGGCCGCGATCAAGAGCAAGGGCTCGCTGACTCTCGTGACGGACCCCACCTACGCCCCGATCGACTTCACCGATGACCAAGGCAAGATCGTCGGTCTCGAACCGGACATGGCCCTGGCCGTCGCGAAGAAGTTGGGCGTCACCATCAACATCGAAAAGGCCGATTTCAACGGCATCCTGGCCGGTATCGAGGCCCGCCGCTACGACGCTTCCTGGGCCGCTTTCTCCATCACGGACGAGCGCAAGGACAAGGTCAACATGGTCAGCTACATGCGCGGAGGAACGTCCGTCATGGTCAAGAAAGGCAATCCTCTGGGCATCAACTCGGAACTGGACCTCTGCGGCAAGACCGTAGCGGCCCAGACCGGGACCACCCAGGCGTTGAGCGTCCTCCCGTCCTTCGACAAGAAGTGCGCCGACGCCGGCAAGGACAAGCCGATTTCGCTCCTGCTGCCCCAGCAGGACAACGTCAACCAGGCTGTGGCATCGGGCCGTGCCCAAGCACTCGTGGCGGACAACGCACTGACCGGCTACTACGCCCAGCTGCAGCCGGACGCCTTCACTTCCGTGGACTCCATCCTCGTGGAACCATCCCTGTCGGGCGTGGTGAGCCCCAAGGACGACGGCGGCCTGTCCAAGGCATTCCAGGCGGGGATCCAGTCCCTCATGGATGATGGCACCTACGCGAAGATCATGGAGGCCTGGAACCTCAAGTCCGGCATCGTCACCAAGTCTGAGATCAACCCGACGGTGGGGTCATGACCGTGTCCGAGCTGCCAATAGCCGTCGAGGCGCGGCATGACTTCGCGGATCTGGCGTCGCGGCCCGTGCTCAAGCGCAAGCGGCCCGGACAACTGATCGCCATGGTGGTGGTGGGGCTCTTCGCTGTGATGGGCGCCTACGTCATCGTCACCAACCCCGGGTTTAGCTGGCCCACAGTCGCCAAGTACTTGCTCGATATCCGCATCCTCAACGGCCTCCTGACCACCATTGAACTCACAGTCATTGCCATGGTCTTGGGGCTCGTGATCGGCCTGGTGATCGCGGTCATGAGGATGTCGGACAACGCGCTCCTGCGTGGTGTTGCCGGTGCTTACATCTGGTTCTTCCGGGGCACGCCGCTCATGGTGCAGATGCTCTTCTGGGGCTTCGCCGCCGTTCTGTTCCCCACCATCGGGATCGGCATCCCCGGCGGTCCCATGCTGGTGGAATGGAACACCAACGACGTCTTGCCGCTCTTCGTGGCAGGCATCCTAGGCCTGGGCTTGAACGAAGGCGCCTACATGGCCGAAATCGTGCGTGCAGGCCTCATGGGCGTTCCCGCGGGACAGTCCGAGGCCTCCCACGCGATGGGCTTCAGCCGGATGGAAACCCTGCGCCACGTGGTCATCCCGCAGGCCATGAAGATCATCCTTCCGCCGGTGGGCAACGAGACCATTTCCATGCTCAAGACCACCTCGTTGGTGATCGTGATCGGCGTCGGAGACTTGCTTTACAACGCCCAGCAGATCTACGCGCGCAACCTCCAGCAAATCCCCCTGCTGATCGTGGCGAGCCTCTGGTACATCCTGCTCACCACCATCCTCTCGCTCGTCCAGGCGCGCATTGAGAAGCGGTACTCCCGCGGCAACAACATCCAGGCACGAAAGGCTTAGCGGCAATGTCTGAAGTCCAGTTTCTCAACGTGCACAAGGATTTCTCCGGCATGGAGGTCCTCAAAGGCATCAACTTCACGGTCGAATCGGGACAAGTGGCGTGCTTGATCGGCCCTTCAGGATCCGGCAAATCCACGCTACTTCGATGCGTCAACCACCTCGAAACCACCAGCTCCGGAACCATTCTCGTGGGTGGCCGCATGATCGGCTACGAGGTCCATGGCGACAGGCTCATCGAGGCACACCAGAAGGACATCAACAAGCGCCGCTCCCGGATCGGCATGGTGTTCCAGTCCTTCAACCTCTTCGGCCACATGACGGCCCTAGAAAACGTGATGATGGGTCCCTTCAAACTCCTCAAGGTTCCCAAGGCCCAAGCCGAGGCCGAAGCTCGTGAGCTCCTGGCCAAGGTAGGCCTCGCCGACCGCACGGGACACTATCCGGCTCAGCTCTCCGGCGGCCAGCAGCAACGTGTGGCCATTGCCCGGGCGCTGTCCATGAAACCCGATCTCATGCTCTTCGACGAGCCCACCTCCGCCCTCGATCCCGAACTCGTAGGCGAAGTCCTCGACGTCATGAAAGCCCTAGCCCGCGACGGTATGACCATGATCGTGGTGACTCACGAAATGGGCTTTGCCCGCGAAGTGGCTGACGTCGTGGCGTTCATGGACGGCGGCGTCATTGTCGAAGCCGGCGATCCCAACGAGATCATCTCCCGCCCCCAGCACGAGCGAACGAAGGCGTTCCTCTCCAAAGTTCTCTAGGCCCCACGTTCAAAGGATTCCCACCTTGACCAGTTCCATCCCCACCAACAACGTCGGCCTTGCCGTCATGACCACGCTGCGGAACTACGGGATCGACGCGATCTTCGGAATCCCGGGCACTCACAACCTCGAGTTCTACCGTCACCTTGAGCCGCTCGGCATCCGCCCGGTAACCACCCGCCACGAGCAGGGAGCCGGGTACGGCTCCGACGGATGGAGCCAGCTCAAGGGGCTTCCCGGCGTCGTGATCACCACCTCCGGTCCCGGCCTGCTGAACGCGATGTCCGCCGCGGCTACTTCCTATTGCGAGTCCCGGCCCATGATCATCCTGTCCCCGGGCGCGCCGCGCGGCAGCGAATTCTCGGACATCGGGCTGCTGCATGAGACCAAGGACCCCACCGGCGCGGTCCGCGCCCTGATCGGGCGAAGCACGCGCGTGTCCAGTGGCAGCGAAGCTGTCGAGTTGATTCACGAAGCCTTCGCCTTCTTCGAGCACGGGCGGCCGCGTCCGGTCCACATCGAGATCCCGTTGGATCTTTTGGAGTCTGCCTCCGACGTCGACCCTTCCGCCCTCGAGGCCCGCCCCTTGGGCGCGCCGAAAACAGCAGCCGACGACGCCGTCGCGACCGCCGCGGACATCCTGCGTCGGGCATCGAATCCGGTAATCCTGGCCGGGGGCGGATCGCTCGGAACGGGCGGCGCGCTGCTCGAACTCGCGGAGCTCCTGCAAGCCCCCGTGGTGACCACCATCAATGGCAAGGGTGCCATTCCGGAAGCCCATCCTTTGTCCCTTGGCTCGGAAATCCGGCTCGCCGCGGCACAGGATCTGTGCAATTCCTCGGACGCGCTGCTGGTGATCGGCTCCAAGGTGGGCGAGTCAGAGCTGTGGGGCGGCAAGATCGTGCCGCAGGGGAGTTGCATCCGCATCGACATCGATCCAGCCCAGCTGCAGTGCAACGTTGCGCCGGATGTCGAGCTCCTCGGCAACGCGTCCGCCGTCGTGCCCCAACTGCTCGCGGCGCTCGCCGGACATTCTCCTGTTGGGGTGCCAGAGCTGTCTGCGCTCCGTGCCGAGCTGCAGGYGGAAGCCCGTTCCATGGCGCCCGTGCTGGCACAAATCAACGAGATCATTGCGGCCGTTCTGCCGGCGGACACGGTCATCGCGGGCGATTCCTCGCAGATCACGTACTTCGGGACCACGTCCTTCTTCCCCGTGCAGCAGCCGCGCCAGCTCCTGTACACCCCCGCGTACGCCACCTTGGGCTATGGGCTGCCTGCTGCGATTGGCGCCAAGGTGGCCGATCCCGATCGTCCAGTGGTGGGCCTGATCGGCGACGGTGCGCTCATGTTTGCTGTCCAGGAATTCATTACCGCCGTGGAACAGGGCGTGGACCTGCCCATCATTTGCATCAACAACGGTGGCTATGGCGAAATCCGGCAAAACATGGAGGACCGGGACCTGGCCCCTGTCGGCGTGAACCTGACCCAGCCAAACTGGGTACTCCTCGCCGAGGGCTTCGGACTGACCGCGTTCAACGTTGAGTCCCTCGACGAGCTCGCCGGAGTGGTCACCAAGGCGCTCGCCGTCAAGGGGCCGAGCCTCATCCACGTGAGCATCCAGTAACCTCCCGTCACCTCGGCATCCCGTCACCCCATGGACGCTCGCTCACCTTTGACGGCCCGTGGGCGGACGCTCGCTCACTTTCTTTAAGCAAGCGATGGAGCGTCCGACGGAAAGCCCCTTTTGGTGAGCGAGGGTCGCCGGGGGAGGGCGGTGTGTCTGGGCACAGTTTTGGACCGGTACGACTTTAGGAAGGAACACGATGAGCGGGACGATCAATAGCGCCGAGTTGAAGGCCGCGGCATGGGGGTGGGTGGAGCAGCAGAAGGAGCAACTTTCCGCCTGGCACACGAATATCTGGGAACTGGCCGAACCGGCATGGCGCGAGTACGAGTCGTGCGCCTGGTATGTGAGAACGCTTCGCGAGTATGGCTTCACGGTTGAGGAGGGAAGTGGGGGCATGCCCACCGCGTTCGCCGCCGAGTGGACAAGTCCCGCCGGTCCCGGCGCGAGGATACTTGGCTATGCCGAATACGATGCCATCCCGGGCAATTGCCAGGCGGCGTCCACCAAGCGGGAACCCCGTGCCGGGATGTCGCGATTCGCTCCTGGCCACACCGATCCGCATTCGGCCCTTGGCATCTCGACGCTCGCAGGCTTCCTCGCGGCGAAAGACACCATGGAACGGCACAACATCCCAGGCACCTTGGTTTACACGGGCGAACCGGCCGAAAAGGTCCAGGGATCCAAAGTGGTCCACGGCCTGCGCGGCTACTATGACAACCTGGATGCCATCGTCTCGTATCACCCGTTCTACATGATGCCCCTGTGCAACACCGCGCGTTGGGACACTCATTGCGGTTCGTACTACAGCAAGATCTACACCTTCACATGCGACAACCCCGAGGGCTGGAACAACACTTACGGCGATAGTCCCATCCCGTCGTCGCACTCCGCCGCCCGGGCACCGGGAGCGGACGCCGCCCTGTTCACGATGTTCTCGCTGACCAAAACCACCCAGGACTCCATGCTGCCGCAGGCGGGCGGTTGGTCGCTGTCGGAAGCGATCCTCACTGCCGGGCAGGCGACGGCGGACAACCAGCCGGCGGGGCTGGCCCAGATCCAGTACTCCTGGCGCTGCCCGAGCCTCGCCGAGGCCGACTCCGTGCTGGCGGTGCTGGATCGCAACGCGGAACTCGCCGCGGCTGCATCGCACTGCAGCGTTAGTTCCCGCTGGGTAGCCCGCAACCGTCCGGGCATCGCCAACCACACTGTGGCCCAAGTGGCGTGGGAGAACATCGCTGCCGTGGGCGCTCCGGTATTGGATGAGCGGGCCAGGGAGATCGGACGTGAGATTCAGGCATCCTGCGGGGTGGAGCCCATGGAGAATCCGTTCCATCCGGCAACGGCCGAGCTCATCACCCCGCAGGACGCCGAAGCAGAGCTGCGCCGCCACATCCCGGCAACCCAGCAGAACTGGACCAGCGATGACTATGTGGAGATGACCTGGTACGCGCCCACCATTCGCTTTTACACGGCACGGCCCACGCTGGCGCCGAACGAGAAGGGCACCCCGTACCCGGGCTGGGCGATGACCGCCATGGGTGGAATACCGGAGACGATCGACCCCACCATCACGGCGACGGGCAAAATGATCGCCGGCATGGTGCTGGATCTGCTCACCTCGCCGGAGGTGCTGGCGGAGGCCAAAGCAGAGTTCGACGCCGAGAAGCGCCGCCGCGGTGCGGTGGCACCGCTGCTTCCTGTCGATTTCAGCGCGCCGACGGATTTCCGCTGGCCCGAATACATCGGGGAAGGCAAAGCCCGGGAGTGGTGGATCCCCGTGTCCGAGGAGGCCTGGAACACCGCCGGCGGCAACTAACCCCTAACCCGGACGCTCGCTCACGTATGGGGGTCAAATCCCAAACGCTCGCTCACTTGTGGCCGGAAATAGAGAACCCTCCTGCAGATCATGAACTGCAGGAGGGTTCCGCTATTTGGCCTTATATCCGAGCGAGCGTCACGCCGAACGGCTTTATATGTGAGCGAGCGTTACAGCCCGAGTTCGGCTTTCAGGGCTGCTACGTGGCCCTGGGCCTTGACCTGGTATTGGGTCAGCTTGACCCTGCCTTCGCCGTCGAGCACTACGGTGGATCGGACCAGACCGTCTACCACTTCGCCGTTCACGAGCTTCTCGCCCCAGGCGCCGTAGGCCAGGGCCACTGCGTGGTCCTCGTCGGAGAGGAGCGGGAAGGTCAGGGAGTAGTCGCCGGCGAAGCTTGCGATCTTTTCCGGGGCGTCGGGGGAGATGCCCAGGACTTCGTAGCCGGAGGACTGCAGGCTGGAGAGGCTGTCGCGGAAGTCGCAGGCCTCGGTGGTGCAGCCAGGGGTGGCGGCTTCCGGGTAGAAGTACACGATGACGTTGCGTCCACGGTAGTCCGACAGGGAGACCTTCTGACCTTCGGAGTTAAGCAGTGCGAAATCGGGGGCCTGGGTTCCGGCGAGGAGTTTCTGGGTCATGTTGCGATCCTTGACTTGTCGGGCAACCGCCGTGGCCGGCGATCAATCTATAGGTGTAACGGGCTGCCTAGATGCAGTATTCCGCGGGTCCGCGGACTGTGGAGCCTGGTCCGGGCACGAACTGGTAGCCGCCTCCACGCACTGTGGCGATGACATGGCGGGCCGAGCCCAGCTTGCGCCGGACGCGTCCAACATACACGTCGATCGACCGAAATGCCGCGCCGGGACAGTCAAGTGACTCCAAAAAACGTTGCAATTCTTCACGTGGGATGGGTCGGGACAGGTTTTCCACGAGGTAACGCAGAAGGCTGTGTTCCATCGCCGTGAAACTGACCGGGACACCGTCCAGGAGAACGGTGTCCGCGGCCAGGTCCACTGCCACACTGCTGCGCCGGCCAGCCAGGGAGACAGGTGACGGAGCGGCGGGGCGGTTTCCGGCGTCGGACGCCTCCGGCGGAGTGCCGCCGTCGGACGCGGCCGAACCAGAAGACTCGGCGCCGTGCGCCGAAGGACCGGACGCCGAAGCGCCGGATGTTGCAGCTCCGGCGGCAGGCCAAAGGAGGACTTCCGCCCCCGGAGCAAGTTTGCGGGCCCGGGCCAGGACCGCTTCAGCGGCCCGGGCCCAAACCTCGGGATCGATCGAGCGGCCTTCGCCGGGCTGTACCCACACGGCCAGGCCGCGCGGGTGCAAACCGGGCCGAAGCAGAGAAGCAGGCTGGTGCCGCGAGGCGTTGAGCCGTGCGGGCAGTTGCCCATACGGGGCATGGACGTTGACGGCCATGGCTGTGGCCTTACACGCCGCCGCGGCGGATCAGTTTGCCGCTGGGTGTGCGGCTGTCGATCTCGTTGCCGCGCAGGTATGTTTTGCGTACGACGCCGGAGAGGGCCTTGCCGTCGTACGGGGTGATGGGGTTTTTGTGCTTGAGTTTCTTGACGTCGACGACGAACGCGTCGTCGGGGGCGAAGATGGAGAAATCGGCGTCGTAGCCGAGCGCCAGCTGGCCTTTGTTGTGCAGGCGGGCCAAGGCTGCGGGCTTCTCGGACATCCAGGAAACCACTTGCTCCAAGGAGATCCCGCGGTGCCGTGCCTCGGTCCAGATCAACGAGAGCCCCAGCTGCAACGAGGAGACGCCGCCCCAGGCCACGGCGAAGTCGCCGTTTTCCAGGTCTTTGAGGTCAAGCGTCGAGGGGGAGTGGTCCGAGACGATGCAGTCGATGGTGCCGTCCTGCAGGCCCTGCCAGAGCAGTTCGCGGTTGGAGGCCTCGCGGATGGGCGGGCAGCACTTGTACGCGGTGGCGCCGTCGGGGATTTCCTCGGCCATGAGCGTCAGGTAGTGCGGGCAGGTCTCCACGGTGAGGTGCACGCCATCGCGCTTCGCCGAAGCGATCATGGGCAGCGCGTCCGACGACGAGAGGTGCAGGATGTGCGCGCGGGCGCCGGTCCAGCGGGCGCGTTCGATCACCTCGGCGATGGCTTTGTTCTCGGCGCCGCGAGGACGGGAGGCAAGGAAGGTGGAGTAGTGGGCGCCGCCGGGGTGCGGTGCGTGGTCGATCGCGTGGGAGTCCTCGGCGTGGACGATCATGAGGGAGTCGAAGGACTTGAGCTCGGCCATGTCCTCTTCCATCTCGTCCGCGTCCAGGTGTGGGAACTCGTCGACGCCGGAGTGGAGCAGGAAGCACTTGAAGCCGAAGACGCCCTCGTCGTGCAGCGGGCGGAGGTCCTTCTTGTTGCCCGGGATGGCGCCGCCCCAGAATCCGACGTCCACGAACGCCTGGTCCTCGGCGACTTCGCGCTTGAGCTTGAGGCCTTCCACGTTGGTGGTGGGCGGGATGGAGTTCAGCGGCATGTCGATGATGGTGGTGACGCCGCCGGCTGCTGCGGCGCGGGTGGCGGAGGCGAAGCCTTCCCATTCGGTGCGGCCGGGCTCGTTGACGTGCACGTGGGTGTCCACGAGGCCGGGGATGAGGGTTTCGTCCTCGGCGAGCTCGATGATTTCGGTGCCGGAGAGCCCGTTGC
>NZ_JBFTQF010000017.1:0-121090 GCF_056398865.1 Arthrobacter sp. 01T419
GGAGGGAGAGTAGGACACCGCCGGACAACCATTAACGGTCAGGCCCCGACACACCAGTGCCGGGGCCTGACCCATTTAAAACCACACCCCCACCCCGGGCACCGGACCCCCGGACACCCAACCCCCGGACACCCCGCCCCGCCGGAAGACGCCCGATAACAGCAGGACCGTCCCGCCGGGAGGCAACATACGTGAGCGAGCGTCCCGCCGGGAGGCAACATACGTGAGCGAGCGTCCCACCGGAAGCCCCCATACGTGAGCGAGCATCCCGCCGGGACGCCCGATAACTGCAGGAGCGTCCCGCCGGAAGCCCCCATACCTGAGCGAGCGTCCCGCCGGGAGGCAACATACGTGAGCGAGCGTCCGGGGTCGGGGAGTTCGCCCGCGGCGGAATTGGGCCCCGAAACACCCCGAAATCGGGTGAATTTGGTCAAAAAGGCGCGGAAACACGCGGAATTTGCTGGCCGTGTCCCTCCAAGCTGGTAAGTTTTCGAACAGTGGCTCGCACGCATGCCGTGTGTGAGCTCCAAAATCGTAAAGTCCAGGAGGACACAAATGGCTAAGAACCGTAGCGAACTGGTTTCCGAGGTAGCTGGCAAGGCTGGCACCAGCCAGGCTGCAGTCAACTCCGTGCTCGATGCACTGTTCGAAGTTTTCGAGACTTCCGTCGCCGCTGGCGAGAAGATCACCATTCCGGGCTGGCTCGCGATCGAGCGCACCGACCGCGCTGCCCGCACGGGCCGCAACCCGCAGACCGGCGAGACCATCCAGATTGCCGCTGGCCACAGCGTCAAGCTGACCGCTGGCTCCAAGCTGAAGGCAGCTGTCGCCAAGAAGTAAGACACTTCGGCGAATGCCTTGAAAGGCGGCAACCTGCGGGTTGCCGCCTTTCTGCTTTAACCCTGTCGATTCGCCGCCTCGCCTACGTTAGCGGACAATGGATAGGTGCCATCAGCCAAGACTCCCGCCACCACCCCTTCGCCCGCGTCCAAGCCGGGAACCAAGGCAGGCGTTGCCGTGGAAGGGATCGGACTGCCGTGGCAGTTGGCTGGCTTCGCGGCGCTTTTCCTGGCCCTCGCGGCCGCTCTGATCTTCTCAGGTGCCGCGGCCGCCCGGCAGGTCTCTGATCCCGGCGCGCTGGTCCGCTGGGGGCTGCCCGTGGCCAAATCCATCCACAACGTGTGCTTGGCGACCGTGATCGGCGGGCTGATCTTCGCCGTCGGCATCCTTCCCAAGTACGCCAAGGCATCCCGGTCCAAGGGCGGCGATGCCACTGAGCACCCCGCATTCGCCCGTGCCTTGGCCGTAGCGGCAGCCGCAGGCGCCGCGTGGACGCTCTCCGCCGTCGCGGTCCTTGTCCTCACCTATGCGGACGTCGCCGGCCAGAGCCTCTCCGGCACCCCGGAGTTCACTGCCTCCCTGGTCTACTTCATGACCGACATTCAGACAGGTCAAGCATGGCTCGCGGTGACCATCATCGCCGCGATTGTCACGACGGCGCTGTTCGGCGTCCGCTCGCTGGCGGGACTCGCGTTGACGCTTGTCTTGGCCCTGGGCGGCTTGGTGCCGAGCGCCCTGATCGGCCATTCGGCTAGTTCCAGCGATCACGAAGGCGCCATCAACTCCCTCGGCCTCCACTTGGTGGGTGTGTCCACCTGGGTGGGTGGCATCATCATGCTCGCGGTCCTGTCGGGCATCCTGCGGGGTTCGAAGGCGTCGGGTACCAAAGACATCACCGAACAGACCCTTAGCCGTTTCTCCGCCTTGGCAGGCTTTGCGTTCGTGCTGGTCTTCGCCTCGGGCATCGTCAACGCGAGCATCCGGGTTACCAGCTTCTCCGCGTTGGTGGGTTCTGCCTACGGCCAGATCATCCTCGCAAAGGCTTTCGCCACGATTGTCCTGGGCGGCATTGGTTTCATGCACCGCCAGTGGGTGATCCCGCAGCTGGGCCGGAAGTCCATGACCACCCGCCGCGTGCTTTGGCAACTGGTGTTGGTCGAACTTCTCGTGATGGGCGCGACGTCGGGACTCGCCGTCGCGCTGGCCAGTTCGGCACCACCGCAGCCCACCACGTACGCACCCGATGCCTCGCCGGCGTTCATCCTGTCCGGTTACGAGTTGCCGCCCGAGCTGACTCCCGCCCGCTGGCTGACGGAATGGCGCCTCGACTGGCTTTGGGTGGCTGTTGCCCTCTTCGGTGCGGTGAGCTACGTCCTGGGCGTGGTGAAGGTCCGGCGGCGCGGTGACTCGTGGTCCTGGTTCCGGACCGTCAACTGGATCATCGGCCTAGCTGTGCTGACGTTCATCACGTCCGGACCGCCGTCGGTCTATGGGCGCGTGCTGTTCTCCGCACACATGGTGGACCATATGGCGCTGACCATGGTGGCACCGCTCTTCCTGGTCCTCGGTTCGCCCGTGACTTTGGCATTGCGAGCACTACCGTCCCGTGGCGAAGGATCTCGCGGAGATGGCTCCCGTGGGCTTCGTGAGTGGCTGCTGGTGTTTGTGCACTCGAAGTTCTCACAAGTGGTGACCCACCCGCTGTTTGCCGCCGCGAACTTTGCCGGCTCGATCGTCCTCTTCTATTTCTCGGACGCGTTCGGCTGGGCGATGCGCGAGCACGTGGGCCATGAGCTCATGAACCTGCATTTCCTGCTGACCGGCTACATTTTTGTCCTCACGATGATCGGTACGGACCCCTTGCCTCTCCGGGCGCCGTACCCCATGCGGCTGCTTCTCCTGCTGGCCACCATGGCCTTCCACGCCTTCTTCGGTGTGTCAATCATGGGAGGCACCGGGCTGCTCGCCGCCGACTACTTTGGCAACCTCGGCCGGACGTGGGGGCTTTCGGCTCTGGCAGACCAGCAGATGGGCGGCGCCGTTGCCTGGGGAATCGGTGAAGTCCCCACGTTGCTGGTGGCGATTGGCGTCGCGGTCATGTGGTCCCGCTCGGATGAGCGTGAGACCAAACGCACCGACCGCGCTGCCGACAGGAATAACGACGCCGACCTTAATGCTTACAACGATATGTTTGCGCGGCTTGCAGACCGCGATGCCAAACTGGCTGATCGGGGCTCCAAGCGCCCCGAAAGCGAAACCAATCTGGAAGGACGCTGATGAGCGAAACCGTACGCACCCAACTGCGTGTCCGCGCCTCTGAACTGGTGGGCCGTGGCTGGCTCAACACCGGGGGCAAGTCCCTGGACCTGGAAGCGCTGCGGGGCAAGATCGTGCTGCTGGACTTCTGGACGTTCTGCTGCATCAACTGCCTCCATGTGCTGGACGAGCTGCGCCCGCTTGAGGAGAAGTATTCCGACGTCCTAGTGACGGTTGGCGTGCACTCCCCCAAGTTCGAGCACGAGGCCGATCCCGTGGCCCTCGCATCTGCCGTGGAGCGCTACGAAATCCACCATCCCGTCCTGGACGACCCCGAGCTCGCCACGTGGAAGGCCTACACGGCCCGCGCTTGGCCCACGCTGGTGGTAGTGGATCCTGAAGGCTACATCGTCGCGCACCTCTCTGGTGAGGGCCATGCGGACGGCCTCGGGGTGCTCCTCGAGGAGCTCGTGGCCGAGCACGACGCCAAGGGGACCCTCCACCGCGGTGACGGACCCTACGTGGCTCCCGTCCCGACGTCGGGCACCCTGCGTTTCCCGGGTAAGGCGACCCAGCTGGACAACGGCAACTACCTCGTGGTCGATTCCGGCCACCACCGCCTGGTGGAACTGCGCCCGGACCTCGAGACCGTGGAGCGTGTCATCGGCTCCGGCACCAAGGGCTACCTGGACGGCGCAGCGGAAATCGCCCAGTTCAACGAGCCGCAGGGCGTGGCGGTCCTCCCGTCGTCGCTGGCTTGGCAGCTCGGTTACGAAGCCGTCGTGGCGGACACTGTGAACCACCGCCTCCGGGGCGTCACGCTCAGCTCCGGTTATGTGCAGACTGTTGCCGGCAATGGGGTGCAGCGACTGCTCGACGCCGGCCCTGCCCGCGTGACGGACAGCGGTGCCGGAGTTTGGGCTGAACACCACGACGGCGGTCCGGCTGACTTCGCTGCCGACGCGGTGGACGTCGGAGTGCTGGGTCTTGGGACCGGGGTGTCCCTGTCCTCGCCGTGGGACGTGGTGTGGAGCGAGAAGCTGCAGCGCGTTGTCATCGCGATGGCCGGCACGCACCAGATCTTCGCCTTCGAGCCGTTGAGCGGCGAGGTGTCCATCCTGGCCGGCTCGGGCCTTGAGGGCTTGCTGGACGGAGCTGCCGAGGAAGCTTGGTTCGCCCAGCCTTCCGGCCTGGCCGTGGATGCCGACGACAACATCTGGGTGGCCGATTCCGAGACCTCGGCATTGCGCCGCCTGGTCCTTGGCGAAACCGGCGTAACCGTTGAGTCGGCCGTGGGCAAGGGGTTGTTCGATTTCGGCTTCCGGGACGGCGAGGCCACCGAAGCCCGTCTGCAGCACCCCTTGGGCGTCACGGTGCTCCCCGACGGTTCCGTGGCCATCGCCGACACCTACAACGGTGCCGTGAGGCGCTACGACCCCGCCACTAAGACCGTATCGACTTTGGCGAGGGGACTCGCGGAGCCGAGCGACGTCGTCGTGGTCTACCCGGAGAGCGGCGAGCCGCTGCTGGTGGTGGTGGAGTCCAACAAGCACCAATTGGTCCTGGTCCCCATCCCCAAGGAAGCCCAGCAGGTGGACGAGGGGGCCTCCCAGACGCACCGGCCCAAGAGCCCCGTGGCGCCGGGAAACCTGGAGCTCACGGTGCGCTTCACGGCCCCGACCGGCCAGAAGCTTGACGACCGCTGGGGCGACCCCACGCAGCTGAAGATCTCGTCGACCCCGCCCGAGCTGCTGCTTTCCGGCGGTGGCACGTCCGTGGGGCTGCTGCGGACCCTCGAGCTGTCCGCGGACGTGCMTGAAGGGATCCTCCACATCACGGCCCGCGCGGCCGCGTGCGACGGCCCGGAGACGGAGGACGGCGAAATTCCCGATCACGCCGCGTGCCACTTGTACCAGCAGGACTGGGGCATCCCCGTGGTTTTGCAGGCCGACGGCGACTCCGCATTGGTGCTTGACCTGCGCGGGATGGACTAGGCAGGGGCTGGCCGGGGCCTTCGCGGCGTCACGCTGAGCAACTTTTTAGCGTCCAGCGTCGAGGACAGCCCCGGAAACTCGGGGATTGGGGGAGTCGGTCACGGCCAAAAACCTGCGCTATGTGACGCTGGCCCACTCAACGGCGAAACCTAGAAGCTCACCAGCGGGGTGACCGTGATGGTATCGGCGCCGATGTCCAACCGCGTGGTGAAGCTGAAATCGTGGACCGCGTTGAGGTCACCGACCAATCCGCTGAAGAGATCGATCTCGCGGGCGGTTACCCGGGCCTTGCCATTGAGTGGTGCCACCACCCATTGGCCATCAAAGGGATCGATACTCACCTTGGGGTACTCCGTGATTTGCCACTTGATGGTGCCGTCCACCACCCGGCTGTTGGTGACGTGGTAGAACGGGCAGTCGGGCTGAAGCTTTTGTTGCTTCGTGGCTTCGGCGGCGCAGTTGTCCAGGAATTCCTTGACCTTGTCGCTGACCACCTTGATCATGGCGTCCGTGGGCTTCGTCAGGAGGTTGAGGGGTGCCTGGGGCGACGCGCCGGCGGTCACTGACGTGCTGGTGGAGGGTGCCGAGAAGTATTTGCCCGTGAGGCTTGCCTCGTATTGGCCAGGGTAAAACACGGCAAAGCTGTTGCGGCCATTGGGCAGGTTCACCGGGACGCCGTTCAGGGTCGCCTCGTTGGCGTTGACTACGGTCACCTCGATAGTCGGCAGGGATGACGGCACGAAGGACCATTTGCCGAAGAACAGCCACTCGGTGCCCGTCCGTTCAAGCAAGAAATCCGAGTGCATCGCCTTGCCGTCCATTTGGTAGTCCATAGGGACCGTCACGCGGTTGCCACCGCGGGATTCGGCGTTGCCGATCTTGATATCGGTCATCTTCGAGGCCGCCGTCTGCAGGGCAGTACCGTCCAGCATCGCGGCGTTGGCGTTGGGTACGGACGCATGCAGAAGCCCGAGTGCCTCGCCGCCATGGCCCTTCTGGAGGGCTCCCAGGTACTCGCGAACTTGCTGCTGTGGACTGGCTACGGAGTTGCTCACGAGGTTGATGGAGACGATCGCAGCGGCGACAGCAAGCATCAGACCGAGCAGCCACCCGGCCGCGGTCTTGACCAACGCTTGACTCAACTGCACGCCCTTTACGTTACCTGCAGGGTCCGCAATACCTCGGCATCCTTCCCCTCACGTGACGAGCGAACATGCTGTAGGAAAGGCACGACGGCAGGTGGCAGCTCCGTTTTAGCGCCGGCGACGCGATGAGGTTCCGAACACTCCGCGGAGCAATTCCCGGCCGAGTTGCGTGCCGAGCGACCGTGCCATGCTCTTGATTCCGCCGCCGAGCGCACCGCCCAGTACGCCGGCAAGATCGCCCATCATTCCGCCGCCGTCCTGCTGGGGAACTGGCGCCGGTGCATGGGCTGGTGCCGGTGCCGGGGGCAACTCGACGGGTACTGAGCCCGGCAGTGGACGGCTGCTGGGGCGGCCAAGGATCTCTTCTTCGATTCTGCGGGCATCGGCATCCACGGCGTTGGGGTCAAGGGAAGCAGGCACCGGCGGCTGACCTGGCGCCGCTTCTCCGGTAGTGGGTGCGGTGCCCTTGCCGGTCAGTTTCTCGTAAGCCGAAATGTTGTCAACAGCGGTGCCGTACTTGGGGAGGAGTGATGAAGCCGCAATGGTACTGCGGATCAGATCGTCCGCACTGGGACCCATCACGGATTCCGGTGCGCGCAGCTTGGTCAGGGCAACCGGTGTGGGCGCGCCCTTTTCGTTCATGACGGTGACGACCGCTTCACCAATGCCTGCGGAGGTGAGGGTTTCTTCAAGGTCGTAGTCGCTCACCGGGAACGTGGACACCGTGGCCTTGAGGGCTTTGGCATCCTCCGGGGTGAAGGCGCGCAGGGCGTGCTGGACCCGATTGGCAAGTTGGCCAAGGACATCGGCAGGAACATCCTTGGGTGTCTGGGTGACAAAGAAGATGCCGACACCCTTGGACCGGATGAGCCGCACGGTGGTGGTGATGGCGTCGAGGAAGGCCTTGGACGCGCCATTGAAGAGCAAGTGGGCTTCGTCGAGGAAGAACACGAGCTTGGGTTTGTCCAGGTCTCCCGCTTCGGGCAGGTCTTCGAAAAGGTCCGCAAGCAGCCACATAAGGAACGTCGAAAAGAGCATGGGCTTGGTCTGGAGCGTGGGCAGTTCGAGGCAACTGACCACGCCGCGGCCGTCCGGGGCAGTGCGGAGCAGCTCTGCCGTATCGAATTCCGGTTCGCCGAAGAACTTCTCCATGCCCTGCGCCTCAAGGTTGACGAGTTCACGCAGGATGACGCCGGCCGTTGCCTTGGAGRGCCCGCCGAGGTCTTGGAGTTCCGCCTTGCCTTCATCAGAGGTCAAGAACTGGATGACCGCTCGCAGGTCCTTGAGGTCGATCAGTTCCAGCTTTTTCTGATCCGCGAAATGGAAGATCAGCTGCAGGCTGGATTCCTGGGTGTCGTTGAGCTCCATGATGCGCGAAAGCAGGATCGGGCCGAACGAGGTGATAGTTGCGCGGACGGGAACGCCGTTGCCATCGCCGCCCAGCGAGAGGAACTCGACCGGAAAAGCCTTGCCTGCCCACTGTTGGCCGAGGCTGGCTGTGCGGGCCGTGAGTTTTTCGCTGGCCGTCGCCTCGGTGGCGAGTCCTGAAAGGTCCCCCTTGATATCCGCGAGGAAAACCGGGACTCCGGCGGTGGAAAGTTGTTCTGCCATCATGTGCAGGGTGACGGTCTTGCCCGTGCCAGTCGCGCCAGCTACCAGGCCATGCCGGTTCATCATGGACAGCGGCAACCGGACTTGCGCTTCTTTGTGGACTTCGCCGTCGACGATGGCTGCGCCTAGCTCGATCGTGGCGCCTTCGAGGGTGTATCCCTGCTGGATCGTGGCGAGTTTTTCAGCTGTGGTTTTGTTGGCCATGCGCATAGCCTAGCGGCGCAGGGCCGCAGTTTGGCCGAAAACATTTGACGTTCCGCTCATGCCCCCTTGGCGTACCGGAGGTAGACCACGCCGTTGTCAAAGCGGCGCTCGTCCAGCAGCTTGAGCGTCATCCTGATGCCGTCGGGGAGGAACTGTTTGCCGCCTCCGACGACCACCGGCGTGAGGAAGAGACCGAACTCGTCCACCAGGCCGGCTTTGATGGCTTGCGCAGCGAGCACTGTGCCACCAATGGACATGTCCCTCTCTGCCGCCTCTTTCAGCGCGCGGATGGCTCCGGCGTCGAACTCCCGCTCAATACGCGTCCTCGCAGTGGACGGACCCGCCAAGCTGCTGGAATACACGATCTTGTCCGCGGCACGCCAAATCTCCGCGTAGTCACGCATGACCGGTGGCTCCTCAGAAAGGGACATGTCCTCCCACGCGGACATGACCTCGTACATCCGTCGGCCATAGAGATAGGTGCCGACCGGCCGCTCAAGGTCATTGACGAAGCTGTGCACTTCTTCGTCGGGCATGCTCCAATCGAACTTTCCGTTGGCATCGGCGGTGTAGCCGTCCAGCGACATGATTCCTGCGTAAATCAGCTTGGCCATGCACCGACGGTACACACGCGGGACCGTCATGAGAAGGTACCTGCACCCGATGCCCGCTGAACCGGAAGCGGTATAGTGCCCGGCATGGATGACAAAGCGGTTCTGCTCAAATACCTGCGCGCCCGGCGCGGCGATCTCCTCGCCAAGCTCGACGGACTCGACGAGTACGACGTCCGCCGGCCCATGACCCCCACCGGCACCAACCTTCTGGGACTCCTCAAACATGTGGCCAGCGTAGAGCTCGGGTATTTCGGGGAGGTCTTCGGCCGGCCCAGCGGCTGGGACTTACCCTGGCTTGCGGACGACGCCGAGGCCGACGCGGACCTGTGGGTTCCGACGGAAGAAACCCGCGAGGAGATCGTCGAACTGCATCGATTCTCGGCCGAGCACAGTGATGCGACCATCGAGGCCCTACCGCTCGATGCCCCCGGCGAAGTGCCCTGGTGGTCGGAAGAACGCCGCCACGTGACGCTCCATCAGATCCTGGTGCACATGTGCGTCGAGTCAGCCCAGCACTTGGGACACGCCGACATCCTTCGCGAGCTCATCGACGGCTCCGCCGGGAAAGGCCCTGGCGATCCGAATTTGTCGCGACGAAGCACGGAGGAATGGGCCGCGCACCGTGCCCGGATTGAAACCGCGGCGCGCCAGGCAGTGGGGTAGCCAGGTAGCGGAGTAGCCAATCCAAACGTGAGATCTCGGCACTTCAAGCGAGCCAAAGGGCCGAGATCTCACGCCTCGATGGAAGCCAGGTCCTTCGAGAACGCCAAATGCTTGATTTCTTCAGGATCCGCGTCGAGGTCGAACAAGGGAGTGTAGCCAGTGGCCAGGTACAGGTTCTTGGCTTCGGGCTGCCGCGGACCGGTGGTGAGGTAGATCCGGCGGTAACCACGCCGCGCGGCCTCGGCCTCCAGCTCGGCGAGAACCACCCGGGCCAGCCCACGACGGCGGTGTGCGGAGTGCGTCCAGATCCGCTTGAGCTCTGCCGTACGGGAGTCGTAGCGGCGGAATGCCCCGCCCGCCACGGTTTCGCCGTTCTCCTGCAGGATGAGCAGGGCACCGTGGGGTGCGGCAAACTCGCCGGCCGGGTACCTGTTGAGCTCTTCGGCTGCGCCACCGCTGCCGAAGAGGTCCCCGTAGCGCGTGGTGTATTCGACGGCGAGTTCGTCCAGGAGGGGCTTCACGCGCGGATCGCGCATGGGCAGGCTCAGGACGGAAAGGCCCGACGACGGCAGGGTTGGCGTTGTTGTCATGTCATGCCTTTCGGGAATTTCCCCAACTAGCTCGCATTTGTTGTCGTTATGAGGCGTCAAAACGACAACAACTGCGAGTCAGTTGGGTGGCTGGTGCGTGGGTGAGGGGCGGACAGTTCGGCCAGGAGGCGGCGGGCCAAGCCGTCATTCTCGCGGAACGGTGCAGCGTTGGTGCCGGGCCGCGCGAACGCACCCGCGCCCCACCCCGAGGTCCAGGGTCCGACGGCGAAGAGGCCCATCTGCCGACCGCCGTCGGGAGCCAGGACTTCGTGGGAACCCGAGACCAACAGCTTACCCGTGGAGTGCGGGCCGTCCGAGGTGAGCAGCCGCTGTTCGGTGCCCCATTCGGCGTCGTGCAGGTCCGCCAGCGCGGGGTTGGCCGAACGCGCCACCGACGGCGACGGCAACCGGGCCTCGATGTACGCGGATGCGTCTACCACCACGGGCGATTGGAAGGAGCCGGCCACGAATCGGCCGCTGGCTTCGTCCGGGCGTACCCACATGCCCGGGCCAAGGAACTGGAGCAACCCGGCCCGGTGCAGGGCGAGGATCTCGCGCAACCGGTGGGGCGGCGGGCCGGAATCCACGAAGCTGAAGAAGCCGTGCCACCATCCGTGCACCGCTTGCTGGGAGCGCGAGTTGAGCCGTTCCTGCGGGACCAGCCGGCCGAGTTCCATGTAGACCCGGAGCAGGGCCGTGAACAAGGCCAAGGTTTCCGAATGGTCAGGACTCGTGCGGAGCTGGAGGTCGCGATCGATGTAGTTGGCCACGGATCTCTGCACCGCGGCATGGTCCGCGAAGGCGCAGCCGCTGAACGGTTGGTCCAGGGCTTCGAGGTCGAGCCGGAGGACCGGGTCGGGGATGGCCGCGGCAACGAGGTCCTCGCGTTCGCGGCAGTTCCAATCCAGGCCATCGAATCGCAGCGAAAATTCTTCCCAGCTGCCGCGGACGCGTGCCGGATAGCCGGTGAAGAGCTCGCGGTAGTAGGCGTAGCCGGCGTCCTTGGCAATGAGGGGCCAGAGCTGCGTGCGGAAATCCAGCTCTTCGTGGGCGGCGAGCAACGATTCGACGGCGCTGGCAGTGAAGTACTTAGGGGCGCCGGTGGGCTCGCCGTGCAGGGTGGAGGAGATCTTGGAGTGGTAGGGGACTCCTCTCCGGGAGCCCGCCCAGAGCCGCGGTTCGGCGCCGGATGGCACGTAGTCCAGGCCGCCGTCGGGCCTGTCTTCGAAGCGGCCGCCGCGGCCCTCGAACAAGAGCACCAGCAGATCCACGAACGCCAGCCCCATGCCCGAAACCAGGACATCCTGGCCGGGGGCGATCGCCGAATAGTCGACGTCGGTGGTGTACGACGGCGCCGCATGGAACCCGCCGTGCCGGGCAGCGAAGTCGCCGAGCCGCGCAGATTCCGGCTCGGCTTGGGAGTCCGTGTGGCCCAGCGAGTACACCACGAGGTCGGCTTCCAGCACCCCACCCGAGGCGAGACGCACGCGGTACCGCGGACCGCCGTCGGGCGCTGCCGGACCTTCCGGAGAGTAGCGTTCGACGGCGGTGGCCGTGTCCCGGTGGACCGTCACCGTGACGTCCGGGCCGAGTGCCGCGACGGCCCGGCGGAAGAACCACTCGAGGTACTTGCTCTGGAGCTGGCGGCTGGGAAACGACGCCGGTGTCAGCGCCCTGAGTTGCTCAAGGATGTGGGGTTCGAACTGCGGCACGTCGCGGATGGAACCGTCAAGCACGGCGGTTGCCCAGGCGGCGAGACCCGGACCCTCCACGGAGGGACCGTCGCAGGCCACCGAACTGTCGGTGAACATCGTGACATCCGCTGCGGTGGAGTTGAGCAGGAGCCCCGGGCTCTGGTCATAGCGCCAGATCCTCCCGGAACCGGGTTCGTGCGGCTCAACGACATGGATGGAGAGCTGTCCGTCGAAGAGGCCAGGCTTGTTGGCCGCGAGCCGTTCGAGTATGCCGGCTGAGCGCGGACCACCGCCAATGAACACGATGGTGGGGGCGAAGGGCGGCATGGCAACTCCTGTTGGCGGTGGCTGTTGGTACCCGAGCCTAGGGATGCTTTGGGACTTCGGTCGAGGCCCGGGTAACCGCCGTTCACCCCGCGACATGGCGCGTCAAAAGGCGCAAAGAACCGACTCATATGGCTCCATATGAAGCGGGGCGAAGCGCCATTAAGCCCCGTGAAGAAGTGCAAAAATCCGCCTTGCGGCCGCTTCGAACGCGCCCCTAGATTGGCAGCCATCCGATAAGACAAGCGATATGAAGCGAGGTGGCGCATGAGTTCAGCAGCAACCACAGTGGCGCAGTCCGCACAGCAATCTGCACCGGAACCGGCGCCCACCGGCGCTGTTGCGGAAAGTCCGACGGCGGACGCTGCCCAGAGTGCCGCAGCCCACAGGGCCGTCGCCCGGCCCGCAGCCGACTACTCCGGCTACAAACTGGTCCCGGCCCGGCAACCATGGCGTTGGGTAGGCACCGTCCTGGTGGCGCTCGGCGTCGTCGCGGTGGCCTGGTCCCTAGCGACCAACCCGCGCTGGGAATGGGGTGTGGTGGCGCAATGGTTCACCGCGCAGTCCGTGGTGAACGGCCTGGTGGAGACACTGAAGCTGACGGCCATCTCCGGCGCGCTCGGCTTTGTCCTCGGCTTCATCCTGGCACTCATGAGGCTTTCCGCGTCCCCGCTCCTGGTTTCGGTGTCCTGGACGTTTTCCTGGATCTTCCGGTCAACGCCGTTGTTGGTGCAGATGCTGCTTTGGTACAACCTGGGCTACCTCTACGAGAAAATCAGCTTAGGGCTCCCCTTCACGGATATCCGCTTCTTCGAGGTCCAGACCACCACGCTCATCAGCCAATTCGCGGCGGCCGTCCTGGGCCTGACGCTCAACCAGGCGGCGTACTCGGCGGAGATCATCCGTGGCGGTATCCTCTCGGTGGATCAGGGCCAGCTCGAGGCAGCCGCGGCCTTGGGCATTCCGGCATGGCGACGCTCCACGAGGATTGTGTTGCCGCAGGCCATGCGCGCCATCCTGCCCACCGCTTTCAATGAGATCATCGGCCTGGTCAAGGGAACATCGATCGTCTACGTCTTGGCCTATTCCGAGCTCTTCTACACCGTGCAGGTCATCTATAACCGCACCCAGCAGGTCCTTCCGCTGCTCCTCGTGGCGACCCTCTGGTACGTGGCGATTACCTCGGTCCTGAGTGTCTTCCAGTACTACATCGAGCGCCACTACTCGAAGGGCGCGGTCCGCAGCTTGCCGCTCACTCCGCTGCAGAAGGCCAGGAAGTTCTTTGCCACCCACGCGCCCGTGAACCTTGGCCGAGCGAAGGACGTCCGATGAGTACTGCTGCAAGCCCGACGACGGCGGCGCTGGCCGCCGCTGCAACCCGCGGCCACGTGGAAATCACCAACGTCCGCAAGTCTTTTGGGGGCACTGAAGTTCTCAAGGGTGTATCCCTCACGGTTCCGCCAGGCGGAGTCGCAGTGATCGTGGGACCCTCCGGCTCCGGGAAGTCCACCCTGCTACGGACCATTAACCACTTGGAAAAAGTGGACGGCGGGTACATCACCATCGACGGCCAATTGGTGGGCTACCAGGTCCGTGGGAACAAACTGCACGAACTGCGCGAAAAGGACATCCTCAAGCAGCGCACGGACATCGGCATGGTGTTCCAGAACTTCAACCTGTTCCCGCACCTCACCGCACTGGAAAACGTGACTGAAGCGCCCGTCGTCGCGCTCCAGCGGAACAAGACCGAAGCGCGCAAGCGTGCCCTGGAACTTCTGGACCGCGTGGGCCTCAAGGACCGGGCTGGTACCTATCCACGGCAATTGTCCGGCGGCCAGCAGCAGCGCGTCGCCATCGCCCGGGCGCTCGCTCTTGACCCCAAGATCCTGCTCTTCGACGAACCCACGTCGGCCCTGGATCCGGAGCTTGTCAACGAGGTCCTGGACGTGATCCGCGAACTCGCCACGTCGGGCACCACGTTGATCATCGTCACCCATGAAATGGGCTTTGCCCGCGACGTGGCGGACACTGTGGTCTTCATGGACGACGGCCAGATCGTGGAGCAGGGCAGTCCCCAGGAGATCTTCGCGAATCCCCGCGAACCCCGCACGCGCAGCTTCTTCTCCAAAGTCATCGAACCAGCTTTCAACATCTGAGGAATCCCCCGCATGATTCGCATCAAAACCAAACTCCTGGCGCTCGCGGTGCTGCCCGCCGTCGTACTCCCGGCGCTCGCTGCTTGCTCCGACCCCGGCGCCTCGGCGGCAGGGTCCAGCCCGTCCGCAAGCGCCGCCCGCAACGGCGTCGTCTACAACACCTCACCGGAGCAGAATCGTATCCGGGCGCAAAAGGATCCGGCCGCGGCAGCCGCGGTTCCCGCTGCGATCGGCAAGGACGGCAAACTGACCGTTGCCACCACGGCCGGATCCATTCCGCTGTCCTTCCATGCCACAGATGACAAGACACCGATCGGCGTCGAAGTGGACATCGCACAACTTGTGGCCGACAAGCTGGGCCTCGCGCTGGACGTACAGGTCACTTCGTGGGAGAACTGGCCGCTCAAGACGCAGTCCGGGGACTTCGAAGCCGTGTTCTCGAACGTGGGCATCAACAAGGACCGGGTGAAACTGTTCGACTTCTCCAGCTATCGCGCCGCGTACATGGGCTTTGAAGCCAAGAAGTCGTCCACCTACAACATCAAGGGCGCGGACGACATCTCGGGGCTGAAGGTCTCGGTGGGCTCGGGAACCAACCAGGAGAAGATCCTTCTGGCCTGGAACAAGGACCTGGAGTCCCGCGGCAAGGCTCCGGCGACCCTGCAGTACTACTCTTCCGACGCCGACACCATCCTGGCGCTCTCCTCCGGGCGGACAGACTTGAACATCGCGCCCTACCCGTCCGTGTCCTACCGGGAAAACACCCGGAACGACTTGAAAGTGGTGGGCAAGGTCAACGCCGGCTGGCCCTCCGAGACGCTCGTCGCGGCCACCACCCTCAAGGGCAACGGGCTGGCCCCGGCCATCACGGATGCCCTGAATTCGGCCATCAAGGACGGCTCCTACGGCAAGGTCCTGGATCGCTGGGGATTATCCGAGGAAGCGCTGGCGGAATCCAAGACCGTTACTGAGGCAACGTTTGGGGCTGGTGCGAAGTGAAGTTCCAGGTCCTCGATATCATTCCGCACCTGAAGAACCCGGTAACCGGGGAAATTGTCTCGACGGCGGAGCGGCTCAACCAGGTGGTGCACACTGCCCGCCGGGCCGAGGAGCTGGGTTTTGACAGTTTCGCGGTGGGGGAGCGGCACGCCGGTGAGTTCATCTCGTCGTCCCCGACGACGGTCCTCGCCGCGATCGCGGCCGTCACGAGTCGCATCCGGCTGCAGACCGGGGTCACCGTCTTGTCCGTGCTCGATCCGGTGCGGGTGGCCGAAGACTACGCCACCATCGACCAACTGAGCCGCGGCCGCCTGGAACTCGTGATCGGCAAGGGCAACGAAGTGCTGCAGTACCCCTTGTTTGGGCTCTCCCTTGATGAACAGTGGGAGCTGCTTGCCGAAAAGTATGGCTTGCTGCGGCGGCTGTGGCGGGAGGAAGGCGTCACCTGGTCCGGCCGTTTCCGGCCCGCATTGACCGAAGCGACCACGACGACGCCGCGACCGTTTGCCGGGTCGCCGCGGATTTGGCACGGCTCGGCTACAACCCTGACCTCGGCCGCGCTCGCCGCCCAATGGGGCGACCCGTTGTTCACCGCCAACGCCATCCAGCCTCGCGAGAACTACAAGATCCTGATCGACCATTACCGCGAGGAATACGAACGCCACGGTCACGATCCGCGCCACCAATACCTCGGCTCGGGTTCCGGCGCAGGTGGCGTGTTCATCGCGGACACCACGCGGGAAGCCAAGCGCCAGTTCGGGCCGGTCTACGAGGCGTTGACGATCGGACGCAACGTCCCGGGCAACAATTCGCCGTTCCGGGACATCGACCACGCCGTGGCTGAAGGGCCCGCACTGGTGGGCAGCCCGGAACAGGTCATCGACAAGATCCTGAGCTACCACTCGCTCTACGGCCACGATCTGCAATCCATTTCCTTGCCCACCACCCTGCCTTTCGAGCAGCAACTGGAGATCCTGGAGCGGTTCGCGCTCGAGGTCATCCCGGCTGTCCGCGCTGCCGCGCCCACCACCCTGTGGGAGCCTGCGGATCCTTACGGAGGCCGCCCGGAATTCGCTGGAGCCACCTCGCCTGACGCCGCGGGAACCGTCACCGCAGACCACGCAAACCACAGGAGTGAAAATGTCTACGCCCACTGAAACGGCTGCCCCCACCACTGCGGCCTTCGCTGCCGAGTGGCGGGAATGGCACGCAGCGCACGAACGCCACCGCGCCGATCCGCACGGATTCCTCGCCGTCACCCACCTGCACTGGCTTGGGCATTCGCATCGGCCTGGCGGCGCAGCTGCTCCACTGGACGGGGTGCCCGGCAGTTGGAGTGTGGAGAACGACGTCGTCACCGTAGTTTTGGGGGCAGGCGAAAGCCTGCTGAGGGATGGCCATGAACTCAACCCCGACGGCGTCGGGACCACCGTCACTTTCGGCCCGATCGCGGAACGGGACGGCCTCAACCTCAAGGTGGGGGACGCCGTCGTCGAGCTGGCCAAGCGCGGCGGCGAGTACATCGTCCGTCCTCGGCACCCCGGGAACCCGCTGCTCAATGAGTACCGCGGCACACCGACATACGCGCCCGATGCTTCCTTCGCCGTGAACGGTACGTTCGTGCCGTTCGAGGTCCCCCGACCGACCACCGTGGGCGCCGCCGTCGAAGGCATCCAGCACGTCTACGAAGCGCCGGGCGAGCTCCATTTCACGCTTGCGGGCCAGGATCTGGTGCTGACGGCCTTCAATGGACATGGCCCGGGCACGCTCTCGGTGTTGTTCACGGATGCAACGTCAGGCAAGACCACCTACGCGGCCAACCGCTCGCTCACCGTTGTCCCGAATGCCGACGGTTCCGTGGTCCTCGATTTCAACCGTGCCGTCAACCTGCCGTGCGCCTACACGGACCTCGCCACTTGCCCGCTGCCGCCTGCAGAAAACCGGCTGGCCGTGGCCATTGAAGCCGGCGAACAGATTCCTTATGAAAGGCAGGAACAACAATGAGCGGCATCCCTCGTCCAGGCCGCCCCGGATTCTTGGCCCTGGAGCTCGACGGCGACGGGGCCCACCCAGCCGCCTGGCGCAAAGCCCGGCACGCCCCGCATGAGCTGCTGAACGGTGCGCGAATCCGGAGTACGGCGCTGGCGGCGGAGTCGGCGGGGTTTCATGTGGCGACGTTCGCCGATGGGCCTGTGAGTTCTGGACGTGACGTTGCCGGCCGCCTGAACGCCTTGCAGCGGGCCGCCTTCGCCGGGCCGGTGACAAGTTCCATTGTGCTGGTCCCGGAAGTGGACACGGTCTACACCGAGCCGTTCCACATCTCGACGCAGCTGGCGAGCCTGGACTATGTCTCGCGTGGACGGGCCGGTTGGCTCGTCGCGGCGAGCCGCTCCGCGGAGGAGGCTGCCGCCGTCGGGCGCTCTTTTGTGGACGGTGCCGCGCTGGCGCAGGAGGCCGCGGCGTCGGTGGAAGTGAGCCGGCGGCTTTGGGATTCCTGGGAGGACGGCGCCGTGATCCGCGACGTGGCCACCGGGCGGTACCTTGATGTCGACAAACTGCACTACGTCGACTTCGAGACGCCAGTGGATTTCGCAGGGCCCGGGTACTCCGTGAAGGGACCCTCGATCATTCCGCGCCCGCTGCAGGGGCAGTTGCCCGTGATTGCCCAGGCTGGCGTGCTTCCTTCGGATGTCGATGTGGTGCTGGTGTCCGCTCCGACAACTTCGCTGCTCTCCGCGGAGGTGGCGGAGGTACGTCGGGCTATTGCTGGGGGCGGCCCGGATCTTGCGGGAGGCGCCGCGGTAGTCGCGGAGCTCGACGTCGTCCTTGACTCGCGCGGGCAAAGAGCCTCCGCGCGGCTCGCCGAACTGGACGCGTTTACTCCGTGGTCCAGTTCCCGTGCGCGTTTCGTCGGCACGGCCGCGGAACTGGTGGACTTCCTTGCCGAGCTGCTCGCGGTGGCCGACGGCGTTCGGCTGCATCCGGCGGTCCTGGACATAGAGCTTGAGGAGCTGGCCCAGTTGGTGCTGCCCGAGCTTCGGCGTCGCGGGGCGCTGAAGCCCGTTGCCCAGGGCAGCACGTTCCGGGAATTGCTGGGCTTGGATCGTCCTGTGAGCCGTTACGGGCAAGTAGGCGCGTCGGCGGGCTTGGGCGCGGTGGCGGGCGCCGCCGTCGTTGGCTCGGAAAACTGAGGAGACAACATGACACAGCACAACCGTGCTAAATTCCAGCCGAGCGGGAAGATCCAGTTCGGGATCTTCTTCCAGGGCGTCAACTCCGGCACCATCTGGAAGGCCCCCGAATCCGGTTCGCAGACCGACTTCGAGTCGTTCCGGAGGATCGCCCAGACCGCCGAGCGCGGGCTGTTCGCTGCCTTCTTCCTGGGCGAGGGCCTGCGCTTGCGTGAGCACCTCGGCCGTCCGCACGCCTTGGATGTCGCGGGCAGGCCGGACGCGCAGACCATGCTCGCGGCGCTCGCGTCGGTGACGTCCAACATCGGGCTCGTGGCCACGCAGAACACCACGTACAACGATCCCGCCGACCTCGCGCACCGGCTCGCTTCGCTCGACTTGCTCTCCGGCGGGCGTGCGGCATGGAACGTCGTGACCACAGACAATGCCTGGACCGGGGCCAACTTCCGGCGGGGCGGCTATCTGGACCATGCCGATCGCTATGTCCATGCCGAAGCCTTCGTGGACACGGCCAAGAGGATCTGGGATTCGTGGGAGGAAAGTGCGGTTTCCTCGTCCGTTTCCGCGGATTCCTGGGCGGTTCCCGGCCATGCGCGGAGCGTGCGCCATTCCGGGCAGAACTATTCCGTGGATGTGACGCCGCGGTTGCCGCGCAGCGCCCAGTACAGGCCTGTGTTGTTCCAAGCCGGCGATTCCCCAGAAGGACGCGACTTCGCCGCCCGCCAGGCGGATGTCATCTTCTCGGCGCACCCGAAGTTCGACGACGCCGTGGAGTTCCGCTCCGATATCGTCTCGCGCACCCTGGCTGCCGGGCGCGGAGCCAACGACGTCCAGATCATGCCTGCCAGCGAGTTCATCCTCGCGGCGACCGACGAGGAAGCGCACGAAAAGAAGGAATGGGTCCGAAGCCTGCAGATCGGGCCGCAGCAGGCAGTTGCGTATCTCGAGCAATTCTGGGGCCGTGAATTGTCCGCCTACGATCCCGATGGTCCACTTCCGGAGATCGATCCGGTGGTGGAGGAGACCTCCGAGACCCGTGGCAGTGGTTTCCACGGTGCCAAGGCCCGGCAACTCGCCGAGCAGTGGTGCGCCGAGGCCAAGGAGAAGGGTCTGTCCATCCGGCAGTTCGTGAGCTCCAGGACTTCCAGGGTGGACGCGACCTTCACGGGATCCTACACAGCCGTGGCCGACACCCTGGCCGAATACGCCCGGGTGGGCGCCGTGGACGGCTTCAACATCTCGCCATGGCTCATCCCCACGGGCCTGGATGACATCGTGAACTACTTGGTGCCCGAGCTGCAGGAACGGGGCGTGTACCCCACGGAGTACGTCGGCTCGACCCTGCGCGAAAACCTGGGTCTCCCGACGCCGGTGCGCTCGGAGTCGTTGGAACCGGTACCCGCCGGGGTCACGCGGTGAACTTTCCCGCGCGGCTCGCAGCCGCCGTCGTCGGCTCGCAGACCGACGACGGCGGTTCTCGCGACCCGGACGCGGGCCTCGTGCGGCTCCAACTGACTGTGTGGGAGCAGTGGCTCTAGGTGGCAGCTGAGGTTTGTTCTGGTTGACTAGTCCCATGGAGGCCCCCGATGCCCGGAGATAACCCTTACCGTTCGGCGAGGCAGCGGCCGCGCAGATCAGGGCAGTTCTGCCTCCCGAACAACCTCTCCTTCACATCCCGCTCACGCGGCGAATGCCTTTTTGATGATCCGGACGGTGTCTTCGACGTCGTCGGGCTTTACCAGTACACCGGGGTCCAGGACATCGCCCATGACGGCGCCCTGGATGACGCGCTTGAGGGGTATTTCCAGCCGCTTTCCCGACGGATTGCGGGGAATGCTGGGGACGAAGACGACGTCGTCCGGCACGTGCCGGGGTGAGAGTTCGGTCCTCAGTGCCCGCCGCAGCACGGCCCTTAGTTCCACCTGGTCCGCGCCGTCCCGGGATTCGATGAGGAGGACTAGCCGGCCCATGCCGCCGGCGGGGTCTTCAAAGTGCAGGACCATGCTGTCCTTGACCGCTGCCAGACCGTCGAGGACTGCATAGAACTCCGCCGTGCCGAGGCGGACGCCGCCGCGGTTCAGGGTGGCATCGGAACGGCCCGAGATCACCCAGGTGCCCCGTTCGGTCTCGATGAGCCAGTCGCCATGGCGCCAGACGCCTTCGTAGGCGCCGAAGTAGCTGTCGCGGTAGCGTTCCCGGTTCTCGTCCCCCCAGAAGAAGACCGGCATGGAGGGCATCGGCTTCGTGGCCACGAGCTCGCCGGCGGCGCCGTGCAGCGGCCGGCCCTCCGGATCCCAGGACTCGACCGAGACACCGAGGGGCCGGCAGGCCATCTCACCTGCATAGACTCCGGTCAGCGGGCTGGCGCCCAGGAAGGCGGCGCAGATATCAGTACCCCCGGAAGTGGGGGCCAGCAACAATCCCGGGCTGACGGCGTCGTAGACCCAGCCGGCGACATTCGCCGAGAGCGGGGAGCCGGAGCACTGAATTTCCCGCAGCCGGCTCAGGTCCCAGGTGCTGCCCGGCGTGAGGCCGGCGTGCGCGCAGGCCGCGAGGTAGGCAGAACCCGTACCCAGGTAGGTGGCCCCGGTTTCGGCTGCCACGGCCCATTGGGACCACTCGCCGTCGATCGATGGCCAGTTCGGGTCCCCGTCCATGAGGACCGTCGCGGCGCCGGTCAGCAGGGTGGAGACGCCCAGGGTCCACACCATCCAGGCGGTGGTGGTGAACCAGAACGCGGTGTCTTTCGGGCCCATGTCAAAGTGCAGTCCCATGGCTTTGAAGTGCTCCAGCAACAGGCCCCCATGGGAGTGAACGATCGCCTTGGGTTTACCGGTAGTGCCCGAGGAAAAGAGCACTGTGAGCGGGTGGGCGAACGGGACCGGCTCACAGCGGATTTCCCCACGGTCGTGGGTGAAGTCGGCGTAAGAGGTGGCACCGGCAGGAATGTCACAGTCCTGGTCCAGGTACGGCAGCACCACCGCGGGTGTCTGCGGAAGTTGGTGTCGGATCTGGGCGAGGTCGTCGGCCCGGGAGAGGTCTTTCCTGCCCCAGCGGTAACCATCGATGGCGAGGATCAGGGACGGTTCCAGTTGGCTGATCCGGTCAAGGACGGACCTGGGGCCCATCTCCGGCGGAACCGAGCACCAGATGGCACCGAGTGCTGCGGTCGCCAGGTACGCGGCGAGGGTCTCGGGAATGTTGGGCAAATACCCGGCCACGCGGTCGCCGGCTGTGATGCCGAGGCGGATCAGGCCTTGCTGGATGCGGCCGATTTCCTCCAGCAGCCGGGCACCGGTCCATTCCGAGCTGCCGTTGGTCTGGCTGCGGGATATCACCATGACCTCGTCACTGCGGCTGGCCACTGCCCGAACGATATGTTCGGTGTAGTTGATCGTTGCGCCGGGGAACCAGTCGGCGCCCGGCATCTTTGAGTCGCGCAGCACCGTCTCGTAAGGGGTGTGGGCGATGATCTCGAAGTGCTCCCAGACCGCTTCCCAGAAGTCCTCAAGGTTGTCCACCGACCAGCGCCAGGCGTCCTGGTAGTCGGCGAAGCTCCGCCCCATCCGCTGTTCGATGTCCGCCAGGAAGACACCCATCCGGGACTCGGACCAGTCTTCCCGGGCGGGGGCGGCCTTCAGCAGGGTGCCTATTTCAATAGAACGCATGGGGTAATCCTTCTGGGTGTTTCTCGGGAGATGGGACTGTTTCGCTGCTCAGGCAGCGGCGGTGGGGGTGACGGCGTCGGCAAGCGCGGGGGGCCGCGCGAGCCTCAGGGAGATACCCAGCGACACGATGCACAGGGCCGATGCCGCCAGCGGGATGGAGAAGAGGAAGAAGATACGCTCCGGCTGCCATCCGCCGGAAATCAGGTAGCCCACGAGGATTGGCGCGACGATGGAGACCAAGCGGCCCAGGCCGATCATCCAGCCGATGCCGGTGGCCCGGGCACGGGCGGTGTAGACGTCCGGTGCCACGGCGTAGAAGCCGGCGATCCCGGACGTGGTGAGGATGCCCAGGAACATCGCCACCACGATGGCGGCGTCGATCTGGGTGAACACGATACCGAACAGCAGGTAGGCTGCGGCGGCGGCACCCAGGGCCCAGACGAGCAGGGGGCGGCTGCGGAACTTGATGGCCAGGGCACTGAAGATGAAGCAGCCTAGGATGCCGCCGGCGTTGGCTATCACGCCGATGGTCACGCCCAGGGAGTCATTGCCAGAGGCCGCCGCGACGATCTTCGGTGTCCAAGTGTTCGCGAAGTAGTAGGCCGCGACCAAGCAGGCGTACCCGATCCACAATGCCAGGGTGCGGAAACGGGTGGGCCGGCTCAGGATTTCGGAAACGGCGCTCTGCTGACGGACGGACTCGGGGAGGACGGGCAGCTCGTTCAACGCCGGGCGTCCGATCTTGGCCAGGATGACGTTGATCCTGACCAGGGCACCCGCTGGGCGGCGGGTCAGTAGGTAGTCCAGAGACTCGGGCAGGAATCGCCAGGAGATGAGCAGCATCAGCACCGTCAGAGTGGCACCCACGATGAACACTGAATGCCATCCGAAGAGCGGGATCAGCTGCGCGGCCACCAGTCCGCCGATGGTGGCGCCGATCGGATAGCCAGCGGCATAGATTCCGATGATCGTGCCGCGCCGCTTGTCCGAGGAGTACTCGGAGACGAGCACGTTCAGGTTGGCCATCATGCCACCCACGCCGAGGCCGGTGACGATCCGGAAGGCCATCAGCTGCATCGCGTCCGCGGCGTAGACCGACAAGATCATGCCGATACTGATGATGACCAGGGAGATCAGCGCGAGCCTCCGGCGCCCGATCTTGTCAGCGAGCGGCGTCAGAAAAATGGAGCCGGCTGCCATGCCGAAGAGGCTGGCGCTGAGCAGGAATCCCAGGGTGACCGGATCCAGCCCCCAGGCCCGGGAGAGGCTGGGGGCTGCGTAGGCCATCACGGCCACATCGAATCCGTCGATGAGGATCAGCGTCAGCGCGATAACTACGGCCATCACCTGGAAATGGGTCATCTGCGACCGGCGGATCTGAGCTAAGACGTCCATGTCTTCTTTCCTGATACGTAAAGTTCTTTGACAACACCGTGATCGTAATTACAACTGCGAACAACCGTCCACAACTCCGTTGAAAGTTTCGATCAGCGAAATCTGGTTCAGCGGAATAGTCACTACGAACCACAAATTCCAAGGACATTTCGAAGCCATCACTCCTTTGGTGCAGTTATCGCTGCATGTGATAATTCTGCTATGCGAAATCTGGAAACAAACCCGAAGCTCGAATCAGTTGACCGCGCCCTCCAGCTGCTGGTCCGCCTGCGCGACGGGGACGTGATGAGCGTCAAATCCGCCGGCGAACGCCTGGGCGTGGCACCCTCGACAGCCCACAGGCTGCTCGGCGCGCTCGTCGCTAGGGACTTCGCGGTGCAGGACCGGGAGCGGCGGTATCGCGCGGGACCCCAGCTGATTCCTCATCGCGAGAGTTACGTGTCAGTGAACCAATTACGGCGGGTGGCTCGACCGGCCTTGCTGAAACTCCATGAAGACGTCAACGACACTGTCCAGCTCATGCTGCTTACCGGCCCCAACATCCGTTTCATCGACGGCATCGAGTCCGAAGAGGTGCTGCGCGTCAAGGCCAGGATGGGAGACCTCATGCCGGCCTACTGTTCCGCCGGGGGCAAAGCGATCCTGGCCGAGCTCGGCAACGTGGAGGTGGAGCAAATCTACCGCGGTGGCCTGACCCCGTGGCCCACCGCCAGAATCCACACCCTGCCCGCCCTCAAGCGTCAACTGGCGGTCGTCCACAAAGCAGGCTACGCAGTGAGCCTGGAGGAGACTGAACAGGGGGTCACAGGCCTGGGCGTCTGTATGAGGGACTCCACCGGAAAACCCGTCGCCGCCTACACGACCGCCATCCCCACAGCGAGATTCAGGAAGGCTTCCACCCCCGAGTACGTCAAGGCACTAATGGAAGCCGCGGCCATGACCGAGGGCGGGCTGCTAAACGGATCAGCCGAGCTTCCCTGAATTGCTTGCCTCCACCTTTGACCCTCATGGTGGCCTGCTTTGGTACGCGTAGCCCACAGTTAGCCATCGTCGGCGACTGTGCTGGTCTCCTGCAGATGCCGGAGCATCCAAGCACCCAGTGTTTGCGCGAGGGTGGAAAGTTCTTCTGCGGCGTAATGGTCGGGCTCCCAGGCTGCATAAAGGCTCACGACGAGGGGCTTCTTGTTGTGCAGAACGGGTATGTTTTTAAGGCCGAACCGCACAGGTTCTATCACCAGGGCGCTACCGTGGCCCGCCGCCGCCAAGGCCTGGGCCAGAGTCCCGTTGCTAGTCGACTTCGTCACGTCCAGAGATAACCCTGACGCTGCTGCGGCCTGCCTCACGGTACTCTCGATGGCACTACCGAAACCTGGCATCAGAATCGGCCCTTCAGCCACCGTAGCCAGCTCGATGCTCCCATCCGGCTCTGTCCGGAACCGCTCAGGGTGGAGGTCCTGCATGAGGATTCCGACGGATATGAGTTTCCGTGAGGCAAGATGTTCAGGGGGCCGCGATGTGTTGACGGCGAAGTCGATTCCGTCGTCAAGCTGCTCGTAAACCGCGCCGGGACGGACGGGAACAATGTCCGAGATCGGTGCGCCCGAGGCGATGTATGGGGCGATGAAGTAGTCGCCAGTAGTTTCGGGACACGCGACGGTGAACGCCTGGCGCTCCTCGTGAAGCGCAACCATTACTTGTCGGGTCCGCTCGGTCCTGATTTGGATGTCCTTGGCCATCGCCTGCAGGCGCGCACCAGCGGGTGTGAGCCGCATGCCCGTAGCAGTGCGCCGGAACAGCTTCAGGCCAATTTCGCGCTCGAGGGCGGCGATTTGGCGGGAGACGGCTGGCTGGGAAACAAAACACGACTGGGCAGCAGAGCTGACCGAGCCAGTGTCGGCGACGGCAAGAAAGTAAGCCAGTGATCTCGTATCCATTATTACCCTAGGTTATACCTGGGCACCTTAAAAGGCATTGGACAGTAATACTGCGCCAGCGGATAGTAGGTGATACATCGAACAGGCGAATAGCTCCGGCTTCGTTTCACACCGCCCCGCCCCTGCCAAATTTTTGGAGATCCCGCTGTGCCCCAAACCTTCACTGCCGCGCAGGCGGCCCGACAGCGACGCTCGACCGTGGGCGCCTTCGTTGGTACCGCCATCGAGTGGTACGACTTCTACATCTTCGGTACTGCCGCCGCGTTGGTTTTCAGCCAGGTCTTTTATCCCGGCGCCGCACCGGCCGCGGCCCTCATGGCCTCTTTCGCCACATTCTGGGTCGGTTTCCTTGCCCGGCCCATCGGTGGGATGATCTTCGGGCACTTCGGCGACAGGCTCGGCCGCAAGAACGTCCTGGTGATCACCCTTCTCATGATGGGTGCCGCGACAACACTGATCGGTTTCTTGCCGGGTTACGCGGCCATCGGCGTATGGGCTCCGATCCTCCTCATCGCCCTGCGCGCGCTTCAGGGCGTCGCAGTAGGCGGCGAATGGGGCGGCGCCGTACTGATGGCCACCGAAAACGCTTCCGAAAAGAAGAAAGGCCTTGCCGGCGCCTGGGTCCAGCAGGGCTCCCCTGCCGGCTCAATCCTGGCCACGGTGATGTTCATGATCGTCGGCTCGCTGCCGAACCGGGACTTCCTGGCCTGGGGGTGGCGCATTCCCTTCCTGATGTCAGCCGTCCTCGTCATCGTTGGGCTGGTCATTCGGATGAAAGTAGAGGAATCCCAGGACTTCATCGAAACCCGCAAGAACCAGGCCGTCGTCAAGACACCGCTCATAGAAGTGTTCCGGATCGCCCCAGGCATCGTCTTCTTGGGCATCGCCGCCTCCATCATGGGCATCTCGCTGGCTTACTTCACCAACACCTTCCTCTTGGCCTGGACCACCGGCACCCTCGGGATTGAACGGCAGGCCATGCTGAACGTCCTGCTCGGGATGGCCATTCTTCAGTTCATCTGGCAGCCGATCGCAGCCCGCATCGCGGAAAGGATCGGCACCACCAAAGTCATGATCTGGGGCCTGGCTCTCTGCGTCGTGATGGTCGTTCCGTTCTTCCTTGCCATCACCTCCGCCAATCCGCTCAGTATCGCCATTACGCTCTACATCTCCGCGCTCGGCGGGACGGCCTACTACGCGCTGCTCGCGCATTTCCTTGCCGGCGCGTTCCCAGCAAACGTCCGGTACACCGGCGTCTCGCTCGCCTACCAGCTTTGCGCAACCCTCATCGGCGGCTCCACCCCCCTTATTGCCCAGTGGATCCTCACCTCCTCCGGCGGATCGCCCTGGGGCGTCGCAGGGTTCTACGCAGCGATGCTCGTGGCCACGATCGCAGGAGTCTGGGGACTCAACCGCTTGGCGACTTCCCGTGAAGCCGCTACCGCCGACCAGCACGCCACCGTTCCGGCCTAGCAACTACGTCCCCCAGCGGAACCAACCATCCTGCCAGGTGCGGCCTTGAAGCCACGCCACGGCAGAGAGCCCTTCAGGAGGCCCCATGCTGATTGACACAATATTCACCAACGGCCGCATCCGAACCATGGACCCCGAGCGCCCTACCGCCCACCGGATCGGTGTCCTGCACGGACGCATCGTTGGCCTCGATTCCGATATCGACGGTGTCACCGCCAGCCGAACCATCGATCTCAAGGGCGCGCCCGTTCTGCCCGGGTTCCATGACGCCCACAACCACCTCTCCCTGACAGGGGCCAGGCTGGCGTCGCTGGACCTGAAACACGGAGCCGTTCCTACCAGCGACGCCCTTTACGCTGCGGTGGCCCGACGAGCTGCGGAACTGCCCGCCGATGCGTGGGTCCGCGGCTCAGGCTACGACCAGAACTTTCTGGACGGACATCCGACGGCGGAACGCCTCGATGCCGCGGCCGGCGGACGGCCGGTGATCCTTGAGCACGTCAGCGGACACATGATCACAGTGAGTACCCGCGCCTTTGAACTCGCCGGATACCCGGCCCGCAACGGCGTTCCTGACGTCGATGGCGGCTTCGTGGCCCGGACTCCGGATGGCCGCGCGGAAGGACTTCTTCAGGAAAAAGCCATGTCCTTGATCTATGAACTTGTCCGGCCCATGCAACTCGAGGAAGTGCAGCACAACCTCTCCCTCGCTGGCGAGCAGGCAGTGCGTTACGGGCTGACCTCCGTTACGGAGCCGGGCATAGGTGCATTCACAATGATCGGGAACTCACCCGTGGACTTCCACTCTTATCAGCAGGCGGTCGAAAACGACGTCCTGTCCACCCGCGTGACGCTCATGCCGTACTGCACCACCCTGCATGAGGTGAAGGGATTCAAGGACCGCGGCTGGTTTGGACTGGACCTCGGCATCCGCACCGGTCTGGGCAACGACCGCCTGCGAGTAGGTCCGGTAAAGATCGTGTCCGACGGTTCGTTCATCGGCCGGTCCGCTGCGATGCACCACTGCTATCACGGCGAGCCGGACAACCACGGGGTCCTGCAGTTCGACCCCGCTCAGCTGCAGGCCATGATTGTTGGCGCCCACGAGGCCGGCTGGACCGTGGCGACTCACGCAATCGGTGACGCTGCGATCGACCACGTGATGGATGCCGTCGAAGTAGCCCAACGGCGGCTGCCACGACCGGGCGTACGGCACCGGATCGAACACTTCGCCCTTGCCACCGACGCCCAGGTTTCCCGAGCCGCCGCCCTCGGCCTAACGGCCGTTCCGCAGGGGGTGTTCATTTCGGACTTCGGCGACAGCATGATGGCTGCGGTTGAACCCGGAATGGGATCACTGATCTACCGCATGAAGTCACTTCTCCTTGCCGGCATGGTTCTGCCCGGTTCCTCGGATTCGCCGGTCTCCGACGGCAACCCGCTGGTGTCCCTCCATGACATGGTGAACCGGCTCACCGCGACGGGCGCACTGATGGGGCCGGAGGAGCGGCTCACCGTGCACGAGGCCGTGCTCGCGTACACCTACGGCTCGGCCTTCGCGGTTGGCCAGGAGCAGGACAAGGGCACATTGAGGGTGGGGCAGTTGGCGGATTTTGTGGCCCTTTCCGACGATCTTTTCGTTGTACCGGAGGAGAACATCCGAAACGTGACGGTAGCTAGCACCATCATCGGCGGAGTCGTGGTGTTCGACGACGGCCTCCTCGGCGAGCCAGTACGAGACTCCGAGGCGTTGGTCGTGAGCGGCTGAGTTACAAGGTCATGCCCGGGCCAGCGCCGCCGTTGGCCGAGAATCCGCCAATCTGCGATTCCTACAATTGGTTCTCGAAAACGGACACTCCAGAGCCGCATCAAGTTTCGAAGGGGAGCCCAACAGGCTCGGCGTTAAGGCGGCCATCCATGATGTGTCCATTCCGCAGCGATCGTTTCAGTAACGACCACATTCGCTACAGATCACGCTGCGACCATGAACACGTCCACCGGATCCTCCGTCTCCAGGACGAAGCCGTGGCGTTCGTAGAGGCGTCGGGCCGGGCTGCCTTGGAGCACGTTGAGCCGGAACGGTCGGTGGTCCTTGGACTCGACCATGACCCGCTGAAGCACGCCGCTCCCCAGCCCGAGCCCCTGGAATCCTGGAGCGATGTAGAAGTGCTCGATCCACAGCGCATCGGGTTCCGGGCGGACAGCGATGACACCGACAGCTTGCCCCTCAACGGCAATGACGAAGGTGTGTTCCGGCTGGAACGCATTCAAGAACCGTTCCCTGACCCGGATCGGATCCCAACGCCCAAGCCGCTCCAGATCGGGCCGCATGACGACGGCGCGCAGTTCCGCGATCCAGCGGGCATCGGTGGGCAGGGCAGGACGGAGCGAGAATTCGGCAGGCACTGGACCATTCAACCCCAACCTCAACCCCGATCGGCGCCGCCGAATCAAAGGGTGAGCACTCGCAACGGGGCCCCCCGCACCCACCCGCGGATGTCCTCGAACGCCTCGCCATAGAAGCGGGCGTAGCTTTGCGACGTGACGTAACCCAAGTGCGGCGTCAGCACGGTTCGCGGAGCCATGAGGAGGGGGTGGTCCGCCGGGAGGGGCTCGACGTCGTACACGTCCAGGGCCGCGCCGCCGAGCCACCCCTCGTTGAGACCGCGGAGGAGCGCCACTTCGTCCACGATTGGCCCACGGGCTGTGTTCACCAGGACGCCTTCAGGGCCGAGGAGCCGCAGTTCGTCCTCCCCGACGAGCCCCCGGGACCGTTCCGATAACCGCACGTGGACACTCACGACGTCGGCCTCCCGGAAGAGTGCCTCCTTGCTCACCTTCCTGGCGCCGGCCGTAGCGGCAGTTTCTTCAGTGAGGTTCGGACTCCAAGCAATCACCTCCATGCCGAAGGCCTTGGCGTAGTCGGCGATCTTGCTCCCGATCTTTCCCAGGCCCAGCACCCCGAGCGTCTTTCCGGACAGCTCGAAACCCACCGTGCTCTGCCAATTTCCGGCGCGCAGCCGACGGTCCTCGAACGGCACCTTGCGTGCGAAAGCCAGGAGCAGGGCCCACGTCAGCTCGGGCGCCGCGGCGGGTGAGCCGCCCGTCCCGCAGACGGTGATGCCCTGCTCCTCGGCTGCGCGCAGGTCGATGGCTGCGTTGGCCATCCCCGTGGTGACGAGGAGCTTCAGCTTCGGCAGTTGCCGGAGGAGCCCGGCGTCGAAAGCGGTCCGTTCCCGCATGGCCATGACGATGTCGAAGTCGCGGAGGGCGGCCACCGGGTCAGCCAAAGGCTCCGTGAAAACGGAGACCTCGACGCCGTCGTCGGCGAGCTCGGCCCACGGCGCATAGTCGTAGGCGACCGCTTGGTAGTCATCAAGGATGGCAAGGCGCTGGACCATGGAATTCCCTTTCGCTGTGAGGGGTCGCGGCTATTCGTAAGCTACCCCCGAAGCGAACCCTAACTCTTCGGAAGGCCCGGCGGGTTCAGTTCCGACTTCTGAATGGCTTCCGCCGAGAGTCCCCAGCGGTCCAGGATCTTGCCGTAGGTGCCGTCCTTGATGAGCGAGTTCAGGCCTGCCTGGGCTGCCGCCGCGAAGCCGTTGCCCTTCTTGGTGGTCACCGCGATGCTCGCCTTGAGCGGCCACCCGCCGTCTACCAGGCCCACGTTCTTTGTCTTGCCATCGGTCTGCGACTTGTAGGACGCGGTCGCGTTCGGCCCGAACGTCAGGTCTGCACGGCCCGACTGCAGCGCGAGTGTGGACGCAGAGTCGTCGTCGTAATACTGGAACTCGACCGGCTTCAAGCCGTTCTTCTTGTTCTCGGCGTCCCAGCGCAACAGGATTGCTTCCTGGTTGGTGCCCGAGCCCACAATGATCCGCTTGCCCGCCACATCCGGCGCCGAGTCCACCTTCGTGATGGAACTGCCGCTTTTGGCGTAGAAGCCCAGTTTGTCCTCGCGGTAGGTGGCGAAATCGAACTTGAGCTTGCGCTCTTCCGTCACGGTGACGTTCGAGATGACGGCCTCGTACTTGCCCGATTCCACGCCCAACGGCCAGTCGGCCCACGCCGTCGGGACGATGTCCGGCTTGAGTCCCAGCGATTCGGCCAGCGCGACGGCGATGTCCACCTCGTTGCCCACCGGCGTCTTGTTGTCCGTGGCGTAGACAGCCAGCGGCGCGGCGAAGGGGCTCACTGCGACGGTCAGCTTGCCGTCCGCCTTGACGGATTCAGGCACCAGCGCGGCAGCTTCGGGCGAAACCTTCGCCGGGAAACGGTTCTGCTCCGGGGACAAGTTGAAGGTCTTAGCAGCGGAAGAGCCAGCGGACGACGACGGCGCTGACGCGGCAGAGGCGCCCGGGTCTGAGCACGCGGCGAGGCCGAGAGTCGTGGTGACGGCGAGTGCCAACGCGGCGCCTGTTTTGAGGCGTGAAATAGCCATGGAATCCCTTTCGAAAGTGATGGATGGTGTGCGTTGCAGCAACTATCCGGCAGGGCCCAGTACCGGTCAAAGCGATGTGAAACGCTGGGATACAGGGGTTAATCCGGCTTCATTCGAGGTCCCGAGAAGTCACACTCGAGCTCGGTGTAGGCTTCCCAAACAACGCCCATACCAGAGGAGATTTTTCGTGAGCAACGAGCAAACCCCGGTTACACAGGCACTGGACTCCTACGCCGCCGCGGTCCACGCGAAGGACGTCGACGCGTTCACGGCGCTCTACGACGACAACGTCCACATCTACGATTCCTGGGGACAATGGCAATACACCGGAATCGATGCTTGGCGGCAGATGGCAGGGGAATGGTTCGCCTCCCTTGGCGAGGAGCGCGTTAAGGTCGAATTCAACGATGTGCGGTCCGTGGCCGGGGAGGACGTGGCTTTCGGGCATGCAGCCGTGACCTTCGCCGGCATCTCGGCGGAAGGCGAACGGCTCCGGGCGATGACCAACCGCTTCACCATTTGCCTTGAGAAGAAGGACGACACCTGGAAGATCTCCCATGAGCACTCTTCCCTGCCCATCGACTTGGAGACCGGCAAGGGGATCTTCACGAGCTGAGACGGAACCCACGCAAGCCGACGAAATAACCCGGTCGCCGCCGTCGTTGTCGCAAGAGTGGCCGGGAAACCGGCCCCTTGGACGAAACCACCTTCGAAAGGCCGGCACCAACGTGACTGTTCCCCTCTCCATCCTCGACCTGGCAATCATTGGCAAAGGCCAGACGGCGGCGGAGAGTTTCGCCGGAAGCGTCGCCATGGCGCAACTGGCCGAGCGGCTTGGTTACCGCCGGATTTGGTACGCCGAGCACCACAACATGGGCTCGATCGCGTCCTCGGCCACGAGCGTGCTGATCGCCCACATCGCCGCCAACACGAGCACCATCCGGCTCGGTGCCGGCGGGGTGATGCTGCCCAACCATTCGCCGCTCACCATCGCCGAGCAGTTTGGAACGCTCGAGACGCTGCACCCGGGCCGCATCGACCTCGGCCTCGGACGGGCGCCCGGCAGCGACCAGAACACGATGCGTGCACTCCGCCGCGATCCCATGGCCGCCGATACTTTCCCGCAGGATGTCCTGGAGTTGCAGGGCTACCTCACGGGGCCCACCCGCATCCAAGGCGTTGAAGCAACGCCCGGCAAGGGCACCAACGTGCCGCTCTACATTCTGGGGTCCTCCCTGTTCGGGGCACATTTGGCGGCGCAACTCGGCCTGCCCTATGCCTTCGCCTCGCACTTCGCGCCCAATGCGCTGCAGGACGCCGTCGCCGTCTACCGCCGCGAATTCAAGCCGTCCGAGCAACTGCAGGAGCCGTACGTGATCGCCGGAGTGAACGTCGTGGCCGCAGATTCGGCGGCCGAAGCCCAACGGCTCTTCCTTGAGGTCAAGCGGGACCGCGTCTCCCGCTTCCTGGGCGGCGGACGCGAATTCACCGACGCCGAAGCGGACCTCATCCTCGACTCGCCGCAGGGCCAGCACATCGCGCAAATGGTGAAGTACTCGGCGGTGGGCACGCCGGAAGTGGTGCGCGATTACCTCGACGAGTTTGCCCGCCACGCCGACGCCGACGAACTGATCGTCGCCCACCAGAGCACGGGCACGGAGCAGCGACTGCGTTCCGTGGAGCTGGTTGCGGAAGCCGTGGGGCTCACCCAACTAGCTCGCAGTTAATGTCGCTATGAGGCCGCATAGGGACATTAACTGCGAGTCAGTTGGGTGCTAGCGGCGTAGTCGTTACACCCCGGCAATACGCGGGTCATGGGGGCGAAACTCCCGGGGCGGAAACTGGACGAATCCACCCCGGAAGGATCGTCTCCATGGCTACTCCGCTCAACCAGTCCGTGGCCGATTCGGCGCTGCTGACAAAGTCGCTTCCGCTCGGCCTCCTGCGGACCTTCGTCCAATCCGAGGCCGCCCACGACGGCATCACCCCGGACCTGCTGGCCGAGCTGAGGATGCTGGCCCGCACGCCGGGGCTCCTGGTGGCCTGCAACTACGGTGGAACCCTCTGCGCCGCTGAAGGCGTGTCCACGGAGACGCTTCCGTTGGGGAGTGCCGCCGTCGCGCTCAGGGCCTTGGCCGCTTTGCCGAACACGCACACGGCGGTTATCTCCGGGCGGTCGCTGCGAGACTTGGCCGCAGTGTCGAGGCTCCCGGCGGAGGTCCATCTGGTGGGTTCGCACGGCGCCGAGTTCGACATGACCTACGCGTACAGCATCTCCATGGCCACGGAGGCCGTCCTTCAGCAGGCAGCCACCGCCCTGCACGAAAGCGTCGGCTTCGAGAAGGGCATCAGCATCGAGCACAAGCCCGTGGCCATCGCGGTCCACACCCGGCCGGCCACCCCCGCCGTGGTCGCGCGGGTGACCCGCGAGGCGCACCAGATAGCCCGCGAGCTGGGCCTGTTCTTCATCGTGGACGGATCCGTGTTGGACTTATCCATCGTGGAACCGTCCAAGGACGCCGCGCTTGAGCATCTGCGCACCCAACTGGGTGCCAGCGCAGCCTTGTTCGCCGGCGACGCCGACAGTGACGAACTCGCCATTGCCACCTTGCGTGGCCCGGATCTTGGCCTGCACGTCGGAGACGGAGAAACGTCAGCGCGCCACCGTCTGCCGGACCCGGAGTCCTTCGCCAAGGTGCTTGCCATCCTGTTCGAGCTGCGGCGGGCGTGGCTGTTCGGCGAGGACGCAGTGGGGCTGGAGCGGCATTCGATGATCGGCAACGGGACCTCGACTGCGCTGCTCACCCCCGAAGCCAAGATCTGCTGGATGAGCCATCCCCTCCCGGATTCCGGCTCCTTGTTTGCCCACATCCTCGGTGGCGACCCGGCCGGCCACTTCAGCGTGGAACCCGTCAAGACCTCGAAGGTCCTAGGCCAGCGCTACGTGGACAACACCATGATCGTCGAGACCCGCTGGGCGGACGTCACAGTCACCGACTACCTCGAGCCTGCACCGGACGGTATCACCAGCCTGGTCCGCGTCCTGTCCGGAACAGGCATTGCGCGGATTGTTTTCGCACCGCGGCCGGACTACGCCAACGCCCCGTTCAACATGGAAATCCGGGGCGAGGAACTGCACGTCGTGGGCACCTCGGACCCCATCATTCTCTTCGCGCCCGGAGTGTCCTTCACAGTCACGAGCGACGGCAAGCATGGCACCGCAACCGCGGAAGTCAGTCTCGCGTACGGTCCCGTGGTCATGAACCTGAGGTGCGGGGACACTGAGCCGACGACGCCGGACCCCGCCGGAGAGCTCGCCCGGCGGGCCGCCGTCGCGCAGCAATCCCGGCAGTGGGTCCGGGGGCTGGAGCTGCCCGACATGAAACCGTCGCTGGTGCGGCGCTCGGCCCTGGTCCTGAAGGCGCTGGTTCATGAGCCAACCGGGGCCGTCCTCGCGGCGCCGACCACCTCGCTGCCCGAAGGGATCGGCGGCACCCGCAACTGGGACTACCGCTACTGCTGGCTCCGCGACGGGTCTATGACCGTCAACGCCCTGGTAGACCTCGGCTCCACCGAGGAGGCGGACGGTTTCCTGAGCTGGCTGGGCCGCATTCTCGAGAACGCGCCCGGGCCGGAATGGCTGCACCCCCTGTACTCCGTGACTGGTGCCCCGCTGTCCACGGAAGCCATCATCGAAAGCCTGCCCGGCTACGCTGGTTCGCGGCCGGTGCGGATCGGAAACGCCGCGGACCACCAAGTGCAACTGGACGTCTTCGGGCCGATCGCCGAGCTCATCCAGACCCTCAGCAAGCGGCGCGGCACCCTGCCGGACGAACACTGGAAGCTCATGGAGCAGATGGCCTCTGCCGTCTTGGCCCGGTGGCACGAACCTGACCACGGCATCTGGGAAGCGCGGCGGGCGCCGCGGCATCACATCTACACCAAGGTGATGTGCTGGGTGACCCTAGACCGGGCAATGCACACGGCGGTCCGGTTCCGGCGCCCTATTGGCGCCGAGTGGGAGGAAACGGCCAACATCATCCGAGCGGAAGTCCTCCGCGAGGGCTGGGATGATTCCGCGACTTCCTACACCGTGGCCTACGACAGCCCGGACCTCGACGCCGCGGTGCTGCACATCGGACTCTCGGGCCTGCTGGATGTCCGCGACCAGCGCTTCCTGGACACCGTCACCGCCGTCGAACGGGAACTGCGGGTGGGTCCCACCGTGTTCCGGTACAGGTACGACGACGGCCTGCCGGGTTTGGAGGGCGGGTTCCACATCTGCACCACCTGGCTCATCGAGGCCTACCTTGCCGTGGGCCGGCTGGACGATGCGCTGGAATTGTTCAACCAACTCGTGGCGCTCTTCGGTCCGACCGGGCTGCTTCCCGAGGAGTTCGACCCCGGCACGGAGACCCACCTGGGCAACCACCCGCAGGCCTATTCGCACTTGGGCTTCATCCGCTGCGCACAGCTGCTGGACAGGTACCTTGACTCGGTAGACGAAGAGTAGCCCCCGCCCAACTAGCTCGCAGTTAACGTCGTTTTGGGCGCTCAAAACGACACCTAATGCGAGCTAGTTGGGGGATCGCCTTAGGTGAGCAGGAGCGCGACGGCGATCATCGCGGGGACGGCCACCACCGTGGTGACCAGGACGGTGTCTTTGGCGACGGTGATTCCCGTGTTGTAGCGGCTCGCAGCCACGAACACGTTCTGTGCCGTGGGCAGCGCCGAAGTTACCACCACGGCGAACAGCGCGTGACCGTCCAGGCCCAGCGCGAAGCGGGCGAACAGGTATGCCATCGTGGGGTGGACGAATAGCTTGAAGCCGCTGGCCAGCACCGTGTCCAGGCGGCGGCCCATGTCTTTTTGCAGGGGGCGCGAGCCGTTCAAGCTCATGCCGAACGCCATCAGCATCGCGGGAATGGCGGCGCCTCCGATCAGATGGATCGGCTCCATAATGAGCGAGGGCACTTGCCAGCCCGTGCCGGCCACCACCAGGCCGAAGGCCGATCCCACGATCATCGGGTTCCGCACGATCATCAAGACGAACCGCAGGGGAGTGGTGCGGTGGCTACTGGTGCTGGCATCGAGCGCCATGAGGTACATGGGCGTGAAGAACGCGAGCTGGAAGATCAGCAGGGGTGCCACATAGCTTGCGTCGCCCAGGACGAATACTGCGATGGGGATGCCGAGGTTCGCGGAGTTGGCCAGTGAGGCGCTCATGGAGGACATGAGGGATTCGGGCAAGGAACGTTTGAGCCAGAACTTTACGATGACGAAGAACAGGGTGCCTGTAGCTATCGCGCCCACGGCCGTGACCAGGAGTGGCGCGGCGAAGATGTCGTGAAGATGGGCCTTGCCCAAGGTTTCAAAGAGCAGCGCAGGGCTTGCGACGAAGAAAGTCAGTCCGCTGAGAACTGGACGCGCATTGTCGCCCAGGATCCCACGCTTGCCGACGAACATGCCCACCAGGATGATGGCCCACACCACGAAGAACCCGGAAAGGACGCCCAGCACTACGGGATCCGGGAGGGGAAGGGCGCGGGACGGCGTGGGTTCACAGTCCCAGCCTAAATCAGCTTTATTCGGCTGTAAGGCCCGACGGCGGGATGTTCCGCCATATGGACAGCGTCAAGGGGCGCACCGCTGGGGAAGAGGAGACTAGTTCAGGTCGGCGTTGTTGAGGGCGTGAGGCGGGCGCATAAGCCCGGGAGTGAGGCCCTCAGCGGGATCGCTGCCGAGCTGGACGATCTTGTTGGACCTGTCCACGTGGACCACCTTGGGCTGATAGGCCTTGGCCTCTTCGGTGGTCATCTCCGCATAGGTGATGAGGATGACGACGTCGCCCACGTGCACCAAGTGCGCTGCGGCGCCGTTGATGCCGATGACGCCGGAGCCGCGCTCGCCGGCGATGGTGTACGTCTCGAGGCGTGCACCATTGGTCACGTCAACAATGGAGACGAGCTCGCCGGGCAGAATGTCCGCAGCATCCAGCAGGTCCAGGTCGACCGTCACTGAACCGACATAGTGCAGGTCGGCATGGGTCACCGTGGCGCGGTGAATCTTGGACTTAAACATTGTGCGGTTCATAACGTGACAAGTTTAGCGCGTGGCCGCTTGATCGCCGGGTGATGCCTGACACAGGCTAGGCCCTGGCAGCGGCCTTCGTTGCCTGCCGCCTCTTCAGGGAACCGTAGCCAGCGAGCAGTTTGGGAACAACCAGGTACACGGCGGTAGGAACCACGGCGAGCGTCAAGACGAGGGCGCGCAGCGCGGGGTGCCATGATTCCGTGAGCGGAGCGAGAATCGTCATGCCGATCGCGACGAGCGGGAAGATAGCCAGCCAAGTGATCACTGCGCGGGTGTGTATGGAAGGCATATGCACGGACGGCGGGTGCACGGACGGTGCTGGTGCCGTAGAAGCAGGCGCGGAAACCGGCGCTGGCGCGGCGCTGTCCGCGGGTGCAGTAAGTGGTGTCTGGGTGCTCATGAAGTTCTCCAACTAATTAGTTGCTTTCGGGTGAGTTCAGACTAGACGCCACTTTCGAAAACTGCAACTACTTGGTTGGAATCTGTTAAGATGGGCATATGGCATGGGATATCGAGCGGACCAAGCGACTCCTCCTTGAGGCGGCCACTGCCGAGTTCTGTCAGTTCGGACTCGCCGGCGCCAGGGTGGACCGCATCGCCGCCGCGGCCGGAGTCAACAAAGAGCGCATCTATCAGTACTTCGGCAAGAAGGACCTTCTCTTCGATGCCGTGATCGCGTCCCAGCTCAGCAAGGTGGTGGACGAAGTCCGCGTCGAGGGCAGTGGTCCCGAGGCCTTGGCCGACTATGCCGGACGCCTGTTCGACCACCATCACCAAGATGCGACCTTGCCGAGGCTGCTGTTTTGGGAGGGGTTGGAGCGGGGCGACTACGTGGTGAACCGGCCGGACCGGGCCGCGAACTGCAGGAATAAGGTTGATGCCGTCATCCGAGCCATGCCGGGCACGTCCAGGGAAGACGCTGCGGATCTGATGCTCACCATCATTGCGCTCTGCGACGCGTGGCCGGTATTGCCCGAGCTGGACGGCCTCATGGCCGGCAAGGGGGCAAGCAGGGTGGAGCGCCGTCGGAAGGCGATAGTCCAGACTGCCCTCTTGTCCGCGCGGGCGCTAGCTACGTCTGCTTGTTGAGTGTCCTGCCGATAATCGCCTGGGTGAGCGCATCCACTACCTCTGCGTTCGCGAGCGGGTTGCGGATGAGGGTGAAGTCGACGTCGCCCACGGGCGGGAGGCCGAAGCGCCGGGTGATCACCGTGAGGTCCTCGGGAACCAGCGACGACGGCATGACCGCGACGCCGATGCCGGCGCGTACCGCTGCGAGGACGCCCGCGATCTGCTTCGTGGAGCAGGTGACCCGCCAGGTCCTGCCCATGGCCTCGAGGGCATCGATGGCCAGTTTGCGGCTGACGCTCGGTGCTGGGTAGCAGATCAGCGGTACGGGGCTTGAAGGGTCCAGCGCGGTCTGTTCGACGCCAACCCAGGCAAAGTTGTCATGCCGGACCACGGTGCCGTCCTTGGCCTCGCCCACCCACTTCACGAACACCAGGTCCAGTTGGCCGGCGTTGAGGCGTTTGTAAAGCTGGTCGCTCTGGCTGACCGTGAGTTCGAGGTTGATCTGGGGATACAGTTGCCGGAATTCGCGAAGGATTCGCGGAAGGCCCGTAATGGCAAGATCGTCTGCGGTTCCGAACCGCAGACGGCCGCGCATGGCGGAACCGGAGAAATATCTCGCTGCGGAATCGTGGGCGGCCAGGATGTTCCGGGCAAAACCCGCCATGGCGTCGCCATTGTCCGTGAGTCTCACATCCCTGGTGTCACGCGCCACGAGCGCCCGCTTTGCCGCCGTTTCCAGCTTTCTCACGTGCTGGCTCACCGTGGGCTGGGCCAGGCCGAGGCGCTCGGCGGCCTTGGTGAAACTCAGGGTCTCGGCGACGGCCAGGAAGGACCGCAGCTGCACGGGTTCGAACACGGGGCTCCTTGAATTGGTACGTTTATCGTCGCTCATGGCAGTCTATTGCATTTCGCAATGCTAGTTATACAGCCAATTCGCTTCCATAATTGCAGCTGCCCACCCTAGCGTTAAGTGCATCCCAGCGAAACGTCTATCCAAGGACTTCCTTTGGCACCCCCACCGCCCTCAGCGGCACACGTCAGCCAACCCTCCATCGATTCACTCGTCGCAAGCGGCCGAAATTCAGGCGCCGCTGACTATTCGGACACAGTCACCCAGCCAATCGCCGTCGTGAGCGAACGCCTGCCTTGGCGGCACACTTTCATTTCCCTCAAAGTACCCAACTTCAGGATCTTCGCCATTGGTCATTTCGTGGCCGTGATCGCACTCTGGATGCAGCGCATTGCGCAGGACTGGTTGGTACTCCAGCTCTCCGGCTCCGTGACCGCCGTCGGAATAACCGTTGCCCTGCAGTTCATGCCGTCGCTGTTCCTAGGCCCGTGGGGCGGCATGATGGCCGACCGCTTCCCCAAACGGCGCATCTTGATCCTGTGTCAAAGCGTGGCGGCCGGCCTCGCGGCCATCCTTGCCATCTTGGCGCTGAGCCACCGCATTGAGGTGTGGCACGTCTACGTGATCGCGTTTGTCCTGGGCCTTGTGACGGTCCTCGACCAGCCCGCCCGGCAGGTCTTCGTCAACGAACTCGTGGGACCGAAATACCTGCGCAACGCAATTAGCGTCAACTCCACCACGTTCCAACTGGGAGGCCTGATTGGTCCCGCCCTGGCCGGCGTGCTGCTGACTGCGGTCGGCGCAGGCTGGGCCTTCGCGGCGAATGCGGTCGCATGCTGTTCCACGGTCACCATGCTTTTGATGCTCCGCAAGAATGAACTTCATGTCAGCACGCCCGTGCCAAAACGCAAGGGAATGCTGCAAGAGGGCCTGCGCTACGCCCTCAGCAAGCCCACCATCTACTGGCCGTGGCTTATGGCGGGCTTCGTAGCGGTCTTCGCGATGAGCTTGCCCGTGCTCCTCGCCGCGTTCGCGGACCACATCTACCACGCCGGCGCCGGCGGCTACGGCTTGCTCAACGCCATGGTTGCCCTTGGTGCGCTGGCCGGAGCAATCACTTCGGCCCGCCGCCGCCAATTGCGGCTGCGCTCAGTGGTGCTGTGCGCAGGGATGTACGGCCTCATGCTGTGCCTGGCTGCGATGGCGCCGTCCATGGTCTGGTTCGCCGCCGCCATGGTCCTGTCCGGGTTCTGGTGCCTCATGTTCCTGACCGCCGCCAACCAATTGGTCCAAGTCAGCGCGAACATGAGCATCCGCGGCCGGGTCATGAGCCTCTACATCATGGTGCTGATCGGGGGCCAAGCCATCGGTGGACCCATGATGGGCTGGCTCGCCGAGCACCTCAATCCGCACATAGCGGTCCTGGTGTCCGGAGGGGTGCCTGCGCTCGCGGCGGCGACGGTCGCCGTCGTGCTCGCCCGGAAGTCCGCCCTGCGGCTCAAAGTGGACGTCCGGGACCGACGCCGGATGGTGCGGATCGTCGCACAGTCGGCCTAGCGCCTGTTGGCTGAGCCGGGCGCCCACAAGGCGCCCGGCTGGCGGCGTGCTTAGACTACGGGGCCCCTACGCCGCAAGATGCGGATAGTCCGCCGCGCGCCCTTGGAACTGGAGCACGTCCGGGTTGCGGATGACACCGTCCCGGATTTCGATGGCTCGGGAGATCGTTTCGTTGGCGGTCCAGGCCTCGGGGCCCGAAATGACGGTCTCGAGGAACGGCAGGAGTGCTTCGCTGATCTCCCAGCTGGACGAGTTCCACAGGTAGGACGGGCTGTGGTCCACGGCGTAGTAGTTGATGTGGTCGCCCACGGTGAACATGGGCTCGGCGAACGTGGTGGTGCGCGCCCAACTGAAGCCCATGCCTTCGTCGCAAGAGACGTCCACAATCAAGCTTCCCGGCTGGAACGCGTCAAGGTCCTCAGTCCGCAGGTACGTCAGCGGTGAGTTCGGGTCCTGCAGGGTGCAATTGACCACGATGTCGCTCGCGGCGAGGAACGGCGCCAACGGCAGGCGGCCACGATCGGTAATGACCTCGCTCAGGAACGGGGCGTTCTGGTCGTGGTCGAACTGCACTATCCGCACCGAATGGATGGGGGAGCCGACCGCCGCCACACCGCGGTTGGTCAGCACCTGGACATCATGAATGCCGTGGGCGTTCAGGGCGGTGACCGCGCCACGCGCTGTGGCTCCGAAACCAATCACGACGGCGCTCAGCCGCCTCCCGTAGTCACCCGTCGAGCCCGTCAACGCAAGGGCGTGGAGGACGGAACAATAGCCTGCAAGTTCGTTGTTCTTATGGAAGACGTGAAGCCCGAAGCCGCCGTCGCTCGCCCAGTGATTCATCGCCTCGAAGGCGATTAAGGTCAGCTTCTTGTCGATGGCGAGCTGGGTGATGGCCCTGTCCTGGACGCAATGCGGCCAGCCCCAGAGGACCTGCCCGTCGCGAAGGTCGGCCAGATCTTCCGGCTGGGGCTTGGGCAGAAGGATAACGTCGGCGTCCGAAATGAGCTGTTCCCGGCTTGCCATGCCGCCGACCAGCGGCTCAAGCTGGCTATCCGAGAAGCCGAAGCGCTCGCCGTAGCCGCGCTCCAGCCGGATGTGTTGCCGGAGTTCCGGAGCAATGCGCTCCAAATGCAGGGGATGGACAGGCAGCCGGCGCTCGTCCGGCTTCCGCGAGGACGACAGGATGCCGAGGGCCATGGCGCCTATATGGCCGCTCATTTTTTGTTGCCGGTTGCCGGCTTTATTGCGGCGGTTGCGGAGGACTCTGCAGCCCGTTTGTCCGCGCGCTTTTCTTTGATGGATTTGCCGGACTTTTTCGATGCAGCTTGGCGCGGTGATTTGTCGGCCATGATCGCTCCCTAGAGCAGAGCCGAAATGGCTCCTAGCTCCCGACGATACACCCTTCGCGGTTGGGGCCCGTATATCCGAGGGGCAACCGAGGTGCCCAGACAAGGACGGCCTGGAAGAGGAAAATGGAGCGGGCGACGGGAATCGAACCCGCGTATCGAGCTTGGGAAGCTAGCGCTCTACCATTGAGCTACGCCCGCAATGCCCGGCAATGCAGCCGGAGCAGATCCCAGCTTAGCGTAAATGCCGCGGTGATCCGGACACAGACTCACCGGCGGGTGGCGCCGTTCTCTTCCCAGGTATCACGGTCGCATCAAGTTTGGTGCGGAGCTCGTAAAGATTCGGTTAAGGCGCGACGCGGGTGTGTTGCCCTGAGCCACGCCTGACTATTCTGTAGCAGTTAGCTGCTGTGTCATGGGGAACCCGGCTATGCCTATGAGCCATACGCCGAAAGAGGATTCCGTGGCATTTGCAGAGCATGAAGTACTCATTGGCCGCGACGCCATGACGGTTTACCAATTCCTCGTGGACGGCTTGAACAATCCCCTGTGGCGCAGCGGAATCCGCAGCATTTCCCTCCGTTCCGGACACGCCGGCGAAAAGGGCGCCGTCTACCAGCAGACCTTGACAGGCCCTGGCGGGCGGCCGGTTGCGGCTGACTTTCAGATCACCGAGGCCCGGCCCGGCGCTGAAGTGCGTTTCGCCGTCGTCGCCGGTCCTGCACGCCCCACCGGTGGCTACTATCTCAGCACCGAGGGCCCCAACACCCGCCTGCGGTTTGCTCTGGAGTTGCATCCGAAGGGTTTGCAGAAACTCATGAACAGCATGATCCAGAAGACCATGGAGGACGAAGTGGTCCAGCTGGAGCAGCTCAAGGCGGTCATCGAGGAGCAGACGCCTAAGGCGTAACGAACTACTGCGCCAGCTTGAGGCCGCCCAAACCAGTGACCGGAGTGCCCGGCGTCGTGAGGCGTCCGCCAGTCAGGTCCCAGTATTCAACCGTTCCGTTGCCCAGCAGGCCTGCAACGCCGGTGGAGTTGAGGCCCGTGACGCCCCGGAGTGAACGCAATCCGGAGTAGTCCGTCCAGCCGGTGCCCACTACCAGCCGGGCCTCAGACTTCGGCGTCGTGAGCCCGGAGCCACGGTAGAGCCGCAGGTCCCCGTTTGCTTCCACAGCCAGCAGGTCCTGGAAGCCGTCGGCGTCGTAGTCCACCATGCTGAGGCGGACTGCGGAGACTCCCGAGCCTATTTGGGTTCGTCCGAGCAATGCAGTGAGCCCCAGGTTCCGGTACAGGTAAAGCGCGCCGGTGGAATCAGTGGCGAGGATCTGCGGGAGACGGTTGTTGCCGCACCACGTCCCCACCGCCATGGTCACAGCCTGCCAACCTGATGAGCCCAGCAGCACCGGCGCCTTGAATCCACCGCTCGCCACGCCGGGGTAGAGCACGAGCCTGCCGTCCAGCATTTGGACCAGGACGTCGATCACGCCATCGCGGTCCCAATCCGTCGTCATGACTTCTTTCGACCCCGAGAAGCCGGACCCGACGGTTCGCGCCGGACCGAACGTGCCGTTGCCAAGTGCCGGATAGTCCTTGAGCACTCCGGAGGGGTCGACGGCGACCAGGTCACCGGTGCTGCGGATGGCCGCCGCGCGCAGGTCCAGCGTGGGCGGCTGGTGCTTGGCGATGGGGTCGCAGACGCTCGGGGCCGGTGGCTGGGGCATGGCCGTGCCCGCGCCAGGGCTGTTGACGGTACCGGCCGGGAGAGTCGTATAGCCGAAGAGATTGACCACACCCCACATCGTGTAGCTAGTGGGAGTGGTCAGCCAGTTGCCATCCGTGAAGGTAATTCCGACGCCAATCACGTTGAATCGGGGATCACGCAACAAAGCATCATGGGCGGGCGAGCTTTTCCACCATTCGACGAGTTGCGCGGCGTTCCGATCCCAGCGGACCGCGATGACCTCGCCTGCGCCGTTGTTGGGATTCAGGGCCCTGGGATCGGTCCAGAAGTTGCTGCGGTGTTCGATTACTTGGCGGCTGGCGATGTTGTTCGACCAATCCTGCGAGAGTGACGCCACCGTGGGGTTGTACTTCACCGGATTCAAGCCGAGCGAGGTCCGGTAGCTGTTGATGGCGTTGAAGACGGCCAGCACTTGGGCGGAGTTGTCATCATTGACCAGTGCCTGGGCTGAAACCATCGGGACGGCTGCCGGGGAATTCTTCTTCGGTATCGGAGCGGCCACCGGCGGCGGGGCATCCGCCGAGCCGCTGGGGAGCGGATCGGGGCCGGATGCCGGCGGGATGGTGGGCACCGGGGGCGGTCCGTCCACTGCTTGCGGCGATGTGCCATCACCGGGCCCGACGGCGGTGCTGGGGTTAGCGGGCGGGGTCGCCACATCTTTGGGGGAGGCGGTGCTGGCTTCGTTGCGAGCAGATGGAGCAGCTGGAGCGGCTGGGGTTTCCACCGGTGACTCCGGCGCAGGTTTGGCGTGCGGAAGGCTGGATCCCGACGGCGGAGCGGACGCCGTCGTCGTAGTTTCAGTGCGCAGGGTGGAGCTTGAGCTCAAAGGCGCAGCCGAAGGCGCCGTTCCCGCGAGCGGAAGCGGGACGGTCAACGGCCCGGAGGCAGGGGCCATTACTGTCAGGATGCACGCCACCAAGACGGCAACTGGCACCGCAATTCGTCTCAATGTTTCCCTAGATTCGCATTGTGCCACCGTCCCCAAACGCAACAGCGGTAACGGTAGTCTATGTGGTGCACTATAGTCCCATCCGCCACTCCCGCACCACGGTCTTTGGCGCATGCGGTATTTTTGATCGTGTGCTGATCTCTGACCGCGACATACGTGCCGAAATCGACTCCCGACGTATTGTCCTGGAGCCCTACGACCCCGCGATGGTTCAGCCATCCTCCGTGGATGTGAGGATTGACCGCTTCTTCAGGCTGTTCGACAACCACAAATATGCGCACATCGACCCCTCCGAGGAGCAGCCTGAGCTGACCCGCCTGGTTGAGGTCGACGGCGACGAGCCTTTCATTCTGCACCCGGGCGAGTTCGTGCTCGGTTCAACGTATGAGACCGTGAGCCTGCCGGACGACGTCGCCGCGCGGCTGGAGGGCAAGTCTTCCCTGGGACGCCTCGGGTTGCTGACCCACTCCACGGCCGGCTTCATCGACCCTGGGTTCTCCGGCCACGTGACGTTGGAGTTGTCCAACGTCGCCACGCTGCCCATCAAGCTGTGGCCGGGCATGAAAATCGGCCAGCTGTGCTTCTTCCGTCTCTCTTCGGCCGCCGAGCACCCCTATGGCTCCGGCGGATACGGCAACCGCTACCAAGGCCAGCGCGGCCCCACGGCGAGCCGCAGCCACCTGAACTTCCACAGGACGTCGATCTAGCTTTTCTTCGCGCCGAGACGTGAGATCTCAGCCTTTTCGGGCGAGCAAAGGGGCGAGATCTCACGCCTCGTTGACCCACCCTGCGCGCATCAGCGCATCGCGCACGCGGTGTACGACGCCGTCGAACCCCCACGCCTTCACGTGCCGCGCCGTGATGGTCACCGAGGTCCAGCCGATCGCGGCGATGGATTCGTCACGGCGAATGTCCGATTCCTTTTGGGCAGCAGTCAGGTTCCGGCAATCCCTGGCGGCCGATGGCGAGCCGGAGCTTTGTTTCCGGCACGGAGTCGGCACCAACCCTCGCAAACTCAAGCGCTAGCCGTGCGTTCTTGCGTCCGCGGATGCCGGGGTTTCCTTCCACTTGCCGGCGCAAATCCTCAAGGGAACAAAGCGCAGCACGGTTGTGGCCGAAACTTCGGGACTGACAGCAGACGAAGTAGTCGGCCGCGGCCACGAGATCGTCCAGGGGAAGCAGCGCTGCCAATTCCAGCCATGTCCGGGCAGGACTCGTGACGGGGATGCTGTCAATGACTCGCCGGTCAGCGGCTCGCAAAGGCACGCGACGCCCGACGACTCCTTTGCGAACCGGCCGATCCCCGCCGTCCCATCGAGACAGATACACCAAGGGCTGGCGTTCCAGATCAAAGGGGAGGGGCAGCGCCACAGGATTGCCGCCGTCGGGCCGGAACACACAGTTCCGGGCGAGATGCCGGTCAGGAGGCGTGCAGTGTGGGAAAGCTCCTGGGCGGCGCCCCAAGGAACACGGACTCCACGGCTGGCCACGCGAAGATCCTTGTTCCAACCCGGTTATCCACAGTGGGGAGGAGCAGTGACCGCTCGCCTATGAATCGAGGCGTGAGATCTCGGCCCTTTGGACACGTCAAAGGCCCGAGACATACGCGGTGGCGAGGGCTGCGAGATCGCGGGGGACTGCTCCCGAGGTTACGGCCAGCCCGGCAATGACAATGGAGAACTCTCCGCGGGCTATCAGGGCGGCCCCCGCGCGGAACCGTCCGGGTACGGCGATGCCCGCCCGCTTGGCGGCCCAGAATCCGGTCAGCACCTTGGTCACAGCGGTCGCGAAAGCCAGGAGCAGCGCCCAGCCGAGCACCGGCGGGATGCTGGACGGATCCGTGTTGAGGCCGAACGCCACGAAGAAGATGGCAGCAAAGAGATCCCGCAGCGGTTCGAGTATCCGCGTCGCGTTGTGGGCCGTTGCCCCCGAAATGGCGATGCCCAGCATGAACGCGCCCACTGCCGCAGAGACTTGGAGGGCGGACGCGATACCTGCCACCAAAAGGGCGGCCCCGAGGAGATTGAGCAGGAAGACTTCAGAGTTTTCGCTGTGCACGGCTTGGGATACCCGGTGGCCGTGTTTGAGGGCCACCACCAGCACCAGGGTGACCACGGCCAATGCAATACCCACGGTCTGGAGTCCGCCCAGGAAGCCCACGCCCGCGAGGATTGCCGTAAGGATCGGAAGATAGATGGCCATGGTGAGGTCTTCGAACACCAAGATGGCCAGTACCACCGGAGTTTCGCGGTTACCGATCCGGCCGAGATCCGTGATCACTTTCGCGGCGATGCCCGAGGACGAAATATAGGTGACACCGCCCATGACGATCGCGCCTACAAGCCCCCAGCCGAGCAACACAGCGATACCCGCGCCGGGAAGGAAGTTCAGGATCAGGTCCAGCACGCCCGCTTGCCAAGACCGCCGCAGCCCGGTGACGAGCTCAGCGGCTGTGTATTCCAATCCGAGCATCAACAGGAGCAGGATGACACCGATTTCGCCGGAAAGATGCGCGAACTCGTGCATGCCATCGAGTTTGACCAGTCCTCCTGCCCCGAAGGCCAGGCCCCCCACCAGATAGAGCGGAATGGGGGACATGCCGATCCTGCCGGCCAATCGAGCCAAGAGGCCGAGACAGAACACGACTGCGCCCAGCTCAATGAGGGTCAGGGCCAGGGGGTCCATGAACGTCAGCCGTTGCGCAGAATGGCAGCCGCAGAGTCAAGACCTTCCTGCGTACCGACAGCCACCAGCAGATCACCCGTGTGAAGGACGACGTCGGGTGCCGGTGAGGGTACCACTTCGCCTTCGCGCATGATCGCCACGATCGAGACGCCACTGCGGGTGCGGATCTGGGCTTTGCCCATGGGCTGGTTGTTAAAAGGGGAGTCAGCGGTGATGGAGAATTGCCGCGTGACAATGCCGGGGATTTCCTTGTGGGCTTCGGCGAGGCGCATGGCGATGTGCTGCCCACCCAAGAGGTTGCCCAGGGCGGCTGCTTCGTCGGCGGTCAACGGGATGGACGCCTGGCAGGTATCGGGATCGTCCCAGGTAGAGACGAAAAGCTCGGTCTCACCCTCCCGCATCTCGACAACACCGATCCGGCGTCCCGAGGCCGTGATGAAATCCTTGCGGACCCCAAGGCCTGGAAGTTCTGTCTCATCCACGTTCATAAGTCCACCCTAGCCCTCTTGAGCGGGCGGTGGAATGACGCCACTCACAGCCGCCGAACGAAGCGATCCGCCCCTTACCAGAGGGTCAAAGCGAGTCCGCGCGCGGCGTCGTCGTAGTATTCCCGGTTGGCGAGTCCGGCAGCGGCAGCCTCATCGAGCACCACCACGGCGTCGGCGTGCCACTGCAGGATAGATCCAGGGCACGAAGCCGTCAGAGGGCCCTCGACGGCGGCAGCGATCGCGGCGGCCTTCGCGGCACCCGTGGCGATGAGCACCAGCCGGCGCGCATCCAGCATGGTCCCCAGTCCCTGGGTGATGCAGTGAGTCGGGACGTCGCCGTCGTGGTCGAAGAACCTTGCGTTGTCCCGCCGAGTGCGGGCCGTCAGTCGCTTCAGCCGGGTCCGCGACGACAACGAGGACCCAGGCTCATTGAATCCCACATGGCCGTTGGCGCCGATGCCCAGGATCTGCACGTCGACGCCGCCGGCGGCACGGATCGAGGCATCATATGCGGCCGCGCCAGCCTCAAGCGCCGCTTGCGTGGGACCGGTGCCGTCCGGAACGTTCAGCCCCGCCAAGGGAAGCCCGATGACCTCGCAGACCTCACGGATCAACACCTGGCGGTAGGACTGGGGATGCCCCGCCGGGAGTCCGACGTATTCATCCAAGGCGAAACCAGTGGCGGCCGAGAAATCCACGCGACCAGCGGCCGCAGCGGCCGCGAGCTCCGCATATAGGCCCAGCGGGGACGAACCCGTGGCCAGGCCCAGCACTGGCCGCTTGCCCGCGGGAAGCCCCGAGAGGACGGCGTGGGCGGCAGCCGAAGCGGCAGATTCCGGGGTGGGCGTGACAATGACTTCCATGGCTGCTTCCTGTGGATGGGATAGTGCTTCAGTGCTAGGGGCCGGTTTAGGAGGCCTTGGTATTGCCGTTCAGCAGCAGGGACGTCAGTGCCTGGGAGACCGTGAGGGACGCACCATAGGTGACGATGTCCGCACCGCCGCGCGGCCAGCCGCACTCGACGGCGATCACCGCGTGCCCTTCCGCCCTCAAACGGGCAAAAACGGTCCAGAGCGGGTGCTCGGCATCCAGCCCGCGCCCGACGACGGCGACCCGGGCGCCGTCGGGCACCTCGCCTTCGCTGACCACTGCCTCAGTCGCGGAAGCGGGACCCCATGGCACGCGGCCGACGGCGAAATTTGCCCCGGTCTCAACCTGCACGATGGCCACGGGCTCCTTCCGCGCAAGCCATTTTTCGGCTGCCTCGGATACCTCGAAGGCCTCGGCGATACGCACGCCGTCAAGCGCCTGCTGGTCAGCGAGCATGCCGGATAGCTGCGGCTCGCCCTTCAGTCCCAGTTGGCCTCTGATGGCGGCTTCTTGGATCTCCGCGGCACCCGCGGCGGGGAAACGCGAGGACAGCGCCGACGTGCGGGCAGCAGCATCGGCCAGCCGCTCCAAGGGCAGGCGTCCCTCGTCAACGGCATCGGCGATCGCGTTGAGCGTCTGTTCGAAGAGGGCCGGACCTGTTTCCGAGCCCAGGCACAGCAGGTCTGCCCCGGCCACGAGCGCACGGACCGCCGCTTCCGGAACGCCTGTCTGGGCGGATGCCCCGGCCATGTCCAACGCATCCGTGATGATGACGCCGTTGAAGCCCATGTCTCGGCGGAGCAAGTCCTGGAGGATGCGCGAGGAGAAGGTTGCAGGGTGGTCCGGGTCCAAGGCCTCAACCAGGATGTGGCTGGTCATGACGGTGGCACCGCCGGCAGCAACGAGCGCGCGGAACGGGACCAGTTCGCGGGCATCCAGTGTGGCGGCATTGGCCGTTACCCGAGGGAGGGCCAGGTGTGAATCAGTGGTGGTGTCGCCGTGGCCCGGGAAGTGCTTGGCACAGGAGGCCACACCGGCATCTTCAAGCCCACGGATCCAAGCGGCGGTATGCCGGGCTACCAAATCCGGTTCGGCACCGAAGCTGCGCACTCCGATGACGGGATTGTCCGGAGCGGAATTGACGTCGGCATCCGGAGCCAGGTTGAGGTTGATGCCAAGGCCCGCGAGTTCGTGGCCGATGGCGCTCGCGCTGGCGGCGGTCAGTTCGACGTCGTCCAAACGCCCGAGCACTGCGTTGCCGGGCTGCGGTGATCCCGTGAGGTAGTGAAGACGCGTGACGTCGCCTCCCTCTTCATCGACGGCGATGAGGGTGTTCGGGGAATGCGCGCGGAGTCCGGCGCAGAGTTCGCGCAGCTGCACACGGGATGCCACGTTGGTGCCGTAGAGGCACACAGCCGCCAGCCCGGCGTCGTACGCATCCAGGATCCAGACCGGGACGGCGATGCCTGTAAATCCGGGCATGAGGGTACCTGCCGCCAATCGGCGGAGGTGTTCGCGGGCGGGCGCGGTGGCAAAGGACTGAGTAGCGGGGGACTGAATCGTGTCCATGTCCGGCTCCTTCTTCAGGGATGCATATCGGGTAGTCAGGGCTGGAAACGGCTGTGTGCGGCGCTCAGGCGACACCCAGCTGGTTCCACAGGACCATCACGGCGGCTCCGCGCAGGACAATGTCCTGTGCGTCTGCCGCGAGACGGACGGACACCGGTGAGGGGTCCTGGTGCAGTAGCCGCTCGAGCAGGGTCTGCTGGACGGCGTCGAGAAGGGGGCCCTCCAAGAGCTCCCTGGGTCCACTGAGGACCACTTCAGCCAAGTCAAGGGCGCCGACCACGGGCGCGAGGGCGATGGCGAGCCGCTCGCCTGCTTCCCGGAGTACGACGCCGGCCGCGGCCTCCGGTTCGGCGCTCGCCGATGCTTCGGCCAATGCGCGTTCGAGGCTGGGGACGGACATCCACGTTTCGAGGCAGCCGGTCTTCCCGCACTTGCACATGGTCCCGCCGTCGGTGCCGACCGTGACGTGGCCGATTTCGCCCGCCGCAGAGTGGGCGCCCCTGGCACGCCGGCCACCCACGATGAGACCCGAGCCGACGCCGCGGCCGATTTTCACGAGGACCATGTGGTCACTGCCGCCGCCGAAGGTGTAATCCGCGTGGACCGCAGCATCGGCGTCGTTGGAAACGAGGGTCGGCAGGCCAGTGTGCTCCTGGAGGAGATCGCGTAGCGGGACGTCCTTCCATTCGAAGTTGGGTGCCGTGGTGACCACGCCGTCCGCGTTGACGATGCCGGGAGTTCCGACGCCGATGCCGAGTAGCGTGGCGGTTGCGCGTCCTGCTGCTTCAGAAGCGAGTTCGAGGACGTGGCTGACGACGTCCTGCCCGGTTTCCGAAGCGATGTTGCGTTCGACCCGTTCGAGGATGTTGCCGTCAAGGTCTAGGACGGCGGCACGCAGCACGGAATTTTCGGCCAGATCCATGCCGATCACTTGGAGGCCTTGGCGGTTGATGTCCACCAGGATGGCCGGTTTGCCGGGGCGGACTTCATCCGACTGGCCCAGTTCCACCACGTGGCCGCGCTCTAAGAGGTCGGATACGAGGTCCGATACCGTGACGCGGGTCAGACCCAGGGTTCTGGACAGATCCGCGCGGCTCATCGCACCTGCCGAGTGCAGCGTTTGCCGTACCAAGGAGAGGTTGTGGGCACGTCCATCGGACGGCAGGGTCGCTGCGCCTGTTCGATCGCTGCGGTGGCGATCGGTGCGGGGGCGGTCACGAAGGGCTTCCATGTGAGTTAGTAAACTCTACTAACAATCAAAGATCAAGGGTTTCGGCAGATTGCGTGGATTCAAGGCACCCATTTTGACGTAGGCACCCGCTAAGGACCCACGCCCCGGGAAGACCGGGTGCGCCAGCCCTTTTCGGGTGCGAAGCACAGGCGCTGGTGCCGGCCCGGCGGCGCTGCACCCCGCGCACGGCCGTGCTGCACCCAGCCGGCACCGCTCAGTGAACGGGAACCACGGCGATTTCCGTCTTGCTGGGTGATTTGACGGGCAGGATCACCAACAGGCCGGCCAGGAGCACCACCATAATGCCAAGAATGCCCCAGCGTTGGGCTCCGCCGGGGGCCACCAGGGGCGTCGCCAGAGTGATGCACAGAGTAAAGAGCGCCGGTGCCAGGAAGCTCACTGCCCTGCCGGTCGTAGCGTAGAGTCCGAACAATTCGCCGGATTCGCCATTCGGCGCCAGCCTCGCGAGGTACGCGCGGGAAGAAGCCTGGGCTGGTCCGACGAAGAGGCAGAGGAACAAGCCGAACACCCAGAAAGTGGTGCTGCCTGCCCAGTGGGTTCCGAAGAACACGTAGTCGCCATTTCCAAGCACCAGGATGGCCGTGCCGGCCACCAGGAGTCCCAGCAGGGAAATGACGATGACAGCCTTGGGGCCGATCCTGTCGTCCAGGAATCCGCCGATCATGGCGCCGACCGCGGCCACCACATTTCCGAAAATCGCGAAGAAGATGACTTGCTTGAGTTCGAATCCAAAGGTCCCTGCGGCAATGACTCCGCCAAAGGTGAAGACCGCCGCGAGGCCGTCGCGAAAGATGGCGCTCGCGAGCAGGAAATAGATAGTGTGCGGACTGGTTCGATAGATGGCCGTGATCCGGCGGGCCAACAAACCGTACGAAGCGAGGAGCCCGAGCCGGGACTCCGGTTTCTTGACGGAAAGCTCCGGCACCGCGAAGAGGACCGGTAACGCGAAGATGAAGAACCAGAGCGCGGAGAAGACAGCCACCAGCCTGATGTTCAGGCTGTCCTGAGTGGAAGCTCCGAACCACTCAAAAGACGGCTGGACGAAAAGCTGCAGCACCGCGAGCAGCGCCACGATTCCGCCCAAATACCCCATTCCCCAGCCGAAGCCACTCACTTTTCCGATATTGGCGGGGGTGGAGATCTGGGCCAGCATGGCGTTGTAATTGACGCCCGCGAACTCGAAAAACACATTGCCGAGCGCGATCAACGAGACACCCAGAAGCAGGAACTCGGGCTTGGGGAAGACGAAGAAGCACAAGCCGGTGAGGACGGCGACAAGAGCAGTGTTGACCCCCAGCCACAGTTTGCGCCGGCCACCGGAGTCGGAGCGCTGGCCGGTGACGGGCGCCAGGACCGCAATCGCGACGCCGGCAATCGCCAACGCGGAACCCAACGCCGCCGATGCAGAGTCTTCACCGCCGAAGGCTTTGGACGTCAGGTAGACGGTGAACACGAAGGTGGTCATGACGGCGTTAAAGGCCGCGGAACCCCAGTCCCAGGAGGCCCAGGCAAGGATCTGGCCCTTGTTGGACAATGCCGGCCCGGAAGCAAGCTCGGATGCCGGGTGCGGGGCTTCAGGCGCGGTTGCCATGTTCATGGTCTGAATGGTAACCGCCCGAAGTGACAGTTTTGGGACGTGAGCTTGCCCGCATCGAACCGCCCGCTCATACACCTTTGATGCCGACATTGTTTGTCACATGCGGTTGATAAACTACCTGCACCGAACCCAACGTTTGACCGCCTGCTCCAACTTTTGACAATTCATTCCTGACTTTGCGGAGATTCCAGTGATCACAGTTCTTGCCGTGACCTTTGCAGCGGCAACTGTGGCGCCCTGGATCTTCCGGAAACTCCAGCGGAATGCTTTCTACGTCCTCGCAGCGGTTCCAGCCGGTGCCTTTGTCTGGCTGCTTTTGCAGTATGACCGGATCTATCCCGGAAAAAACGGGGACCCCACCGGCGGCTTCATTGAAGAAACCCTCCCATGGATTCCAAACCTCAAGCTCGAGTTCGCCTTTCGCATGGACGTCCTGGCCTGGGTGATGTCCTTGCTGGTTCTTGGCGTTGGCGCGCTGGTCTTGGTCTATTGCGCCCGATACTTCAAGAACAAGGATGCCGATCTGGGCGGGTTCGGGGCCCAACTGCTTGCCTTCGCCGGCGCAATGTTCGGCTTGGTGACCGCGGACGACCTTCTGATGATGTTCATCTTCTGGGAGCTCACCACCGTCCTGTCCTATCTGCTGATCGGCTACGCGCGCACCCGCCTTTCCGCCCGGCGCTCGGCTTTGCAGGCCCTCATGGTCACCACCGCTGGTGGCCTGGCCATGCTCGTCGGCCTCATCATTCTGGGCCAGACGGCCGGAACATACCGGATTTCGGCGATCATGGCCCAAGCAGCCACCTTCGTCACGGGACCCGCGCAGGGCGCGGTTTCTGCCGCCGTCGTACTCATCCTGGTAGGGGCGATTACCAAATCGGCGCTGGTCCCTTTCCACTTCTGGCTCCCGGGCGCCATGGCGGCCCCCACTCCGGTGAGCGCCTACCTGCACGCAGCAGCCATGGTGAAGGCCGGTATCTATATCGTCGCCCGCATGGCGCCCGGTTTCAGCGGAAACCCCTACTGGCTGCCTCTGGTGCTCGGACTTGGCCTGGCCACCATGCTGGTGGGCGGCTACAGGGCGCTCCGGCAGACTGACATCAAGCTCATCCTCGCCTATGGCACAGTCAGCCAGCTCGGATTCCTCACCATGGTGGTGGGCCTCGGCCGGCCCGACGCCGCACTGGCCGGACTCGCGCTTCTCCTGGCTCACGGACTCTTCAAAGCTTCGCTATTCCTCGTGGTGGGCATCATCGACCACCAATCCGGCACGCGGGACATCCGCAAACTCTCCGGGGTGTACCAGTCCTCGCGGGCGCTTGCCATCGTGGCAGGCATTGCCGCTGCATCCATGGCCGGAATACCGCCGCTGGCAGGCTTCGTGGCCAAGGAATCCGTGTTCGAAGCGTTCGTCCACTACGGCACGGGCCCTGCGTCGCAACCGTGGGGGCTGGTTCTCCTCGTCGGCTTGGTCCTGGGGTCCATCCTCACGTTCGCTTACAGCGCGCGCTTCATGTGGGGTGCGTTCGCCACGAAGCCGGGCGTCGAACGGACGCCGTTCAAAGCAATCCAGCCATCATTCTTGGCGGCGCCAGCCATCTTGAGCGTCCTCACCATCGTGTACGGCCTGTGGCCGGATCCCGTTGACTCGTGGATCCAGCCGTATGCGGCCGCTTTTAATAGTGCCGCCGATCACGACGCCGGTGCCAGCCCCGCCGCTGCAAGCCACCTCGCGTTGTGGCATGGGTTGACGCCCGCGTTGGGCCTGACCGCCGTGACGTTCGCGGCCGGCGTCGTGATGTTCTACGGGCGGAACCTTGTGTCCCGGGTGCAGGGGCGCATCCCGGACTGGGTGGACGGCGATCGCGCCTACCAGCGCACGATCGGCGCCCTGGACGACGTCGCCGTGTGGGTCACGGGGCGCACACAGCGCGGTTCCCTGTACTTCTACTTGGCAGTCATCCTCACGGTGGCTTTCGCCGTGCCTTTGACTGCGTTGATTGTGGCCCACAAGCCGCTTCCGGGCGGCCTCTACCTCGTGGATCCGAACTCGCCGCTCCAGCTCATCGCCGCGGCCGGGATCGTTGTCGGAGCCCTCGCCGCCGTTCGTGCCAATAAGCGCTTCCTCGCCGTGCTGATGGTGTCCGTCACCGGCTATGGCATCGCCTTGATGTTCGCATTGCAGGGAGCCCCGGACCTCGCCCTGACCCAAATGCTCGTAGAGACCATCATCCTGGTGGCCTTTGTCCTGGCGATGCGCAGCCTCCCGCCGGAGCTCCGGGACCGTACCGGCGGCAAATACCGGGTAGTGCGCGTCATTATCGGTGTGGCGTTCGGCGTCACCATGATCTTCGTGGCGATCTACGCCATGGGAGCCCGGATCGCGGAACCTGTGTCCCTCTCGTTCCCTCGGCTGGCCTACGAAGGCGGCGGTGGCCTCAACGTCGTCAACGTGACGCTCGTGGACATCCGGGCGTGGGACACCTTCGGCGAGATCTCGGTGCTCGCCGTTGCCGCCACTGGCGTCGCCAGCCTGATCTTTGTCCGCAGCCGCGGTGAGCGCATCAACAAGGCGGCCACGGTGCCCGAAGGCACGGTGGGAAGACGCGCCGCCGTCGGGGGCAATTCGCGCGACGACGCCTCGCTGGCACTCGTGCGCAAGTTCGCCGGCTCGCTGACGGACCCTTGGCTAGTGGCCGGCCGCACCTTGGCACCCGAACGCCGTTCCATCATCTTCGAGGTGGTCACTCGGCTGATTTTCCACTCGATGATCGTCTTCTCGGTTTACCTGCTTCTCGCGGGACACAACCTTCCGGGCGGCGGCTTCGCCGGTGGACTCACGGCTGGGCTCGCCCTGACCATCCGTTACCTCGCCGGAGGACGCTTCGAGTTGCGCGAAGCCGCGCCGATCAGCGCCGGCATGCTGCTGGGAACCGGTCTGGCGACGGCGGCCGCGGCGGGCTTCGTGCCCTTGCTTCTGGGCGGCCAGGTGTTCCAAACCGCCATCATCGGGTTCTGGTTGCCGCTGTTCGGTGACATCAAATTCGTCACGTCCACGATCTTCGACATTGGCGTGTATCTCGTGGTGGTGGGACTGGCATTGGACGTGTTGCGAAGTTTGGGAGCCGAGATCGACGAACACTTCGAGGAGACCGCCAGCGGAGACACGGGTAGGCCCGGGGAAGCCCGGCCAGTAACCTCCGCCGCCACGGCCGCCGGGACCACTACGGCCACGGCGACTGCGAGTCCGCTAGCGAAGGGGACACCATGAGCGTCAACCTGACCCTGTTGATCGTCATGGGCGTGCTGTATGCCTGCGGAATCTATTTGATCCTGGAACGCAGCCTGACCCGGGTGCTGCTGGGACTCATGCTCCTGGCCAACGCTACCAACCTGCTGATCCTGTCCACCGGCGGATATGCCGGACTTGCTCCACTCTTCAACAAATCGACGGATCCGCGCGACTACAACGATCCCTTGCCACAAGCCTTGATCCTGACGTCGATCGTGATTTCCTTCGCGGTGACTGCATTCATGCTCGGCATCATCTACCGGACCTGGGCGTTGGCACGCCAAGACGATATCCAGGATGACGCCGAAGACCGCCGTGTGGCCAAGACTCCCAGCTTCGACGCCGAGGACGACTCCGTGGTTCCTGAAGAAACATCCGAATTCCCGGTCACCGCAGTCACCGAAGCAGCCAAGGAAGGAGGCCCCGAGTGAACATCGCCAGCCTGGCGCCGCTCGCCGTCGTACTTCCCATCCTCGGTGCCGCGCTGACATTCGCCCTGAACAGGAACCCGCTGGCGCAGCGCGTGGTGAGCATCGGTCTGTTGTCCCTGACCCTGCTCCTGGAATGCTGGCTCCTTGCCTCGGTCTGGACCACCGGCACGACGTCGGTCACCCTGGGTGGCTGGCAACCGCCGTGGGGCGTGGTGATGGTGGTGGACCAGTTTTCCTCGCTCATGTTGGTGGTTTCCTCCGTCATCAGCCTCGCCGTGCTGATCTACGCCACCGGCCAAGGCATGGCCGACGGCGACCGCGAGGCACCGGTGTCGATCTTCCACCCGACCTACTTGATCTTGGTGGCGGGTGTCTCCAATGCCTTCCTCACCGGTGACCTCTTCAACTTGTACGTGGGCTTCGAGATCCTGCTGACAGCGAGCTACGTGCTCATGACGCTGGGTGGGACCGGGCCGCGCATCCGCGCCGGGGTCACGTACGTGGTGGTGTCCGTGGTGTCCTCGGTGTTGTTCCTGATCGCCATTGCGATGATCTACGGAGCCACCGGGACCATCACTATGGCGGACCTCGCCATCAAACTCGCCGAATTGGATCCGGGCACCAGGAACTTGCTCCATGTGATGCTACTTGTGGCGTTCGGCATCAAGGCCGCCGTGTTCCCGCTGTCCTTCTGGCTGCCTGACTCGTATCCGACAGCCCCCGCACCGGTCACCGCCGTGTTCGCCGGTTTGCTCACCAAAGTAGGCGTCTACGCGATGGTCCGCACGGAGACGCTTCTGTTTCCAGGGGACACCTTGAACACCCCGTTGATGGTGGTGGCGCTGCTGACCATGCTGGTGGGTATCCTCGGCGCCATAGCCCAGAGCGACATTAAACGTCTGCTTTCCTTCACCTTGGTCAGCCACATCGGGTACATGGTGTTCGGCCTGGCCATGTCCTCCATCGCGGGGCTCGCGGCCGCCGTGTTCTACGTGGCCCACCACATCACCGTCCAAACGAGCCTGTTCCTTGTGACGGGCTTGATCGAGCGCCGCGGTGGGAGCTCTTCGATGGACCGGCTGGGTGGGCTCGCCAAATTGTCCCCGCTCCTTGCGCTCTTGTTCTTCATTCCGGCCATGAACCTCGCCGGAATCCCGCCGTTCTCGGGGTTCCTGGGAAAGCTCGGGCTCTTGCAGGCCGGCATTGCCCTGGGTACGCCTTTGGCCCTTACCTTGGTGGTGGGAGGGGTGGTCACCAGCCTCCTGACCCTGTTGGCGGTCGCCCGTGTTTGGAACCGCGCATTCTGGCGGAAACCCGAGGATGCCGAGTACCCGGACCCCGTCCTGAAGAACACGGCAGGCATCGGTCTGCTCCCACGGACCATGGTGGGGCCAACCGCCGCGCTTGTGGTTTTTGGTGTGGCGCTGACCGTCTTTGCGGGTCCGCTGTTCCAATTGGCAGGCAACTCCGCGGAACAGATGCTGGACCGCACGGCATATATCCGCTCGGTGCTTGGCGAGAAAGCTCCGATGCCGGGAATCGCCGCGCCGCACGGTGACGCGCCAGCGGGCGTTCCGGCAGGCGGAGCTCTGCCGGCCTCGCCAGCAGGCAAGGCTTTGCCGGCCGCGCCAGCGCAAGGAGGTGGAAAGTGAGTCGCAAGCGGATTTCGTTCCGCACCGAGCTGCCGCTGCTGGTCTGGCTGGTGGTCGTCTGGGGTGCCCTCTGGCGGGACTTCAGCCCGGGCAACCTCGTATTCGGTGCCCTGATCGCGGTGGTGGTGGCCAGGATCTTCTACTTGCCTCCCGTGGAACTCAGCGGACGGTTCAACCTGCTGCGGGCTATTCCTTTCGCCGTTGTGTTCCTTGGCAAAGTGGTGGCCGCGAGCTTCCAGGTCATGTACCTAGCGATCTTCCGCGGGCCTTCGGTGACCAACGCAGTCGTCGCTGTCCCACTACGTAGCCATTCCGACCTCATGGTCACAGCCACGGGCCACGTGATTTCGCTGATCCCGGGTTCGCTGGTGGTTGAGGTGGACCGCTCGACGTCTACCCTTTACATCCACGGACTCAATGTCCGCAACGATTCAGACACCGCCAAGCTCCGCCGGGAAGTCCAGGACACGGAGGCCTCGCTGATACGGATCATGGGCACACGGGCGGAAGTGGACGCGCTCCAGGCCGAAGGCTTGTCTGCAACGAGGGGAGCCAGCTCATGAAAGACATCGTGCTGATCGTTACGGCGGTGATTCTGAGCCTCGCGGCGGCTGGCGCGATCTACAGGATCGCCGTCGGGCCGTCACTGTTGGACCGCGTGCTCGCCTCCGACGTGCTCCTGGCCATTCTGGGCGCGGCGCTGTCCATCGACATGGCCGTCAACAGGCACCTCAACAACCTCGTGCTACTCGTGGCGCTGACGTTGATCGGGTTTGTCGGATCGGTGACGGTGGCCCGCTTCGTGGCCGACCGGAGGGGACAGGTCAATGACTCCTAACGCCACCGGAGTGGATGCCGTGATCGACGCCGTCACCGCAGTGCTGCTGATAGCGGGTGCGCTGATGTCATTGGGCGCGGCAATCGGACTGTTGCGCTTCCCGGACCTCATGAGCCGCATGCACGCAGCTACCAAGCCGCAAGTGCTGGGACTGTTCCTTGTCTTGGCAGCGATCGGGCTGCAGATGCGCGAATGGTGGGTTTGGCCGATCCTGGCGGTCGCCTGGATTTTCCAACTGCTGACGGTGCCCGTGTCCGCACACATGGTGGGCCGCGCAGGCTACAGGACGAAGCACCTCCACCCCGAGTTGCTCAGCACAGACGAACTCGAGGCCGTGGTGCTACGTGCGGCTGGTGAGCGGGCAGCCGAGAAAGCTGAAGAAGCAGGCTCGGACGTGCCGCACAGCCGAAACGGCGGGCACACGGGTGGCACCACAGGGAATGGCGGCCCGTCGGCCTAGACGATGTCCTGCGTCTTCGAGAAGCGCGAGATGGCGCGCTGAGTGCTGCGGCTGGCGAGAACTTGGATGACGGTGCTGACGGTGGCCGAAATCAGAGCGAAGGTCAGGGCTGAGCGCAGGCTCGCTTCCATGTCGTCGTGGCCCTTCGGAGGCTTGTTGCCGGTGGACTTTTCCCACAGCGCGTTGACGAGCTTGCTGCCGACGATTCCTGCGCCGATGCTCACACCGGTACCGAGCAGTTTGAAGAGCAGGTTCATTCCGGGACTCCTTGCGGGAGGAAACAGGACCATCCCCAGCCTAACCCCACTTCAGGACAGTTACGGAGCAACGGACGGGGGTTGGCGCCTGAGCCGGAAGAACTCCTGCAAGGCCCCGGGCTCCGGCCGCACGGGAAAGATGTCACGCTCTTCAGCCAACACAGCCTCCACCGTGCCGAGAGCGAGCAGTTCATCCAGCAGGACCAAGGTGGGCGGCATGAGCTTGAGGGTCCCCGCGGCCTCGGCATCAAGAATTCCGCGGACCGGCATCCATAGTGATGACGATGCCTCCGTAGTCTGGTGCTGTGGCTCGGCCCCGGCTGAAGGGCAGGCAACATAGAAGTACGTGTCGAAGCGCTTGGGCTGGTCCTCCGGAGTGACCCAGTTGGCCCACGGGCGAAGGGTTCCGGCGTCGAGCTTTAGCCCGGCCTCTTCGGACACCTCACGTTGCGCGGCCGCCAGCACCCGGCCGGCGTTATGCCGGGCCGATGCGGGCTCGACGGCGATGCTGCTCCGGTGCCATGCGGCCGCGTGCCGCTCGACGACGTCGTCCGCGAAGTCCCAGCCGGTGCTGTCCACGTTGTCCACTCGGCCGCCGGGGAAAACGACCATGCCCGCGGCGAAATCCATCGTGGACACCCGGTGCTGGACGAAGACTTCCAGGCCGCTCGCGGCACCTTGGGAAGCCACCCGGCCGTCAGGACCGGCGGAAGCGCCAGGGCCGGCCGAAGCGTCAGGGCCGGCCGGACCGTCAGTGCTCCCGGGAAGGGGAGCGTCGCGGACCAGGATCACGCTCGCGGCGAGCCTTGGTTCGGACACCGTGGTGCTGTTCGCTTCGCCTATGCCTGCCAAGACCGCTCCTTTGCCAGCTTGCTGCGATGGATTCTGCTGGATCATTCTCCCAGTTCCGGCGCCCGTCCGCGCCACCGCAGGCCTGCGTGCGCTGAGACCACGAATGATCCAGCAGAATCCTTCGTTTCCGACTTTTGTGACCGTCCCGACAACCCTGCCAAGGTGTAAACTGAACCACGCCCAAAAGGGTGGATTGATAACGACAGGGGAGCGCCGCCGTCGGGCTCGCAGCAATGCGGCACGGAGGACGGGCGCTGAGAGTGCGGACAACCGCAGACCCTCGAACCTGATCCGGCTAGTACCGGCGCAAGGGAGTCGAGTTCTCATAGTGTCCGGAACCGGTGCGGCGGAGGCCGCTCGGAGGCAAGCCGAAACACTTTCCCCTCCTGTTCCTCAGGAGGACAAAATGACTGGTATTTCTGCAAAGCCGGGCATCACCAAGCCCGGTTACAACTGGCGTGTCGTGGACATCGTGGTGGCGGCTTTGATCTCCATCGCCGGCGGCGTGATCTTCTGGGCGTGGGACCAGATGGCTGCTCTCGTCTCGACGCCGATGACCGCCGCATACCCGCCGGTGACCGGCATCATTGCTGGCGGCTGGATGATTCCAGCTGTGCTGGGCATGCTCATTATCCGCAAGCCCGGTGCGGCAATTTTCTGTGAGACCGTCGCCGCCACCAGCGAACTCATCATGGGTTCCCAGTACGGCACCACCGTGTTGATGTCCGGACTCCTCCAGGGACTCGGTGCAGAGCTCATCTTCTTGGCATTCATGTACAAGAAGTTCAACCTGCCTGCGTCCCTGCTGGCCGGTGCCGGTGCGGGCCTGTTCTGCGGCTTGAACGATTCCTTCCTGCCGTGGGGCTGGAACATCGCCTACGAAGCCGTCGACAAGCTCGCTTACATCGCGTTCTGCACGGTTTCCGGTGCCGTCATTGCCGGCGCTCTGGCCTGGATCGCCACCCGCGGCCTGGCCAAAACTGGCGTCCTGAGCGCGTTCGCGTCCCGCAAGGCCGCTTCGGAGCCCGTCTTTTCCTGATGCCCAGTCCTGATTCCGGCACCTCCGCTGTGGTGCGACCCGCCGCAATTTCCGCGCAAGGCTGGGGCTGGCGGCACGCGGGCCGCGCCACGCAGGCCATCCACGCTCTGGACCTGAACATTCGTCCGGGAGAGCGTGTGCTGCTGCTTGGCCCGTCGGGCGCAGGCAAGTCGACGCTCCTGCATGCCCTGGCGGGCGTGCTGGGCGAGGAAGGCGACGACGCCGACGAGACCGGCTCATTGCTGGTGGACGGCGTTTCGCCGAGGGCCCAGCGGGGCCGTGCCGGGCTCATGCAGCAAGATCCCGAGACCCAGGTGGTGCTTTCGCGACTGGGTGACGACGTCGCGTTCGGCGCCGAGAATCTTTGCGTGCCGCGGGAAGAGATCTGGAAGCGCGTTGATGAAGCGCTCGACGACGTCGGGCTGCGGAACAGTGCCGCAGGCGGCTTTGCGCTGGACCATCCGACGTCGGCGCTCTCGGGCGGGCAGAAACAGCGCCTTGCGCTGGCTGGCATCCTGGCGATGAGGCCTGGCCTGATTCTCTTGGACGAGCCGACCGCCAACCTGGACCCCGCGGGCGTGCTGGAGGTCCGCGATGCCGTGGGCCGCTGCCTGGACAAGACCGGGGCCACCCTGGTGGTGGTGGAGCATCGAGTCTCCGTGTGGAAAGACCTCGTGGACCGGATCGTGGTGCTCCAGCCGGGGCGCTCCTCTGAGGGAGGGTCCACGCCCGCTGTGCTCTTGGATGGCGATCCGGATACAATGCTGGCGCAAGCAAGGGACATGCTCACTGCTGCGGGCGTCTGGGTGCCCGGGTACGTGCCGGCCACCCGGCCCCGTTCTGGGGCGACGGACGGGGGAGAGCTGCTGCTCGCCACCCAGGAGCTTGCTGTGTCACGTGAGCGGGCGCGCCGCCGAGGATTCACAACCATCCCGCCTGTTCCTGTGCAGGCCGGACTAGACGCCGACGTGCTCGCCGGGCAGGCGTTGACCGTCACAGGGCCCAACGGCGCCGGAAAGTCCACGTTCGCTTTGACCCTGGCCGGCCTGTTGGCGCCCGTTTCCGGTACGGTGACTGCCGCCGTCGGGCTCAGCGACGGTGCCGGCACCGATCCTTTCAAGTGGAAGGCCCAGCAGTTGATCTCCCGCATCGGGACCGTGTTCCAAGAGCCTGAGCACCAGTTCGTTACGGGCCGGGTGCTTGACGAGCTCATGTTCGGCCCCAAACACCTTGGCCGCGGCGAGGAGCGCGTGGACGAGTTGCTGGAGCGGCTGCGGCTGGGGCATTTGGTGGACGCCAATCCGTACACGCTCTCCGGCGGCGAGAAGCGGCGGCTGTCAGTGGCCACCGTGCTTGCCGCGCACCCGCGCGTCCTGGTGCTGGACGAACCAACCTTCGGGCAGGATGCCAACACGTGGGCCGAGTTGGCGTCGTTCCTGTCCGAACTGCTCGATGCCGGCACCTCCGTGGTTTCCGTGACCCACGACCAGGAATTCAGTTCCGTCCTGGGCGGCACCGAGATGCGGCTCGAGCCTGCGTTGCAAGGCGCAGCCCGGCAAGAAGCGGGTGCGGCATGAGGGAAGCCCTGAGCCTGCGCAGCAATAATGCGCTCCTGACGCGCGCGAATCCGCTGGCCAAGTTCGTGTCGGTCTTCCTGATCACGTTGGTGTTGGCGTTGTCTATCGATTTGGTGTCTGCCTCGACCGCTCTCCTCGGAGAGCTGGCGCTGTTCCCCCTCGCGGGCCTCACGCTGCGCTTGCTGTGGCAGCGTGGCTGGCCCCTGATCATCGCGGCAGCGCTCGGCGGCTGGAGTACCGCGATCCTGTCGGCTGACAGCGGCAGGATACTGCTCGACGTCGGGATCTGGTCCATCAGCGAAGGCTCGCTTCAGCTGGGACTCGGGTTCATGCTGCGCGGCTTGGCGATCGCGTTGCCGGCCATTCTCCTGATGAGTTGCACCGATCCGACTGACCTTGCCGATGCCTTGGCGCAGAAGGCGAAACTGCCGCACCGTTTTGTCTTGGGCACCTTGGCCGCGCTGCGGCTCGTAGGGCTCATGGCGGAGGAGTGGCAGACCATCGGCATGGCACGGCGCGCGCGTGGCGTCGGCTCGCACGGGAGTCCGATGCAACGGTTCCGGGCAATGCTAGGCCAAAGCTTCGGCTTGCTGGTCCAGGCGATACGCCGGGCGTCGCGCTTGGCCGTGACCATGGAGGCGCGAGGCTTCGGCGGTGGACCGCGGACCTGGGCCCGCGAATCCACCTACAGTCGCTTGGACGCCTGGGTTTTGGTGGGTGGGTTGGTCATCGCGGCCGCGGCCGTGCTCGCTGCCCAGTCGGCAGGAACCTGGCACTTCGTCTGGCTGAAGGCGGGCTAGCCGGCGGCCTGCTTTATGCGGGCGCGCCAGGGCGGTCCGCCCGCATGAGTATGCCTACGCCGCCGTCGAACGTCGTCGTGTGAAAGCCCGGCGCCCTGGCGACTTCCGCGAACCCCCAGCGGCGATGCAGTCCGATTGACGCGAGGTTGGACGCGTTCACGACGTACCAGGCTTCCGATGCCCGGCGCCATATCCAATCCAGCCGGGCTTGGGTCAAGGCTGTGCCGATTCCCTTGCGTCGACAGTCGGGCCGCACGGTGACGCCGCCCAGGTAGTGGCCCGTGGGCGCGGCGCCGTCGGCATAGTCCCAGGAATGGGTCTTGCCCCAGCCGACAAGCTCCCCGACGTCGGACGCTCCGCGCACGAAAGCGACCACCACAAGGCGCGCGTCGTCGTCGATCGCTTCCGCCAGCATTGCAGCGTCAAGAAAGGGACGCCCGGCTTGGGCTTCGACCTCGAGAATGTGGGCGAGGTCGCTGTCTTTGGCCGGGCGGACCTCCGCACGCAGCGTAGAGGGCGAGTAGTTCGACGATTCGTTGGACCTCATCCGACTGAGCCTGCCTCGTGGTCGCGATGGTGTCAACGCGTATCGCACGAAACGACTAGCAAGCACTGAATCCGGCGTGTTGAATCATGAAATATGCCTCAATAGACCATCTATGATATTTTTTGCTCATGACGCAACCGACTGCCGAACATGTAGGTCTCCTTCTTCGCGATGCCCGAGGCGAAAAGGGCTGGACACAGGGACAGCTCGCTTCGGAACTGGGCACCAGCCAAAGCGCCATTGCCCGCATGGAACAGGGCAAGCAGAACCTCAGCCTCCGAATGATCGAACGCCTTGAGTCCATCTTCGGGCGCACCATCGTCAAAGTCGGCAAACGGCAGATGACACACCTGCGCGTTGAGGGCGGACGCACGCTCTCCGGCTCAGTGGACGTCAACAGTAGCAAGAATGCTGGCGTCGCGCTGCTTTGTGCGAGCCTCATCAACCGAGGCACCACCACCCTGCGTCGGCTTGCCCGGATAGAAGAAGTCAACCGGATCGTCGAGGTTCTGACGTCCATCGGCGTCGAGTGCACTTGGCTCAACGGTAACGATCTCCGCATTCGCCGCCCGGAGACCCTGGACCTCGCCTCGATGGATGTGGAGGCAGCCCGCCGGACCCGCAGCGTCATCATGCTGCTTGGCCCGCTCCTTGATGAAGCGGCCACCTACCAACTGCCGTACGCCGGTGGTTGCGATCTGGGGACCCGTACCGTGGAACCGCACATGCAAGCGTTGCGCCAGTTCGGGCTCTCTGTGGAGGCCAAGTCCGGTTTCTATTCCGTGCAGGCCCCACCGGCCGATGGCGACGATCGCACGTTCGTGCTCACGGAGCGCGGTGACACGGTGACGGAGAACGCCATCATGGCGGCCGCCCACCGCAGCGGCACCACGGTGATCCGCAACGCAAGCCCCAACTACATGGTGCAGGACCTCTGCTTCTACCTGCAGGGACTCGGCGTGGTCATCGACGGCATCGGGACAACCACCCTGAAGATCACTGGCCGCCCGGAGATCGACGTGGATATTGAATACTTCCCGTCCGAAGACCCGATCGAGGCCATGAGCCTGATCACCGCGGGCATCGTGACCAACTCGGAGGTCACCATTTGCCGAGTCCCCATCGAGTTCATGGAGATCGAACTGGCCACGCTTGAGCAGATGGGCCAGCAATTAGACATCTCCGGCGAGTACTTTGCCCGCAACGGACGGACGCGCTTGGTGGATGTCACCACCAAGCCATCCCGGCTGCGCGCCCCCGAGGACAAGATCCATCCGATGCCATTCCCCGGTCTGAACATCGACAACCTGCCATTCTTCGCGGTGATCGCGGGCAATGCCGAGGGCCAGACCATGATCCACGACTGGGTCTACGAGAACCGGGCCATCTACCTGACCGAGCTCAACAAACTCGGAGCCCAGGTACAGCTCCTCGATCCGCACCGCATCTACGTCAATGGCCCCACCAAATGGCGTGGCGCGGAAGTCGGTTGCCCACCGGCCCTCCGTCCCGCCGCGTGCCTGCTGCTGGCCATGCTCGCGGCCCGTGGCACGTCCGAGTTGCGCAACATCTACGTGATTGAACGCGGCTATGAGGACCTGGCCGAGCGACTCAACACCATCGGCGCCAAGATCGAGTACTTCCAGGACTGACGGCGTCGGATTTCAGGGCCGGACTCGACTCCGCGCACTGCGAATCGGAACATTCTGCTGGATCATCCGGGCCCAGCACGCGCTGGCGCCCGGTAAACCGTGGGTGCGCCTTCGGCAAGCTGGCGATGATCCAGCAGATTCGATCGCCGTCCGTTGTCTAGGGCCGGGAGGGCTTGTCTAGGGCCAGGACCGCACGGATTTCCTCCATCACCTGCCCCGGGTTGTTCCAGATCGTCTCGGGAGCGAAGCTCAAGACGTCGAAGCCCCGTGCCTGGGCGGCGTTCAGGCGTGCCATGTCCTTTCTCCACGCCTCCCGGGAACTATGGAAGGCGTAGCCGTTAACTTCGACGATGAGCCGCCGGCCAATCAGAAAGTCGACGCGTCCCACGCCATGGATAGGGACCTGGCGGCGAAATGCCAGGCCTTCCGATTCGAACAGCAGGCGGGCGCTGATCTCGGGTACGGATTCGGACAGGCCATCTGCCTTGGCCAGAAGCCTTCTCGCGTTTCCGTAGCAGTTGGCAGAGATCTCGCTTTCGAGTATTGCCCGCGGGATACCGAACTCTTGGATGGCCGATTGCGCAATCGAAATGGCGTCCACGTCCCGCAAACAGGTCAGCGCGTGAATGACGGTGTCTTCTACGGAGGCCACCGGGACGGCGTTCTCCGTAGACAGGCGAAGACCGCCATGCCGGACGAAGCCCCTGCCCCGGCAGTGCCGCGTGGACAGATGCACACGTTCGGGCTTGTCTTTGATCCACAGGCCGTAGCGTAGTGCGGCACTGGCACAGGTGAGCTGCCCGTTATTGAGAATAGCCGTGAGGTATTCCGTATCCGCTGACGGGAGGGCCCAAATCCCTTTTCGTGGTTGGTGTGCCCCGGCGGCGGCCAGCTTGCGGATGGCTGACGGCGTATAGCCGTTGGCGCGCAGCAGACCAACGCGAGCGACACCGCCCACTGAGACCAGGTATTCCAAGGCATCCATGGATCCAGCCAGTCACGATGTTGGGGTTCACGCGCCAAGGAATGTCGCGTATGTGGATGAGTTGGCCGACATTTTGCTGGATCATCCCCGGGGTGGCTTTCGCCCATGCCCGGAAAATGGGGGCACGCCATCCGCCTGGCAGGAATGATCCAGCAGAATCTGTCGGGAGCCCGCCTCGCCAAACCGCCCGCCCGCCCCGCCCGCCTCGCCAAACTTCGCCCCTGTTTCCCAAAGGCTGCAATGGCGCACAATTGATCCGTGCGCACTTTTGGTGTGGAAGAGGAGTTGTTGATCGTCGATCCCGTGACCGGCGAGCCGCTTGCCCTTGCCGACGCGCTCCTTTCGGGAGTGGCCCAGAACGGCGCCACCCCGGACACCCAGGAATCCAGCGTGAACCCCGAGGACATGGACGGCCCTGATACCGCCCTCAGCCATGAGCTCAAGCTTGAGCAGATCGAGACCCAGACCCGGCCATGCCGCAGTTACGCCGAGCTGTTGCACCAGATCCGCAAGGGTCGGGGCCTCGCGAGCCACGCGGCACGGCTCCACGGTGCAAGGATCGCGGCGTTGGCCACGTCACCCGTGGACGCCGCTTTGCACACCACTCCGGATCCCCGGTACGCCGTCATGCTCGAACGCTTCGGCATCACGGCACACGAACAGCTCACCTGCGGATTCCACGTCCACACCTCGATCGAGTCCCCGGAGGAAGGCGTGGTGATCCTGGACCACATCCGGGACAAGCTCGCAGTCCTCACCGCCATCAGCGCCAATTCGCCCTACTGGCGGGGGCTGGCGACGGGTTTTGAGAGCTACCGGACGCAGGCGTGGAACCGTTGGCCGTCATCGGGACCGTCGGCCCTCTTCGGATCCCTGGCCTCCTACCGGCGGGTGGTCCAGAGGCTCATCGAAACGGGTGTCCTGCTGGACGAGGGCATGGTTTACTTCGACGCCCGGTTGTCCCGGCACGTCCCCACGGTGGAGGTCCGGGTGGCCGATGTCTGCCTGCGGGCCGAGGATGCTGCGCTGATTGCAGTGCTGGTCAGGGCCTTGGTGGAGACCTCCGTGCGTGAATACCATGCCGGCGTGGAGCCTGCGTCCGTGCCCACGGCGCTCTTGCGGATGGCGTCCTGGCAGGCAAGCAACTTCGGACTGCGCGGCGAACTCTTGGACTTTGGAACCTTTCGGCCGGAGCCCGCCGCCGACGTCGTCTGGTCCTTGGTGGAGTATCTCGAACCCATCCTGGCCGAACAGGGTGAACTCGAATTGGCACAAGCGGGCGTGGCAGCCATCCTGAGCCGTGGCAATGGCGCGATCGAGCAGCGCGGAGTTGCCGAGCGCTGGAGCGAGAACAACGGGGGCACCCCCGACGCCGCCGGGCTGGCCGCCGTCGTGCAGCACGCCGTCCAGATCACGATGCGCTCAGAGAGGGACGAGAGCGACACCAAACCCCAGCCCGTGCTCACCTGGGTGCGCCAGGACTGGCGCGAGGCGCCGGGCTGACCACGCCCGGCTAGACCTGCTTGAGTGCCTGCTCCAAGTCACGGATGAGATCGTCCACGTCCTCCAGACCGACCGAAAGCCGTACGACGCCGTCGGCCAGCCCGATGGCCGCCCGGCCTTCCGGACCCATGGCGCGGTGCGTGGTAGTGGCCGGGTGAGTGATGAGGGACTTGGAGTCTCCCAGGTTGTTCGAGATGTCGATGACAGAGAGCCCGTCCAGCAGAGCGAAAGCGGCCTCCTTCGCCGAGCGTCCCGCAGAAGGGAGCAGCTCGAAGGTCAGTACCGTTCCGCCGGCCTTCATTTGTTTGGCGGCGAGCTCGTACTGCGGGTGCGATTTCAAGAGCGGGTACTTGACCCAGCTGATGGCTGGCTGCTCCTCAAGCCATTCGGCGATCCGCTGCGCCGATGCTGAGGAATGGTTCACGCGGAGCGCCATCGTTTCCAGGCCCTTGGTCAGGACCCAGGCGTTGAACGCGGAGAGGGACGGCCCGGTGTGCCTCATGAGCTGCTTGACGGGACCGTCGATGAACTCCTTGGTGCCCAGAATGGCACCGCCCAGGACTCGTCCCTGGCCGTCGATGTGCTTAGTACCCGAGTAGACAATCACGTCTGCGCCGAGATCGCCGCAGCGCTGCAGCAAGGGAGTGGCAAAGACGTTGTCGACGACGACCGTGGCGCCCGCCGCGTGGGCGAGCTCGCTCACCGCGGCGATGTCGACGATTTCCTGCATCGGGTTCGACGGCGACTCGAAGAACACCGCCGTTGTCGGCTCGGACAAGGCTGCGCGCCACTGGTCCAGGTCTGGTCCGTCAACGAAGACGGTCTCGACGCCCCAGCGCGGCAGGATCTCGTTGAGGATCACGAAGCAGGAACCGAACAGCGAACGCGCGGCAACCACCCGGTCGCCCGCTGCCAGCAACGCACCCAGGGCGGTGAAGACAGCGGACATGCCCGACGCCGTCGCGAAGCACGCTTCGGTGCCTTCAAGCAGGCGGAGACGCTCCTGGAAGGTTGCCACGGAGGGGTTGCCGTAACGGGAGTAGACGAAGCGCTCGTCTTCGCCGGTGAACGCGCGCTCGGCGGCTTCCGCGGATTCGTAGACGAAGCCGGAGTTGAGGAAGACGGCTTCTGAAGTCTCTTGGAAATTGGTGCGGTCAAGGCCTCCGCGGACTGCCTGGGTGTCAGGGCTCCAGCCGGCGGCGTCAGGATTGAAAGTCACTTAGATGTTCCCCAGGTTCGTCGGAAGTCCACGGTTTTTCCAGCCGTTCACGGTTCGCTCGCCGTAGCGGTCAGGCTCGCCTTCAAAGCCCTCCAGGACGTTGTAGGAGGTGTAGCCGGCCTGTGTTGCGGCGATCGCGGCGGCGATGGAACGCTGGCCGGAGCGGCAGAGGAAAACCAACTCGGTGCCATTTTCCTCCGGGGCCTGCTGCTTCAGCTCGTCGATGAATCTCGAGTTGGGGATGCCGCCGGCGAAGTTCCACTGGATGAACAAGGGATCATTCTCGGTGGCTTTGGTGTCCGGGATGCCGATGTGTGCCCACTCGCCTTCGGTGCGGACGTCCACCAGAATGGCGCCTTGTTCGAGCTTGGCCCAGGCGTCGTGCGGACTCAGGTCGCCTGCGTAGCTCATGCGTGGCCCTCGCCGTCGAACTCTTCATCGAGCTGGTCTACGGCGTTGGCGACTGCCGCATCCGCGCTCGCGATCGCCGCGGGCAGGACGATGGCTTGCGCCACAATCACGTCCGTGCCGTTGAAGGTCGCGGCCGGGCTGCCGTGCAGCACGTATCCCTCGGCGAGGGCAGTGGAGATCCTCTCGCAGAATTCCCGCGTGTCAGGACCCGTGACGAGACGGTAGGAGAGTTTTTCTTCGGTGGGTTCAGGCATTGGTGCTCCTCAGTCACGCTTGCAGTTCGAAAGTGTCGATACGCCGAGTAGTCACCTGAGGCACCCCGCCGGAGAGAGGGTTGCCGACCAGCAAGTCAGGGCTTCGCGCTGGTGCTCATTACTCAAGAAGAAAATAACATCCGCGACGGCGGCCTGCATCACCGGCCGTCGTCATGTTCCGTAACCGGACGGCGGCCGAGGGCCTAGGCCTCGGTTTCATTCGGCAGCGGTTCCAGGCTTGCCTGGATACGGGGCGGAAGGGCATCAAGCCGTGACGCTACTCCTGAGGGGGAGTGATGAAAAGTGGAACCTTGGTGTTTCCGGATTTCCAGCAGCTCGTGTACGGATATCCCAGTGGCCGTGGCTAGTGCATGCAGCGAGAGGCTGTTGTGATGAGCCAAGGCAAAGACCACACCTGACAGGGCTTCGAAACCCTCCGTCTCGTAAATTTCCTTGACCAAGTTGGACATACCATTCGCATCATCGATTGATCCCGCGGACGCGGCGGTCGCCATGGCGGTCAGCGACCATGCGGCAGAGTCGGGGCTGATGTAAATGCTCATGTCGATACCCTACGGACTCGGCCCCTCTTGTGGAATGGGCGATACGTTTATCTTTATGGCAGCACTCACCGACCTTGACCGCCAGCTCCTCTCTGCCCTGAGGGAGGACGGCAGGGCGTCCGTGGCCAGCCTTGCGCGGAAGCTGGGCGTCGCTAGGGCCACCGTGAACAGCCGGCTTGAGCGTCTTGTCACCTCCGGAACCATCGTTGGCTTTACCGCGAGGGTCCGCGACGAGTTTGATCCACTTGCCATTCGGGCTATTGCGCTCATAGCGGTGGAGGGCAGGTCGGCGGACAAGGTTATTCGCCAGCTCCGGGGACTTCCCGAGATTTGGGCCCTGCACACCACGAACGGCGGTTGGGACCTCGTGGCTGAGCTACGCACGGAGAGCCTCAGCGACTTTGACCAAGTGTTGGGCAGGATCCGCGGGATCGAAGGGATCGTCAATAGCGAGACAAGCCTGTTACTTAGTTCCGTCCTCCGGTAGTCGCCCGCATTACGGACGCTTGCCGAATGATCATTGTGTACATACGTGTGCGTCATTTTGTACGGATTTTCAATGAAAAGTACGTACTTTGGCAATTGTGCATGCATATCGCCGCTCCGTAGCCTCGTAGCAACAGTGCTTATGAGGGAAAGGAGCGCACATGACGCGCTTTGTCGATGTCCGCAATATGGTTCGCTGGACGGCCGTGCGGGGCCCGGAGGCCATCATCTCGGAGATGATTCAGTATTTGGAAGACGACTTCCGGCGGTGGGAATCTTTTGACAAGACTCCCCGGGTGGCAAGTCACACGCCATTTGGTGTCATCGAGCTGATGCCCACCAGCGACCATGAAACATACGGCTTCAAGTATGTAAATGGACACCCTTCGAATCCCGCGCGCGGCTTCCAGACAGTGACAGCTTTCGGTGTCTTGTCCGACGTCCATAACGGCTATCCGACGTTCCTTGCGGAGATGACGGTGCTGACAGCGCTTCGAACGGCGGCTACGTCCGGGATGGTCGCGAAGAAACTCGCGCGCCCCGATGCCCGGATCATGGGGATGATCGGAACCGGAACCCAATCGGAGTTTCAGGCCCTGGCCTTTCGGGCGGCCCTGGGTATTAACACCGTCAGGATTTGGGACACGGATCCTGATGCGATGGAGAAGTTCGTCCGGAACATGGCTCCGCTCGGCTTCGACGTCACCATTGCAGACTCGGCGGCCCATGCAGTGGAGGGCGCCGACGTCATCACCACGTGCACGGCGGACAAGGCCAACGCCACGATCCTGACGGCAGACCAGGTTTCGACCGGTGTTCACATCAACGCGATCGGTGGCGACTGCCCAGGGAAGACCGAGCTCGACGCTGCCATCCTGGACCTCGGCGACGTGTTTGTGGAATACGATCCCCAGACACGGATTGAAGGCGAGATCCAGCAAATGTCCGCCGATTTTCCCGTCACGGAATTCTGGCAAGTCCTGGGCGGGCACGCGCCGGGCCGGACCTCCAGCGACCAGATCACGATATTCGATTCCGTGGGCTTTGCGATCGAGGACTTTTCCGCCTTGCGGTATCTCCGCAATGCCGTTGACGGCTCGGAGTTCTTCGAGGAGATCGACCTCGTCGCTAACCCCGATGACCCCAAGGACCTCTTCGGTCTGGTGCGGGCGCTTTCTCCGATCGGATCCTGAGGAGCCCCAACTGACTCGCATTTGTGGTCGTTTTCAGGCCTCGTAACGGCAGCTACTGCGAGTCAGTTGGGAAAGAAGCCTGATGCGCCGGCCCCAGAACCGGCGCATCAGACGCTTTTATCCCGGCTTATATGGCCATCCCGCCAACCCCGGCTATTCCGCCGCGAGGCGCAGGATCAGCTCAGCATGCCCAGGAAACCTCAAAACGAGCGACTCGATGTCCCGTGCCGTTGGTTTCACGGAGTCCGATCTCTCGTATCCCGGGGTGAGACTGCAGCTGACCAAGGCGAACCCCGGACCGGCCAACTCGGCGCCGAACCACGTGGAGTTCGGCGCAACTCCTTGCAACGTCTCGCCTGCTTCCGGATCCGGCCCCAACAAAGTCTCGGAATAGCCAAAGTCCTCATGTCCAAGCTCCCGGGAGAAGACATGCAGCCTGATTGGCGTACCCAGGTGGAAGAACCACAGTTCATCCTGCTTGAGGGCATGCAACTGGAGGACCTCCCCCGACTGAAGCAGGTACCAGTTGGAGCTGTAGAGGGGATGGTCGACGCCGAAGCGCGGAGGCAGCGCCGAACCGGCTATGTCCTCGTTGCTCACCAGAGCGGGCGCGAACCAGCCGCCCACGATAGCGGGGGACATGTCCAGCCGCTTGATCCAGTCCTCTGCGGCGGCCGTCATGTGATCGGATCCTTCAGTGAGAAGCAGACCGTGATCCCGATGATCTCCTTGCTGCCCAGGGCACGCAACAACCCTTTTTGGGTCACGATGTCCACATTCACCATGCCGCCCTCCTTGCTGGGGACGGCGATGGTTTCGTGGAAGTTGAGCAGCGGCTTTCCGCTCGCCATCACTTCCTTGTCGTGGGCAACGTGTTCCGCGCGCGAGTCCTGGTGTCCGATCAGTTCCGACTTGCTCATGCCCACCAAATCCGCGAAGTTCTGGTTGACCCACAGAAAGACCGAATTCGCGTCCTTCACCACCCAATACACGCCGTCCTGCCGGTCCAGCACGTCGGCGACGCTCATCGGCGGAACCGTGGGAAGGAGTGCCGGGTCCAGCGCTGGGGCGACGGTCACGGCGCTGCCGCCGCTCCGCCGTCGGCCTCCAGTCTTTCGGCGAGGTCCTGGGCCAGGGCCACCATGGTCATGGTCGGATTCCAGGAACCGCCGGTGGGCCAGAGGCTGCCGCCGGTGACGAAGACGTTCTGCACGCCGTTGAGGCGGTAGTCGGTCCCGACGACGGCGTCCTCCTCTTCGCTGATTGGCAGGCTCGAGCTTTCGTGGACCAAGCCCGGTACGCGGCGTTCCGGGGTGGCGGGACGCTCGGCGCCCCAGCTCCCTGCGTCGGGATCCCCGTGCCAGTATTCGACGCGCTCCGCGCCGGCCGGGGACAGGACCCGCTCCAGCATCTGGAAGGTTCCCTCGTCCATGGTGTCCCACGTTTCGTCGTCGGTGGCGTTGGCCAGCACCTGCAAGGTGACGTTGCAGGTGGGGTCGGCCCCGCCGGACAGGCGCAAATGGTTCTCCGGGTTGCTTTCGTCCAGCTCGCCGAGGACGGCACAGACGAACACCAGGTAGTCCTCCGAAGACCGCAGCTGTGCCAGCGAAGCCGTGGCGACGACGTCGGGGGCGTAGCGTTCGGACTTCTGGGCGTTCTTGTCAGGGAAACGGTCTGAGAGGACTGAAAGCTGTACGTGGTACTGCATGCCGGCCGGGCTCTTGCCCGCCAGATAGATGGCCGCCAACTCCAGCTCGCCGAGTTGTTCGCTGAAGTCAAAATCCTTGCGAGGTACCCGGGCCACGACGGAGGTGATGAAGTGGGCGCTGAAGTGCCCACCTGCCCCTTGAACTTGCGGGAATGAATTGAGGACCAGGGTCGCCGGAGGAAGAGTGCCCATGGCCAGGACCAGGTTGGCATTGCCGACATTCACCACGCCGCGATTGGTGTTCAATGCCGTGGCCCGTCCGTCCTGCTGGAGCACACTCAACACCGTGCAGTCCGTGACCATGCGAAGAGCGGCGCCCTTGCCTTGGGACTCAAGTGCCGCCTGCTTGTCCGACAGTTCAAGCAGGACCGCCGGTGTGGAGAACTTCGCGAAGTCCACGCCTGAGCTTGCGCCGGTTGCCGCGGCGAGTGGGGCCGGCATGCTGCGGGTGGCGGAATCGATCTTGTGCAGGCCCGCCTCAAGCCGCTCCTGGAGGGCTTTCTGCATGATTCCGTAAACAGGTCGGGTGTTGTTGATGAGATCGACGACGTCGGCTGACCGTCCGGCGTCGATCTGGTCCGCCGAAACCACGTTGAGCAGGTCTTCCGCCGACGTGAAGTGTGACTTGGCGGCGTCCATCACCGCCCGTGGCCATCCCCGCATTTCATCTTCCTCGGGGCGGGGACACCAGGCGCTCCACATGATGCTGCGTCCGCCATAGAAGGGGACCATGCCGTGCTGCCAGGAAATCTTGCCGGGCGGCTGGGTGGCCGTGGCGGCCGCCAAGGTCCAAGGGAAGGTCTCCGAGAGGCCTCCTAATGTCTCCTTGTAGGGCAGTGGCAGGTTCTGGAAATGCTGCGGCAAGAAAAACGGACCCCGTTCAATGATCAGGATCCGCGCATGCGGGTTGACCGTTAGGGTCCGCTCAGCAAAGGCGTAGGCGCAGAACCCGGTGCCGATGACAATGTGGTCGAATTGTTCTTCTTCGCGGACTTTTTTCCATTCCCCTTCGGAGAGGAAGAAAACATGATCCATGACCTTCTGGGGCGAGGGATCCTGGGGTCCGGGTGTGGGAAAACCGTGATTGAAATTCTGGGACGAAGAAACTGCACTCACAATGATGCCCTCCATCAGCTTGCTGGTTCCACGGCACCGTGAAACCAGGTGCCCGCTGGGCCCTAGAGGTAGATCACCCTTCCCCAGCAGGGTTCACGAGGACTAGTTAACTACCGCGGCCATGGCGGCACAATAGACTTGGCACGCTAAATTTCCCGGCCGGTTTTTCAGGGGTTGGTGTGACTTAACTACCGTCCGCGTGGATAGACCGCGAGGGGCCTGTGCCCATTCGAATGTGCCTTGGCGCGACTATAATTTTGTTCACACCCCGCAGCGGGAGATGAGCGATGATACGCGGAATTGGCAGGCGTAAAATGGGCAGGCGTCGAATTGGTCTGTTCGGGATCATATATCTGGCCGTCGGTGTACTGGTCGCCAGCACCCACGGCTATCTCGTGGCGTGGAACATCCCAGCCAACTTTCTGAAGGGCCTGGTGGCGATTGTGCTCTGGCCGCTAGTGGCCCTCTTTGGTGTTGATTTCCATACCTTGATTGCCTAGCCCCGCTTCCGGCGTCCGTGGTTCTTCGCTGCTCCAAATTCGGAGAAGCTCGGATAGAGGGGCAACAGCTGCTGGACGAGGCTGCATTCGACAACGAATAGTTTCTCTCTGGCTCGGTACACTCGGATTCATGTCGGGTCATGGGGGAACCAGAACTGTAGCCGTACTAGTGTCCGGGCTGCTCTTGGCCCTCGGCATGTCCGGTTGCGAATACACCGACGCCGGTGATCCGCAGCGGGCTGCCGCGCCCACTCGGAGTTCCCAGCCTCGGGCACCGCTGCCCACCAAGGATCAGGCAACGGTGGCACTTGAGGCCAGCAACCTGGTTACGGCAAAAAGGCTGCTCGGGCAAGGATCCGGGGCTGTGATCTTGGAGGACTCCGGCACCGTGGGTGGCGCGGTCAGCGGCGTCAACAAGAGCGCCAGAGTGGAGGACGCAGGCTCCTACACCGTGACGGCAGCTTGCGTTGGTGCTCCGGAGGTCCAGCTGGTCATCGCCCAAGATCCACGGACCGGACTGGCCCCGGATGACCAGACATTCGATTGCTCCGCCCCCTATGCGCGCGTTGTTCAGCTGCAGCCCGGGCCGGTTAGCGTCCAGGTCCACGTGGCGCGGGCCAATTCGGGTAACTCCACCTCCGCCGGAGCGGGAGAAGTCGCCGCGGTGAGGATCACGGCCAACGGCTGAGAAGAAGCGAGCATGACTTGGTAGTCGATTGCGCCGGAGTGACGCTCTTGGGATACTCCACGCATGTCTTCTCTTCCTGTGACGTTTGCCGAGGACGTCATCAACCAGCCAATCAGGAACCAATTCGAAGCATTCATCGATGAGCACCGCCGTGCGCTCAATGCCTGCTTGAACGGGATGACTGAGGAACAAGCCCGCAGGTCATTGGTGCCGTCCCGGACCACTCTGCTAGGTCTCGTGAAGCACGCGACCTTCGTCGAGAAGGTCTGGTTCGACGAAGCCATCACTTGCCGTCCACGCGCCGAGATCGGTATCCCCGCGACGCCGGACGAGTCGTTTATCCTCGATGACGCCGACACCATCGCCTCCGTCCAGCAAGCACACCTAGAGGCATGCGAGGCATCGCGCCTTGCGACCTCATCCTTCGGACTGGATGACCTGCTCAACGGCAACCGACGTGGCCCGCTCCCGCTGCGCTGGGTGTACCTTCACCTGCTGCGCGAGCTTGCCCAACACTGCGGGCATGCCGACATCCTGCGCGAGCAGATCCTCGCACCCATGTGACTCGCAGTAGATGTCGTTTAGGGCGCTCTAAACGACATCTACTGCTAGCTAGTTGGGCAGGCGGAGCGGCAGCGAGCCCTACTCGATCCCTGCGAACAGCTCGTTGAGCTCGGCGGTGAGCTGCTTCCGCATCGCGGGCGTACCGATCTCCTTGCCGTCCACGTGATTGACGGGCGCGATAAGCCGGATACTTGAGATCAGCCACACGGCGTCGGCGTCGAACAGATCGTCCGGGACCAGCGGGCCGTAGCCGAGCTCCCAGCCCGCTGCTTTTGCCTTGGTGAAAAGCGCGTCCTGGGAGGTGCCCGGGAGGATGCCGCTGTCCAGTTGCGGCGTGATGAGGCGCTTGACGGTGCGCACGGAGCCGGCGCCGTCGTCGACCGTTTCAACATGCGCCAGCAAAACGGTGGACGTCGGGCCCTCCAGAACGCGGCCGTCGGTTGAGGTGAAGATGGCGTCGTCCGCGCCTTGCTTATGCGCGTAGCGCAGCGCAGCCATGTTCACGGCGTAGGAGAGCGTCTTCGCGCCGAGCAGCAGCCAGGGGGCGCGGTCGCCCGCCTCGGTGTCGAAGCCGCGGTCAAGAAGTACGACGTCGATGCCCGTCTCGCGCTGCCGGCGACTGCCCGCGGGGGACGGCGAAGCCTGGATCCAGCATGTGGGAGTCGACGCGCCTTCTACACCGCGTGTCACCAGAAGCTTGATGACTACCTCGTCCTCGGCCGGGCTCGGCGCGGGGAAGGCGTCGCGGAACTCGGTGATCGCCGTGTCGATTGCCCGCCGCCAGACTTCCGGCTCGGGAATGTTGAGGTCCAGCGCGCGGGCTGAGCTTTCAAGCCTGTTCAGGTGGGCTTGGACCTTCCGTGCCCGGCCCTCGACGGCGAGCAGCGACTCGAAGACGCCGTCGCCTCGAGTGGCACCCAGGTCCGTGGCCATGAGCTGTGGCTGGCTGGAATCGGCGATACGGCCGTTTTCGAACGCGGGATCCAGGAAAACGAGGACCGTCGAGGCAGGAAAAGTCATGCTTCCAGCTTAGTGCGGCCCTGCAGGACGAGCGGCCAGGACCGGGGTGCCAGATAGGCTGTGGTGACTGCTAGTTCATTGACCGTGGGGGTTGTCGAGTGCTGTTTCCTTTTCAGTTCGGGATGGAGTGGACTTGGCTCCTCAGTGCCTGGGCGATCGCTGAAATCATCTTGCGCATCGTGCTGCTGGGCGTCATCCCGGGAAACCGTCGTCCCACGACGGCCATGGCTTGGCTCCTGGCCGTTTTCCTCGTACCTTCCGTCGGTTTCGTCCTGTTCCTGTTGTTCGGCAATTTCCGGCTGTCCCGCCGTCGCCGTGAGCAGCAAGAGGAGGTCAACGAAAGGGTGCGTGCCGGCACTTCGGCAATTGCCGACGTCGTAAGCACATACTCCGGACCCGAATGGGTGACGTCGGCGGGTGAACTGAACCGGCGCCTCGGCTCGCTCCCCATGGTGGACGGCAACTCCGTCGAGCTGATCCCCGGCTACGAGGAATCACTCAAGGCCATGGCAGAAGCGGTTCGCGGGGCCAAAAAGTTCGTCAATGCGGAGTTCTACATCATGAGCAGCGACTCCGTTACGGACGAGCTCCTCACCGAATTGGAAAACGCAGCCGTGCGCGGTGTCAGCGTTCGGCTCCTCTTCGACCACATCGGCACGTTGCGGATTCCCGGCTACCGGAGGCTGGTCCGCAGGCTCAAACGCAGCCAGATCCAGTGGCGCCGCATGCTGCCGTTGTTGCCCATCCACGGTCAGTGGCGCCGTCCGGATTTGCGGAACCACCGGAAAATCCTCGTGATCGACGGCGAAATCGCCTTCACCGGCTCCCAGAACCTGATCGAGCCCTCCTATAACAACCCCAAGCACCGGCGCGCCGGCCGCAAATGGGTGGAGCTCATGGCGCGCATGGAGGGGCCGATCGTAGCCACCCTCAACGTCGTCTTCGCCACAGACTGGCTCAGTGAAACCGACGAATCCCTCGAATACCAGTTGCAGGTCCCGGTCCAAGCGACGCCTGGCAGGATGACCGCCCAAGTGGTTCCGAGCGGGCCGGGATTCGTTACGGAAAACAACCTGCGCCTCTTCAACACCCTCATCTACTCGGCCCAGCACCGCATCTCAATCTGCAGCCCATACTTCGTGCCGGACGATTCGCTTCTCTATGCCATTACGACGGCGGCCCAGCGTGGCGTGGACGTGGAACTTTTCGTCTCCGAGAAGGGCGACCAGTTCCTGGTTCACCACGCGCAGCGGTCCTACTACGAGGCGCTTCTGGAAGCGGGAGTGCGGATCTACTTGTACCGTGCGCCGTACGTGCTGCACGCCAAGCACTTCACGATCGACGATGAAGTGGCGGTCCTCGGTTCAAGCAATATGGACATGCGCTCGTTCTCGCTCAACATGGAGGTCTCCGTCATGCTCCTCGGTGCCGAGGCCGTGGACAGGATGCGCTCGGTGGAGTCTTCCTATCGCGAAATGTGCCGCGAGCTGACCCTGGACAATTGGCTGGACCGGCCGATGCTTGCCAAGTACGTGGACAACGTGGCGCGATTGACGGCTACGCTGCAGTAATTGGGGTGGCGTCGCCGCGTTTCGGTCAATCCTCAGCGCAGGCTTCGTCTGCGGGTTCGGCGTGAATCCGCGACAGCAGCCCATGGAGTTGCTGGAGCTCATCCGCGGAGAACCCGGCAAAGGCCTCGCGTTCGACGTCGCCCACGGCAACTTCGATTGACGCGACAGCGCGCTTGCCTTCCGCGGTGATTTCAACGATATGACGACGGCGGTCCGCGGGATCGCGGCGCCGTTCCGCCAGCCCTCCGCTTTCGAGATCGTTCAGGACCGCCACGAGAGCGCTCGCATCGATGGAAAGAATTTCGATGAGGCCTTGCTGACTGATGGGCCCGGAATCGTCAAGCCGACACAGGAGGACCGCGTGCCTCGGGCTGAGTCCGGAGGAGTCCAGCGCTTGGCGGAGGCGTGTGTTCATGATGCGCCCATGGCGCGCCAAGAGAAACCCCAGTTGTTTGCCTGCTGCTGAAGGACTCATCGAGAAAATCTTATCATCGGGGAAATTATTGCCCAGGTGAAATCGTTGTCTTTCATAAACGATCTGGGCGGCACAAGCCGAGCAGCGTGAGCCTCTTACTAAGGAGTTGCCATGAATGACCAGGCTCCGCACCCCACGGTGGCGGTTATCGGCGGAGGATACGGTGGAATCGCCGTAGCCAAAGCACTCGACGAACATGCGACGGTTACCTTGGTGGAGCCCAAGGACGCCTTTGTCCACAACATCGCGGCGCTACGATCCGTGGTCCAGCCGGACTTCTTGCCGCGGATGTTCCTTCCGTATGACCGCTTGCTGGTGCGCGGCGAGGTGTTGCGTGATCGAGCTGTCAGGGTAGACGGGCACACCGTCGAGTTGGCCTCTGGGACCCGACTGACGCCGGACTACATCGTCCTCGCCAGCGGTTCCAGCTACCCCTTCCCGGCCAAGAGTGATCGGATGGTCACCACTGAGGCCATCGCCCGCTACCAAGCAGCACACGATGACCTCAAACGGGCCAGCAGGGTGATGCTCCTCGGCGCCGGGGCCGTGGGCCTCGAATTTGCCGGCGAGATCGCCGCGGCATGGCCGGACAAAGACATTGTGCTGGTGGACTTGGCGCCGGACATCCTTCCCGGACAGTACGATCCACGGTTGCGGGTGGAGGTCAACCGGCAGCTGGATGATCTCGGCGTGCGGCGAATTATGGGCAGCGGGTTGGTCCAGCTGCCCCCGGTTCCCGCCGGGGAGCTCGGTACTTTCACGGTCAACAACACGGACGGCACTTCCATCGAAGCGGACATCTGGTTCCGCTGCTATGGGATCGCTCCGCAGACGGACTACGTAGCGGGGGACCTCCTTGCCGCGCGCACAGCAGAGGGCTACCTGGAAGTCACACCGGAACTCCGCGTGGTGGGCTTCGAGAACGTCTATGCCCTGGGTGACATCTCGGCGATCGACGTGAACAAGGCCGGGGTCGCGGGACGCGAGGCCGCGGTTGTTGCCAAGAACATCCAAGCCCAGATCAGCGATTCCGAAGAACTGACGGCGTGGTCGCCGTCGCGCCCGGTGATCATTCTTCCTTTGGGGCCTACGGGCGGTTCGGGACAACTGCCCGACGGCGAGATCGCCAGCCCGGAGGTGATCTCCAAGATCAAAGGCCAACACATGATGATCGACCGCTACGTCGAGATGCTGAACCTGACCCCGTGAGGTAAGGACCGCCGTCGGGAGGCTGGAGGCTCAGCGGCAAAGTTCGGTGGAGAACCGCTGCTAGCTGGGGATGTTTAAGGCAGACTGGTGGCGTGAGCGGAATCCCGTGGGTGCTGCACGTTGATCTCGACCAGTTCATCGCGGCGGTCGAAGTGCTGCGGCGGCCGGAGCTTGCGGGCAAGCCGATCATTGTCGGCGGTCGGGGGGACCCGACGGAACGGGCCGTGGTGTCCACCGCATCCTACGAAGCCAGGGCGTTCGGTGTGGGTTCCGGAATGCCTCTACGCGTTGCGGCCCGGAAAGTGCCCGACGCCGTGATCTTGCCCGTCGATCAGGAGGCCTACCTCGCGGCGTCTGAAACAGTGATGGCCACCCTGCGCGCGCAGCCCGGCGCGACCGTGCAGGTGCTGGGTTGGGATGAAGCGTTTGTAGGCATTGAGACAGAGAATCCGGAAGCCTACGCCCGGCTGGTGCAGGACGCCGTCCTGGAGCGAACGCAGCTGCATTGCAGCGTGGGCATCGGCGACACCTTGGTCCGGGCCAAGGTCGCTACCGGTTTCGGCAAGCCAGCCGGGGTCTTCCGTCTCACTGCCGGGAACTGGCTCGACGTCATGGGCAGCCGGCCCACCAAGGACCTGTGGGGCGTCGGAGCCAGGGTGTCGGGCCGGCTGGCCAAACTCGGGATCAACACAGTCGCCGAGCTCGCCGCGTCCGATCCCCATGACCTCGTCCCGGAGTTCGGCCCGAGGATGGGTCCTTGGTACGCGCAGCTCGGACGCGGGGACGGCGCCAGCGTTGTGGACGACACCCCGTGGGTTGCCCGCGGGCATAGCCGGGAGACCACCTTCCAGCAGGACCTGACCGAGCCGGCCCAAATAGACGACGCCGTGAAGGAGCTGGCAGCGCGTGTCCTGGAGGACGTCGTGGCCGAAGGACGGCCCGTGGTTGGGCTGACCCTCAAGGTTCGGTACGCGCCGTTCTTCACCACGACCCACGCGAGGAAGATTCCAGAGACATTCGACCGGAACGAAATCCTCGCGCGGGCCTTGGACCTCGCAACCGGAATCGAAGAGGGCCGTCCGATCCGACTTCTAGGCCTGCGGGCCGAAATGGCAATGCCCGACGATGCCCGGAAGGGACATACGCCCACGCGCGGCGGTTGGTGACGGCGTCGCTGCCCTTGCCTCTACCAGCGCGGCGTCGGTCTTGCCAGCACGGCACCGGTCTTTACCAGCAAGGCACTGCTCAGATGCGGTGAGCGCGGTCAGTACTCGCCTTTGATCACGAAGTAGGAGCCGCGGATAACGCCCGCCAGCTTCGACTTCTGGCGGGCGAACTTGAAGCGCGGCGCCAGTTCTTCCGGAATCTCCATGCCGTCGGCGAGTTTGAATCCGACCGCCCGCTTCCCGCCGTCGTCGACGCTGTACATGACATTGATCGACAGTCCCGACTCGTAGAAAACGTAGGCCATCCGCAAACCGTCAACCTCGAAGGCGGTCGCTTCTAGCGGCCGGGACCCGATGACGATGTCACGCTCCTCCCGGAGTATCCGGCTCACCCGCTCGACCACCTCCGGAACCTCGCTCGCGGGGCTCACTGTGAAGACGTGGTCGTACTTGTTCCGGTAATAGCGGGCCTCGTTGGCGCGCAACCCGGCGAGGGTTTCGGCGACCGGAGAGGACTCCAATCCGACTGTAGAGACGTTTCCGAAGTCAACGATGTACGGCATGCAACCTCCTGGTAAGACGTAGTGGGACCAATGCTAACGCGACGACGTGCCAGCACTAGCCGAGTTCAGCGGCCACCCGACCGCCGTCGGGTCTTTCCTTCCTGCCGCGATGGGGCGATTCTGTAATTCCAAGCATGTTTGGAAGCGTTGTTCGGAGGAATCATGGCGCGGAAAAACGAAATCCCGGTCCCGCAGGCACCGCCCGAGCCAAGTGTTGAACACCCGGAGAAAGTCCGGATCCTGGCCGAGGGCCGCGTAGTCAGCGACCGGCTGTGGAACGAAGACCTCGCCCCGGCCCGGCAGCGGAACTGGAGGGTTCGCAGCCTCTTCGCCCTCTGGATGTGCGACGTCCACAGCATCGCCGGCTACACCTTCGCCGCCGGTCTCTTCATCACGGGTTTGGTGGGCTGGCAAGTGTTCCTGGCACTCGTCCTTGGCATCACCCTGGTCTACTTCCTCATGAACTTCGCCGGGACAGCGGGGCAGAAGACAGGCGTCCCGTATCCCGTCCTGGCGCGGATGTCCTTCGGCCTCTTCGGCGCCAACCTCGCCGCCCTGATCAGGGCACTCATCGCCATTGCCTGGTACGGCATCCAGACGTGGCTCGCCTCGGAAGCCGTGCTGGTGCTGCTGTTCTCGGTGTGGCCGCAATTGACCTCCCTGGACGGCCCGGACGTGCCACGTATCCTTGGCCTGACCCCGCTCGGTTGGGCGGCCTTCCTGGTCCTGTGGGCGGTCCAGTTGCTGGTCATCCGCAGGGGCATGGAGACGGTCCGGAGGTTCCAGGACTGGGCGGGTCCTGCCATTTGGGTGGCCATGTTCGCGCTGGCGGTCTACATCCTGACGCAGGCGGGCGACAAGTTCAGCCTGTCGATTCCAGGCGTCGCACCCCTGGATGGCCCGGCAGCCTTGAGCCAGTTCTTCTCGGCCATTGCCCTGACGGTCACCTATTTTGCTGCGCTGCTCCTGAACTTCTGCGACTTCTCCCGGTTCTCCCCGGATCGCAAAACCATCTTGCGCGGAAACTTCTGGGGACTGCCCGTGAACTTCATCGCGTTCGCTCTGGTCACGGTGGTGGTCACGGCCGGCGCGGCGTCCTACTTCACTGCAGACCAGTACCAGGGCCAGGACATGTTCAAGGTCATCACCGATCCCGTCGCGATCGTGCAAGCCATCAAGAATCCGTGGATCACCATCATCGCCGCCGTCACGTTTGTGGTGGCCACGATCGGCATCAACGTGGTGGCAAACTTTGTCTCGGCTTCCTACGACCTCGCCAACGTGGCCCCGCACCGGATCGACTTCCGCCGCGGTGGGCTGATCAGTGCCGTCTTGGCGATCGTGATCCTGCCGTGGAACCTCTTCAGCAGCCCCGTGGTCATCGTGTACTTCCTGGGTGGCCTCGGCGCGCTCCTCGGTCCCCTGTTCGGGGTCATCTTCACGGACTTCTTCCGCATCCGGCACCAGCGCTGCAAGGTCTCGGACCTGTACCACGAGGATGAGAAAGGCCTCTACTTCTACACCAAGGGCTGGAACCTCAAAGCGATCGCCGCACTGGTTCCGGCCGCCGTCGTCGCCGGGTTCATGGCGTTGGTTCCTGCACTGCAGACCTTCCTCCCGGGCGGCTCGGGCCTGGGCCCGTATTCATGGTTCGTGGGGGCCATCCTGGCCAGCGTCATCTACTACACAATCACCCGCAACGACCCGCGGACGCTCCGCGCCCGCACGGAGGAGCACGACTAGACTCAGCCCTCGGGGAACTCCGCTCCCAGTGCCGAGAGCACGCCGAATGCCTTGGTCCGGACTTCCTCGTACTCCTCCAGGGGCGTGGAGTCCGCAGTGATCGCGCCTCCGACGCCGAGACTCAGCGTGCGTCCGCCGTCGCCGTCGGGACCCATCACCAAAGTCCGGATCACGACGGCGAGGTCCGTCGCCGCGTTGAGCGAGAAGTAGCCGATGGCGCCGGAGTAGACCCCGCGCGGACCGGACTCGAGTTCGTCCAGGATGTCCATGGTGCTGATCTTCGGGGCACCCGTCATGGACCCGGCGGGGAACGCAGCTGCCACGGCCTCGGCGCGGGGGGCTCCCGGCCGCAGCTGGGCGTCGATGGTGCTCACCATCTGGTGCACGGTGGCGTAGCTTTCCACCGCGCACAGCCGGCTGACGGTCACCGATCCGGGCACGGCGAAATGGCTCAAATCGTTGCGGAGCAGGTCCACGATCATGATGTTCTCGGCACGGTCCTTGAGCGATGATTCAAGGCCACGCCGCAGCGCTTCGTCAATGACGGGATCGTTGGCCCGGGCCCTGGTGCCCTTGATCGGCTCGGCCCGCATACCGCCGTCGGAGGTGATCCGAAGGAAACGCTCGGGCGAGGTGCTGGCCACCGTCAGCTCGCCGAACCGCAAGTAGCTCGCGAACGGCGCCGGGTTGCGATGACGAAGCGCAAGGTAGCTCTCCCACGGGTCCAGTCCTGGATCCTTGGCGCTCACGGTGGTGGTCAGGCAGACCTCGTACGTGTTGCCCTCGGCGATCTCGTTTTGGGCGCCAGTGATCTTGCGCTTGTATTCGTCCTCGGTGTCCCGGCTGGAAAAGCTCGGAACCGGCGGCGTTCCCGGCGCGCGTAGGTCCTTTCGCGGAGAGCGCACGACGGCGTGACGCACCCGGGCGAGCCACTCGGCGTCGTCGGGATCAAGGGTGAGGGCCCAGACATGGCCACTCTGGTGGTCGAGGACCACCGCGCGGCCGGCGAAGATCAATTGGGCGTCGGGGGTGTGCGCGCGTACGTTCGACCCGCCGGTCTCGCGCTTAAGTTCGTACCCGAGGTAGCCGAGCCAGCCGAGGGTGAAGCCGCATTCGTAGCCATCGGGGCCTTTGAGCGTTCGACGGCCCCACACCGAGTTGAGCCACCGGAAGAACAGCCCTTCGGCAGCCACGGATGCCTGACCAGCCGTAATGGTGGTTACTCCATCGGAGTGCCTGGCCCATTGTCCGAAGGCCCCCGAATCGTCGGCCATGATGCTGAAACGGCGGCGATCTGCGCCCGGAGCCGTGCTGTCGCCCGAAGCATTGGAGGAATCCAGCCACACTGCCTGCCGCGAATCGCCGTACAGCTCGGAAAACAACGCGGCAGGATCCGCGAGCACGCCCTCATGGCGCTCGTAGTTCAAACTCAGACCCCGGCGTGCCGAGAGTTCGGGGGCCAGCACGGGGGAGAGCGAGGGGAGGTAGTTCAGCGCCTGGAGGACGTCTTCCGACGCATTGCCGTCCGCCCGGTTCCGGACCCTGATGTCGACGTGTTCGAGGACGTCATCGGTCTCCAGCCACTCGTCTTCCTGGGATGCCCAGCTGTCCCAGAATTGCTCGTATGTGCTGCCGTCCCTGACCAATGCGCGGTGCTTGCGTTCGTCGTCGGGAGCGTCTACCCAAACCACTGCGTCCAGCATGGGACGGGCGGCGCTGGCCGCGGCCCCGACGCCCTCCACAATGACGATTTCGGCGGGCAGGGTGACGTGGCTGCGGCCGTCATAGTGGTTCTGCCAATCCCAGCTGACCCATTCGGCCGCGTCGCCGTTGCGCAGCGGAGCCAGGACGGTGGTGACGTACCGCTCGATGCCCGCGGCGAGGCCGTTCCAGCCCGGATAAATGTCCTCAAGATGGAACAGCGACACCTTGTGATGCACGCGGAGACGGGCGGCAAGTTCGACGGCGAGGGTGGTCTTTCCGGCGCCGGAGCGGCCATCGACGGCGATGATCACGGGTGCTGGGGTCATGAAATAGAGCGTACCTGCTGTGGGTCGTAGTCCCGTCCCGGCTTCCCAGCGTCCTGATGGCCAGCGGCCTGATGCCCAGCGGCGAGGACTGCCCGCGTGTGGGCGACGATCCCGGGGACGGCCGCCCTGATCAGGTTCCACGTGACGTCGAAATCGTGGTGGCCGCCGTACCAGGGGTCCTCGATGCCCAGATCCAGGGTGCTCCGGCCAGCAACCGAGGGGTCGAAACTGCGCAGCATCCGGATTTTGGCGAGGGTCTGTGAGTCCGGGGCGGCCTCGTGCAGCCAGCCGTAGTGGTCCACGTCGAGCGCCAGGATCAGGTCCCGCTCCTGGAACCATTCCTGCCGCCAGCTCCTGGCAATGTGTGTCTCAGAGCGGATGCGGTGGGCTGAAAGGACCCGGGCGGCGCGTGGATCGATCGGGTGGCCGGCCTCGTATGAAGTAGTTCCCGCGGAGTCCACCACAACCGCCCCACCCAACCCTCCGGCGTCGAACGCTTCGGTCAACATCAGCTCAGCCATGGGCGAGCGGCAGATGTTCCCCGTGCAGACGGTGATGATGCGGTATGGGCTCGACGCTGAGTACATGGAGCAAGCATGGGGGATGCCACCCCGTCTTGGCTAGTCACAAGGGGCGGCAGTTTGCGGAATTTGTAAAGTCGCTGGTTGAGGGGTAAAAGCACGTGCTTGCCGGGGCTGACTTAGGTGCACACCAGATCACGACGGCGGTAGCCCGCCAGCCCGGCAACCACCAGAACGGCGGCGATCGCCAAGGTCCACCACGCCGGCAACCAGTCCGTTCCGGCGGAGAAAACGTGGGGCACCACATGGAAAGGGCTCGTATTCATCAGCCATTCGGGGGCCTTCAGTATGGGCCCGAAGAACGTCAGGAGCAGCCAGTAAACCAGGAGCAGCCAGGCCAAGGACCGAAGTCCGGGGGCGAGTCCGATGAGGGCGAGGGCCACTGCCACGGCGAGCCAGATGGCCGGAAGTTCCGCAGCGCCCTGCAGGACCACCTTGCCCACGTCGAGCGGAGAGCCGGAAGCGTTGGATGCGATGGCCAAGGCAAGGGAACAAACCACCATTCCCACCCCTGGAGCAACGATGGACAAGACCGCCGTCGGTATGACGTGGCGCAGGCGTGACAATGGGGCCGACAATACCCACTCTGACCTGCGCTCCTCTTCTTCCACGAAGAAACGGAGGGCGAGCTGGATGCCCAAGACCGCGCCGATGATTCCCAGTATCAGCACCAGGACCTCAACGAACCCGTAGACCAGTTGCTCCTCCGTGGTGACTCGGAACGCGATCAGCTGCCTGACGAACGGGTTGCCGGCAAAAGCGCTGCTCAAGGTTCCCGAGACCAAGCCGAACACCGTTCCAAGTACCAACAGGTTCACCCCCCAGCTCCAGAAGGGCAGGCGGTTCAGTCGCGAGGTCAGACCCCAGATCCCCGCCCGTCCCCGTGCGGGACCCGGCATGGTTGGAATCAGGCCAAGTCCAAAGTCCCGCCGCGATGACAGCCATGCGGCCAAGCCAACCAGGAGCACGCCGACGCCAACCAGAAGCATCATCGGCCTGGGGTCGTTGTCGGTCGCCGGACGGACGTGCTCCGCCCAGCCCATTGGACTGGCCCAAAGCAGCCAGTTGGCGTCATTGAGCGTGTCACCCAACCCGCGCACAAGATAGCTGATGCCAAGCACGGTGTCCGCGAGGGTATTGGCGACGCGGGCCGCCGACCCTAGCTGCGCGGTGACCGCCGAGACTCCGGCGAAGGCCACTCCAGTACCTCCCAGCACTCCCCCGAGGGAATAGGCCGACGCCGACGGCGCGCCAGCCAGCGTCAGCGTCGCGCCCACCAGCAGGCCCACTGCAGCAGAGGCAAGCCAGGCGAGAAGGACTGCGGATGCCAGCCTTGCATGCCTGCCTACGACGCCGGAGTCCAGCAGTTCGGCCTGCCCTGAGTCTTCGGCTGCCCGGGTATGTCGCGTCACGGTGAGAACCGCCATCAGGGCCGCGAAGAACATGCCGAACATCTGGAGCCGCCATGTGGTGAAGCCGATCGCGGTGCTGAGATCCGTTGCGGGACCCAAGAGCAAGGAGAAAGCCGGGTTGGTGGAAAGGCTCGACTGGAGCGCCAAGGCGTCGATTGGTGAAGGGAAAAGGGAGCCGTACAACGAATAGACAAGCACCGGAAGGATCCCGAAGACCAGAAACCAAGGCAACAGCTTCCAATGGTCCAAACGGATCGCGTGTCGCAGGAGGGGTAACGTCCCCGTGAATGCGCGGTTCATTGCGCGCGCCTGCGGCCGCGCCTGCCGAAGAACGATGGGTTCAGCCGGTCCGCGTCATCGGCCACGGGGTCATGTTGATCGCCGTAGTGCTGGAGGAACAGGTCCTCCAGGCTCGGAGGTGTGACCGCCAGCGCGGACATTCCGTGGCGGGCAAGCACACTCATGGCGTCGCCAAGGGTTTCTGCGTCCACGCTGAAATGCACGCGGTTTCCCTCGACCCTGAGGTCCGTCACTCCGGGCAGCGCAGTTAGCACCCCGGCGCCGTCGCTGAGCGTCGCCGAGACGTTGGTACGGGTCAGGCGACGCATCTCCTCAAGGCTGTTCGTCTCTACGACCCTGCCTTTGCGGATGATGCTGATACGGTCGGCCAGGGCCTCCACCTCGGCGAGGATATGGCTGGAGAGAAGCACTGTACGTCCCAAGGTGCGGTCCCGGTGGATTTCCTCCCGGAAAGTAGCCTCCATCAGGGGATCCAAGCCGGCAGTGGGTTCATCAAGGATCAAAAGCTCGGCGTTGGACGACAAGGCCGCCACGATGGCCACTTTTTGCCGGTTGCCCTTCGAATAGGTGTGCCCGCGTTTGGAAGGATCCAGGTCGAGGGCTTCCAGGAGATCTTCCCGGCGCTTTTCATCCAAACCGCCGCGCAGCCTGCCGAGAAGATCGATGGCCTCTCCGCCCGTGAGGGTGGGCCAGATGCTGACGTCCCCGGGCACATAGGCAATGCGCCGATGCAGTGCGACGACGTCCCGCCACGGGTCCGCGCCAAGAACCTCTACGGCCCCTGAGTCGGCCCTGAGGAGTCCGAGGAGAATACGAAGCGTTGTCGACTTGCCTGCGCCGTTCGGCCCCAGAAAGCCATGGACCTCGCCTTCGCGGACCTCAAGATCCAGTCCGTCCAGGGCCCTGAACCGCCCGAACGATTTCACGAGCCCCGAAATGCTGACGGCGGCGGTCATGGAGTGAGCTTACTCCCGCGATGACGGCGCGGACAGGTGCAACGGAGGTGGTCTGCTGCACCTGCCCGAGGGCGCCCTGCCGGCGTTTTTGCGGGTCAGGAAATCCGCAAGTGCTCCAGGACTTCCTCGGCGCCCGGGTAGGCGGCTTGGGTGCCCTTCTTCGTAGTGGCGAGCGCCGCGGCGACCGATGCGAACGCCGCGGCTTCCGCCAAGGTTTCACCCGCGGCGAGGCGGGCAGCCACGGCGCCGGTGAAGGCGTCTCCTGCGCCGGTGGTGTCCACGGCATTGACCTTGGTAGGCGCGATCCGGGAGATCTGTTCCCCGGATGCGGCGAGCGAATCCAACACCACCGAGCCATGGGAGCCGAGCGTAACCAATACCCGTTGCAATCCCCGCTCGGCGAACTGGCTTCGGACAGGCTCCCAGGCGCTTGCGTGCGCGCCCGGATGGGGCATCTCGGCGTCGCCCAGGAACATGGAGGCTTCGTGGGCGTTGACCAACAGCACATCGCTCAAGGCGGCAAGGCTTTGCGGAATCTCGGCGTAGGGCGAGAGGTTCAGCAGAACGGTTGCTCCGGCGTCGTGCGCTGTTTTGGCGGCGGCCTCCACAGTCTCAAGGCTGACCTCCAGGCAGAGGCAGAGCACCGCGGCGTCGTCGAAGGCGTCCGCCGACACGTCCGCCGGAGCGAGCGTTCCGTTGGCACCGGCCGAAATGATGATGTTGTTCTCACCATGCGAGTCCACCGCGATGACCGCGACCCCGGTGGCCACATCCGCGGAACGGCGGACGCGCGAAACGTCCACCCCGGCCCCTTCCGTGGAGGCGAGGAGCATGTCACCGTTGGAGTCGTTTCCGACCGCGCCGATCAGGCTCACCGTGCCGCCCAGCTTGCTCGCCGCGACGGCCTGGTTGGCGCTCTTGCCGCCGGGATTGACCACGAAACCGTTGCCGTGCACGGTTTCGCCCGGGAGCGGGAGCCGCTCGCAATAGATGGTCAGGTCAGCGTTCAAGGACCCGACGACGACGATCCTGCTGGTCACCCTTCCACCTCGGCTTCGAGGGGCTTGGGAATCAGCAGCGACGCCGCGAAAGCGGCAACCGTGATGGCCAGGCCGACGACGACGACCGTCAAGTACGAGGCCTTGGCGTCACCGAAGGCTGACGTTGCCACCAGCACCGCCGGCAGGACCAGGAAGCTCAGGCCGGCGCCGAGGTTGAACGCGCCGGCGTTCATGCCGGGCAGGAAGCCGGGGTTTCCGGCGGGGGAGAGGACAACTCCGAGTCCGTTGAGCATGATGTTGACGGTACCGGCGTACATGATGCCGAGCAAGGCCGTTCCCACGATCATGAGGGGCAGGCTGCTGAGCCCGAAGAACGCGATGATGGCCAGAGCCGCGATGCTGCCCAGCATTCCGATGCGCAGGACTTTGGTGTAGCCGAGCACCGGCGCGAGCCGGCCGCTGATGGGTCCGAATACCCAGCCGAGAAGAGCGTACGGAGTAAGGATCATGAGCGACATCTCGGTGGGGCCAACGCCGAATCCCGGTGCTGCGGCCTGGACGTAAGCGGGGACGATGCCGTTGATGACTGCGAAGATGCCGGTCATGGCGAGGGTGGTGGTCAGCAGCGGTGCCCAGGTTGAGCGCTGGCGAAGGTGGATGGTTTCGACCATCGGCGCCTTCGAGCGTTTCTCCACTGTCCAGAAGGCGGCGAACGCGGCTGCCGCGATGACAATCAGCCCGATGGCCAGCATCAGCGTGCTGGAGGAGAAGGCGCCGACCAGCTTGGAACCCTCGTTGAGAGCCGTCAGGAGTGCGCCCACGGCGATCACGATGAAGAATACCCCGAGCCAGTCCATGGTGGTGCCAGCGGCAGGCTTGCTCTCGCCAGCCAGGAGGGCGATCAGGGCCGTGGCCGCGATTGCGAGGCCGACCATGAGCCAGAAGATGCTGCGGAATCCGAAGTGCTCGGCGAAATAGCCGCCCACGAAGGAGTCGACGCCGGCAACGCCGCCGTTGACTGCCGTGATGAGGCCCATGAGGGCTCCGTACTTGCGTGGGTTGTTGACCGCGGAGCGCAGCATGATGAGGCACAGCGGCACGGTGGGGCCGCTGACGCCCTGGATGATGCGGCCCACGAAGAGCCACGTGACGTCCGGGGCCATCGCCGCGATGACCGAGCCGACGGCCATCAGAAGCATCATGCCGAGGAGGATCTTCTTGCGGCCGACGATGTCGCTCAGGCGCGGCAGGAAGAGCGAGAACAGGGCTGCGGCCGTGAAGAACCAGGTCTGGGAGAGGCCGATGACCGCCTGGTCCGTGTGGAGCTCATTGCCCATGGTGACCAGGGCCGGGCTGAGCATGGACGCGTTGAGCTGGAAGGCCACGCAGGCAGCCAACAGGGCGACCATGAGGGCCGTGACGTTGCCGCGGGTGGTCTTGGTTTCGTTGATCAGGGTGGTCATCTACTTGGCCTCTCCTGCGATGCTGCCGGCAGCGGCGACGGTGGGTTCGACGGCGTCGGGCTCTCCGATGCGGACGATCGCGTCGGTGACGAGGTTCCAGAATTTCTCGTGATCGAGGTCGACGGCGACGGAGGTGTTGCAGTCAGCGGGTGCGGGGGCGCGGAAATCGGCCACGGTCATGCCGAGGGTGAGCTTGCCCTGAAGTTCGATGTCGACCGGGACTTTGCGGGTAGTCATCACGCTCGGGTCGATGACGTAGGCCACGGCGCAGGGATCGTGGACCGGGGGATAGTCAAAGCCCTGGGCGTCCTTGTAGGTCTTGGTGAAGAACTCCATCAGTTCCATGACGAACTTGGCCGGTTTGGTACCCACGGCGGCGATCTTCTCTACGACCTCGGGAGTGGCCAAGGCCTGGTGCGTGAGGTCCAAACCGACCATCACCACGGGCCACTTTTCGTTGAAGACGATGTGTGCGGCCTCGGGGTCGATAATGATGTTGAATTCGGCCACGGCGCTCCAGTTACCTACGTGGTAGCCGCCGCCCATGAGGACAACTTCCTTGACTCGTTCAACGATGCGCGGCTCCTTGCGGGCGGCCATGGCGATGTTGGTGAGTCCTGCAGTGGGGACCAGGGTCACGGTGCCCGGCTCATGCGCCATGATCGTCTCTATGATGAGGTCGACGGCGTGGCGGGGGTCCAGCTCGATGGTGGACTGGGGCTGTTCGGGGCCGTCCATGCCGGTATCGCCGTGGATTTCCGGCGCGGTTTCGATGGAGCGGACGAGTGGGCGGTCGCAGCCTGCTGCAAAGGGAACGCCTGTGATGCCTGCGATGGTGCCCACGGACAGGGCATTGCGGGTGACTTTTTCGAGGGTCTGGTTGCCGACCACTGTGGTGACGGCGAGCAGTTCGATGTCCGGGTTGCCGTGGGCCAGGAGCAGGGCCACGGCGTCGTCATGCCCGGGGTCGCAGTCCAGGATGATCTTCTTGCGTTCACGGGTCATGGTGTTGGGGTCCATGTTCATCTCCACGTCATTGGGGCCTGCCGAGGCAGGGCGCTAAAGCATTCAGGGGAATTCTGGCACTGGCCCGCGGGTCGCGTCAAGCGCTTAACGCCGATCACGTCAAGCGCTTGATGCCTTGCGGCGTGGGAATTGACCGGTTCCCGGCTACGATCGATGTATGGAATCGCCGGAACGAGTGCAACAAGCACCAGGCCGTACGCAGCGCGTGACCGCGGCGATGGTGGCCTCGCTGGCCGGGGTTTCCACCGCGACGGTGTCCCTGGTTGCCAACGGAAAAACGCAGGGCAGGGTATCCGAGGACAACATTTCGCGCGTCCGCCAGGCCATCGCCGAACTTGGCTACGTGGTGGATGGCATCGGCAGTTCCTTGGCCAAGGGCGTGAGCTCGATTGTGATCCTTGTGGCGCCGGATATTTCCAACCCCTTTTTCGCCAAGGTCATCGCAGGGGTGCGGGAATCGCTCGGCTCCGAATACCAGCTTCTGCTCTCCGTGACCGACGCTGGTGAGTTTCCCCGCGCGGACGACGTCCGGAAGCTCCTTGCCCTTCGCCCAGCGGGCCTCCTGGTAGATGCGCCCAACGCGGCCTTCCTGGAGGAGCTGTCCGTTGCCGGGCCGCTGGTCCTTCTCGATGCTCCGGGCCTTGAGGCCTACGCTCCGTCCGTGAACCTCGATGTTGCCCATGGCGCCCGTGAATTGGCCGCACACCTGGCTGCCTCCGGGCACAAACGCGTGGCCTACGTGGACAGTGTGACTGGAACGGCAACGTTCGAAGTGCGCCGGGCCGCGTTCTTGGATGAGGCAAATTCCTGCGGTATTTCCGTTGCGGACGCGCACATCATCAGTACCACCATCGACGTCGGCGCTGCCGCGGCTGCCTTTGCTGCTGCATGGCCGGACTGGCAGCGCGCCGGGGTCACCGCCGTCGTCTGCGGAACGGACACGCACGCCTACGGTGTGCTGCAGGAAGCCCGCGTGGCTGGTGTACGGATTCCGGAGGAACTTGCGGTTGCCGGCTTCGACGATTTGCCGTATTCGGCGACAAGCAACCCGAGCCTGACCAGTGTGCATTTGCCGGCCACGCCCCTGGGACTCAAGGCCGGCGAACAGCTCCGGGGACTGATGGAAGGCCGTGAGCTGGAACAGCCGCAGCTAACGCTTGAGAGTTCGTTGGTGGTGCGGGGTTCTACCGCGTAGGCCAGGTGGTTTTTCGGCAGCAGTGGCGTTAGTGGATGACGGCCAGCAGCACGCCCACCGACATGAACAGCACGCCGAAAGTGCGGTTGAGGACCTTCTGCCCATGCTCATTGTGGGTGAACCGTTGGAATGAACGGGCTGCCAAAGCGAAGAAGAACCACATGACGCAGATGTCGATGAAGACGATCGTGGTGCTGAGGATCAGATACTGCGGAATCAGTGGCTGTTCGGGGCGGATGAACTGCGGCATGAAGGCGAGGAAGAAGACGATCGCCTTGGGGTTGAGCAGGTTGACCCACACGCCCCGCTGAAACATGGACCAGGCCGGCTCATTCCGCCGGGCCTCCACCTTTTCCTTGTCCAGGTCCGGCCGGTGCAGGAACTGCCGAATACCCATGTACACCAGGTAGGCAGCCCCCGTGTAGCGGATGACGTTGAAGACCACCGGCGAGCTGGAGACCAGAACACCTACCCCGAGCGCCACGACCAGGATGTGGATGATCAGCGCCGCCTGTTGGCCTAGTACTCCCCAGATGGAGCGGCGGAATCCGGAGTTGAGCGAATTGCTCATGGTGGAGATGGCGCCCGCGCCGGGAGTGAAACTGATCAGGGTGCCAGCGCCTACTAGGGCCAGCCAAAGCGAAATCTGCACCGATCCAGCTTATGCCCGCAGGATGCGGTGTCCGGACGGGCGACCAAATCGACGAGGCGTGATCCTGAGGCGCGGCTACCAGATTGTGGCTACGAGCTTGAATTCCTGGAGCGCCCGATCGGACGTCACAAGCGTCAAGCCTTCGACGGCGGCCTGCGCAGCTATCATCCGGTCGAAAGGGTCCCTGTGCTGCCAATCAAACGACGCCGCAGCGAGGGCATGCTCTGCGGTCAGGCTCAATTCCTCGGTGACCACACGCTTCACGTGCCGACGGTAACCAGTCATGATCGGATCCAACGCAGCGAGGCGGCCGCGTGAGTACTTGTAAGCCAGTTCATAGGCGGAGGCGGCGGAGGCGAAAGTTCGATTTTCGAGATCCTCGATGATCGACCGGGCTGTTCCGGACAATTGGTCTGGCCTGGTCATGGCGAGCACCAACGCGTCGGAATCCAAGAGAAACGCGGTCATTCCCACTCCTCCAGTTCTTGCTCCGTCAGAGGGTTGAACAAGTTGTCAGGAAGATCGATCTGACCCAGAAAGCCCAATTCGCGCTTCCGGGGGTGCTCAATACGAACTATCCGTGCAACGGGCTTGCCTGCCTTGGCTATAACCACTTCTTCGCCCCGTTCGACCATGTGGAGAAGCTCAGAAAGGCGAGTTTTTGCTTCCTGGATGTTGTACTGTCCCATGTTGACCAAGCATACTTGGTCAACCTTTACGGCGTAAGGTTCAGAACGGCTGCGGACGCTTCTGGCTGTTGCGCTCCGACGCCTACTCACAATGGCCAAACTTCGAATGTACCCAGTGACTCATGGTGGGTGGGAGATCGTCGTGATATTGGTCAAAGTAGGAGTGCGGCCCGGCGGACACATACCCGGTTTCGTCGATACCAAAATGGCCTATCATCCGAAATCCACGCGCTGCGGCGGCCTTCTCCAGTTTGTCCGCCTCCCTGATGATTGGCTGGTGCTCAAAGCAGTAGTCCTCGGTCCAGATCCCGGCGTGTGCAATCGCAAAGTATTTGGTGCGCTCTGGATGCATGCCCTCCAGAATTTCGTCTCGGAAGGGTTCCAAACTACCTTCGAAGCACTCGGTGACAACTCCTATGCTGTCCAACTGCATTTCGGCGTCAAGGCCGATCACCACGAGCCTTGGGAACAGTTTTCCTTCTTGAACAATGAGCGGACGAGCGAGGAGCTCCAGGTCAAAGCCTGCTTGAATAATCATGTTTCGAGGCTATTCGCGGCCGTGAAACTGGGACAGGGGTCACTATGCCTATGTGGACAACTGCCCCAGTTTGGCCGCCTTCACGAGGAGGTACTGCCGCTCCGGCAGGCTCCCCGTCTTCTTCGCTGCGGCAAGAAAGTGCTCCCGCGCCCCCACAAGATCCCCGGACATTTCGAGCAAGTGCCCGCGGACGGCGTCGAGCCTGTGCCAGTCCTTCAACCCTTCCCCGAGTCCATCCAGTAGCTCAAGGGCAGCCCGCGGCCCCTCGACCATTGCCACCGCAACCGCCCGGTTGAGCGTCACGACGGGGCTCGGGGACATTGCATCGAGAACCGTGTATAAAGCCAGGATTTGCGGCCAATCGGTCTGGTCCGCTGAAGCCGCCTCTGCATGGACCGCAGCGATGGCGGCCTGCAATTGGTAAGGCCCCGGACGCCCAACTCCCAGAACCGATGACAAGAGTTCAAGGCCCTCGGCGATCTGCGTCGCGTCCCACAACCCGCGGTCCTGCTCGGCGAGAGGTACGAGCATCCCGTCCGGCAGCGACCTCGCCCGGCGTCGTGCATCGGTGAGGAGCATGAGGGCCAGCAGTCCGGCCACCTCAAGCTCGTTCGGGAGCAGCCCCCACAGAAGCCGCCCAAGGCGGATGGCCTCCGCGGTGAGTTCTTCGCGCTGCATGGATGGCCCGGAACTCGCCGCGTAGCCTTCGTTGAAGATCAGGTACAGGACATGGAGTACGACGCCGAGCCGCGCCTTGCGCTCGGCGGCTACAGGGAGCTCGAAATGGGCCCCGCCTTCTTGATGCTCTGCTTCGCCCTGCTGATCCGCTGCCCCATAGTGGCTTCCGGGACGAGGAATGCGCTGGCGATTTCCGCCGTCGTGAGCCCCCCAACTGCCCTCAATGTCAGTGCCAGCTGCGAGGGTGCTGAGAGAGCGGGGTGGCAACAGAGGAAAAGGAGGGTGAGGGTATCTTCTGCAAACCCGCCCAAGTCACTGTCTTGGGAGGGGTCCTCGCTGGGCGGCGGTTCCAAGGCCGCGGCACGTTCCTCGCGAGCCTGCCGGGAACTCTCGCTGCGCCAGTGGTCCACCAAGCGACGGACGGCCACCGTGACCAGCCACGCCCTGGGACTGTCCGGGACGCCGGAGGTGGGCCATTGCAATGACGCCTCCAGCAGTGCTTCCTGGACAGCGTCCTCGCACTCGGCGAATTGGCCATGCCTGCGCACGAGCACGCCAAGGACCAGCGGCGCGAGCGTGCGCAGCAGGTCCTCGAACGTAGATCCTCCGGAAGGCTCGGCCAAACTCTAGACCTCCGGCGGCTCGTCCTGGACACGGCGAAGCTCCACGACAGGCGCGTACTTCACGATGCTGGAGCAGATCTCCACGGCCCGTTCCTCGCTGGCCACGTCCACCACCCAGTAGCCGATCAGGGATTCCTTGGCTTCGGCGAAAGGCCCGTCGGTGGTGATGACCCCGTTGTCCGTTTGCTTGACCAGTTTGGCGGTGCTGGCATCGGCCAATCCGGCGTTGAAAACCATCTCGCCGGAATCCGTGAGGTCCTTGTCGATCTGGATCATGAACCCGATCATTTCCTTGATCCATTCGGGATCGGCGGTTTCCATCATGCCCTCGGCAGAACCAAACATCATGATCATGTATTTCATCTCGAACTCCTTGTGAGGGGCGCTCCGTTTGGGGCGCTTTCATTCATGGGTCGGAACTGCAGGCTGGTTTTCGACATGGGTCGATGGAATTTCCCAAAAACTCTTGGCGGGCCCCTACGCCCGCGCGATGACTTCGCCGTTCGGGATCAAGAAGAAGCCGTCATCCGTGGAGCCCCAGCGGTGCCAACCGGCGGCGATCCGGGCCAGGTCTGCCTCGTTGGCCAGGCCGTATTCCAGCGCTTGTTCGGCAAAAGCGGAGTGCAGGACGCGCTCGCTCCACACCCGGGACTGCCAGCGGCGCTGCTGCGCGGTGGCGTACAGCCAGTTGCTGCTGGAGGGCGCGACGTCGGTGAAGCCCGCCTGTTGCGCCCAGGACACGAGCCGACGCCCGGCATCGGGCTCTGCTCCGTTCCGGCGGGCGATCTTCTGGTAGAGCTCCATCCAATCGTCGAGCTCGCGGACTTCCGGGTACCAGCTCATGCCGTGGAAATCGGCGTCGCGCACCGCCACGATGGCACCGGGCTTGGCGACCCGCCGCATTTCCCGCAATGCGGCCACGGGATCGGTCAGGTGCTGTAGGACTTGGTGCGCGTGGACGAGGTCGAAAGTTTCGTCCTCGAAGTCCAGGTCGTAGATGTTGCCGGTCACGAATTCCACGTTTTCCACGCCGCGCTCGGACGCGAGCGAGGCGGCCTGGGCCACGATCTCGGCGGAACGGTCCAGCCCGACTACTTTCGCGGGAGCCACCAGCTCCGCGAAGTCGCAGGTGATGCTCCCAGGTCCGCATCCGACGTCGAGCACTGATGTCCCGGCGGTGAGATGCGGGATGACAAACGCGGCAGAGTTCTCGGCTGTGCGGGAGGCATGGGCGCGTACGACGGACTCGTGGTGGCCGTGTGTGTAAACGTCTTCAGGCTTCTGCTCGTTCATAGGGAAACGCTACCCCGGTGGAGTCGAAAGCGAGCGGAATTCCACCACTGGCTCGCAATTGTTGTCGCTATAGGCCCGCAACACGACTGCGGTGACGGACCATCATCCTGACGTTCGCTCACGTCTAGTGAGCGAGCGTTGTCGGAAACCCGGCGATAAGTGAGCGAGCGTCGTGGGGAGCGCGCCGGGCCTAAGGAATAGGGTCCTCGGGAAGGACCCTATTCCTTAGGCCGGTTCCGGTAGGCGGCAAGGAATGTCGCGATCCTGCGCACGGCCTCCTCGATCTCCCGAACGGAGGGCAGGATGACAAAGCGGAAGTGGTCCGGGGTGGGCCAGTTGAAGGCCGAGCCGTGGGAGACCAGGATCTTCTGGTCCTGTAGGAGGTCCAAGACGAATTTCTCGTCGCTCTCTATCGGGTAGATCTCAGGATCCAGGCGGGGGAACAGGTACATGGCCCCGGCCGCTGGAACGCAGCTCACTCCGGGGATCGCAGTGAGGAGCTTCAAGGCCAGGTCCCGTTGCTCCCGGAGCCGGCCGCCGGGTTTGATGAGTTCCTCGATGCTTTGGTAGCCGCCCAAACAGGTCTGGATCGCGTGTTGCGCAGGCACGTTGGAGCATAACCGGAGTGATGCCAGGAGCTCCAATGCTTCACGGTATTCAGCGGTGGCAGCGTGTGGGCCGGTCACTGCGACCCATCCTGCGCGGTAGCCCGGCATCCGGTAGGCCTTGGAGAGGCCGCTGAATGTCAGGATGCAGATATCGTCTGCGATGGACGCCGTGTGGATGTGCTGGGCGTCCTCGTATCGGATCTTTTCGTAGATCTCGTCCGAGAACAGGACAAGATCGTGCTTGCGTGCCAGTGCCGCGAACTGCTCCAGGATGTGGCGGGGGTATACCGCGCCCGTGGGGTTGTTCGGGTTGATGATGACGATTGCCTTGGTGCGCTTGGTGATCTTGGCTTCGACATCGGACATGTCCGGCCACCAATTCTGGCCCTCATCGCAGAGATAATGCACCGGCTTGCCGCCCGTGAGGGTCACTGTGGCCGTCCACAGCGGATAGTCCGGCGCGGGGATGAGGACCTCGTCGCCGTTCTCCAGGAAAGCCTGCAGCGTCATGGAGATCAGTTCGCTGACGCCGTTACCGATGAAGATATCCTCGACGCCGATATTCATCAGGTTCTTGGTCTGGTAGTACTGCGAAATCGCGGTCCGCGCCGTAAAGATACCTTTCGAATCGCTATACCCCTGGGCGCCGCGGAGGTGGTGGATCATGTCCACCACAACGGACTCCGGCGCTTCCAGGCCAAATGGCGCCGTATCCCCGAGATTCATCTTGAGGATGCGGTGCCCTTCGGCCTCCATGGTCTTGGCCGCTTGGAGGATGGGCCCACGGAGTTCATAGCGGACGTTCTGGAGTTTGCTGGAGTGCTGCATAGGACGCATGGTTGATCATTGCATGTCCGGCGCTTGACCGCGCGTGATGACGTGTGTGTCAGGGTTTCGCATCCATGCAGGGCACCGAATGGTGCTCCCTTTCACTCCCACTGGATGATGACCGGCAGGCTGCTCGTATTGGCTGAGACTTCGCGTTCAGTGCCGCGGACTGCCACGACAAAGTGCTGGAGCTCGTCCGCCGAGGCAAGTACCTCGAAATGGCCGGTGGGATCGCTCACAACGGCGGTGGCGGACGAATGCGGGCGGATGTAGGCATCCGGGATGCCCTTGTTGTGAACATCGACCAGCCGGCCGTGGATCCGGCGGGCCACCGTGGTAGTAGCGACGAGCGGTTCAGTGACCGGAGGGCCGGAAAGCTCGTCGAAGCGGATGCCCACAGGAATGCGGACGAGGAAGCCGAGGCCCTGGCGGATCCCGGCATCGTATTCGTCCGGCTGGAACTCGCCACTAGAGACAACGGAGTACTGGTTGTGATGCTCGACGGCCAGCAGCAGCTTCTCCATGTTGTCCAGTTGCCTGGGACCGTGGCATTCCACGGCTACCTTCAGCTCAAGGTCCAACAAGGGGCCTTCCCGCCTCGAGCGGCCCACCCTGTTCATGGCGACGGCGTGGACGGTGACAGGTGCAGCGGAGGATTGACCGGTGAGTGGTTCAGAGCCGTCATCGAAGCGGACACGCTCAGGTGAAACGGCGTCGGAAAGTATCCCGAGGAGCTCGGTCAACGATGATCGCACAACACCCACGGTGACACCCCAGTCCACTAAGTGGTCCAGCACAGCCGATGTGCTCTACGTTACTCCCGCACTGGCCTGCGAGTCATCGGGACATCAGTAGTAACTCCATTCGATGGTTCTCGGCTTGGCACGAGGTGGCCAATTACCACTTCAAAGGGATGGTCTCGAAAGGGACAGTCCCATCGCCATCCCCGGAGGCAAGCCGAAGTAGCTGATCCGGCTTGACCCTGAGCTGACTTGCGACGGTCGCGATGCCAGTTAGTGCAGCATGCGGGGTAAGGCGCGGGTTATGGAGCAGCCAAGACAGCAGCGGGTCAACTTCGCAGTCTTCGGTCGGAAGCGGAACCGCCAGAATTTCGCCACCAAGTTCCCAACGCCCTTCCAACGGATCGGCAAGGCGAACGCAATCGGCCACTTCGGCTGCTGTTTGCGCCAAATGGCTGGACGACATCAGCAAGTGGGTTCCGCGCTCGGTTTCCACGGTGAACTTGGCGAGGCCAAGAATCCGAATCTGTTGGGGATCCAGGTTTACCCCGAGTTCCTCCTGCGCTTCACGCGCAAGGGCGCGCCTCGGATCGGGTATCCCTCGCATGTCTGCATCGGAGAGGATGCCATCACGGGGGCGAAGTTCAAGGTTGCCGTTTACCGCTGGCCCGAAGAGTCCGGCGTGTGACCCCGCGTTTTTCGATCGTCCTGCGAAGAGCAACTTCCTGTCTGCTGTGACCAGAACAGTGGACAAGGTCAACAACTTCGAATTCTTCCCATCCGCGCTTCTGGGCAAGGCGCCAGGACTCGGCTTCAGATCCTTGAAAGTCTCCGGATAGTGATCAGTCAGAACCGCGGAGTACGTGGTTTCGGCCATGGCGAGATGCAATCTCAGCCGCCCGTTTCCGTTGTCTCTTTCAGCTCGCCAGTCAATGAGACTTGGCAGAACGCTGTCAAAGACGCGTGGGTCGCGAAACTTCTTTCGAAGGATTTCCGCTTCCGCATGCGTCGCGGGAAGGCATTCGGTTTCCAATCCGTCCGCTTCGATGGCCACGGGGCTGTTTCCCGGCCCGGCCTCGCGGAAGATCGGGGCAATTCTGTGCCGGCGATAGCTGACGAAGAGATCGTAGGCAAGGGTGCCTGCTTCGACGTCAGGGAGCTGCCACAGGTCGAAAGTCCGGTTGCCCGGGAGTTTCAGGTGAACGTTCATGCACCTGCATGGAGTTTCCGCCCCGCCACCAGAGGCTGCCGAGGCGAGAACGGCCGACGTCTCCAATGCTGTCTGCGCTTCGTGGACGATGAGGGGTGCCGTGGCCGTGCCCAAGAAGGAGCCGCTTCGCAGTTTTGCCGCGTACCTGGCGTAAGCCTGGGAAAGCCCGAGCAAGGCGGCGCTGGAGGTGGCGAAGGTCAACGGCATCGGATTGCCTTTTCCACAGACCTGGTTTCCCGAAGGTGCCAGGCCGCGGTAGACAGTGGCCAGCCAATTCAGCTCGTCTGCAGCGGTCGCCGGGCCGTTTTCCGCAATGCTCTGAACCCTGCGATTGCTTTCTTGCGGGACGATTCCGAGATCCCTCATAGCGCTGATCCGGCTGCGTTTCATCAAAGGGACCGGTCTGGCCCGCAATGCCACAACGAAGGCCCAGATCGCAATGATCCCAGGTATGAAGGAAAACCAGTCCGACAAGGCCATCTCCACAAGCTTGTCCAATCACGGCCCCCTGCTTAGTCGGTATGTCGCTTGTGCGCCTACTCCGAGAATCATCCTATGTTCGGAGTGCCGCCAGGCTGGACCTAGCGGGTTCCCGCAGCCACGGCTTCCTGCTCGCGCCACCAGGCAACGGTTGCCGCCATCGCTTCCGGAAGCGGCGTCGGTGCCAGCCCGAGCTTGGCCTGGCTTGCCGTGGAATCCATGACGAACGGCCGCTCGAACTGGTACAGCATTTCGGCCAGCTCCCGCATGTCCGTCGAAATCAGGCCGAGGGTCCGGAGTAACCAACCGGGAATCACGCTCAGCTTCGGTTCCGGAACGCCGGCCGAGCGTGCGAAGTTTCCCGCGATTTCCCGCATGGTCAAGGCCGGCCCCGTGGGAGCGTGCAGCACCGAGTTCCAGAGTTCGGGCTTCTGCGCGGCAGCGATCATGGCTGCGGCAAGATCCGGGACGTAGGTGAAGGCATGGGGCTGATCGGCGCTTCCGAGGACCTGAACTGTTTTCCCCTTGAGGACCAGCGGGACCATGCGCTCGCCGGCGTGAGCCAAACGAACCCGTGGCCCGAAGAAGTCCCCCGACACGACGCTGACGGTATTCGCCGGGTGAGCTTCCCGCGCCTTCAGCAGGGCGGAACGGATCCCGCGCTTGCCGCCAGCCGCTTCGCGCGGGCTGCTTTCAGTGATGGTCTTGTCCGGTTCGCTGTAGGAGTAAAGACTTTCCGGGAAGACGACGACGGCGCCTGCCGCCGCAGCGGCGTCCATCACCACTTGCTCTGCTCCAGGAAGCTCGGCCGCCCAGGCTTTGGCCCGGTAGGCGGAGCCGTGGATGCAGTGGAAGACGGCCGTGGCGCCGGCGAAGGCTTGCGCCAACTTGGCTGGGTCCGAGACGTCCACGCGGAGCTTCTCGACCAGCGGGTGGTCGGGGCCGCTGGCTGAGCGCGTCAGGACGCGCACCTGTTCTCCGAGCTCCGCGAGTTGCCCGGCAATGGTCCAGCCGACGGGGCCCGCTCCTGTGACGACGTACATGGTGATTCTCGCTTTCTGGATGGGAATTTGTAACCGAGAGCACTGCTCTCTGAATTCAGGATGAGTCCTCTCGGGGCACGTGTCAAGAGCACTGCTCACATTTGTTGCCACTGCTCTCATTTGTGGCATGCTGGATACATGGACCTCCCTCCCGCCGCAGCGGCCAAACAATCGACTCCGCGCGAACGAGCCCGGGTCCAGACCGTTGCGGACATCATCCGGCTGGGCCGCCAGCACCTTGCGCTGCATGGTGCCGCGGGCTTGTCCCTCCGGGCTGTCGCTCGGGATCTTGGCGTGGTGTCCTCCGCCGTTTACCGCTATGTGGAGAGTCGCGATGAACTGCTGACCCTCTTGTTGATTGACGCTTACGGCGAGCTGGGCGACGAAGTGGACGCCGCCGTCGACGCCCTGCCCGAGGGCGATTACCGCGGCAGGTTCCTGGCGCTCGGAAGGGCCGTTCGGAAGTGGGCCCTGCGCGAGCCCGCCAGCTATGCCCTCCTGTTCGGCAGCCCGGTCCCCGGCTACCAGGCGCCAGCCGAGCGCACCACGGAACCCGGAACGCGAGTGATCTACCGGATGGTGGGGATCTTCGACGCCGCCCATCGCGCAGGTGCCCTGTCCACGGAAGTGGCGCCCGCCGTCGTCGTTCCTCCTGCCCTTGCCACGGACCTGGCGGCCATCCGCGCGGAACTGGGCCTGGCAGTGCCGGAGCCTGCGTTGGCCCGAGGCGTGCTGGTGTGGACCTCGGTTTTCGGCGCAATCAGCTTCGAGGTGTTCGGCCAATACGGGGCTGATACCTTCGCCGCGCGGGACGAGCTGTTTGAGCACCAACTCGAGGTCCTGCTGGGGATCGTGGGGTTGCAGGCGCCGACGGTAGAGTATCTAGATGGCTCGAGGACTGGCTGACATCGGCGCGGAGGGCGTTTTGCTCGCCGGAGCCGGCCGCGCCGTCCTGATGCAGATCGCCAATCCGGCGGTCGGTCATGGCGTCGCCGAGCACAGCAATTTCGCCGAACGGCCATTGGACCGGCTGCGCGCCACCCTGACGTACGTCTATGCGGTGATCTACGGCTCCGAAGAGCAGCTGGCCGCTGTGCGCCGGACTGTGAACCGCGCTCACGCCCCTGTTCGCCGGGCTGCCGATGGTGCATCGAAGGGGTACGACGCCTTTGACGCGCAATCCCAGTTGTGGGTGGTGGCGACCCTCTATGACACCGCCGTCACCGTCTACGAAAAAGTCCATGGAACGCTCGACGACGACACTGCCGATCGCATCTATCGTGAGTATGCGCGGATCGGCACAGCCCTGCAGCTTCCCGCCGAGCTCTGGCCCGCCGACCGCTCGGCCTTCGCGCGCTATTGGAACGAATCGTTGGGGAACCTGGAACCGGATGCGGCCGCCCTGAGGGTTGCCCGGGACCTGCTTTACCCGACAAGCGGGCCGCTCTTATTGCGCCTGACCATGCCGTTGGCCCGCTTGCTCACGGCAGGCCTGCTGACGGAACAGCTTCGCGAGGGTTTCGGGCTGCCATGGGATGCACGGCATCGGCGCGGTTTTGATGGCACCATGCGCCTCTTGGCCCTTGCTTATCCGAGGTTGCCGGAGAAGGTCAGGCATTGGCCGAAGAACTACTATCTTGGCCAGCTCGGCCATCACCGCGCCGATGCGTGAACTCACCGCGGTAGAGGAATTTATCGATGGGAGTGCAAGCCGCTTCCTGGACCACGCGCCTGCCCGGGGCGTCCGAACCAAGCTCACGGAATTCGCGGTATTCGGCCTCAAGCAGGCATGGGCGTGCATCTTCGGTGCTTCGCTCCTCGCCGTCATTTTCGGTGCGCACCTTTGGTATCCAGCCGGCGCCGGACTGGCCCGGAACGATTTCCTGACGATTGCCGCCGTCGTGATCCAGGTCCTGATGGTCGCCACGAGGCTGGAAACTTTGCGCGAGCTCAGGGTGATCGTGCTCTTCCACCTTGTGGGGACGGTCATGGAGTTGTTCAAGACCGACGTCGGCTCGTGGTCATATGAGGCGGAGGGCGTCCTTCGGGTGGGCGCCGTTCCACTCTTCAGCGGCTTCATGTATGCCGCGGTCGGTTCGTACATGGTGCGCGTCTACCGGGTTTTCGACCTGCGCTTCTCCAGATATCCGCGGCGCTGGATCACCGCGATCCTGGCCGCCGCCGTCTACGTGAACTTCTTTTCGCACCATTACATCGTCGATGCCCGCTGGATCCTATTGGCCGGCGTCGTGGTGATCTATGGCCGGTGCGTCATGTACTTCCGGGTGTTCCGGCGCCGGTTCCGGATGCCGCTGATCGTGGCATTCCTGCTGGTGGCGCTCTTTATTTGGATAGCCGAGAACATCGCCACATGGTCGCACGCGTGGCTGTATCCGAGCCAGTTGGATGGCTGGCATTTGGTGTCCGCCGACAAACTTGTCTCGTGGTTCCTCCTGATGATCATCTCCGTGGTGCTGGTGGCATGGGTCTACAAGCCGATGCCGCCAGCCTCCGCCTGACGGAACACCCGCCGTCGACATCGCCGGAACGCTGCGGAGTCGCCGGAGCGCTCACGCGAACCGGCACTGTTCCCGCGAGTTCGACGTCGGCCCTCAGGTTGAGCGTACTCGACTCAACTTTGGATTGACTTTGAGCGAGTCCTGAGTACAGTTGAGTGGAGAACGCTCAACTAGCCGAATGTTGAGTGCTTCCCGGCTCCGGACCCCTCGATGGGTTGAGGTAGCGGGTGAAATCTCGATCGTCGGCCATTGAAAGGAAGCAACATATGTCACGCGCTGTAGGTATCGACCTCGGAACCACCAACTCCGTCGTCTCTGTTCTCGAAGGTGGCGAGCCCACCGTCATTGCCAACGCCGAGGGTGGCCGCACCACGCCGTCGGTCGTTGCATTCTCCAAGTCCGGTGAAGTCCTGGTTGGCGAAATCGCCAAGCGCCAGGCTGTCAACAACATCGACCGGACCATCGCCTCCGTCAAGCGCCACATGGGCACCGACTGGAGCGTCGCCATTGATGACAAGAAGTACACGCCGCAGGAAATCTCCGCGCGCATCCTCATGAAGTTGAAGAACGACGCCGAGTCCTACCTCGGCGAAAAGGTCACCGACGCTGTCATCACCGTCCCGGCCTACTTCAACGACGCCGAGCGCCAGGCCACCAAGGAAGCCGGCGAAATCGCTGGCCTTAACGTCCTGCGCATCGTCAACGAGCCCACCGCGGCTGCACTCGCCTACGGCCTGGACAAGGGCAAGGAAGACGAACTCATCCTGGTCTTCGACCTCGGCGGCGGAACGTTCGACGTCTCCCTGCTGGAAGTCGGCAAGGACGAAGACGGCTTCTCCACTATCCAGGTCCGCGCCACTGCCGGCGACAACCGCCTCGGCGGCGACGACTGGGACCAGCGCGTTGTTGACTACCTGCTGAACCAGCTCAAGGTCAAGGGCATCGACCTCTCCAAGGACAAGATCGCGCTGCAGCGACTGCGCGAAGCCTCCGAGCAGGCCAAGAAGGAACTGTCCTCCTCCACCAGCACCAACGTTTCCCTCCAGTACCTCTCCGTCACCCCGGACGGCCCGGTCCACCTGGACGAACAGCTGACCCGCGCCAAGTTCCAGGACCTCACCAAGGACCTGCTGGAGCGCACCAAGAAGCCGTTCCACGACGTCATCGCCGAAACCGGCATCAAGCTCTCCGACATCGACCACATCGTACTGGTGGGTGGCTCCACCCGTATGCCCGCCGTCTACGACCTCGTCAAGGAACTCGCCGGCGGCAAGGAGCCCAACAAGGGCGTCAACCCGGACGAAGTTGTTGCCGTTGGCGCAGCACTGCAGGCCGGTGTCCTGAAGGGCGAGCGCAAGGACGTTCTCCTGATCGACGTCACCCCGCTGTCCCTCGGCATCGAAACCAAGGGTGGCGTCATGACGCACCTGATCGAGCGCAACACGGCTATCCCCACCAAGCGTTCCGAGACCTTCACCACCGCTGACGACAACCAGCCGTCCGTGGCCATCCAGGTCTTCCAGGGCGAGCGTGAATTCACCCGCGACAACAAGCCGCTGGGCACGTTCGAACTGACCGGCATCGCCCCCGCACCGCGCGGCGTCCCGCAGGTCGAGGTCACCTTCGACATCGACGCCAACGGCATTGTCCACGTCTCCGCGAAGGACAAGGGCACCGGCAAGGAGCAGTCGATGACCATCACCGGCGGCACCGCGCTGTCCAAGGAAGACATCGACCGCATGGTCCGTGAAGCCGAGGAGCACGCAGCCGAGGACAAGGCCCGCCGCGAGGCTACCGACACCCGCAACACCGCCGAGCAGCTCGCCTACTCCGTGGACAAGCTCATCGCCGAAAACGACGACAAGCTGCCTGAAGAGGTCAAGACCGAGGTCAAGGCCGACGTCGACGCCCTCAAGAAGGCCCTCGAAGGCACCGACGACGCAGCAGTGAAGACCGCTTTCGAGAAGCTGCAGCACTCGCAGTCCAAGCTCGGCGAAGCGATCTACTCGCACGCAGGTTCCCCGGATGGTGCAAGCAGCGCCGCTGGTGCTGAGGGCGCTCCCGCCGGTGCCAAGGCTGGTTCTGCCTCCGGCGATGAGGACATCGTCGACGCCGAGATCATCGACGAAGACGAAAAGAAGTAAGCATGCCTCACCACGGCAACGAAGCAGAGCACTCACGTTCGAGCAACGAGGGCAACGAACAGCACAAGCCGGTCATACGGGACAACCGCAAGGTCGACCCGGAGACCGGGGCCGCCCGCCACACCCAAGGATCGGCAGCTGATTCCAACGCCTCTGCCACCGAGGGCGATGCCCTGTCCCAGGCTGAGGAAATCCTCAACGGCGTCGAGGTTCCGGCTGAAGAGTCGGTAGCCCCCGGTGCCGCCGCACAAGCAGAGGCCGCGGAACTCCGCAACGACCTCCTGCGCCTGCAGGCTGAGTACGTCAACTACCGCAAGCGCGTCGAACGCGACCGCGCCGTCGCAGGGGAAATGGCCGTCATCGGCGTCCTGAACTCCCTCCTGCCGGTGCTCGACGACGTCGACGCCGCCCGCCAGCACGGCGACCTCGTGGACGGCCCGTTCGCCGCGATCGCCGCCAAGCTGGAGACTGCGCTGAAGACGTACGGCCTGGAGCGCATCGCGGAGACTGGCGTCGAATTCGACCCCACGATCCACGAAGCCCTCATCCAGCAGCCGGGCGAGGACATCGAAGTGGACACCGTCAGCCAAGTGCTGCGCTCCGGCTACCGCTCCGGCGACCGGGTGCTGCGTGCGGCCCAAGTAATTGTGGCTGTGCCTGCTTAGGTCCCGCCTTAGTTGGGCTCGCCGCGCTGGGTGTGCTCACCGTGGCGCTTCGCCGGATATGGGGCGGTGCCCTCCACACCGCCGCCCCATATCCGGCTTCGCGCCCGCTGTAAGCTCGCCTGAGGTGAGATGACAGCAGGCGCGAAGCGAAGCATAGGCCCCGGGAGTGGCATCGGGCCTGCCGGAGCGTGGCGGCTGAAGTCCGTAGGACTTAGCCGCCACGCGAAGGGGCGGGGGCCTATGCATCGCGGAGCGCACGCAACTTAACCAGAAGAAAGAGAGAAGCCGAGTGGCCAGCCAGGACTGGGTTGAGAAGGATTTTTACGCCATCCTTGGTGTCGCCAAGGACGCCTCTGACGCTGACATTAAGAAGGCGTACCGCAAGCTTGCGCGGAAGTATCATCCGGATACCAATTCCGGGGATGCTGCTGCCGAGAAGAAGTTCAAGGACATCTCGGAGGCCTATTCAGTGCTTTCGGATGCCGAGGAGCGTCAGCAGTACGATGCCATCCGTGCCATGGGCGGGGCACGATTCGCTCCGGGGGCAGCAGGACGCGGCGGGCCGGCCAATGGTGGCTTCGAGGACCTGTTCGGCGGACTTTTCGGCGGCGGAGCACGTCAGCCTGCCGGTGCCGGCGGTATCCCCCCCGAGTTCGCCGACCTGTTCGGCGGCGGCTTCGGCGGTGGACAGACCGGCTTCCAGCGCGCCCCGCAAAAGGGCAGCGACCGCACGGCGTCCACCTCCATTTCCTTCGCCGGATCCATCCACGGCACCACGGTGAGCCTGCGCGAAAGCAACGGCAACGTCATCGACGTCAAGATTCCCGCGGGCATCAGGGACGGCCAGAAGGTCCGTCAGCGCGGCAAAGGCAATCCCGGAGCAGCCGGCAACGGGGACCTCATCATCACGGTGAACGTCAAGCCACACGATTTCTTTAACCGCGACGGCGACAACATCCGCATCCACGTGCCGGTGACTTTCGCTGAAGCCGCGTTGGGTGCCAACATCCACGTGCCAACGCTCGACGGCGACTCTGTCACCGTCCGCGTCCCGGCCGGCACGCCTTCCGGGCGCACCCTCCGGGTCAAGGGCCGTGGCGTCAAGACGACGAAGGGCACCGGCGATCTGCTGGTGACAATCGACGTCGCCGTCCCGCAGAACCTTAACAAAGAGGCCGAGGAGGCCGTCAAGGCATTCGCCGCGGCTACTTCCGACGCCGATCCCCGCCACGACCTGGCCGCCAAGGCCCGCTTGTAGCGGCGGCAACACACAGGAGGGACGTCGTCATGGGCATCGACATCAACCAGCCGATCTTCGTCATCTCCGTCGCGGCCGAACTGGCTGACATGCACCCGCAGACCCTGCGCCAGTACGATCGCCTCGGCATCGTGTCGCCGAGCCGAGCGCCGGGTAAGTCCCGGCGCTACTCCCAGCGGGATATCGACCGCTTGCGCGAAGTCCAGCGGCTCTCCCACGAAGGCGTCTCCCTTGAGGGCATCAAACGGATCCTTGATCTCGAAAACCAAGTGGCCGCACTGCAGTACCGCGTGGCCGAGCTGAGCGAGGAACTGCAACGCCGGCGGGGCCCGGTGGAGGCCCGCGTTTTTGCGGCAGGAGCAGCGGGCGACGTCGTCAGCCTGGCCCGCGGGCAGCGCCCCCGGGCGCGGTCCCAGGCAGTTGTCGTGTGGCGGCCGCGTCCGGGGGAGTAGTCCGCTAGGCCTGCGAGAGCGCCGCGAGCAGCACGGGACTGCTTTGATCGGCCCACGTGCCCCGGAGGGCAGCAGAATCTTCCGGACCCTGTGTCCCGAGATCGAGGACACGGTTCACCAGCAGCGTATGCTCACCGGCCTCGATCCGGGTGATGGTGTCCTGGGTGATCGGCGCTGCCGGGCTCAGTGGAGGGACTTCGCTACCCGGCGTTCCACTGCCCTTGACCTTGACGGAGCCCGTACGTGGCTGCAACGCGCCGTCGACCTCCACGAACTGCTGGGCTTCCCGCTGTCCCGTGAGGATGGCGGTGGCCAGGGCAGTGACGTAGACGGGATCGGCGCAGGCGTCGTACACCCACCGCTTGCCCAACACGGAATGTTCCATGGTGCCGAGCAGTGAGCCCTCGGCGCCGGACAATTCCGATCCCCGGTAACTCAACGGAACTTGATAGACCTTGCTGCCGTGGGAGACCAGATGTGTCTCGAGGCCCACTTCGCCGTCCGGATCATCGAAGCGGTACGCGCCAAGGAGCTCAGGCGGGGCGGAGCCATCTTTGGTGAACCATGTCTGGGCGGGCAGGTACTTTTCAATGAGCTCCAATTTGCTGGGACGCAGAGTCGCTCTGTGGATGATAGCCATGCGTCCAGCCTAATTGGCCAGTGCTGGCGCGGAGACTGCTCTGGGGGTCCAGCGCAGGTGCGTGTTGTCGGCGTCGGACTCGGGCTCTTTCAAGAGTGAAAGCCTGGGCCTTACGGCATCCGTGCGGGAGCTCGGCGGTTTGCGTCGGCCCGCCCGGAACTGTGGCACCCATTGCGCGCCGGGGCCCTGGTATTCCTGCTCGGCTGCGGCATGGAGCGTCCACTGGGGGTCGAACAGGTGCGTCCGGCCAAGCGCCACGAGGTCCGCCCGTCCTGCGAGGAGGATGGAGTTGACGTCGTCAAAGCTGGAGATGGCGCCGACGGCGATGACCGCTGCTCCCGCGGGAGCGGCAACTTCCTGGCGGATGCGGTCGGCGAATGGCGTCTGGTAGCTGCGGCCGAAAGCCGGTTGTTCTTCCTTGGCGACCTGGCCGGTGGAGACGTCGATGCCCGCGGCGCCGTGGGCCACGAATGCCCGCGCGATGTCGAGCGAGTCGTCTGAGGTGTTGCCGCCGTCGATCCAGTCCGTCGCGGAGATGCGTACCGTCACAGGCTTGCTGGCAGGCCACGCCGCACGGACGGCGTCGAACACTTCCAGGGGGAACCGCAAGCGGTTCTCCAAGCTGCCACCAAACTCGTCCGTCCGGCGGTTCGAAACGGGCGAGAGGAAAGAGGAAAGCAAGTAGCCGTGGGCGGCATGGACTTCAAGGAGGTCGAAGCCTGCCGATTCGGCACGGAGGGTCGCGGCCACGAACTCAGCCTTGATGGCTTCCATGCCTGCACGGTCGAGTTCCACAGGCGTCTGGTTGCCAGGACCGTAAGGCAGGGCCGACGGGCCGACAACGTCCCAGTTGCCGGATGCGAGCGGCTCGTCGATGCCTTCCCACATGAGCTTGGTGGAGCCCTTTCGGCCGGAATGACCGAGCTGTGCCCCGATCTTGGCCGTCGAGTTGGCATGGACGAAGTCCACGATTTCCTTCCAGCTGTCTCGCTGTGCCTCCGTGTACAGGCCGGTGCAACCGGGGGTGATCCGCCCGCTCTCGGAAACACACACCATTTCGGTCATGACCAATCCGGCGCCGCCAAGTGCCTTGGAACCGAGGTGCACTTTGTGGAAGTCGCCCGGGACGCCATCCACCGCGGAGTACATGTCCATGGGGGAGACCACAATGCGGTTCTTGAGTTCCAGTCCGCCGATTCGGAACGGCTGGAACATGGCCGGGGCAGTTTCTGCCAGTCCCTGGGATTCGGCGAAGTTGCGGTCCACGGCGTCGGCGAATTCCGGGTCGCGCAGCCGCAGGTTTTCCTGTGTGATGCGGCGGCTCCGCGTGAGGAGGTTGAAGGCGAACTGCGTTGGATCCTGCTCCTTGTATTGGGCGATCCGCTCGAACCATTCAAGCGAAGCCTGGGCGGCGCGCTGGGTGGAGGCGACAACCGGACGACGCTCGGTTTCATAGGCGGACAACGCCGACTCCACATCTGGGTGTTCATGCAGGCATGCGGCGAGTGCCAGGGAGTCTTCCATGGCCAGTTTGGTTCCGGAACCGATGGAGAAGTGTGCGGTATGAGCCGCATCGCCGAGCAGCACGACATTGCCATGGCGCCAGCTCTCGTTACGCACGGTGGTGAAGTTGATCCACTTGGAGTTGTTGGACAGGACCTCGTAGCCATCGAGTTCCTCCGCGAAGATGGAACGGATCTTGGCAATCGCCTTTTCATCCGAGACCCCGGGAGGGAACACGTCGGAAGCGGTCTCGTCGAAGCCGGCAGCCCGCCACACGTCTTCGTGCATTTCGACAATGAACGTGGAGCCTTCATCGGAGTACGGGTAGCCATGGATCTGCATGACCCCCCATTCGGTTTCCTTGACGAAGAACTTGAACGCCTCGAACACCTGGTCCGTGCCCAGCCACATGAACTTGTTGGGCCGCAGGTCCAGGCTTGGAGTGAAGGAGTCCGCGTATTTAGCACGGATCTGGGAGTTGATGCCGTCTGCTGCCAGGACCAGGTCATAGTTGGCCTCAAGCTCCTCAACCGGCGGCGCAACGGTCTGGAAACGGAGGTCGACGCCGAGCTCGGCACACCGGCGCTGAAGCAGTTCCAGCAGTTCCTTGCGGCTCATGGCCGCAAAACCCTGGCCGCCCACCGTCACCGTTTCCCCGCCGAAATGGATGTCGATGTCGGACCAGCGGGCGAAGCGCCGGCTCATGTACTCGGCCACCACGGCGTCGGCGTTGCCAATGCCGCCGAGCGTCTCATCGGAGAATACGACGCCGAAACCGAAAGTGTCGCTGGCGGCGTTGCGTTCCCAGAGGGTGATCTTGTGTGACGGGTCGAGTTGCTTCATCAGTGCCGCGAAGTACAGGCCGCCGGGGCCGCCTCCTACGATTGCGATTTTCATGCTTTTGCTCCTTCTCAGGCCTGGCCCAGGCCTGCGCCGGCAAGCTGTTCGGGGTCGTTGTTGACGCGGTCGCGCAGCTTGAAATGCTGCAGCTTGCCGCTGGGATTGCGGGGAAGTTCATCGACGAACCGGATGTCCCGCGGGTACTTGTAGGGGGCGATCGTCCGTTTGACGAAGTCCTGGATTTCTTTGCGCTTCGCGTCATCGCCCCTGACGCCTTCGCGTAGGACGATGAACGCGCAAACAACGCTGCCGCGTGCCTCGTCGGGCCGGCCGATGACGGCGTTCTCCACCACGTCCGGGTGCATATCGATGGCGGTTTCTACTTCAGGGGCGCCGATGTTGTAGCCGGAGGAAACGATCATGTTGTCCGACCGGGCCTGATAGGTGAAGTACCCGTCCTCGTCTCTCGTGAAGGTGTCGCCGGTGACGTTCCAGCCGTTGACCACATAGTTTGTTTGCCGTGGGTCATCCAGGTAGCGGCATCCGGTGGGGCCGATGACGGCGAGCCGCCCAAGCTGCCCGGCTCCTAGTTCCAGGCCCTCGTCGTCGAGGATGGCTGCCCTGTACCCGGGCACGGCCCGTCCGGTGGTGCCGGGCCGGATGTCGTCCCCGGACGCGGAAATGAAGACGTGCAACAGTTCGGTAGCTCCGATGCCGTTGACGAGCCGGAGGCCTGTGGCTTCCCGAACTGCCTCCCACGTTTCCTTGGGCAAGTGTTCGCCCGCCGAGACCGCCACCCGGAGCTTGCGGAGCAACGATCCGCGGCCTTCCTTGAGGATGGCTCGGTACGCAGTGGGCGCAGTGAACAGGATGGTGGCCCCGGCAGCGGCGGCACTCTCGGCAAGTTCCACGGGGGTGGCCCGTTCTGTCAGCAGCGAGGATGCGCCGAAGCGCAGGGGGAAGACCACCAGCCCACCGAGGCCGAACGTGAAGGCGAGGGGTGGTGAACCGGCAAACACGTCGTCAGGGGTTGGCTGCAGAATATGGCGGGCAAAAGTGTCGGCGTTCGCGAGGATGTCCCGGTGGAAATGCATGGTGATCTTGGGTGTGCCCGTGGTGCCCGACGTCGGGCCGAGCAGCGCGACGTCGTCGGCGGAGGTCGGCACGGCAGTGAACTCGCCGCTCTTGGCGGCACAGCGGGACGTGAGGTCGCCGGCGTCGTCGGAACCGTAGGAGAGGACAACGGTGTCCTCTCCTGCCGCTGCGAGCAGTTCGTCCATGAACCGGTGGTCGGAGATGGCTACGGCAGGACGCGTGAGGCTGATGAGCGTGCCGACCTCGCTGGAACGCAGCATTGGCATGGTGGTGACAACGACGGCACCGGCCTTGAGCACGCCAAGCCAGGCCGCGACAATCCAGGGATTGTTCGGACCGCGCAACATGACGCGGTTGCCAGGCACCACGCCCAGGTCCTCGGTGAGGACCTGGGCAACTTGGTTGGCGCGCCGCTGCAGCTCACCGTACGTCCAGACCGTGCCGTCCGGGGTAACCAGAGCGGGGCGTCCGGCACCATGGTTTGCGACGGCGCCGTCAATGAGCGCCGCTGCTGCGTTGAGCGTCGCTGGGTACTGGAGTTCCGGCAGGGTGAATTCGAGGGTCGGCCACGTGCCGGCCAGTGGCAAGTGGTCGCGGGTGAAGGTGTCCACGTGGGCTGATCTCAACATTGTCATGGCCACTCCTTTCAGTAATACGGCGGATAAGTCGAAGGTGTTCAGGAACCGGCGCGGATCATGCCTTCTTGAGCAACCGTTGCCAGCAGGCGTCCTTGCCTGTCAAAGAAGCGGCCCGTGGCCAGCCCCCTGTTGCTTTGCCCGGACACCGCCTCCTGGGCGTACAGGACCCAGTCATCGGCGCGGCCGTCCCGGTGGAACCACATGGAGTGGTCCAGGCTGGCTGTGGCGAGTCCGGGGCTGGACCAGTGGAGCCCGTTCACCCGGAGCAGGGGCTCGAGGATGGTGTAGTCGCAGACGTATGCCAGCGCGGCGCGGTGCAGATCGGCGGTGGCATGTTCGCCGCCGGCGTCGGGCAGGTGCTCAAACGCTTTCACCCAGATGGCCTGATGCGGCACAGAATCACCTTCCACCTGCAGATATACCGGCCCGGGAATGTGCCGCATGTCGAAGCTGCGTTTCGACGACCAGTACTCGGCAGCCGGCCCCTCGACACCCTGCAGCACCTCGGCGGCGCTGCGAAGGGATTCGGGTTCGACGGCGGATGGCGCCACCGGCTGGAAGTCCGGGCCGTCTTCGGGCACCTGGAAGGAACCCATCGCCGCGTAGACGGTCTTGCCGTTCTGGTGGCCCCGCACGCTTCGGGTCGAGTATCCCCGGCCGTCGCGGAGGCGTTCAACCTCGTAGCGGACCGTTGCCCCGATCTCCACCGGGCGCATGAAGTAGCTGTGCATGGAATGCAGCGCGCGGTCGGCGTCCACCGAGCGCATCATCGCTGCGGCGGCCTGGGCCACCATGTCTCCGCCGTAGGCTTTGGGCCACGGAACGTACTGCGAAGTGGCTTCGTAGGCTTCGTCGTGGATCTGGGCGGGGACGGCCGTCAGCTCGATGGCTTTGAGGAACGTCTCCGAGGTCAGGATTCCAGTGGACATGTCCATCAGGCCCTGCGGAAGTCGGCGAGGGTCTCGTCGGCAACGTCCTCGAGGTTGACCACGAGGTTCTCCGGGGTGCGCGCGGTCAGCCAGACAAGTTCTTCCGTGACGGACATGTTGGCCTCGACGTGTGGCATGAACGGCGGGACGAATACCCAGTCGCCGGTTTTCATGTCCAGGAATTCGGAGTAGTTCTCGCCGAAGTAGATGCGTCCGTGGCCGCGGAGCACGTAGCCGCCGGTTTCCGCTTCGCCATGGTGGTGCGGCAGGGAACGATAGCCGGGAACGTTGGAGACCTGCCCGAACCAGATCTTGGTGGCCGGCGTGTGCTGGATGCTGACGCCCGAGACGCGGACGCAATCGCCGGACTGGGCCGTGTTGGTATCCTCTTCGCCGGCGCGCGTGACGACCGGAATCACTTTGCCGTCGGGCTGGGCGTAGATGGAGTTGTCGCCTTCGGTTCGGTATTCGGTGGCGGTTTCGCTCATGATGCTCACTCCTTTGAAGTGGTTGGTATTGGTCTAGGCGTTCGCGGGGACGGGTGCGTGGATCCGGAAATGGTTTTCCAGCCTTCCGATCCCGTCGATTTCGGTGGTAAGGACATCGCCGTCGTTCAGGAACCGTGGGGGAGTCATGCCCATGCCGACTCCGCCGGGGGTGCCAGTCAGGACCAGGTCCCCTGGACGCAGGATGGTGAACTGGGAAATGTAGGAAAGGAGCTTCGCCGGGCCGAACACCAAGGTGCCCGTGTTCCCCGACTGCACCAGCTCGCCGTTGACATAACCGCGGACCTCGAAGTCGCCGTCGACCTCGTCCGCAGTCACCATGAGCGGTCCCACGGGGGTGGTTCCGTCGAATGCCTTGCCCTGGAACCACTGCAGGGTCCGGCTCTGCCAATCGCGCATGGAAATGTCGTTGGCCACCGTGTACCCCGCGATTGCCTGCCGGGCTTCGTCTTCGTCCGCGCGGAACAGCTCGGAGCCGACGACGACGGCCAATTCGGCTTCCCAGTCGACCTTCGCGCTGCCGTGGACATGGATGGTGTCGGCCGGGCCGGTGAGGGTGTCCGCGTACTTCGCGAAAAGCGTGGGGTATTCGGGCAACTCGCGGCCCATCTCCTGGATGTGGTCGCCGTAGTTCAGCCCGCAGCAGATGACCTTCCCGGCCCGCGGCAGCAGAGGCGCCAGCTCGCTGGCAGGTGCGGAAACCGTATCTGATCCGGAGGCTGCAGCGAAGGCGGCTGCCACGATCGCGCGCCAGTCCCGGACGGCGAGAAGAGCCCCGACGTCGTTGGCCGGCAGCGGAACGTATCTGTTCCCGCCGGTGGCGAGCGCCGCCGTCGTGCCCCCGTCGGCTGTCCGTAAGGTGGCCAGCTTCATGCGTGTTGTCCCTTCATGTCCTGCCGATTCCTACATTCATTCTGATGTGTCTTCAATCTGATGTGTCGACTTTTTTACGATCGTCACATATGCTCAACGTAGCACGGCGGGGAATGATCTGCACAGGGGTTTTTCGAACTTGTCGCAGCCGCCATCAAGAGGAGGAACACTATGAGCCACAAGACCGTCAATCCCGGGTCGCTCCCGAAGCCGTCAGGCTTTGCGCACGGAATGCTCGCCGGAAACACTCTGTTCCTGGGTGGCCAGACGGCCCTGGACAAGGACATGAACATCGTTCCCGGCGGGATCGTGGAACAGTTCACGCAGGCGTTTTCCAATGTGCTGACCACCCTGCGCGAAGCCGGCGGACTACCTGAGGACCTGGTCAGCGTGACCATCTACCTCACCGACGTGGACGACTACATGGCCAACGGCCGCGAAATTGGACGGATCTGGCGCGAAATGGCCGGTTCCGAGTATCCCGCGATGGCCGGAATCGGTGTCACCCGGCTGTGGCAGAAGGAAGCCCTCATTGAGATCCAAGGCATCGCCGTCATTCCGGAGCGCTAGCCCCTGAGGCACTAACCCCCAAGAAGTTCCGAGCAAGGAGACAACGATGTCACACAGCTTCGACCTGATTAAAAACCGCGAGAGCGGACTCAAGCGCGAACTCACCAGCCCACAGTTGACCATGATCGCGCTGGGCGGCGCGATCGGCACTGGGCTTTTTCTCGGAAGTAAGTTCGCAATATCTTTCGCCGGACCCAGCGTCCTGCTGAGCTATGCGATCGGTGGCCTGATCGCCGTGATGCTGATGGGCGCGCTGGCTGAGATGACCGTGGCCCATTCAACCACCGGGTCCTTCGGGGCTTTCGCCGAGCACTACATTTCGCCCCTCGCCGGATTCCTGGTGAAGTACCTCTACTGGTCCTGCGTTGTGCTGGCCGTGGGCACCGAAGTGCTTGCGATCGGGGACTACATGAAGCTGTGGTTCCCGGGAGTTCCTCCGCTGGTCTGGATCCTGTTGTTTGCTGGTGTTCTCATCGCGGTCAACATGTTCAACGTCAAGGCCTTCGGCACCCTGGAATACTGGTTCTCCAGCATCAAGGTGTTCGCCATCCTCGGATTCATCCTGCTCGCCGCCATCCTGGTCTTTGGAAAGCGAGAGGCCGGCTACGGAATCCACAACTACACTGCTGAGGGCGGGTTCTTCCCCAACGGCGTGTCCGGCATGTGGGTGGCCGTGATTGTGGCGATCTTCAGCTACCTCTCGGTGGAGATGATCGCCATTGCCGCAGGCGAAGCGAAGGATCCGGGAACGGCCGTCAAGAAGGCGTTCAAGGTCACGGTATTCCGTCTCTTCCTCTTCTACATCCTGACCCTGGCGCTGATCCTGGCCATTGCACCTGTCAGCCAGATCCTTGCCGGAAACAGCCCCTTCGTCACCGTCATGCAGGTCATTGGCATTCCGTTCGCTGATTCCGTCATCAACGTTGTGGTGATTGTGGCTGCGCTTTCAGCCATGAACTCGCAGCTCTACATCTCCACGCGCATGATGTTTAGCTTGTCCCGCGCCGGGCAGGCGCCCGCTGTGTTCGGGCGGCTTCACAAGAACAGTTCCCCGGTCAACGCACTGATCCTCTGCACAGGTGGAATCGCGGTGGCGGCCTGCGTGTACGCCCTGAATCCGGAGTCAGGCTTCACCTTCATGATGGCGTTGTCCATGTTCGGGGCCATGGCCACGTGGCTCATGATCTTCGTGACCCATCTGGCGTTCCGACGCGCAGCGAAGCGCGACGGGACGGCTCTGTCGTACAAGCTGCGGTTCTACCCGGCGGCCTCCTGGGCCGGAGCCATCCTCATGGTTGCCATCATGGTCACAACGCTCTTCGTTGATGCCTTCCGGATGACACTGATCTTCGGGGTCCCGTTCGCCATCGGTATCGTCGTCCTCTACTTCGTCCTGAGGAAGCGCCACCAAGGCGCCACTTCGGCAAATGCAGAGCCCGACGCCGACCGGAACCTGGAGGGGGCGGCGCACTCCTAGGGTACGGGCGCGCACTCCTGGCGTGTGGGGTGGGG